>DASXLJ010000024.1:0-42199 GCA_036496305.1 Gaiellaceae bacterium | reverse complement strand
GTCGGCAGCTGGTCGCCGGGCCGCAGGATCCCGAGCTGGACGGCGTGGCGCACCTGCTGCACGAGCTGGAGATACGTCGGCACGCCTGAGCGCGAGTCGAGGTGGAATTCGATCAACGCCATATATCTAGTGTTATAGATAAACTAGGACGGCATGTCAAGCGCCTCGGCTCGAAGCGCTGCCTGGTGGCGGAGCTTCCGCTCGAGGTAGATCCCGATGAAGATGAGGACGCCGCCGAAAATCTCGAGCGGATGGAGCGACTCCGAGAGCAGGAGCAACGCGAAGAGGACGCCGAAGAACGGCTGAAGGTTGTTGACGATCACGGCCCGCGGCGCGCCGACCCGGTCGACGGCCGTGAACCAGAGGATGTTCGTGAGGAAGAGCGGTCCGACGACCGCGTACGCGAACCCGAGCCACGTCAGTCCGCCGAAGTGGAACTGCTGGTGCGAGATCTGCGGAATCGAGACGAGAGCGAGCGGCAGCCAGCCGAGCGCAAGCACGACCGCGCTGATCCGGAACGGCGAGTACTTCCGCATGAGCGGCGCGATCGCGACCGTGTAACACGCCCACGTCAGCGCGGTGCAGATCGCGATGAGGTTGCCCTTCGTCCCCGAGCTGAAGCCGCCGCCCGCGCCGACCGCGACGAGCGCGACGCCCGCGAACGTGAGGATCGCTCCGACCCAGAACGAGCGCGCCAGCTGCTCGCGGAGGACGATGAGCGAGACGAGGGCGACGAAGACGGGCGTCGTCCCGAAGAGGAGCGACACGGTCGACGCCTGCGCGAACTCGAGGCTGTAGACGAACGCGATCTGGTTCGAGAAGATCATCGCCGCGGCGATCGCGATGTACTTCCAGTCCTCGCGCGCGATTCGGAACGAGCCCTCGCGCCGGTACGTGAAGATCCAGAAGAGCGAGATCGCGGCGAAGTAGCGGATCGTCCCGTACGAAAGCGGCTGCCAGCCGTGCTCGAACATGTACTTCGTGACGGTGACATTGAGCGCCCAGAGGAGGACGGCGCCGAGCAACATCGCGTACTCGGGAGACGGCCGGCGCACGTCTTCGAAGCTACATCGCCGACGGCGATCGAGGATGCGGGTGATTCAGGCGCCTAGCTCCCCGGACGATGCTTCGGTGGCTCAAACTCAAGCGCGAGGAGGACCGGCACCGCGAAGAGCGCGGCGAAGATCATCACGACACGAAGTACGCCCGGGATGGGCTGGACGAACGCACCAACGATCAACGCCGCCGCGGAGCCGAGGAGGGAGCTGACCTTCTTCTTGCGAGCACCTCGCTCGTCTGCGCTTAGCGGATGCCGGTGCAGTTGACGCCGCTCTCGGACTGCCGCTCGCGCGAACACGTACGCGGCGTAGCAGACGGGAATCCCGCACAGAACACCCACAACGCCTGCGCCTCGGCCTTCGCCGAGCATTACTACGCCAAGCGCGTTGAGACCGATACCGCAGGCCGCAAGAAGTGCGGCGACGATCGCGAACAAGACGACCATGGACGACGCATCGGCCGTTGAGCTGCGGGTCATGAGATTCTGCGTGGGGAATATTCCCGAGCACCGGACAGCGGCGCACACCGCATCTATTCGGGGTGTCAACATCCACTAGGCTCCCTGCGATGTCCGAGCCGACTTTCTCCGACGTCGACGCCCTCGTCGGGCCGGCGACGCCGCACTTCGCGTACCAGCTCCGCGCGCGCGTGCGCGAGCTCGTTATGGACTTGCCGGACGACAACGAGGTGCGCAAGTACGCGGAGGAGAAGATCGCGCTCCTCGACGACCTCGGCTACGCGTCGTCGAAGGCGGTCGACAGCCACCGCGAGCCGAAGACGCGGCCGGGCTGGGGCGAGCTGCCGAGCTCCGCGCCGGCGGACGAACCGCTCCCGCGCGCATGAGCCACGCCGTCCTCGTGACGGGAGGAACGCGCGGCATCGGCAAGGCAATCGCGCACCGGCTCGTCGCCGACGGCGCGACGAAGGCCGTGCTCGGCTACATGCGGAACCACGAGGCCGCCGACGCTGCGGCCGAAGAGCTGCGCGCGACCGGCGCCGAGGTCGTCACGGTCGGCGGAAACGTCGCGGAGGAGAAGACCATCGCCGAGCTCGCGTCCCACGGCCCGTACCGCGTCGTCGTCTCGAACGCCGCAACGGGCGTCATCCGCCCCGCGCTCGAGACCGAGGACAAGCACTGGGACTGGACGCTCAATGCGAATGCGCGCTCGCTCCTCGCTCTCGCCCGCGCGTGCGCGCCGACGATGGACGAGGGCGGCTCGATCGTCGCGATCTCGAGCCTCGGCTCGCAGCGCGTGCTCCCGAACTACGTCCTCATCGGCGTCTCGAAGGCCGCGCTCGAGACGTGCGTCAAGTACCTCGGCGTCGAGCTCGCGCCGCGCATCCGCGTCAACGCCGTGTCGGGCGGCGTCGTCGACACCGAGGCGCTCGACTGGTTTCCGAACAAGGAACAGATGCTGAAGACCGTGAAGCGCACGCCCGCCGGCCGGCTCGTCGAGCCGAAGGACATGGCCGCCGTCGTCTCGTTCCTCTGCTCGCCCGACGCCGCGATGATCTGCGGCCAGACGCTCGTCGTCGACGGCGGCTACTCGCTCTCCGCGTAGTGGAGCCGACGGAGGAAAACGTCCGTGCGTTCGACGCCCGGCACCGCGCCATCCACGAGCCGGACGTGCTCCCCGCAATCGTCGAGCGGGCGCTCGGCAACCTGACGAAGAAGAAGGTGCTCCATCTCCTCTGCTCGACGGGCGAGGCGACGGCGGCCATCGCCGAGCTCGGCGCGATCGTGACGGGACTCGATCCGCGCCGCGAAATGCTCGAGGCGGCGCGCGAGCACTGGCCGAAGATCCTCTGGGTCGACGGCGATCTGCAAGACATCCGCCGGCCGCTCGCGCGCCGGAAGTTCGATCTCGTCTACTCCGGCGAAGGCGTCCTCGACCGGGTCGACGACCTCAACACCTGGGCCGCGGGAATCGCCGCCGTCCTCAAGCCAGGCGGCGAGCTCCTCGTCTTCGACGACCATCCCGTCGCGGACTGCGTCGACGGATTGCTCCGCTGGCAGAACAGCTACTTCCGAGATCCGACCAACCCGAACCGGCTCTGGCGGCTCGGCCAGGTCGTCAGCGCACTCGTCCGCGCGGGCATCTCCGTGCAGGCGCTCGAGGAGTACCCCGGCGGAACCTCGCGCCGCCGCCACGACAAACGCGTGCCGGCGACGTTCCTCCTCTACGCGCGGCGCGCGGCCTAGCGCTTCCAAACTCGACAGTGCGGGAAGCCGCGGCGGCGATCTTCTCGCGTCGCCCACTTCGTCCAGTGATGATCCTGTGGGTGCCGGACTGTCGTCCAAGTGGAGCCGTTCCAACGGGCGACGACGTTGGCCAGGTAACAGCTGCCGATCGCCCAGGCGCTGCCATCCGCGGCAGCCGCCAGCGAAGGGAAGCCTTCCCACATAGCCGGGATCACTCCCGGCATCACCTTCCAACTCCGCCCGTCCCAGTGCTCGAACAGCGGACCGAGGATCTTCGAGTTCCCGTGCCCATCTTCCCATCGGCTCCGCCCGACAGCCCAGGCGTCGTCCGGGCTGACGGCCGCGACGTCGGTGAGATCCGAGTCGGTACTCCCGTTTGGCGTCTGGGCTATCTGCCAGGAATTGCCGTTCCAGTGCGCAGCGAGCGTTTTCGAATGCCCGCGCTTCGCGAAGCTCCCGACTGCCCACGCGTCGTCGGCAGAGCTCGCGCTGAACCCGCGGAATGGGTCGCGCGGACCGAAGGGCGCAGGGACTGCTTGCCAGGTCGTTCCGTCCCAGTGCTCGATCTGTTTGTTCCGGAGCACCCAGACGTCCGTCGGCGCGGTCGCGACAACGTTGCCGTAGTAGACGAGCCCCGACGGCGCCCACGGGAGCGCGACTCTGCTCCAGTGCGAGCCGTCCCAGTGGAGGAGGAGCGGCCGCATGCCCTTCGCCGGGAACTTCCCGTTCCGGTCGCGGCGGAAGCTCTCACCAAACACCCAGACATCGTCCCGGCCACTCGCGGACACAGAGAACAGATTCGAAATGCCGACGTTCGGCAGCGGGGACAAACGCCAGTGGGTTCCGTCCCAGTGCTCGGCAACCGCGTAGGCAGCGCGATCGTCGCTCGGCCTGCTCTGCCGGCCAACGATCCACGCTTCGCCGTCGGCCGCGAGGGCGAGCGATTCGAGATCCGCATCGCCCCGCAAACGCGGTAAGGGGACGTTTCGCCACGCCGTTCCGTTCCAGCGCCAGGCGACCGATCCGACGATCCAAGCGTCTCGCGTAGAGGCCGCCGCCACGAAGGAGAGCTGTTCCACCGAGAACTTCGAGAGAGCCGGCTCTGCCGCCTGGCTACCGGCGTCGCCGGGCTGGTAGTTGAACGTGTCCGCGACGAAGCGCGGCGCGGTGGGGCTTCCTCCCGGGTCGGTGACCGCCAGCACCGCGGCGGCGATGACGACGGCGAGCCCGGCGGCGACGAGAGCGAGGAATCGGGGACGGAACGGCGCACGAACCTCAGATGCGGGCTGGATGTCCTCGGCGAGCAGCCGCAACCCGAGCCGGATCTGCGCTTCGACGTGGTCACTCATCTCATCGCCTCCATCGGTAGACGCTCACGCAGCTCCTCGATCGCTCGGAACAGCCTCGATTTGACCGTTCCTTCCGGAATGCCCAGCGCCGTCGCGATCTCCGGGACGGTGAAGTCCGCGTAGAAGCGGAGGACGACCGTCGCGCGGAGCTCCGGCGCGAGCTCGGCCAGACCGGAACGAATCGCGTCGCGGAGGCCGGTCGGCTCGGCCGCGTCGAGCACTGCGGTCTCGTCGGGGAGCAGCACGCGCTCGTCCCGCTCCGCCCGCCGGTGGACGTCCATCGCGAGATTCGTCGCGACGACGCACGCCCAGCTCGCCGCCTTGCGCCTGTCGCGCGGAGGCTTCTCGATTGCTCTCAGCTCGATCTCCTGCATCGCATCCTCGATCTCGCCTCCACGCAAGCCGTTGAGGTACAGCACCCGGCGCACGCGCAGCGCAGCGGCGCCGTCGAGGAGCGGCTGTCTACGCGCGCGCACTGGAACTACGACGGCTCAGGCGGCCGAATCGTTCACGCGCCGCGCCCGAGCAAGCGCGCAGCGGTCGCCTTCGCGATCGTCCCGGCCATCGCGGGGTTCTCCTGCAGGCGTCGCACCGAGTACTCGTACCACTGCTCGCCGTACGGGACGTAGACGCGCAGGCGGTGGCCCTCCGCGACGAGCTCGTCGCGCCGGTCCTCCCGCACGCCGAGGAGCATCTGCAGCTCGTACTCCTCGCGACCGAGCCCGCGCTGTGAGACGCGCGCGAGCGACTCGCCGATGAGCCATTCGTCGTGCGTCGCGATCCCGACGTACGAACCGCCGTCGAAGAGCGCGTCGAGGCAGCGGAGGAAGTTGACGCGGATCGCCTCGAAATCGGTGAACGCAATCGACCCCGGCTCGAGGTAGATCCCCTTGCAGATCCGCACGTTCGGTCGGAGGTCGGCGAGCGCGGCGATGTCGTCGAGCGTCCGCCGCAACCGCGCCTGGAGGACGACACCGACGTTGTCGTGACCGTCCTCGCGCAGCTCGCGGTAGAGCCGGAGCGTGTCGTCGGTCGTCGTCGCGTCCTCCATGTCCATCCGCACGAACTTCCCGGCCGCGAGGACGTCGAGGAGGTTCTCGCGGCAGAGCTCGTACGACAGCCCGAGCCCGAGCGCCGTCGGCTTGATGCTGACGTTCGAGTCGAGCGACTCCTCGTCGATAGCCGCGAGCACGTCGCGGTACGCCTGCGCGATCGCGCGCGTCTCCTCCTCACGCGTGATCTCCTCGCCGAGGACGTCGACCGTCGCCATCTTCCCGCCGTCGTTGAGCTCGCGCACGACGGCGACCGCCTCGGCGAGCGTCGCGCCGGCGATGTAGCGAGCCGAGAAACGCTGGACGACCGGCTTCGGCACCGCCGGGAGCAGACGAACGATGGCGGAATCGAGCAGCGTCACAGCCGCCGCGATTCTATGTCGCCGGGCTAGCGCTCTTGCATGAACCCCTGGCGCGCGGCGCTTACGAGCGCCACCGCCTCGGGGAAGAGGACGCGCATCGCGTCGCGGAGCGCGATCGCCTGCTCGTCGACGCCGCCCTGCGGCTGGATCTGTGCGAGTGCTGCGGACGTCAGCTCGACGGCGGTGTTGAGCGTCAGCGTTGCGAACTGCTCGCGCTGCGCCGCCTCCACACTCTCCGCCTGCTGCTCGGCGAATTCGCGCAGGCCGCGCATGATCTCGTCGGGGTCGCCGCCGAACGGGAATCCAAAGCCGCCGCCTTCCACAGGCTCAGGGTAGCGGCAGCTTGTAGTTCGCCTCGATGTCCGCCGCGAGCTCCTCGACCGCGCCGACCACGGATTGCATCGCCGCCGCGAAGGGCGAGCCGCCGCTGTCGCCGAGCGCGACCTCGAGGCGCCGCGCGGCGTTGCCGACCGCGTCGAGATACGCGCCGCTCGCGAGCCGCGGCTCGGGTTGGATGACGTCGGCGAGCGCAGCCGCGGCGGCCTCCGCCTCCTCGATCCCCTCGGGCGCCTCCGTCTCGCGGATCTCGGCGAGACGCGCTCGCAGCTCCGGGAGATCGCCGCCACCCGCCGACTCCTCCGCCACTTCGCACAGCGCAGCGAGCGAAGCCGCCTCGCGGACGAGCCGCGCGTCCGCCACGGGCCGCGCGTCGTCGCCGAGCGCGAGCCACGTCGTGCGGCCCGGGGCGGCGAACGCGCAGAGGTAGACCCGGCGGCCGAGCACGTCCACCGGAAGAACGCCCGCCAGCTGTTCGTCCGCATCGGCGAAACCGGCAGCGGCGGCAGCGATCCGCGCAACGTCGTCGCTCAGCTCCACCCGTCGAGCATAGAGTCGCGCGCATGGATGCCAAGGAGCTCTTCGCGCCTCTCGGCCCGACGTACGACCGCTACGCCAACCTTCTCTCGTTCGGCCAGGACCCGCGTTGGCGCGCGTTCCTCGTCTCGCGGATCCCGGCGGAGGGACACCGCGTGCTCGATGTCGCGTCCGGCACGGCGGCGGTCGCGATCGAGCTCGCGCGCGCCGCACCCGAGCGCACGATCGTCGGAATCGACCAGAGCCCGGAGATGCTCGCCGCAGGACGCGAACGGATCGCCGCCGCCGGGCTCGCGGAACGGATCGAGCTGCGCGAGGGCCGCGCCGAGTCGCTCCCGTTCGCCGACGCCGAGTTCGACGCGCTGACGTTCACGTATCTCCTCCGCTACGTCGACGACGTCCCCGCGACGCTGCGCGAGCTCGTCCGCGTCGTGCGGCCCGGCTGCGTCGTCGCGATGCAGGAGTTCGGCCTGCCTCGCGGCGTCTGGCGGCCGCTGTGGGAGCTCTACGTCCGCATCGGCCTGCCCGGCGCCGGCGCGGTCATCGATCCGGGCTGGCGCGAGGTCGGGAGCTTCCTCGGTCCCAGCATCCGCAACTTCTGGAAGGAATGGCCCGAGCCGCGGCTCATCGACGCGTGGCGCGAGGCGGGTATCGACGACGTCCGCGTGCGCCGCATGAGTGTCGGAGGCGGCATCGTCGTCTGGGGCACGAAGCGGTGAACGAACCCGCGCGGCCGGCGTTCTATGCGCTGCGGCGGGGCGGCTGGCGCGACTACGTGACGCTCCTCCATCTCCCGTACACGCTCTGGAACCTCTCGTACGTCGCGCTCGGCGCCGCGCTCGCGCCCCGCATGGACTGGCCGTTGCTCGGCTGGACGGCGCTCGCGTTCTTCCTCGCTCTCGGCGTCGGCGCGCACGCCCTCGACGAACTGCAGGGCCGTCCGCTGCAGACCGTGATCCCGACGCGCGTTCTCGTCTCCCTCGCGGTCGTGTCAATCGGAGGCGCGTGCGCAATCGGCTGCGTGATTGCCGTGCAGCGGACGCTCTGGCTCCTCGCCTTCGTCGCGTTCGGCGCCTTCATCGTCGTCGCCTACAACCTCGAGCTCTTCGGCGGTGCGTTCCACGGTGCGTTCTGGCTGGCCGCGGCGTGGGGAGCGTTCCCCGTGCTCACCGCGTACTTCGCCGCCGCACACACGCTACGCGGCAGCGCCGTCGCGGCGGCGGTCTACGCGTTCGCGCTGATCATCGCGCAGCGGATGCTCTCGACACCAGTTCGGGCCGTACGGAGGAAGCCCGCGAGCGAGGTCACCGACGCCGAACGGGCGATCGCGCCGACGGCTGAGCGAATCCTCGAGATTCTTGCCGCCGCGTCAGTCCTCCTCGCAGCGGCCCTGCTTCTCGCGCGCAGCTAACCCGGCCCGCGAAGAAGTCGTGACAGCTACGTCACAGAGACGTACGGTGGCTGCCACCAACGTCCCTGCAAATGCGGGACATCTGCGCTTTTGTCACACAGTGGTGCACCTTTCGTTCTGGTAGCTGCCACCGGTCGGTGGATGATTCGCCGCGCTGCTGAGAGGCGCCTACACTGGACCCGTGGGGCTGACGACGTTCGCCGATCTCGTCTTCGCGGCCGGCATCGTCGCCGGCGCAGCAGCGCTGACGCTCGCGGCGCTCCAGCGGGGCTCGACGTCCGTTCTCAGGGGAATCGTCGCGCTCGAAGGAGTCGCGGCGGTCGCTGCGTGGATCGCGTTCGCTTTGCGTCATACCCGCTCGCTCGCCGTTGCGGCCGGCGGCTTGACCGTGTGCCTCCTCGCTGCTGCAGCCTCCCTTCTCCTCGCCGACGCCCTGCGCCAGAGGGCGGAAGTCGACGGTCGCCTCGCCGACGCCGAAGCGCATCTCCTTGCGGTCGTGGAGCGCGAGCGTGCGACGCGCGCCTCCGAGCTCGAGCTCACGCTCGCCCGCGCGCGCGCCGACTCGCGCTCCATCCTCGAGGAGCAGGAGCGCAGGCTCGCAGAGGAACGGCGCGCGGTCGCGGAGCAGCAGGAACGCGCGGTCGCCGCCACGCTCACGACGAAGCTCGCCGAGGTTCAGGCGCAGGTCGAGCAGCGCCTCGCCGGCTGGGCGGAGGATCTCGACCGCACCGCCGAGGTGACAAGGGCGCAGATCGCCGAGCTCCGCCGCCGCCAGGATCAGGTGCTCGCCGACATCGAGAAGCGGATGCTCGCCGAATCCGAGCGATTCTCGAGCGAGAGCGAGGGACAGCGCGCCGCGCTCACGAAGATCCGCGCCGACATCGACCGCACGCTCACGGAGGCACTCGCCCTCTCGAGCAACGAGCTAGACGTCCACGCGGCCGAGCGGCGCCGGGCGCTGCACGAGCTCGAGGAGCGGCTCTCGCGCGGCGAACGTGCGCTCGCCGAGCAGATCCAGCGTGAGGAGAACGACGCCGCCCAGCGGATCAAGGAAGGCTTCGCGGATGTCGCCCGCCGCCAGGTCGAGCAGCTCGACCGCCAGGTCGAACGCGCCGTCGCCTCCTACGCGACCGAGGCCGCACAACGGTTCGACGTAGCCATCAAGACCGCCCGCGAGGACGCCGCCAAACGCCTCACACGTGAGCTCGACCGTTCCGTCAGCAACTTCTCCCGCGACGCGGAAACCGTCCTCGCCGAGACGCTCGCGCATGTCGGCGATGCGGGAGCGAAGCGGATCGAGCGCCGCCTCGCCGACGTCGTCGCCGAGCTCGAGAAACGCCAAGCCGAGATCCAGGCCGACATCGACGTGCAGCGCGGAATCCTCGAGACGCGCCTCAAAGCGCTCGGCCGAGAGCTTCCGGCAGAAACGATCTAACGAAAACCTAAAGAAATTCGGGCATTCGACGATCTAACTAAGCGTTGGAGGGTTCGTCGGTACGAACACGAATCGGAGAAGCCATGAGCGAGACGATCCACGACACCGCGACCGAAGTTCTCGAGCCCCCGACCGATGAGCGCTCGAAGGTTGAGAGCTGGCGTCTCCATGTCCTGATCGAGCACGGCTATCCCCTCTCGCTCGCGGAGAGGCTCGCGGTGAGCGAAGCCGATCTCCACACGGCGTGCGAGATGATCGACAGCGGCTGCGCACACGAGACAGCCGCCGAGATCCTCCTCTAGGTTCACCTCCTCAGCCGCGAGTACGCTGCGCCGGTGGCGAAGGTCGAGGCGCTTCCGTACGACGAGCGGACCGTCTACTCGGTCGCGTCGTTCAACGAGGGCGTCGGGCGCTGGCTCACGAAGCTGCCCACCGTCTGGGTCGAAGGCGAGGTGACGGAGCTCAAGCGGCACGACCGCTGGGCGACCGTGTTCTTCACGCTCAAGGATCCCGTGGACGGCTCGTCGGTCGGCGTCACGATCGCGCGCGGCAAGTTCGACGCGCTCGAGCTCGACCTCGAGAACGGCGAGCGCGTGCACGTCTTCGGCCGCGCGGAGCTCTACGAGCAGCGCGGCGAGTTCAAGCTCCGCGCGCTCACGGTCGAGCGCTTCGGGCTCGGAGCGCATCTCGCGGCGCTCGAGCGTCTCAAGGCGAAGCTCGCGGAGGAGGGACTCTTCGCGGCGGAGCGGAAACGTCCGCTGCCGTTCCTTCCGCGGCGCATCGGCGTCGTCACCGGCAACGACGCCGCGGCAAAGCGCGACGTCGTCACGACGATCGAGGCGCGCTTTCCGCCGGCCCGCGTCCTCGTCGCCGAGACGTACGTCCAGGGGCCGCGCGCCGCCGCGGAGATCGTCGCCGCGATCGAGGCGCTCTGCCGGGAGCCGGACGTCGACGTGATCGTCCTCACGCGCGGCGGCGGCAGCTTCGAGGATCTGCTCCCGTTCAGCGACGAGCGCGTCGTCCGCGCTGTCGCCGCGTGCCGCGTTCCCGTCGTCTCCGCGGTCGGCCACGAGCAGGACACGCCGCTGTGCGACCTCGCCGCGGACGTGCGGGCATCAACGCCGACCGCCGCCGGCAAGCTCGTCGTCCCCGACCTCGCGCAGATGTCCGGCAACCTCGACCGCGCGCGCGAGGCGATGGCGCGCGGGGTCCAGCGGGTGCTCGAGCGCGACCGCGACCGGCTCACTCGCACAGCCGACCGCCTGCGCGCGGCACCGCGCCTCGGTCTCGAACGCAACAGCCTCCGGCTCGAGCGCGCGCACGAACGCCTCCGCCAAGCACCAGCGCTAACAATCGAGCGGAAACGTGCGGCGCTCGAGAGCTCGACCGCCAAGCTCGCTGCCTTGTCACCGCTCAACACCCTTCGCCGCGGCTACGCGATCGTCCGCACCGACTCCCATCTCGTGACATCGAGCTCCGCCGTCGAGCCCGGCGTCCGCGTCGACATAACGCTCGCCGAAGGCGCGTTCGGCGCCCGCGTGGAGGAGGTCACCCCGTGAGCGTAGGCTCGCCGGCGCTCACCAAAGAGCGGAGGCGTCGGATCTGCCGGCGGCGGGAGCGGAAATGAGCGAGGCGGAACCGACCTTCGAGCAGGCTCAGGCCGAGCTCGAGCAGATCGTCGAGCGGCTCGAGCGTGGCCAGGTTCCGCTCGACGAGGCGATCGCGCTCTGGGAGCGCGGCGAGCAACTACACGCGTTCTGCCGCGGAAAGCTCGACGCCGCGCAGGGCAAGATCGAGGAACTCGCGCGCCGCGCTGCCGGCGCTACTCCTACTCCTGCGGAACCTCGGCCTGATCCGCCGTCGGCATGACGCGGAGCATCGCGAACGACAGCCCCTCGCGCGCGAGGAAGATCAGGCCGACGCCAATCCCGACCGACGCTTCGATCGCCTGCAACCCGAACCCGTAGGCGACGCCGGTCGCGGACGGGACGCCGTACGCCGTGAGCGCCGACGCGATCGCGACCTGCACGAGGCCGACGTTGCCGGGCCAGAACGGGATGATGGTGACGACGTTCATCACGAGGAGGACGACTCCCGCGGCCGGCAGCGGCGCGTGGATGCCGAAGGCCCGCATCGCGGTGTAGACAGCAAGGAGCTGGCACGTCCAGCCGAAGATCTGGAGGAAAACCGCGAGCGCCGTCGCTGCCGGCGACCGCATCACATGGAGCCCGGCGCGTCCCATCGCAAGCCACCGCCGGATCTGCCCGAGCGGCTCCGACTCCTGATGACCCGACCGGCGCGCGCTCACGTATGCGACCGCGAAGAGGCAGATCCCGATCGTGCTCACGACGACGAGCGTGTCGCGCGCCGACTTCGGGATCGTCGCGGTCAGCGACACGTAGAGGATGAGGAGCATCACGGGGACGATGTCGAAGACCCGGTGCGCGAACACCGTCCCAACGAGCGTCGCCCACGCTCCCTTCCGCTCCGGCATCTTTCGCGTGAGGACGCCGACCCGCGCGAGCTCGCCGATGCGCCCCGGCAGCACCGCGTTCGCGAACAGACCGACCGAGAACGCGGAAAAGACGAGCATCGCCTTCGGACGCGGCGGATCCATCGCCGAGTGGATCACGGTCGTCCAGGCACCCGCGCGCGCGACGACCGAGAGGAGGTTGAAGCCGATCGCAACGGCGACCCACTCCCACCGAACGTCGGAGAACGCCGTGCCGATCGCGGTGAAGCTCCCGTGCCGCCACCAGATCAGCAGGCCGAGCGCGACGAGGGCGATGGTGACGTAGCCGACGCGGAACACGCGCCCCGACGGCAGCCGGATCGGGATCGTCCGGTTGGACGTCGGATGGCCATCGTGCTCGGAAGGACCCACGTCCATCGGGTCATTATCGTCGGCGGGCCTGATGCGCCTACGTTCGCCTCATGATCGCGAGATCGTCCGGCTCGCGCTGCCCGCTCTCGGCGCGCTCGCGGCGGAGCCGATCTACATCCTCGTCGACACCGCAATCGTCGGCCATCTCGGCCGCCCGCAGATCGCCGCGCTCGGCCTCGCGGGGACGGTTCTCGCGGGCGCGTTCACGATCTTCAACTTCCTCACGTACGGCACGACCTCGGTCGTCGCCCGCGCGACGGGAGCCGGCCGGAAGGACGAGGCGGCGCGGCTCGCCGCGCAGGCGCTCTGGCTGTCCGTTGGGATCGGCGTCGTGCTGCTCGTGGCGTGCCAGATCGTCGCGGAGCCGCTCCTGCGCGGACTCGGCGGACACGGCGTCTCCGGCCACCACGCGCTCGTCTACTTCCGGCTCGCCGCGTTCGGGCTGCCGGCGGCGCTCGTCGCGCTCGCGGGACAGGGCTACCTGCGAGGCGTCTCGAACCTTCGCCGTCCGCTCGAGATCGTCGTCGTCGCGAACGTCGCCAACCTCGTGCTCGAAGTCGTCTTCGTCTACGTCTTCCACTGGGGAATCGCGGGCTCCGCCGCCGGGACGGCGATCGCACAGCTCGGAATGGGCGTGGCCTTCGTCGTCGAGCTGCTGCGCTCGCACGCGCCGTCGCGCCGCCCGAGCTGGACGGAGATGCGACCGATGGTGCGCGTCGGCCGTCAGATCTTCGTCCGCAGTGCCGCGCTCTACGCGAGCTTCCTCGTCGCCGCGTCGGTGCTCGCACGCATGGGCGACGCGGAGATCGGCGCGCACCAGATCGCGTATCAGCTCTTCCTCTTCATCGCGCTCGTCCTCGACGCGGTCGCGATCGCCGGGCAAGTGATCGTCGGGAGGATGCTCGGCGCTGGTGACGCCGACGGCTCGTACGAGGCCGCGCTCAGGATGATCTGGTGGTCGGTCGCGATCGGCGGCGTCTTCGCGCTCATCCTCGCGCCTCTCTCCCACGCCCTGCCGGCGGCGTTCACCGATGACCCGGCGGTTCTCCACCAGGCCGCGCTCCTGTGGCCGTTCCTCGTGGCGATGCAGCCGATCGGCGGCGCCGTCTTCGCTCTCGACGGGATCCTCATCGGCGCCGGCGACACGCGCTATCTCATGTGGTCGATGCTCGCGGCGAGCGCCGTCTTCATCGTCCTCGCCGCGCTCTCGCTGTCTCTCGGCTGGGGGATCACCGGCGTCTGGGCGGCACTCGACGTCCTCATCGCCGCGCGCCTCGCGCTCCTCTGGCCGCGCTTCGCGACGCGGCGCTGGGCCGTCGTCGGCTGGGACTGAGCTAGCGGTTAGGCCATCGCCGGGGCGCCGGCAGCGCAAAGCTTGTGCAGCAAGGCGTCATAGAGCGCGTGCAGGTCAGTCGTCTCCTGGCCGGGTGCCGATATGACGAAATGATCTTCGGGGCCGAGCGGATAGACGATGACACCCGATCCACTCGTGGGGTCGAGCGGCGCCTCCCGGTCGTGCGTGATCGAGATAGACGCGATCCGATCGAACGGAATGGAGCGAACGAGCAGGCCGCCACCCCCGGCAATTGCCGTGACGATGAGGCGATGACTCGTAACGGCTGAGAAATCAATGGCCGGATCGAGTCCTCCGATCTGCAACACCTCGACCGTTTCGCCAGGGAGCAGGATCGATGAGACGTACTGCTCTACGTCCTCTCTGGTGCGCTTTTTCCCGAACACCGGCCCTCCTCGTTCGTTGGTTGAGCTTCGACTATCTCCGATCTACGCAAGGTGTCAATGGTCGCTCGCCAAGGCGAGCCCCGAATTAGACGTTGACAGCGCCGGCGCGAGCGTGGGATGGTCGCGCCGATGGACGGCGAGCCCGCACCCGTCGGCGGACCTCGGCTCGGACTCGCCCTCTCGGGCGGAGGGCACCGAGCCGCGTTCTTCCACATCGGCGTGCTCGCGGCGCTCGCCGAGCTCGGACTGCTGCGGCAGGTGCGCGTCCTCTCGACGGTCTCCGGCGGATCGCTCATCGGAGCGCTCTATTACCTCCACGTCAAGACGCTGCTCGAGACGAAGGACGACGGAACGATCACCGACGACGACTTCGTCGAGATCGTGCATGACGTCGCCCGCGAGTACCGCGCGGCCGTCGCGAAGAACCTCCTCGCCAGCACGTACCTCAACCTCGGGAAGAACTTCGCGATGGCGAGCCGTTCCTATACGCGCACGGACCGCATGGGCGAGCTGCTCGAGGAGGACTACTACCGCCAGGCGTGGCACGGACCGCTCGTGAACGGGCGAATCCCGATGCGTGACCTCCTCATCAATCCGGGCGGCACGGCGATCGACCCCGATTCCGAGGAGAACGCCGGCCGCAACGCACCGGTGCCGATCCTCCTGCTCGAGGCGACGTGCCTCAACACCGGTCACAACTGGCGCTTCGAAGCGGAGTACATGGGCGAGCCCGACCGCCAGAGCGACGCGCCGGTCGAGACCGATGTCGACAAGAACGAGCAGCTGAAGCGAGCGAAGTGGGACGCCCTGCCGGAGAAGCTGCGCGACTTCCCGCTCGGCGCGGCCGTCGCCGCCTCAGCCGCCTTCCCGCCGAGCTTCGCGCCGCTGCCCATCAACGATCTCTACCCCGGGATCGTCGTCGAGCTCAGCGATGGCGGCATCCACGACAACCAGGGTGTCGAGGGCCTCGTCGACCGCGCATGCACGCACATCATCATCAGCGACGGGTCCGGGCAGATGCCCGACGTCCAACAGCCGGGGACGTGGATTCCGGCGGTTCTCTCGCGAGCGAGCACGGTGTACGGAGACGTCGAGCGGCAGCAGCGGTTGCTCCGCGCCTTCGCCGAGAAGAAGTGGGCGTTCTTCCACCTCCTCAGCGGATTGCCGGACAAGACGCGCGAGCCCGGCGGAGGGACCGTGACGCATCCGGGCGGGATGACGACCGCGGACTTCGGCGTCGACCCGGCCGTGCAACAGCAACTCGCATACGTGCGGACGAGCCTCGACGCCTTCAACGACGTCGAGGCGTGGGGGCTCGCGAAGGACGGTCACGCAATCGCCAAGTACGTGACGCCGCTACGACCGGAGGTGCAAGCGCTCGCGAACCCGATCCCGCTCCAGGTCGACTGGCCGTGGGACGCCGTCGCAGTGGCGGAGCCGGACGAGGAGCTGCTCGCGGATCTCGCGGCGGACGGCGGTAAGCAGGAGACGTTGGGCTTCTACGCGCCGCTCGGGCTCATGGCGCTCGTCGTCGCAGGCCTCGGCTCGTGGCTGCTCTATCCGCACGGCGTGACACTGCTCGTCCTCCTGTTCGCGACGTTCGTCGGCCTCGGGTCCTACTTCGCCCCCGCGAACCGGTTCAGCGCCGTCCTCTTCGAGTCGGTGATGCCGGCGGTGCTCGCCGTCCCGCTGTGGGTCGCCTCGCTGTGCATGCGGTATGTGGGAAACCGCTGGCTCACCCGCGGCCGCGTCGGCGCGGGCTAGGCTCAACCGATGGACGGAGGCCTCGCCGAGCTTCATACGCACCTCGGCGGCTCGGTCTCGTCCGACATCCTCTGGTCGCTCGCGCACCGCCAGGGCATCGCACTGCCGGTAAAGGACTACTGGGACTTCGACCGGCTCGTCACCGTCTCGGACCCGCGCGGCGTGCCCGATCTCGATTCGCTCGACGCGATCTACCACTGGACGGAGCTCATCCAGTCGAGCCCGGCCGCCGTTGAGGTCTCGGTACACGCGGCGATCGGCGGCGCCTACCGCTCGCAGGGGATCACGACCCTCGAGCTGCGCTTCAACCCGATGAAGCGGAACCGTGGCGGCGAGCGCGACCTCGACCACATCATCCTCGCCGCGATTCGCGGCCTCGACGTCGCCGGGCTCGAGTATCCGCAGACGCGCGCAGGCCTGATCCTCATGATGGATCGGACGTTCACGCCGCGGCAGAACGAGATCATCATCGAGAAGGCGATCCGCTGGGCGCCGCGCGGAATCGTCGGGATCGACATCGCCGGGCCGCGGCCGGGCGGCGAGCGGTACGACTACGCGCAGGTGCAGCCGATGGTCGAGGAGGCGCGCGCGGCCGGCCTCGGCGTCACGATCCACGTCGGCGAGGAGGGAGGCGACTTCGGCCGCGAGGAGATCGGCCAGGTGCTCGAGCTCCTCCGGCCCGACCGGATCGGCCACGGCATCCTCGCCGCCGGCGACCCCGAGCTGATGAAGCTGTTACGGGAGCGCGGGGTCGTCCTCGAGATCTGCCCCACCTCCAACCTGTTGACGAAGGCGCTCCCTGACGAGGATGCGCTGCGCGACACGTTCCGGACGTTCGTCGAGAACGGCGTCCAGTTCTCGATCGCGACGGACGGCCCTGAGATGATGCGCACCCACCTGCGCGACGAGTTCGACCTGCTTCTGCGCGTCGGCGCGCTCACGCAGGACGAGCTGACGGAGGCGAACCGCCGCGGCCACGAAGCCGCTTTCGTGAGCGGTTTCCGCACCGCGCGAACGAATACTCCCGTCGGCCAATAGGCCATGCCCCGGCGCCGTCGTAGCGTCCGGGACATGACGAAGAGAGAAGAAACCCAGCCCGACCTCACCGAGCGCCAGCTCCAGATCGTGAAGCTGATCGCGCAGGGCTGCTCGAACGAGGAGGTCGGATCGAAGCTCGGCATCGCGCCGCGGACGGCGAAGGCACATTCCGATGCGCTGCGGCAGAAGCTCGGAGTGCCGAGACGGCGGCAGATCCCTGCCGCGTTCAGGGCACTCACCGGCGAGGACCCCCTCGCCCTCGCCCACGAGCCCGCGCCGGCTATGTCCGGCGTCGGGGGCTGACGGCAACCCGCGCCTGGCCCTCACCAGGCGCGGGAGCCCCCACTTTGTAACGAGCGACACGCAGGAGTAGGGTTTTCGTCCCGGGCGTAGCCCGGTTCAGGGGAATGGTCGAGACGATCACACCAGCGGTTTCGCCCGCGCTCGCGCACATCATCGAGCGCCCGCGACTCATCGCGCGCCTCGAAGAGGGAGGCGGCTCGCGAGTCGCGGTGTTCGCGGGGCCTGCGGGCTACGGGAAGACGACGCTCGCCCGCCAGTGGGGAGAGCGCCAGGACTGCCCGGTGGTGTGGTACCGGACGAACCGCGCATCCGGCGACGTCGCGCTCCTGGCTGTCCAGTTCGACGAACTGTTTACCTCGCTCGCGCCCGAGCTCGCGCGCGACCCGGGGAAGGTCGCAGCGATAGCGGCCGCGAATCCGAGCCCCAGCCCGCTGGGCCGCGCGCTCGTCCGAAGCTTCGGCTCGATCACGCAAGACATCCTCGTCATCGTCGACGAGTGGGAAGCGGCGGAGACTCCGGAGTCGGACGAACTCCTGTCGATGCTCGTCGACGGAATCCCCGTGCGGTGGGTAATCACGACACGCGAGCGACCGAAGTGGTTCACGCCGCGGCTTCAGCTGTACGGCGAGGGTCTCGAGATCGGAGTCGACGAGCTGCGAATGACGGACGATGAGGCGGCGCAAGTGCTGGAGGCAGCGGGCGCCGTCGCAGGGCGAGCACGCGTAATGCGCACGGCCGCCGGCTGGCCGGCAGTCCTCGGGTTGGCGGCAATGAGCGGCGAGGTCGACTTCAGCTCCGATCAACTCCTCTCTCACACCCTCGACGAGTTCCTCGTCGATGAACTCCTCGCAACGGCGACTCCCGAGACGCAGGAGGCGCTGATGCTCCTCGCGGTTTCTTCGATCGTCGACATGAGACGTGCGGCACTGTTGCTTGGAGAAGACTTGGCGCGCGAGACGGTCTCCAACGCATCAGTCCGAGGACTCCTCGCCGTTCCCGAAGGAACTTCCCTCTTCTTTCACCCGCTACTGCGCGACCTCCTCATCCGCCGATTCCAAGAGATCGGCGGCGAGACGCGCCGCCTGCTTCTCGACAAGTGCCGGCGCCTGTTCGATCACCGCCTTTGGAACGAAGCGCTCGCGGTCAGCGAGCACTCGCTCGACGCGCAATTCATCGCGGACGCCATCGCCGTCGCCCTCGACGACGTACTCGAGGCAGGCCGTTCGAGCAGCCTCGATCGATGGGTTACCGCCGGGCGCGACGCCGGAGTCGAAGGCGGCCCGATCGATTACGCGGAAGCCGAACTTCGGCTCCGCGAGGGCAGCTTCGACAGATCGATCGCACTCGCGTGTTGTGCGGGCGACACCCTCGCCGGAGATCTTGCGGCCCGCGCACATCTCGTGGCGGCCCGGTCCGCGAACCTCGCGAACCGTGGGACTCTGCGCGACGACCACCTCGAGTCCGCGAGCAGGTTAGTGACTGAGCCCAGGACAGAGGTCGAACTCCGCTGGCTCCGTGTCGCGGCCGCAATCGAAGACGAGCGCTCCAACGCCGACCAGTTGGTTAACGATCTCTCTCAGCTCGACTCTAGAACGCACGATCATGCGTTGCGGGTCGCGGCAGCCAATCTCCAACTCGGCATCAAACGCGGACCGCTGCGCGCAAGCGTCGAGGCTGCCAAGAGCAGCATCGCCCTTGTGGAAACCGCCTCCGACCCATACGCCAGCACGGCCATCTTGGATGGATTCGCGTATGCGCTGTTCGCCGTCGGCCGTTACCCCGAGGCGCTTGGCGCGGCGAATAAGGAGGTCGCTATCGCGGAAGAGTTCGAACTGCCCTTTGTTGTTCCTTACGCGCAGATCAACCGCGCCTGCTCCTTCACGGCGATGCGTGAGTTCGCTAACGCGCGGCGCGCGCTGCGCGTCATCGAGACTCGCGTCCGCGTCAACCCCGACCCGTTCTTTGCTGTGCAGCATGCAATTCAGTCTGCGTCTCTTGAAATTGCGCGAGGCGACCTGCTCCGTGCTAGCGACCACCTTGCGTCGTCAAATGATCCGCAAGCCCCTCGGTTCACGCAAGCAGAACACTACGCCCTTCGCGCCCTAGTACTGACGGCGCTTAGCGACTTCAATGAAGCCGAAGACCAACGCAATCGCGCCCTCCACGCGTCGCGCGGGCTTGAGACCCGTGCGCTTCTGGCCGCCGCAACCGCGGTCCGCGCGGCTATCGAAAACGAACGCACCAAGTGCGTCGAAGCCTACGAGGAGATTGTCGAGCTCGGGTTCAACTATGTGCTCCCGATAGCCTGGCGAGCTCGCTTCGAGGTCGCCGTCGTGCTTCTAGAGAATCGCCGGCATCGCGACTCGGTGCTCGAACTGCTTTTTCGCGCGAACGACGTGGCTATCGCCAAACGGTCCGGGATTCCCATACCGCGGACGGCGAACCGGCGGCTCGACCTCTCGCCACGCGAGCAGGAGGTATGTGAGCTCCTCGCCCACGGCCGGACGAATCAGGAGATTGCAACGATGCTCTTCATCAGCCTCTCAACCACAAAAGTCCACGTGAAGCACATCCTCGAGAAGCTCGGAGTCCGCTCACGGGGAGAGGCAGCCCGTCTCTGGGAAGAATGTCCCTAACTAACCGCTTGAAGCGGAGCGAGTTCGGCCGGCCCCTCGGCAACGATCTCGTCCCACGCGAAGACGAACCGCGAACTGACGCCTGTCCGATAGTCCTCGTCTGCGGTCGCGAGAATCGCCTCGAACGCCGCAACCACGGACGTGTCGAACTGAGTGCCAACCGCCTGCGCGAGCCGAAGGCGCGCTACCTGGCTCGGCATCGCGTCGCGGTACGGGCGCTTAGACGTCATCGCGTTGTACGCGTCCGCGACCGAGATGATCTTCGAGAGCAGCGGGATCTCTGTGTCGGAGAGACGGTCGGGATATCCTTTGCCGTCGATCCACTCGTGATGGTGACGAACGATCTTCGCGATCCGGAAATGATCCTCGATCCCAACCTTCCGGATCAAGAGCTCCCCATACTCTGGATGCTTTTCGATCAGACGGCGCTCCTCCAAGGTCAGCGGGCCGGCCTTCTCGATGATTTCTCTCGGGACTCGACACTTACCGATGTCGTGCACCAGGCCGCAGAGCTCGACGAGGTCGCAGTCGTCGGCCGAAAGCCCCATCCGCTCGGCAATGTCGCGTGCGTACGTCGCGACCACGAGGGAGTGGTTGGCGGTGTAAGGATCGCTCTCTTCATAAATCGCTACCAGACCAGTCATGAACCGCACGTTCGCCGTACGCAGACTCGAGTTGGCGGCGGCCAGGTGGCGAGTCGCTTCCTTTTCGTGCTGATAGAGATTGAGCAGCCTCTGCGCCGCCAGTGTCGGAACGAAGAGAATCAGTGCGACGCCCAGCGAGTACGCGTCGTTGGTGAACACCAGCAACGCCAGCAGCGGGACATAGAAGGGCACGGTCAGGAGAGAGACCGACGCCATCGCCCAAAGGCTCCATCCGACATTCATGCCGCGTAGAGCCGCCGTGACGCCGTTAAGCAGGAAATCGACGGCGAGGTTTGCGACTGAAGCCACCAGACTCACGAGCAAGTACTGACCGAGGCCGGATGGATGTGGGACGAATGTCCACGCCGCCCAGCCCGCTGCAGCGGCGGTGAGGGCGCGAATCGGGGTATAGACCGCCCATTTCAGCCGCGACTCGCGGAAGTCCCACGTGTTCGAAATCGCTCCGACGGCCAAGCCGCCAAGGGGTCCGAAAACGATGGCCGCAAACACGAGCGGAAGAAACGAGACGGACATCTGCGTGCGATCGGAGAGGGCAACGCCCTGTCTCTCGGCCACGGCGGCGAATGCTCCGAGAGTAATCATCGCCCAGAGTGGCGCGAATCGGTACCCGTCAGACCAGAGCACGGCGACAACGACGCCCGTGGTAGCGACGAGGACCATCGCCCAAACCACAGACCGTGCAGTTTCAGGCGACATCTGGCGGAATTTACGAAGCAGACTTGCGTATCCCCCAGAAGGGGTATAAGCTTCCGTTGCCGTCAGTCCCCGATCGATCGGAGCATCCAATGCGTAAGTCCCTTGCGGTTCGCGTTTTGTGCGTTGGCAATGGCAAGAACTGGTAGAACCGTCGGATAGTCCGTTATCCACAGGCTGTGGGCATCCCCATGTTGAGGGATTCGTCCAAAGCGGCAAATAACGGGTTCGACGGCAGAACTTCACGAGCGCCGGGCATTAGCTAGCCCGGCGCTTTGTGTTTCTTCGTCTAGAAGGCCGGCACCTCGCGGTTGTGGACAAATAGCTAGGCGATGAGGCCGCGGCGGAGGCCGACGGCCACCGCATGGGCCCGCGAGCGGGCCTGCAGCTTCGCAAGCAGGTGGCGCACATGCGACTTGACGGTCTCCTCCGACAGGAAGAGCCGTTCGCCGATCTCGCGATTCACGAGACCGTCTGAGATGAGCTGCAGCACCTCGACCTCGCGTACCGTCGGCTCCTGCTCGAGCGCGCGCATCGGGGCCTGCAACTGGATGACGTCGCCGCTCACATTGCCGCGGCGGCGCGCCGCCACCTCCTCGAAGTGGCGGGAGTGCGTCAGGTAGCGACCGAGGATCTCTTTGCGCTCAGCGGCGTCCATCGCAATGCGTATCGGCCGGACGCCCCGATCCCTTGACTCCGGTGCCTCGAATGGGGGTCTACGGCGTTTTCTTGACGCAGATCGACGCGTAATCGAAGCCGTACAGCACGTTGTTCACGTAGCACTTCTTCCGCAACTGCACACGGGCGCTGAAGAAGTCGACCGCCTCACGGTTGAGGAACGGCGCCCACGGGGCGAGTTTCATCACCTGGCGATCCAAACTCCGCCATTGCGCGTCGAGAGCGGGCGACGGCGCCGGCCGCCGCGTAAGCGACTCGATCTTCCGGTTCACCGACGGATCGTCGAAATAGGCGTAGTTGTCGTTGCGCGCGGCTTCCGTCTGCCGGCCGTCGAGGAGAGCTCCGAACCAGTCGAGCGGGTGCGGATAGTCCTGGAGCCAGTTCGCGAAGCCGATCTGAGCGTTCGTCGAGCGCTCGCTCAGCGTCGACCAGTAGTCGCTCGGGGTCACGACGTGCTCGTGCGCCTTGAAGCCGAGCTTGTTGAGGACGGAGACGAGGTACTTCGTGAACGGCAGATCGCCGGGCACGTCGTGGTTCCACACGGTGACGCGCTTCCCGCGCTCGCCCGACGCCGCGACGAGCCTCTTCGCCTTCTCGAAGTTGTGGCGGTAGAGCTTGTGCTGCTGGTACGACGAATAGTCCGGCGGCAGGATGTTCTCCGTCGTCTTGGCGGGGCCACCCGCAAGGTGGACGAGCACCTTCCGCGAGATCGCATAGTTGACGGCCCGCCGCACCGCGAGGTTGTCGAACGGCGCGCGCTTCGTGTTCATGAAGAAGTAGTCGAGGGTCGGCAGCGTGGAGACACGCAGCCGGTTCGCATAGTGCTTCTCGAGATCCGCGAGCCGATCCTTGGAGACAGGCCAGTAGCCCATCCAGTCGTCCTTGCCGCTCAAGACCGCGCGGAGTGCGGCGCGGGCCGTCGGGACAATGTCCCAGGTCACGCGGTCAGGATTGCCGCGAGGGACAGTTCCGTGGAAGCGCCACGCCTGGAAATGCGGGTTCCGCAGCTCGACGATCCGCCCGTGCGGCTGATAGCTGACGATTTGGTACGGGCCGCTAGCCGGTAGCGGATGGAGGGTCGTGTCGGTGCGTGGCGCGTTCGACGGGACCGGCGCGGCGAACTCGGACGCGAGGACGTTCTCGAAGTCGCCCTCCGGGTCGACGAGATGGATGGCGATCGTCCGCTTGCGATTGTTGACGTGGATCCCGCTGATCCCGCGCTTCTGTGTCTTGGCGAAGCGCTTCGCACCGACGATGTTGTCGAAGAACGACGCCCCCGCAGAGTCGAGTGCGATGTCCCGCTCGATCGTCCGCTTGAAGTCGCTCGCGCGCACAGGGTCGCCGTTGGAGTAGCGGAGCCCGGGCCGGAGGCGGAGCGAGTAGACGAGGCCGTCAGGCGAGATGCGCGGCAGCGATTCGGCCAGGTACGGAACGAGCGTCGCGCCCGCCGTGCTGTTGCGGTGCCTGTAGCCGATGAGCGGGAGATAGACGTTCCACATCACACCCCACCCTTCAGGCGTGTCCGACAGGCCTGGGTCGAGGTAGTCCGTCCCGTCCATCGCGATCCTGAAGTCGGAGAACTCGTGCGGGCGGTTCGCTGACTCCGGCGGTGCCGGCGGCGCAACAGTCGTTGTGGGCGCGGTCGTGGGCGCGGTAGTGGTCGGGGGAGTCGCGGCGTGGGTGCTACCCCCGCAGCCGGCGGCGAGGAGAAGGAGAACGACAGCGGCGACGCTCCACTGGATCAGCGCATTGTGGCGCACGAACGTGTGTTCGCCTAGGCTCTCGTGCATGCAACTCAGGCTAGACGCGGCCGACCGGCTGGTGGAACTCGTCGAGGAGCGCCGCGGACCGGTGCCGGCGGAGGACGCGGCGCGGCGGTTGTTCGCACTGCGCAAGACACCGGTGGCGCTCGCGCGCTCGCTCCTGACGGAGGTCGTCGATAGCGACGCGCGCCTCGCTTGGAACGGTGACGCAGTCGCGCTCGCGGAGCCGTCCGGGGCCGCGCTTCTCCTAGAGCAGGCGACATACGTCGTCGTCGACCTCGAGACGACCGGACTGCGGCCGGGGAGATCCGCGATCTGCGAGATCGGAGCAGTACGGATCCACGAGCTCGAGCAGGTCGATGTATTCGAGACGCTCGTCGATCCCGGGCTCCGGATCGCGTCCGGCGCATCGGCCATCACCGGCATCCGTAACGAGCACCTGCGCGGCGCGCCGCGGCCGGCCGAGGCGGTACGACGCTTCCTCGATTTCGCGGGCGACGCAGTTCTCGTTGCGCACAACGCGCGCTTCGATCTCGCCTTCCTCGACCACGAGACCGAGCGGCTCACGGGTTCGCGCATCGCATCGCCGGTGGTCGACACCGTCCTCCTCGCGCGGACGCTGCTTGCCGGACGCGTGAAGAGCTTCTCGCTCGGGCAGCTCGCGTGGTTCCTCGGTACCGACTCGCGTCCGTGCCATCGCGCGCTGCCCGACGCACGCGCGACCGCGGAGCTCCTCCTCGCGCTGATCGGGCTCGCGCAGGAGCGCGGCGCGCGGACCGTTGCCGATCTAGGCTCCCTCGCCGCGACGCGGAGCCGTCGACTGCTCGACAAGCGCCACCTCGCCTACGGGGCGCCGACGCGACCCGGCGTCTATCTCTTCCGCGGCCGCGGAGACCAGGTGCTGTACGTCGGCCGTGCCCGCGACTTGCGTGCACGGCTGCGGTCGTACTTCCGGAGCGACCGGCAGCGACCGGCAGTCGAGGCCGCACTCGGCGCGACCGAGCGCATCGAGTGGCGCGTGCTCGGCTCGGAGCTCGAGGCGGCGCTCGAGGAGCTGCGCCTCATCCGCGAGCTCCGCCCGCCCGGCAACGCGCGCGTGTCCCGGCCGGAACGCCACGTGTGGCTCCGCGCACGCGGCGAACAGGTCGTTTCGAGCCAGGTCCAACCTAGTAACACTTTGTTACTAGGTCCTCTGCGCTCGCGTCGGCAGGCGCAGCTTGCGGCGCGCGCGCTCAGGCCCGAGGACCTTGAGCGGCCGGCCGCCGCAATACCTCGCCTGCAGCGCCGGCTCGGCGAACTGTCCGACGCGCGCCGCTTCGAAGAAGCTGCACGACTCCGCGACAGGATCACCGCTTTGCAGGGAGTTTGTCGCGAGCTCGAACGGCTGGAACGGCTACGCACGTTCGAGTGTTGCGTCCTCGCCCCGGCGCTGGAGCCGGGTTTCGTGCATGCAATCTTCATCGGTAAGGGCAAGATCGGAGCCGAGCGAACGCTCCCACCAGGAGGCGGAGCAGTCCTCGAAATCGAAAGCGGACTCGCCTCGACCAGACACGTCCAACCTAGTAACACTTTGTTACTAGGAGATCTCGACGAGCTGTTGCTCATCGACTCGTTCCTGCGCAAGCCGCCGCCGGAACTGCGGTGTGTGCCCCTCGCCCCCTTCTCAGGAGCACGCGGGCGGATCTACGCGGCGGCGACGGAGATCAGATCTCTGAGCGCGCCGAGCCGCGCGAGTGCCTGACCCTCGAGCTGCCGGACGCGCTCGCGCGTCAGGTCGAGCTCGTTGCCGATCGCCTCGAGCGTCCACGGCTCGCCCTCGAACCCGAAGCGGAGCTCGAGGATGCGCCGCTCACGCTCGGGCAGCGCCTCGAGCGCGCGCCGCACGCCCTGCCGGCGAAGCGACTCCTCGGCCTCGTCGAACGGATCGGCAGCCTCGCGGTCAGCGAAGAGATCGCCGAGCTCACCTTCGTCGTCTGCACCGACGGTCTGGTTGAGCGAGACGGACGCGTTCGCCGCGCCGAGCGCCTCCTCGATGTGCTGCATCGGCAGGCCGGTCGCCTCGGAGAGTTCCTCCTTCGTCGCCTCGCGGCCGAGCTCGACCTCGAGCCGGCGCGCCGCGCGCGACAGCTTCTGCTGACGCTCGACAACGTGGACGGGAACGCGGATCGTGCGTGCGTGATTGGCGACGGCGCGCTGCACCGACTGCCGGATCCACCACGTCGCGTACGTCGAGAACTTGTAGCCGCGGCGCCAGTCGAACTTCTCGACGGCGCGATTCAGCCCGAGCGTTCCTTCCTGGATCAGGTCGAGGAACGGGACACCGAGCCCGCGGTAACCCTTCGCGATCGAGACGACGAGGCGGAGGTTCGACTCGATCATGCGGCGCTTCGCGGTCGGGTCGCCGCGTTCGATCCGCTTCGCGAGCATCACCTCGTCGGCGGCGGTGAGCAGCTTGTGCTTGCCGACGTCGGCGAGGAAAAGCTGAAGGCTGTCGGCGGAGCCGGAGATGGCGACGGTCGGCATCGGAGCCTCGTCTTCCTTCTCCTCTTTCTCTTCCGCCTCATCCGTCGCCGTTGCGGCGACAGGAGCAGCGGCGACGGGCTGGCCGATCTCGAGGCCGGTGCGCTCGAGCTCGCGCGTGAGCTCCTCGAGATCCTGCTCGTTGAGCTCCTGCTCAGCGGCGAACGCCGCAATCGCGACGGGATCGATGAAGCCGCGCTCCTCGGCGCCTTCGACGATCGCGCGGATCTGATCCGACTCGAGCAGTTCCTGCAGCTGGTTCTGAGTCAGAGCCCTCCCCCATCCTTTCAACGAGCGTCGAAACTGAGCCTTCTCACCATAGGACGGAAATCTTCCGACCGCCAATGATCCCTCGATCGAACGAGGAGAGGCGCCAGTGTATTCCGCGTCTCGGCTACCGCCGCGCGGGATCCGTCAGGAGGACTTGCGGCGTCGGGCCGTCTTCGTCGACGGGCCTTTCGCGCGCCGCTCGGCGAGCAGCTCGAGCGCACCGTCGAGGTCGAGCGACTGCGGGTCGTCACCGCGACGGAGGCTCGCATTCGTCTCGCCGTCGGTGACATATGGGCCGAACTTGCCCTCCTTGACGACGATCGGCTTGCCGGTCGTCGGGTCGGCGCCGAGCTCGGCGAGCGGCGGCTTCGCCTGGCCGCGCCGCCGCGGGGGCTTCGGTTGCGCAAGCACGGCGAGCGCCTCCTCGAGCGTGATCGTGAGGAGCTGCTCCTCACTCTCGATCGAGCGCGTCTCCTTGCCCTGCGAGACGTACGGCCCGTACGGCCCATTCTTCGCGAGCACCTCCTCGCCGTCGGCGCCGGTACCGAGCGAACGCGGGAGGGTCAGGAGCTGCAGAGCGTCCTCGAGGGACACGGTCTCGACGGACATCGACTTGAAGAGCGACGCGGTGCGCGGCTTGGCCTTCGTGTCCTCCGGCAGCAGCTCGGTGACGTACGGGCCGTAGCGGCCCGTCTTCGCGACGATCGAAAGGCCCGTCTCGGGATCGGTGCCGAGCTCGCGGTCGCCCGACGGCTGCGCGAGCAACTCCTCGGCCTTCTCGACCGTGAGCTCGTCGGGAACGAGGTCGGGCGGGATATTCGCGCGCTGCCCGTCGCGCTCGAGGTACGGGCCGTAGCGGCCGACGCGAATCGTGATGTCGCTGTCCGGGATCTTGAAGCTGCTCACCTCGCGCGCGTCGATCGACTCGAGATCCTGCGTGAGGTCGAGGAGGCCCGCTTCGCCGTCGCCGAAGTAAAAGCGATGAAGCCATGCGTCGCGCGCTTCGTCGCCGGCGGCGATGCGATCGAGGTCGTCCTCCATCGACGCCGTGAAGTCGTAGTCGACGTATCGCGCGAAATGCTGCTCGAGGAGACCGACGACGGCGAACGCGAGGAACGAGGGGACGAGGGCGCCGCCGCGCTTCGAGACATAGCCGCGGTCGAGGATCGTGCCGATGATCGAGGCGTACGTCGACGGACGGCCGATGCCGAGCTCCTCGAGCGTGCGCACGAGCGTCGCCTCGGTGTAGCGCGCGGGCGGATTCGTCTCGTGGCCCTGCGCCTCGAGCTCCTTCAACTCGACCGCGTCGCCTTCCGCGACGTTCGGGAGGCGCCGCTCTTCGTCGTCCTCGCCCTGCGCGCGATCGTCGTCGCGACCCTCCTCGTACGCGGCGAGGAAGCCGCGGAACGTGATGACCGTGCCGCTCGCGGCGAACTCGGCCTTCTCACCGCTCGAAGACTCGCCGCCGATCCGCAGCGAGACGGTGCGCCCTTGCGCGTCCTTCATCTGCGAGGCGACGGTGCGCATCCAGATGAGCTCGTAGACGCGGAACTCGTCGCGCGAGAGCTCGCGTTCGACCTGCTGCGGGGTGCGGAAGGAGTCGCCCGCGGGACGAATCGCCTCGTGCGCCTCCTGCGCGTTCTTGACCTTGCGGTTGTACTGGCGTGGTGCGTCGGGGACGTAGTCCGCGCCGTAGAGCTCCGTCGCCTGGCGGCGCGCCGCGGCAAGCGCCGACTCCGACAGCGTCGTCGAGTCGGTGCGCATGTACGTGATGTAGCCGTTCTCATAGAGGCGCTGCGCAAGGCTCATCGTCGTCTGCGCCGTGAACTTCAGCTTGCGGCTCGCCTCCTGCTGGAGCGTCGAGGTCATGAACGGCGCCGCCGGCTTGCGCGAGTACGGCTTCTCCTCGACCTTGGTGACGCGGAACGACGCGCCCTCGAGCCGCGAGGCGAGGCCGCGCGCGGTCTCCTCGTCGAGCTGGGTCGAGTCGCCGCGAAGAGCGCCGTCGGAACCGAAGTCGCGTCCGGTCGCGACGCGTTTCCCGTCGAGCCCGACGAGCCTTGCCTGGAAGTTTTCCGGATCAAACGTCGCGAGAAGGTCCCACCATGAGGCGGCGCGGAAGGCCATCCGCTCGCGCTCGCGCTGGACGACGAGGCGGGTCGCGACCGACTGGACGCGGCCGGCGCTGAGCCGCGGCATGATCTTCTTCCACAGCACCGGCGAGATCTCGTAGCCGTAGAGACGGTCGAGGATGCGCCGCGTCTCCTGCGCGTCGACGAGGCGCTCGTCGATATCGCGCGTCTCGTCCAACGCCCGCGAGATCGCCGGCTTCGTGATCTCGTGGAACACCATGCGCTTGACGGGAACCTTCGGCTTGAGCACCTCGTACAGATGCCAGGCGATCGCCTCGCCCTCGCGGTCTTCGTCGGTCGCGAGCAGGAGCTCGTCGGCGTCCTTGAGCAGCGCGCGCAGCTCCGTGACCTTCTTCTTCTTGTCCGCGTCGACGACGTAGAGCGGCCGGAAATCGTGCTCGACGTCGACGCCGAGCCGCGACCACTTCTCCTTCTTGTACTCGGCCGGGATGTCCGCGGCGCGCTGCGGAAGGTCGCGAATGTGGCCGACGGACGACTCGACGACGTAGTCCGGACCGAGGTATCCGGCGATGGTCCGGGCCTTCGCCGGGGACTCGACAATGACTAGCCGCTTCGACACGGCCGGTCACGATAGCCCGCAGATTGGATACTGCTCGATGAAATGAAAACGCCTCCCGTCTACAACGTCGTCGCAGTGCTGAGCGCCCCTGTCCTGTACGGGCCTTACCGACTGCGGGTTCGGGGCAAGGAGAACCTCCCCTCCTCCGGCGGCTTCGTTCTTACGTGCAACCACGTCTCGAGTTTCGATCCGTGGCCGCTCGGGATGCCCATCTGGCCCAATGTCTGGCTCCGGTTCATGGCGAAGTCGGAGTTGTACCGGTGGCCCTTGCGCTACATCATCGACGGGGCCGGTGCGTTCAAGGTGCACCGCGGGCGCGCCGACACCGAGGCGATCGCCACCGCCGTCCGGCTCGCGCGCGAAGGCGAGGTAGTCATGATGTTTCCGGAAGGGACGCGGCGGTCCAAAGGGCTCGTCAAGAAACACGAGGCGCGGCCGCGGACCGGCGCCGCGCGGATTGCACTCGAGGCAGGCGTCCCGCTCGTGCCGGCTGCGGTCGCGGGGACAGACCGGCTGCTGCGCTTCGGCCCACTGCGAGTGGCGTACGGCTCTCCCGTCGATATTGACGACCTGCGCGGGAGCGCCGACCTGCGCAACGCCTCGCAGGAAGCGACCGACCGTCTCATGGCGCGGATCGGCGAGCTCGAGGCGTCGCTCGCATGAGCGTCCTCCTCGCGATCGACGGCGACTCGTTCGCGCACCGCGCGTATCACGGGCTACCGAAGTCGGTCCGCCTCAACGCCGTCGTCGGCTTCGTGAACATGGCCACGCGGCTCTGGGGGGCGGAAAAGCCGGACTGCGTGCTCGTCGCCTGGGACACGCTCACCGTGCCGACCTACCGGCACGAGGCGTTTGAGCCGTACCAGTCGGGCCGCGTCTTCGAGGACTCGATCGTCGAGCAGCTCGAGATCCTGCCGCAGGTCACCGCCGCGTGCGGCTTCGCGACGGCGAAGGCCGCCGGGTACGAGGCGGACGACTTCCTCGCCGCGGGTGCGAAGGCTTGGCCGGGCGATGTGCTCGTCGCGACCTCCGACCGCGATGCGTTCCAACTGGTGAGCGAGCGCGTGACGATCCTGCAACCGGTGCGCGGCGTGAGCGAGCTCGCGCGGATCGGCCCCGCGGAGGTGCGCGAGCGCTACGGCGTCGAGCCCGAGCAGGTGCCCGATCTCATCGCGCTGCGCGGCGACCCGTCGGACAAGCTCCCGGGCGCGCGCGGCATCGGCCCGAAGAAAGCGGCGGAGATCCTTCGCCAGTACGGGACGCTCGAAGCGGCGCTGGCCGACGGCCGCTTCGCGACGGAAGCGGAGGACTTGCGGCTGTTCCGCCGAATCGCGGAAATGGACGCCTCTGCCCCCCTTCCTCCCCTCGCACCACAAGCACCGACGTGGGCGGAGGCGTCCACCATTCTCGAAGGTTTCGGTCTCGGCGGCCTTGCCGAAAGAGTGCGCGCGCTATCGACGTCCTGACGCATCCGGCGATGGCGCGGCTGCACCCGACCATCGGCCATCCGGAACGCCCCGAGCGCCTCGCCGTCCTCCTCGCCGACCAGCACCTATGGAGCGAAGGGCGCGCGGCGAGCGACGAGGAGCTCCTGCTCTGCCACACCGCCGAGCACGTCGAGCTGATTCGCGAGTGCAACGCGCCCATCTGGCTCGACGGCGACACGCTCTGCACCGACACGACGTACGAGGCCGCGACGCTCGCGGCGGGCACGGCGATCGAAGCGGCATTGCGCGGCGGGTTCGCGCTCGTTCGGCCACCGGGTCACCACGCGCTTGCCGGACGCGCGATGGGGTTCTGCATCTTCAACAACATCGCCGTCGCGGCGCGCGTCGCCCAGCGGGAACTCGGCTATGAGCGCGTGGCGATCGTCGACTTCGACGTCCATCACGGGAATGGCACAGAGGCGATCTTCTCGGGCGACGACAGCGTCTTTTTCGCCTCGCTCCACCAATGGCCGCTCTATCCGGGCAGTGGCGGCCCGAACGACCAGGCCGAGACGACGCTCAACGTCCCGTTGCCGGCCGGGTCCGGCGACGCGGAGTACCTCGACGCTTTCGACCGCGTGGTCGCTCCGGCCGTTGCCGCGTTCGCGCCCGAGCTCGTGCTCGTCTCGGCCGGCTTCGACGCGCACGAGGACGATCCGCTCGCCAGCATGCGCGTGACAGAGAACGGCTTCCGCGAGCTCGCCCGCCGCTGCCGCGGGCTCGGCGACCACATCGCCGCCGTCCTCGAAGGCGGCTATGAGCTCGACACGCTGCCGCGGCTCGTCGACGCCGCGCTCGACGGCTTCACGTCCTAGATGCGAAAACGGGGCGAGCCGTTGACTGGCCCGCCCCGCTCGCGTCCGCTTCCCCACCCCGTTGGGAGAACTCGGATGTGGTCACTACATCGGCACGCGACTCCGTTCCCGCGAAACCTCTATCGAGTGATCGCGCGCGTACACGGAACGTAAGTCGTCGCTCAAATCGCCGATCTGCCGTCTACATTGTCGGCCGTGAAGCGCTTACTCGTAGCACTAGTCGGACTCGTCGCCGTGTGCGCGTTCTCGACGAACGCGGTCGCGCACAACCGTCGGCCGCTGCAACACATGACGATCTTCGGCGACTCGGTCGCGTCGGCTCTCGACTGGGTTCCGAGCGCGAAGGCGGAGGTCAAGAAGGGGAACCGCGTCACGTTCGAGCTTCACCCGTGCGGTCGGCTCTCGAGTCCCGGCTGCCTCGGGAACGGCCAGCCGCCGAGCGTCCTGAAGTCGGTCAAGAGTCTCGGTCGCCGGATCGGCCCCACTGTCGTAGTTCTTGTCGGCTACAACGACGATCCGCACATCTACGCCGCCGGGATCAAGAAGGTGCTGAACGCGATGCACCGCCGCGGTGTCCAGCATGCGCTCTGGCTGACGCTGCGTCCCGTCTACAAGCAGTACCGGATCACGAACAGCGTGATCCGCGGCGCGTCACACCGCTACCCGTGGATGACGGTCGTCCCGTGGGGCAACTACTCGTGGTCGCACAAGTCGTGGTTCGCGTCGGACGGGATCCATTTCAACTCGACAGGCGCGGAGCAGTTCGCGCTCTATGTCCATCGCACGCTGAAGAGCATGGGCCTCACTGGGCCGAAGCCTCGCTCGTAGCGCTGAGATGGAAAAGCCCCGCCTGAGCGGGGCTTTTCGGTAGCAGGCCTGTAAGCCGGATCCTGTCGAGGGTGACCATCCATCTATGCGGTTACCCGGCTCCTCGGCGGGCAGCGTCGGCGGAGCCTGTTCACCTTGCACCGGACGGGGTTTGGCTAGCCGGCCCTGTCGCCAGGGCCGCTGGTGGGCTCTTACCCCACCGTTTCACCCTTACCTGTCGCGACTCCGGAGATCCGCGAAAGGCGGTCTGTTTTCTGTGCCACTTTCCGTTGGCTTTCGCCACCTCACTACCAATTTTCACTGGCGAGAGCGTCCTGCCCTTTGGTGTCCGGACTTTCCTCGAGCCCCACGTCCGAAGAAGCGGAGAGCCCGCGGTCACCCGGCCTGCGCGCCGGATTGTACCGCGGGCTTTTCCAACTAACTAGACGTCGGCGCCGCACACGTAGTCGCCCACGTGCAGGCGTTGAAGCCGTTGCCATCCGGGTCGGGCGAGGAGGGCGTCCCGATGACGTTGCCGTTCGAGTCGATGAGTTGCATCTCCTCGGAGGCGTTGAGATGCGCGGGCTGTCCGTTCACCGTGGCGTTGTCGAAGACCGGCGACGTCAGGTTCGGAAGGGCCGCGAAGCCGGCGTTCGTGCCGATCAGGAGCGGCGTCTCCTCGATCCATTCGGCCGTCAGATGGGTGGACGGATACGGAACGGTCTGCGTGAACGTCTCGTTTCGCGTCACGTCGGTGAGCGTGATCTTCCACACATCCGAATCGGGGACCACCTCGGCGATGGACGCGTGCATAGCGTCGCCGGGAGCGACCGTCATCGAGATCGCGATCGACGGAGCGGGGACGAGCTCCCACCACGCCGAGTACGACTTCTGGCCGGTGGCCGAGACGTCCTGCTCCGTACCGGTCTGGATGAGCGTGTTGTCGCCGACGGTGCAGCCGGCGTCGACACATCCGCCACCGATCCCGATCCAGTCGGACGACGACTCGTCCTGACCCGATCCATGCAGGCTCACGGTCGGCACCGTCCAGTCGCCGGTGATCGAGTTGAACAATGAGCCGCCCTGCTCGAGCGCGCCCTGGTTGTAGCCGAACCAATTCGAGCTCTGGTTCGTATTTGCGACCGCGTGGACGAGCTGACCGTGGGCGCTGACACCGGCGCTCGAGCCTGCGTCCGCGGACGCCGCCAGGACGAATGCCACACACGTCGCCGCAAGTAGCGCAATCAGTACGCGCATGATGGAGCCTCCCTTGCTCGTGACGGGCGGCCCGCGCGCCCGACGAAGTCATGTGTCTAGGTGACTCCGGCTACCCCGGGAGGAAGCGCAAAAAACGTCAGCCGGCCTGCGACCCGGAATGCGCCGGCGCACTTTCGCTTGCAATTCGGCCGTGCAGGCGCATTCCGCACTCGGGACAGCGGACGTGCGGCCCTTCGTGGAGGACGAACTCGCCGCAGACCGGGCACTCGAGCGACGCTCCGCGCAAGACCGCGAGAAGCTCCTGCTCGAGCGACCGGTGAAGAGGCGCGACCCCGTTCATAGAAACACCACGTTCACAGCTCGCGGAACACCCCCACGACCTTGCCGAGGATCTGGACGTAGTCGGCGTAGATCGGCTCGAGCGCGCTGTTCTCCGGCTGGAGGCGAATGCGGTTGCCCTCGCGGAAGAAGCGCTTGACCGTCGCCTCGTCGGCCGTCTCGTCATCACCCGCAAGCGCGACGACGATCTCGCCGTTGCGTGCGTCCTGCGCGCGCTGGACGACGACGACGTCGCCCTCGAGGATCCCGGCCTCGATCATCGAATCGCCCTTGACCCGGAGGAGAAAGTCGCCGTGGAGCGTCTCCGGGACGGCGATCTCGTCCTCGACGTTCTGCTCGGCGAGCAGCGGCCCGCCGGCCGCGATCTGCCCGAGGAGCGGGAGCTTCGGCAGCGCCGCCGGCTCGGCCTCCACGGCTGCGCGCTCCCTCCCCATGAGCTCGAGCGCCCGCGGTTTCGTCGGGTCGCGCCGGAGCAGACCCGCGCGCTCGAGGTTCGCCAGATGCGCATGCACGGTCGACGGCGATGCAAGCCCGACCGCTTCTCCGATCTCGCGGACGGTGGGCGGGTAGCCGTGGCGGTCGCTGTAGTCGAGCACGAAGCTCCAGATCTCGCGCTGGCGGGCTGTCAGTTCCGTGCTGGTCTGCATCTCACGCTCCGGGGTCGCGGGGAGGGACGAACAAGTGTTCGCCAGCAGCGTACGTACTCCTCCGGACGGCGTCAACAGAAAGGCCGCCCTTGCGGACGGCCTAAGAGCATGCGCTGGAGAGGACTTGAACCTCCACGGCCTAAAGCGGCCACTAGGCCCTCAACCTAGCGCGTCTACCAATTCCGCCACCAGCGCGAGAGCCGGCCCAGTGTATCGACGGCTACAGGTACTTGAAGAGCGCGACGCTGTTCACGAAGAAGAGCACGCCGAGGATCATCGTGACGCGTGTGAGGTTCCGCTCGACGATGTGCGTGCCGCCCTGCGAGGCGGGGGTGAACCCGAGCCCGCCCATGCCGGCGTCGCGGCCCGAGTGCATGAGGACGGTCGCGATCACCCCGACGACGATGAGCACCTGCGTGACTGCGAGGAACTGGACCACGGGCGCAGGGTACCGGGCGGCTACTTCGCCTGTGCGACTTCGACGATCGCCTCGACGAGCTCGGAGGCGATCCGGTCCTTCGTCACGTAGCCGGACGCCCCCGCTTCACGTGCGTTGTCGACGTCGGTGCGGGAGTTCGAGCCGGTGAGCATGAGGATTGCGGCGTCGCTGCCGGCCGCGCGGATTGCGCGCGTCGCCTCGATCCCGTCGAGCACGGGCATGCTCACGTCCATCAGGATCAAGTCCGGCTCGAGTTTCCGCGTGAGCTCGACCGCCTCGCCACCGTCACGCGCGCGCCCGGCGACCTCGATCCGGTCGTCGCCGGAGAGGATCGCCTCGAGCGCCTCGGTGAAGAGGAGGTGGTCGTCTGCGATGAGCACGCGGATCGTCTTCGTTTTCTTGCGCGGAGCCATGGCTCAATCCTCGCTGTTACGGTCGCCGTGTGGAAGAGGACGTGCGCGAACGGATTCAGAAGCTTCTCGTTACGGGCGACAACCGGCTGAAACAGGGCGTCGACTCGGCGAAGGCGCGCGAGAGTTGGGAGCAGGCGCTCGCGCTCGCGCGCGAGGCCGGGCTGGAGGAGCGGATTCGGCCGCTCGTCGAGCTCAGGCTTGCCGACCTGCCGCGCGAGTGAGGATCGCCTCGATCCGCTCGGCCTGAAGGAGGACGTCGTGCGCGGCAGACGCTTCGCGCGCCGCGTCGTTCGGGCAGGGAAGCGCCGCGGCCGTCGCGAGGGCACGCGCGAGATCGTCGACGTCGAGCGGATCGACGAGGACGCCGGCCTCAGGCGGCACGAACTCCGGCGGGCCGCCGATGCGCGTCGCGACGACGGAGCGACCGCATGCCATCGCCTCCAGCAGCGCCTGGCCGAGCGGCTCGACGAGGCTCGGCTGCGCGAGGACGTGGCTCTGCGCGAGCAGGTGCGGGATCTCGTCGTGAGAGACGCGGCCGAGGAGCTCGACGTTCGGGCGGCGTTCGAGCGCGGCGCGATCCGGGCCGTCGCCGGCGAACGTCAGCGTTCCTTCGGGGAGTTGCGCGAAGGCGTCGGCGAGCCGGACGACGTTCTTCCGCTCGGCGAGAGCGCCGACGCAGAGGAAGCGCGGCGGGCCGTCGGGCGCGGGCCGGACGAAGAAGCGCTCGCGATCGACGCCGCTCGAGACGACTTCCGTCTTCCCGCGCGCGTCGGAGAGCTTGGTCTCGAGCTCGCGGCGGAGATAGTCGGATACGCAGATCACGGTCGACGCGCGCCGCACGACGAGGCGCGTCGCGGCCGCGATCCCCGGGTACGCGCCGATGTTCCGGACATCGCGGCCGTGGGCGGTGACGACGAGCGGCGCGCGGCCGGCGAGCACGGCGATGAGCCCCGCGGGGACGAGAAAGTGCGCGTAGACGACGTCCGGTTTCGCCGCTTCGAACGTCCGCCTCGCGAGCGTCAGGTAGCGGAGCTTCCCGCCTGAGCGGGTGTCGAGGACGGCGAGCTCGACGTCGTGGCCGCGCGCGACGAGCGCGCGCTCGACCTGCGCGACGAACGTCCCGAGATCGGGCGCGTCCGGCCCGGGGTACATCTGGGAGACGATGAGGATGCGCACCGCCGAAGCCTAGGCCCCTAATCCGTCCGCGGACATGGCCGTTGGAGCCACGTCCGGTATCTGATACCGGACGTGTCCGGCCGAGACACGTCGTTCCGCCCGCGCGTCGACGAGTACCCGTAGCGCGGCAACCGAGCCGCCGAGCTCCGCGAGAACGAGGCCGGCATCCACGAACGGGAAAGCGTGGGTCTGGCCGATCGTCGTTGCATAACTGCTCCACCGCCAATCCTCCGGGCGGTGGCACATCGCCTCTCGCACGGGGTTCAGAACCACGTACGCGTAGACCCCGAGCAAGTCACGGCCGTCTTTCACGCGCCGGCTGCCGTAACGCCTACGGACGAAGTGGCCGTAACGCGAATGTCGGTCGTTGAAGTCCTTCCCGTATTCGCGGTTCAGGTACTGCATTCCCCGCGGCAGGGAGTTGTCCGCGACGTTGACGAGCAGATGGAAGTGGGTGGTCATCTGACAGAACGCGAGGCAACTCCAGCCGTATCGGTCGAGTACCCGGACGAGGAGTCGCACCCAAGCGATCCTGTCTACGCCGTCGATGAAGTACGGCCAGTTGCCAGTCGCGTTGACCCAGACGTGATGAATCCCTGGGTTCTGATCTCGCGGCGCGCATGGCATCCGGCGAAGCGTTGCAGCATCCGAGGCCACCGACAAGAGGCTCTCTTGGCCGTGACGGTTTCGGACACGTCCGGTATCTGATACCGGACGTGTCCGCGATGGACATGGCTAGGCGCGGGGGCGGAGGGAGTCGTACATCCCCCACTCCTCGCGCAGCGTCTCGCAGATCTCGCCGACGGTGCAGCGCGCGCGGAGCGCGTCACGCATCGGCGGGAGGAGGTTCGCCTCGCCGCGCGCCGTCTCGCGCACGGCGGCGACCGCCGCACGGGCTTCGTCGGCGTTGCGCTCGGCCCGCACGCGAGCCGTGCGCTCGAGCTGGCGCTGCTCGGCGGCGGGGTCGATCCGAAGCAGCTCGACGCGCTCCTCGCCTTCCTCGTGGAACGCGTTGACGCCGACGATGACGCGCTCGCCCGTCTCCACCTGCTGCTGGTACTCAAACGCCGCCTGCTCGATCTCGTCCTGGACGAAGCCCGATTCGACCGCCGCGACGGCGCCGCCCTGCTCGTCGACGCGCGTGATGAGCTCCCACGCGCGCGCCTCGAGCTCGTCGGTCAGCGACTCGATGAAGTACGCGCCGCCGAGCGGATCGGCCGTGTCGGTCGTCCCGCCCTCCGCCGCAAGGATCTGCTGCGTGCGCAGCGCGATGTGCGCGGCGTGCTCGCTCGGCAGCGCGAGCGCCTCGTCGAACGAGTTCGTGTGGAGCGACTGCGCGCCGCCCGCGATCGCCGACAGGGCCTGGATCGCGACGCGCACGATGTTGTTCTCCGGCTGCTGCGCCGTGAGCGTCGAGCCGCCGGTCTGCGCGTGGAAGCGGAGCGCGAGCGCCTTCGGGTTCGTCGCGCCGAAGCGCTCGCTCATGATCCGCGCCAACAGCCGCCGCGCGGCGCGGAACTTCGCGACCTCCTGGAAGAAGTGGTTGTGCGCGTTGAAGAAGAACGACAAGCGAGCGCCGAACTCATCCGGCGACAAGCCCGCGTCGACCGCCGCCTGGCAGTACGCGATGCCGTTCGCGAGCGTGAACGCGAGCTCCTGCACCGCGGTCGAGCCCGCCTCGCGGATGTGGTACCCACTGATCGAAATCGTGTTCCACGACGGGATCCGCTCCGCGCAGTAGGCGAACAGATCCGTCGTCAGCCGCATCGACGGGCGCGGCGGGAAGATGTAGTTCCCGCGCGCGATGTACTCCTTGAGGATGTCGTTCTGGACGGTGCCGCGAAGCGCCGCCGGCGCGACGCCTTGTGACTCCGCGACGAGTTCGTACAGAAGTAGGAGCAGCGCTGCGGGCGCGTTGATCGTCATCGACGTCGAGACCTCGCCGAGCGGGATGCCGGCGAGCAGGATCTCCATGTCCGCGAGCGAGTCGATCGCGACACCGGTGCGGCCGACTTCGCCGAGCGCGCGCGGATCGTCGGAGTCGTAGCCAAGCTGCGTCGGCAGGTCGAACGCGATCGACAGCCCGGTCTGGCCGCGCTCGAGGAGATAGCGGTAGCGCGCGTTCGACTCCTCCGCCGAGGCGAAGCCCGCGTACTGGCGGATCGTCCACGGCCGGCCGCGGTACATGTCCGGATACGGCCCGCGCGTGTAGGGGAACTCGCCCGGCGCCTCGAGCGCGCGCGGCGCGTCGGCGGCGGAGTAGACCGGCTTCAGCTCGATGCCGGAATCCGTGCGGCGGTCGTCGGTGGCGGCCACACCCGGATCGTACGGGGCGAGGTTTCCGGAAGAGTGGACGGTGGTACGATTGATTCGCTGTTCAACGACCGTGACTCCTCCATCTACTGGGCTGTGCGGTTGGGTTTCCTCCTTGGTAGCGAGAGGCCGGTTCGCCGGCCTCTCGCGTTTCTCCAGCCGGAAGAGACCGGTCAGGCAAGATCCTCGGCATGCGCGTGACCGTTCGTCTCTTCGCCGGCCTGCGTGAGCTCGCCGGACGCTCGACCCTCGAGCTCGAGGACGTCGCGAGCGTCGCCGACGTCTGGCCGCGGCTCGGCTTGGGCGACGAGCCGGGCGGGCTGCTCTATGCGGTCAATCGCGAGTACGTCTCCACCGACCGCGCGCTCGCGGACGGCGACGAGGTAGCGCTCATCCCGCCCGTCAGCGGCGGGTCGTTCCTTCTCACGCCGGAGCCGCTCGATGTCGCGGCAGTGCTGCGCGAGGTCGAGTCGCCCGACGCCGGCGCGCTCGCGAGCTTCGTCGGGACGGTGCGCCGCCGCTCCCGCGAACGCGACGTTCTCCACCTCGACTACGAGGCGTACGAGGAGATGGCCGAAGAGATGCTCGCGCGCCTCGGCGCGGAGCTCATCGAGCGCCACGGCCTGACCGCGGTCGCGATCCACCACCGCCTCGGCCGCGTCGAGATCGGCGAGCCGAGCGTCGTCATCGCCGTCTCGGCACCGCACCGCGCGGCGGCGCTCGACGCGTGTCGCGAGGCGATCGAGACGTTGAAGACGTCGATTCCGCTCTGGAAAAAAGAGGTCTACGCGGGCGGCGAAGAATGGATCGGCCAGGGATCATGAGTGACAGAACCGCCCAGCTGAGGAAGATGATCGCGTCGTTCGCCCTCTCGTTCGCCATCTTCGCGATCGTTTTCCACGACTGGCGGTTCGGCCTCGGGTTCGTCGTGCTCATCCTCGTCCACGAACTCGGCCATTTCGCCGAGGCGCGCAGACAAGGCGTGGACGTCACGCTGCCCACCTTCATCCCGCTCATCGGCGCGTACGTCCTCGTGCGGACCGACGGGCTCGCGCCGTGGCGGAACGCATTGATCTCGCTCGCGGGGCCGTTCGCCGGCGGGCTCGGGGCGGCCGCGGTCTGGGCGATCGGCTCGAGCCGCGGCACTCCGTGGGTCATCGAGCTCGCCTCCTGGGCCTTCTTCTTGAACGCGACGAACCTCCTGCCGATCGGTGTCCTCGACGGTGGCAGCGTCCTCCGGGGAATCACCGAGACGTGGCGTCGCCCGGCGATCCGCTACGAAAACAACGTTCCGATCTCCGCGTCGGCGCCGGAGCGCGACCGCGCCATCCTCATCGCGGTGCTGTATGTCCTCCTCGCCGCCGGCCTCGTGGCGTGCTGGATCGTGGCGCGGCGTAGTGCGGGGTTCTGATGCAGCACGATCGCGCCCTTCTCCAGACCCACCATTCGCTCGACTACCTGAAGGAGAAGAGCGTCACGATCGGCGAGGAGTTCTTCACGGGTTTCGAGGCGGTGGAGAAGATCGACCGGCCGGCGGTGTCGTGCTTCGGCTCGGCGCGCGTGCCCGAGGGCTCGCGTTCGTACGAGCTCGCGCGCGCGGTCGGGAAGCTCTTCGCGGAGGCGGGCTGGGCGGTCGTGACCGGCGGCGGGCCGGGCGTGATGGAGGCGGCAAACCGCGGCTGCCAGGAGGCCGGAGGGTTGTCGGTCGGATTCGGGATCGAGCTCCCGCATGAGCAGTCGATGAATCCGTATCTCGACCTCGGGCTCGTCTTCGACCACTTCTACGCGCGCAAGACGATGTTCGTGAAGGCGGCCGAGGGATTCGTCGTCTGCCCCGGCGGCTTCGGCACAGCCGACGAGCTGTTCGAGTCGCTGACGCTGATCCAGACCGGCAAGGTCATGCACTTTCCGGTCGTCCTGCTCGGCGAGGCGTATTGGACGCCGCTGCTCGACTGGGTGCGTCGCAGCGCGCTCGCCGACGGGATGGTCGCGCCTGACGACCTCAAGCTGCTCACGCTGACCGACGATCCGCAGCTTGCGCTCGAGACGGTGCTCGACGCGTTCGCGAAGAACGGCGCGAACGGCAGCCCGCACGAGCCGCGCAAGGCCGACGCTCAGTAACACTTACCCGCGTGGAGCTACGCGATCTCCCTTCGGTGGACGAGCTCGCGCGCGAGGCCGGCGACCCGCTCGCGGTCGACGCGGCGCGTGCGGTGATCGATCGCGCGCGGGAGGAGATCCAGGCGGGCGCGGATCCCGGTGACCTCGCGGCCCGGTTGCGCGACGAGCTGACCGATGCGCGGCGGCCGCGACTGCGCGGCGTGCTCAACGCGACCGGCGTCGTCATCCACACGAATCTCGGCCGCGCGCCGCTGGCGGAGGAGGCGCTCGCGCGCGTCGTCGCAGCGGGCCGCGGCTACTCGAACCTCGAGTACGACCTCGACGCCGGCGAGCGCGGCTCGCGGCAGGATCACGCCGCGGCGGTGCTTCGGCGGCTGACCGGCGCGGAGGCGGCGCTCGTCGTCAACAACAACGCCGGTGCGGTGCTGCTCGCACTCGCGGCGCTTGCGGAGGGACGCGAAGTCGTCGTCTCCCGCGGCGAGCTGATCGAGATCGGCGACGGGTTCCGGATCCCCGACGTGTTGGCGCGTTCGGGCGCGCGGCTCGTCGAGGTCGGGACGACAAACCGGACGCGCGCTGCGGATTACGAGCAGGCGATCGGCCCGGACACGGCCGTTCTCCTGCGCGTGCACCAGGCGAACTTCCGCGTCGTCGGCTTCGAGGAGCGGCCGAAGCTCGAAGAAGTCGCGGAGGTCGCGCGACGCCACGACCTACCGCTCGTCGACGACCTCGGCTCGGGACATGTCTTTCCAAGTAACACTTTGTTACTAAGTCAGAGCGAGCCGACGGTTCGCGAGGCGCTGGCAGGCGGCGCGGATCTCGTCTGCTTCTCCGGGGACAAGCTCCTCGGCGGGCCGCAGTCCGGGATCGTGCTCGGCCGCGCGGAGCTCGTCGAGCGGTTGCGGCGCCATCCGCTGCAGCGGGCGCTACGCATCGACAAGCTCTCGCTCGCAGCGCTCGAGGGAACGCTGCTGCTCCACCTCGAGGCGCCGGAGCGAATTCCTGTGCTGCGGA
>DASXLJ010000023.1:0-44179 GCA_036496305.1 Gaiellaceae bacterium | reverse complement strand
CGCCGACCGCTCCAGCTGAGAGCAGCGTTAGCGTGCAGATCCATCCGGGTCGCCTCCTTGGAGTTGAGAAGCCTTTGACAGCCCTCAGCCTCCAAGGCGGCCCGGATGAACCAACGTCCCTAGGAACTACACCTAGCGGCGAACGTTCTGCTTCGCGTACGTCGCGACGACGGACAGCATCGCCATCCAGATCGCGCCGGTTCCGCCGAGAAGAACGATTGTGAAGGCATCCATCGGGAGTGGAACGTTCGTCCTCGCATTTGGGTTCCCTGCTTGAATGAACGTCATGTCGACGACGGTCGAAGAGCTGGCGGACAATCGCGTCCGCCTCACGGTTCAGGTGCCGTCACACGACGTCCACCACGCCGTCGAGCACGCGACGAACGATCTGGCGGAGAGCGTCAAGATCCCCGGCTTCCGCAAAGGGAAGGTGCCGCGCCAGGTACTGCTGCAGCGCATCGGGTCGGAGCGGATCATGACCGAGGCGGTCGAGAGCCACATCGGCAGCTGGTTCTGGAACGCCGCCGCGCGCACGCGGCTTCGCCCCATCGCGCAGCCGGAGTATGACTTCGAGCTGCCCGGCTCCGCCGACGAGGACTGGCAGTTCACTGCGACGGTCGCGGTCCAGGCGAAGCCCGAGGTTGCCGACTGGACGACGCTCGAGGTCGGGCGCGAGGAGATGGACGTGCCCGAGGAGCTCATCCAGGCCGAGCTCGACGCGCTGCGCGCCACGGTCGCGACGCTCGCGCCGGTCGACGGCCGTCCCGTCGCCGCCGACGACACGGTGGTCGTCGACCTCATCGGCTCCGACGGCGACACGCGCAAGGACTACGTCATCGAGCTCGGTCGCGGGGCCGTCGTCGAGGAGATCGAGCAAGGCCTCGTCGGCATGAACGCCGGCGAAACGAAGGAGATGAGTTTCGAGCTCGCCGACGAGTCGACGCAGACCCTCACCGCGACGGTGAAGGAGATCAAGGAGAAGGTCCTCCCGCCGGTAGACGACGAGCTCGCCACCGCCGCGAGCGAGTTCGAGACGCTTGCCGAGCTGCGCGCCGACATCGAGGGCCGCATGAAGGAGCAGATCGAGGCCGAGATCGAATCCCGCTTCCGCGCCGAGGCCGCCGACGCGCTCGTCGGCGCGTCGAAGATCGACATCGGCGGGCCGCTCGTCGAGGCGCGCACGCGCGAGCTGCTGCGCGGTGTCGCGCGGCAGGTCGAGGCGCGCGGGCTGCCGCTCGAGACGTTCCTCGCGATGACGGGCCAGTCGCCCGAGGAGCTCATCTCCCGGCTCGAGGACGAAGCCCGGCAATCGGTCGGCCGCGAGCTCGTGCTCGAGGCGGTCGCCGACAAGCTCGGCATCGACGTCCCCGACTCCGATGTCGAGGCGCTCGTCCGCGAACAAGCGGAGCTCGTCGGGGAAGACGCCGACGAGGCGCTCGCCGTGCTCCGCGAGAACGGCCGCTTCGAGACGCTCCGCGACGACCTGCGCCTGCGCCACGCGCTCGACCGCGTCGCGGCCGAGGTCAAGCCGATCCCGAAGGCGCAGGCCGAGGCGCGCGAGGCAATCTGGACTCCCGACAAGGAGAACCCCCCGACCGAGACGAAACTTTGGACCCCCGGCGAAGGAGCTGCGAGCACATGAACTTGAACACGCCCACGAATCTGGTGATCCCGTCCGTAATCGAGCAGACCTCGCGCGGCGAGCGCTTCTTCGACATCTACTCGCGGCTGCTGAACGAGCGGATCATCTTCCTCGGCACCCCGATCGACGACCAGGTCGCGAACCTCGTCGTCGCGCAGATGATCCACCTCGAGTCCGAGGATCCGGACAAGGACATCAACATCTACATCAACTCGCCGGGCGGCTCGGTGTATGCCGGGCTCGCGATCTACGACACGATGCAGTTCATCAAGCCGGACGTCGCGACGACGTGCTGCGGCATCGCGATGTCGATGGGCGCGCTGCTTCTTGCGGCCGGCACGGAGGGAAAGCGCACCGCGCTGCCGAACTCGAAGATCCTCATCCACCAAGTCTCCGGCGGGTTCTCCGGCCAGGGCACGGACATCGAGATTCAGGCGCGCGAGACGATTGCTCTCAAGCGGCGCCTGGAGGAGATCATCGCCCACCACACGAACCAGTCCGTCGAACGAGTCTCGAAGGACACGGAACGCGACCACTACATGACGGCTGACGAGGCCCAGGAGTACGGGATCGTCGACCAGGTGATCGCGCACCGGTAACGCTCCCGCAATTTGTACGCCCCGCTGTAGACGAAACCGAGAAATCGAGGTAAATCAGAGAGATGGCCCGCGCAACCGACGGCAACGAGCAGCTCCTCTGCAGTTTCTGCGGCAAGAGCCAGCGCCAGGTGAAGAAGCTCATCGCCGGGCCGGGCGTCTACATCTGCGACGAGTGCATCGACCTCTGCAACGAGATCATCGACGAGGAGCTCACGACTCCGACGACGCTCGACCTCGACAACCTGCCGCGGCCGATGGACATCTATGAAGTCCTCAACGACTACGTCGTCTCGCAGGAAGAGGCCAAGCGGACGCTCTCCGTCGCGGTCTACAACCACTACAAGCGCGTCCAGATGGGCCAGGACGACCACGAGGTCGAGCTCCAGAAGTCGAACATTCTCCTCCTCGGCCCGACCGGTTGCGGCAAGACGCTGCTCGCGCAGACGCTCGCGCGGATCCTCAACGTCCCGTTCGCGATCGCCGACGCGACGGCGCTCACCGAGGCGGGCTACGTCGGCGAGGACGTCGAGAACATCCTCCTCAAGCTCATCCAGGCCGCCGACTTCGACATCAAGAAGGCGGAGACCGGGATCATCTACATCGACGAGGTGGACAAGGTCGCGCGCAAGGCGGACAACCCGTCGATCACGCGTGACGTGTCGGGCGAGGGCGTCCAGCAGGCGCTCCTCAAGATCCTCGAGGGCACGGTCGCGTCGGTGCCGCCGCAGGGCGGGCGCAAGCATCCGCACCAGGAGTTCCTCTCGATCGACACGACGAACATCCTCTTCATCTGCGGTGGCGCATTCGCCGGCCTCGACAAGATCATCGGGCGCCGGATCGGCAAGAACGCTGTCGGCTTCGGCGCCGACATCCGCGGCAAGACCGACGTCGAGTCGTCGGAGCTACTCGCCGGGGTCATGCCCGAGGACCTGCTGAATTTCGGGCTGATCCCGGAGTTCATCGGCCGTCTACCGATCGTCTCCGCCGTGCACCAGCTGCGGCGCGAAGACCTCGTCCAGATCCTCGAGGAGCCGAAGAACGCGCTCACGAAGCAGTACCAGCGCTTCTTCGGCTACGACAACATCGAGCTCGTCTTCACCGACGACGCGATGTGGGAGATCGCCGACCACGCCCTCGCGCGCGAGACCGGCGCCCGCGGCCTGCGGTCGATCATCGAGGGCGCGCTTCTCGACGTGATGTTCGAGCTCCCGTCACGCCGCGACGTGACGAAGTGCGTGATCACGAAGGAGACGATCTCGCAGGGCATCCGCCCGACCCTCGTGACGAGCGCCGCCGGCGACGCGCCGGAAGAGCCCGCCGAGCAGACGGCTTAGCCGGCTCCGAACACGTCGACGTCCACGCCGCACGAAGCGAGGCCACCGCGTGCGTCCCAGGTGCTCCCGCCCGTGGTCGTCAGGTCGGTCATTTCGGCATTGAACTTCGTCAGGGACTCATGCGACTCAAACCATTTGAGGCCGCAGCCGCAGGCCGAGACCGAACCTCCGCCGGATTCGCAGGTGGCAAGGAACGCCATCTGCACCCGTGCGGGATACGCCGGTGGTGCGGTTTTCAGGGCAACGTGAGTGATTACCGAAGCGGCCACGACGGCCGCAGTCACCGCCAGATACCGGTTGACGGGGAGCTCCCGCCTCGCCAGCACGACGCCGCAGCCGATGATCACGCCGAACGCGAAGACGTGCACCTCACCCTGCACGTACCGGAACACTCCGCCGCCCGGGACCGGCGTCCCAAATACGATCGCGCCGGCGACGGCAAGGACGTACGGGAGACAGACCCAAACGAGGCCCGGCTCGCCGCGCCGCGGATGAGGTCGGCCTGCCGGAGCGCGACCAGCTGCGGGAGCGGCGCCGCGCGGCACGTACTCGTACTTGCGTAGGGCCGGGAGTCCCTGATTCTGCGGATCGGGAGACACGGCCGAGCCGACCGCCTACGTCGTAGTGCTCACCGGGCACGCTGCAGTTATGCCCGCGGCGACGTCGGCTGGGATGCGGCCCCCGTTCCCGATTTCGTTGTTCAGAGCGATGAACTCCGTGAGCGACTCGTGCGACTCGAACCAATGCAGCGCGCAGCCACACCGTCCGGGATCTCCGCTGTGCGCTTCGCAGCTGGTGAGAAAGCTCGTCTGGACGCTCATGGGATAGTCGTGACGTTCCTGGTAGACGACCACGACGGCGACGACGATGCAAACGGCCGTAAAGCCCATGAGCCACGGCAGAGCGCGGCTCCGGTCGAGATGCTTCGACCGTATCTCGCGGCTGCCGGTGTAAAGCAGCGCCGCCCCCAGGATGAGCGAAGGGCCGCCTCCTGACCCGGGTGAGTTGTAGACGGAGTGCATCCAAAAGCTCGTAAGCGCGCTGAGGACGAGCAACCCACCGCAGATGACGGCGATGTACGCGAGCACCTGGCGAACCGGCCCGGACTTTCTACGGCCGTGACCCGTGGGTATCGACGCGTATACCGGTCCGGCAGGAGCGAACTGGGGAACAGCGCGACCGCTGCCCGCCGCGGCCGGTGCGGCTGAGAACAGGTCTGGCGGGACGGGCCGTTCGTCGTCGACGCTCATGCCGTGGTTATCGGCTCGGCCGCGCTCGGGCTTTACGAATCCGCCTACGTCGTAGTCGTCCGCGGGCACGACGCGGCTATGCCCTCGGCGACGTCCGGCGGCACCCGGCCCGTGGTCCTTGACTCAGCGTCTACGGCGACGAACTGCGCAAACGTCTTGTGCGACTCGAACCACTTGAGCGCGCAGCCGCAATATCCGGCATCTGCTCCGCGCGCCTCGCAGCTGCTGAGGAAGTTGATCTGGACGTTCGCGGGATACGCGGCGCGTATGGCCACGAGCACGACGATGAGAAGGGTGATCGCGGCGAGCTTGACGCCCATGATCCACGGCAGAGCGCGGAACTTCCGCATGTGGTGCGACGCGATCTCCCGGTATCCGTAGCTGAGAAGCGCGGCGGAGAGTATGAGCCCCAAGACGCTCCCGGTGCGGTACGAGGCGTTGCCGGACGCGGCGGACCAGTAGTGGAAGTCGAAGAGGATGTCGAGCCCGCCCCAGACGACGGCGACCCACGAGAGAATCCTGCGAAAGCGCCCGGGCCTCGTGCTCTGAGTCACGGGCATCGCCGCATACACCGGCCCGCCAGCAGCGAATTGGCCGGCCGCGCCTCCGCTCACCGCGGGCACGTACGGATACGGCGCAGCGGCAGAGACACGTCGTTGCGGATCAGCCGGCGGCGCCGAAAAGATGTCCGGCGGGACCGACCGCTCGTCCTCGGTACTCACAGAGGCTGTTATCGGCCTGCCGGCGAGCCGTCTTGAGATGGACGCACGTTGTGTTCGCCCGATCGCGGGATCGGCGTTGCCAAGGTTGCAATTACATCGGCAACCGTTTAGGTTCGCGCGGGGTCTCTCTGCAAGAGCGAGAGAGGGAGAGATTGTGAAGCGATATCTGTTCGTTGCTGCGGCCGTCGCTGTTGGCGTCGGAGCAGGCGTTGCGTACGGGGCCATCGGGCCTGACAAGAATGGTGTGATTCACGCGTGCGTTGCCACGAGCTCGGCGCGTCAGCCCGCACTCCTTGGTCGGATCCGCCTTATCGACCCGGCCAAGCAGAAGTGCCAGTCGTACGAATCCAACGTCACCTGGAACCGCACAGGCCCGATCGGGCCGTCCGGGCCGTCCGGGCCTCAGGGCGGTTCCGGGCCGCAGGGTCCGTCCGGCCCCTCGGGTCCGCAGGGCGGTTCCGGTCCGTCGGGCCCGTCCGGTCCGCAGGGGGCAGCGTGGAGCCCGACCTACGGCATCGCGTCGGTCTGGGTCAAGCGCGGGGCGTCGAACTCGGAGTGGGCGGACTACTCGACCACGCTCGGCTCGCCGGCTGCCCGCGGCGACAGCACTGGCGGGTCGTTCCGCTTCACGTGTGCACCGGACAAGGCTCCGTGTGTCATCACCATCAACGCGAACGTGAGCGCGGGGTCGGCCTACGTCTACCCGCGGCTTCTCATCTACCAGCAGGACTACAACAACGCCGGGCCCGAGGTGTACTGCGAGTACGCCGACGGGATCAACAACGGCGACCCGCCTGGCAATTACGGAGCGGTTGGCACGTCGCCGACACCGCTGACGATGGGCATCGGTGGGTCGCTCGACTGCCCGGGCCACACGCAGTCGTATCCGTCGGGTGGAACGGCGTCGGAGATCGACGTCCCGGCCGGGTATTACGACGTTCAGTCGACGTTCTACTTCAAGCAGAGCTAGCGCACGTGCTCGGGGCGGAGCGGCGAGTGCGCCGTTCCGCCCCGATTCCTACTGAGTTCCAAGGGTTTTCCCAGTGCGCGCCGCGACCGTGGTTCGTGAACCCGGGGCATCCAGCGCCGGTACTCCGAAAGGACACGAATGACGAGAATCAAGAAGCTCGCCCTCGGCGTCGCTGCACTCGTCGGCGCCGCTGTCGGCGGGGCCGCTCTCGCTGGAGCGGCCACGTCGCACACCGTCACGAGTACAACGCCGAGCGGCGCGGGTCGGCCTGCGCCGGCGGCGGTGATGAACATGCCGGCGCACGGGAGTGCGGCTCACGAAGACGCCGAGAAGGCGGTGACGGGCGACGCCGCGACCAAGGCGCAGGCCGCGGCGGTCAAGGCGGCCGGCGGTGGGACCGCCGGCGATGTCACGACCGACTACTTCGGGAACGGCTACGAGGTGACCGTCACGAAGTCGAACGGCAGCACCGTCGAGATCCACCTCGACAGCGCGTTCAACGCGATGACCGGACCGCCCCGCGGCCCGGGAGGAAGGCCGGGCATGCCGCCGCCGTCGTCCTCTAGCAGCAACAGCAGCAGCGGCTTCTACAACTAGCCGCTCGAGTCGTGGGGCTCGAGGCTGGACGCGGCCTCGGGTCCCGCGCTCCCGCTGTCTGCGAGAGGCAGTTCGATCGCGAACGTCGCTCCCGAGGAGTCGGAGCCGGCAAACGCCCGGCCGCCGTGTGCGTCGGCGACCGCCGCGACGATCGAGAGGCCGAGCCCGACACCACCGCTCGCCCGCGCTCGCGACTCGTCGGCGCGGTAGAAGCGCTCGAAGACGTGCTCGAGCTGCTCGTCGGTCAGCCCCGGGCCGGAGTCGGCGACGCTGACGAGCGCGCGATCGCCCGCACGCGCGACCGAGATTCGCACCGGCGTCCGCGGCGGCGTGTGCGCCCGGACGTTGGAGAGGAGGTTGTCGACGATCTGGCGCAGCCGTTCGCGGTCGCCGATCACGGTCGCCGGCTCGACCTCGACGACGAAGGGGCGCTCGGGCTCGACGACCTGAGCGGCGTCGACGGCTTCGGTGACGACCTCGTCGAGCGAGACCGCTTCGCGCTCGAGCGGACGACCTTCGTCGAGCCGCGCGAGGAGGAGAAGATCCTGGACGAGCAAGCTCATGCGTTCCGACTCGCGCACGATCCCCGTCAGCGACCGCTCGAGATCCTCGGGACGCCGCGACGCGCCACGACCGAAGAGCTCCGCGTAGGCGCGCACCGCCGCGAGCGGGGTCCGCAGCTCGTGCGACGCGTCCGAGACGAACCGGCGGAGCTTCTGCTCGGAAGCCTCCTGTGCGCGGAACGCGGCTTCGATCCGGGCAAGCATCCCGTTCAACGCGAGCCCGAGCCGCCCGACCTCCGTTCGGTCATCCGCGAGCTCGACGCGCTGCGAGAGGTCGCCGGCGGCGATCCGGGCCGCGGTCGCTTCGATCTCCCGCAGCGGCCGGAGCCCGGCGTGGACGACCCAGAGGCCGAGCGCCGTCAACGCGGCGAGCACTCCGAACGTCACGATAAGAAGGATCAGGCGCAGGTGGGCGAGCGTCCCGTCGACGCTCGAGAGGGCGCTCGCCACGATGAGCTGCACGCCCGGCGCCTGCGGTTCGACCGAGGCGCGGATGCGGTAGCTCGCACCCTCTTTCGACGACGCAGCAGTGAAATAGCTGACACGCTCGCCGTGCGCGTTCGGCGTGTTCGGGACGGTGATCGTTGTCGGCAGACGCGGCGCGGCGCCGCCTCCGACGAGGAAGCCGTGACGGATGACCGTCCCGTCCGGCGTTCGCAGTTCGTACCAGTCGGCTCCTGCAGGCGCCGGTCCCCTGAACCCCGGGCCTCCTCCGTCGTCGCCGAAATGCTCGAACGCAATCCCCTCGACCTGGGCGTGCGCGGCCTCGAGCGCCTGGTCGACGCGGCTGAGAAGGAAGGAGCGCTGCGACGTATACGTGGCGATGTCCGCCGCGGCCAGCCCGAGCGCCACGAGCGCAATCACGCCCAACAACAGCCGGGCGCGCAGCGAAAGCCGGTTCACTATTCCTCTGCTTCGAGCATGTACCCCGCTTGGCGAACCGTCCGAATCAGCGGCGGCCCGGCGGCGTCGAGCTTCTTGCGGAGGTAGCTGACGTACGTCTCGACGACGTTCGAGTTGCCGCCGAAGTCGTAGCGCCAGACGTTTTGCAGGATCTGGCTCTTCGAGAGGACGCGCCGCGGGTTGAGGAGGAAGAAGCGGAGGAGCGAGAACTCGGTGGCCGTTAGGTCGATCTTCGTCTCACCGCGGAAGACCTCGTGCCGTGCCTCGTCGAGACTGAGGTCGGCGAAGGAGAGCGTGTCGCCGGGGAGATCGCCCGCGGTCCGGCGGAGGATCGCCTGCACGCGCGCGACGACTTCCGCGAGGCTGAACGGCTTGGTCACGTAGTCGTCGCCGCCGGCGCGCAGAGCCTCGACCTTGTGCTCGACCGCGTCGCGCGCCGTCAGGAAGAGGATCGCCGTCTTGAAGCCGCGGTCACGCAGGCGCCGGCCGACCTCGACTCCGTCGACGTCGGGGAGCATCCAGTCGAGGACGATGAGGTCAGGCCCGAACTCCGTTGCTGTGGCGAGCGCACCGCGTCCGGTTCCCTCCTCGCGCACCTCGTAGCCCTCGTAGCGAAGCGCCGTGGCAACGGCGTCGACGATGGAAGGCTCGTCGTCGACGACGAGGATGCGCGCCGAGTCCATGGGGTAACGGTGTCACGGTTTCCTGTGAGTCGGCTGAGAGATCCGCTCGCTCACGCTGTGAAGGAGCTGTGACCCGCCCCGACCGCGTAGGCTCCCCGGCATGACAGCCATTGAAGAAGGTGCCGAGTTCGGGCCGTCGTCGTGGATCGACGTGCCGCAGGAGATGATCCAGGCGTTCGCCGACGCGACGCACGACCACAACTTCATCCACGTCGATCCCGAGATGGCGAAGCAGTCGCCGTTCGGCGGAACGATCGCGCATGGGTACCTCACGCTCTCGCTGCTGCCGGCGATGTCGTACGAGGTCCTGCCGCACGACGATCCCGGCATCGGCATGGGGCTCAACTACGGCTTGAACAAGGTGCGGTTCCCGGCGCCGGTTCCCTCCGGCTCGCGCGTGCGCGGCACGTTCCGCGTCGACGAGCTCAAGCAGGAGGACTGGGGGCGGCAGTCGACGATGACGGCGACGATCGAGTGCGAGGGCGTCGAGAAGCCCGTCTGCGTCGCCGAGGTCATCTACCGCTACTACAAGCTCTAGCTTTAGCTCGCGAATGCTGCGCACTCGCTCGCTGTTGTGGCGGAACTCCGCAGCGGGAGAGCGCGGTCTCCCGCTGCTCCGTGCGGAGACCGTTGATTCCCGCCGCGGCGGGCGCCTTCGGCGCGCGCCGGGGAGCGGGGATGGCCTGCTGCTAAGCCGACTTCGCCTGTCTTAGCCTCCGGCTGAAAGCAAGAACCCGGATCCCAGATCCGAGTGTCTGTCCGCCCGTTGGGTTAGCTTCCGCTGTCTGTGGTATATCTCGGATCCGAGATTCACCAAACGCGAGGGGAGGCGAGATGATCGACGAGGCGATCCAGCAACTCGAATCGGAGTGGAACGACCAGCGGTGGAGCGGCATCGAGCGGACGTACACGGCCGAGCAGGTCGTCAAGCTCCGCGGATCCGTCGTCCCCGAGCACACGCTCGCCAAACTCGGCGCGGAGCGGCTGTGGGAGCTCTTGCAGCGCGACGAGCCGGCGCGCGCGCTCGGCGCGCTGACCGGCGGCCAGGCCGTGCAGATGGTGCGCGCCGGGCTCGAGGCGATCTACCTCTCCGGCTGGCAGGTCGCGGCCGACGCGAACCTCGCCGGCTCGACGTATCCCGACCAGAGCCTCTATCCGGTCAACAGCGTCCCGTCGCTCGTCAAGCGCCTCAACAACGCGCTCATGCGCGCCGACCAGATCGACTACGCGGAGGGCAGGCACGAGACGCACTGGCTCGCGCCGATCGTCGCCGACGCGGAGGCCGGCTTCGGCGGGCCGCTCAACGCGTTCGAGCTCATGAAGTCGATGATCGAGGCGGGCGCCGCGGGCGTCCACTACGAGGATCAGCTCTCCTCGGAGAAGAAGTGCGGCCACCTCGGCGGCAAGGTTCTCGTCCCGACGCAGCAGTTCATCCGCACGCTGAGCGCGGCCCGGCTCGCCGCCGACGTGTGCGGCGTACCGACGGTGCTCGTCGCGCGCACCGACGCGCTCTCCGCAGCGCTCCTCACGAGCGACGTCGACGAGTACGACCGCGAGTTCGTCACCGGCGAGCGCACGGCGGAAGGTTTCTTCCGCATCCGCGACGGCATCGAAGCGGCGATCTCCCGCGGCCTCGCGTACGCGCCGTACGCCGACCTCGTCTGGTTCGAGACCGCGACGCCGGATCTCGGCGAGGCGAAGGAGTTCGCCGAGGCGGTCCACGACAAGTTCCCGGGCAAGCTCCTCGCGTACAACTGCTCGCCGTCCTTCAACTGGCGGAAGCACCTCGACGACGACCAGATCTCGTCGTTCCAGGACACGCTCAACGACTGGGGGTACCGCTTCCAGTTCATCACGCTCGCCGGCTTCCACTCGGTCAACGCCGCGATGTTCGAGCTCGCGCGTGGTTACGCCGAGGAGCAGATGCCCGCGTACGTGCGGCTGCAGGAGCGGGAGTTCGAGCTCGAGGAGTTCGGCTACACGGCGACGCGCCATCAGCACGAGGTCGGCGCCGGCTACTTCGACCTCGTCACGCAGGCCGTGTCGCCCGACAGCGAGACGCTCGCGCTGAAGGGCTCGACCGAGGAGGCGCAATTCACGAAGGAGCACGCACCGGCGTGAGCGTCGCCGAGGAAATGCTCTCGCGCGAAGGGCTCGCGTTCGTCGAGCGGCTCCATCGCGAGCTCAACCCGCGGCGCCTCGAGCTGCTCGAGGCGCGGCGCGAGCGGCAGCTGCGCCTCGACGCCGGCGAGAACCCCGGCTTCCTCGCCGAGACGCGCGAGATACGCGAGGGCGACTGGCGTGTCGCGCCGGCGCCGGCCGATCTCGTCGATCGCCGCTGCGAGATCACCGGGCCGGTCGACCGGAAGATGATGATCAACGCCCTCAACTCCGGCGCGCGGGTCTTCATGGCCGACTTCGAGGACGCGAACTCGCCGACCTGGGAGAACGTCGTCCGCGGCCACGCGAACGTCCGCGACGCGATCGCGGGCGAGCTCTCGCTCGAGACGCCGGAGAAGACGTACGCCGTGAACGACGACGCGGCGACGCTGCTCATCCGCCCGCGCGGGTGGCACCTCACGGAGCGGCACTACGAGGTCGACGGCGAACCGGTCTCCGCGTCGCTCTTCGACTTCGGGCTCGCGTACGCGAGCGGCGCGCGGTACTTCTACCTCCCGAAGCTCGAGTCGCACCTCGAGGCGCGGCTCTGGGCCGACGCGTTGCGGCTCGCCGACGACGACTCGATCCGTTGCACGGTCTTGATCGAGACGATCCTTGCCGCGTTCGAGATGGACGAGATCCTGTACGAGCTCCGGGACTGGGGCTGCGCGCTCAACGCCGGGCGCTGGGACTACATCTTCAGCGCGATCAAGAAGTTCCGCGCGCGCGACTGGGTTCTGCCCGACCGCGTGCAGATCACGATGACCGTGCCGTTCATGCGCGCCTACACGGAGCTGCTCGTGCAGACGTGCCACAAGCGCGGCGCGCACGCGATCGGCGGGATGGCCGCGTTCATCCCGTCGCGCAAGGATCCGGGGGTCAACGAGGTCGCGCTCGCGAAGGTGCGCGAGGACAAGGAGCGCGAGTCGCGTGACGGCTTCGACGGCTCGTGGGTCGCGCATCCGGATCTTGTCCCGGTCTGCACAGAGGTCTTCGACGCAGCGCTCGGCGACCGGCCGAACCAGCTCGACCGGCTCCGCGAGGACGTCGTCGCCGACGAGGACGCGCTCATCTCCATCCCCGACACGCCGGGCGAGATCACCGACGCCGGCGTGCACACGAACGTCTCCGTCGGCGTCCGCTATCTCGACTCGTGGCTGCACGGCGTTGGCGCCGCCGCGATCGACAACCTCATGGAGGACGCCGCGACCGCGGAGATCTCCCGCTCGCAGATCTGGCAGTGGGTGAAGAACGGCCGCGTCCCGGAGCAGCAGGTGCGCGACGAGATCGCCGCGGTCGAAGCCGGTGACGAGGCAAAGCAGCTGTTCGCCTCGCTCGCCTTGGCCGACCAGCTCGAGGATTTTCTGACCCTGCCCGCCTACGAACGACTCGACTGAAGGAGGACATGATGAGCGAGACCGTCTACATGGCGAAGGAAAAGTTCGACCACGCCGAGCTCCTCGATCCGGAGGATCCGCCGATCGCCGAGCTCGCCGACTGCACGTGCCCGGAGTTCTGCGAGCGCGACCACGACAACGACTAGGTCGCCGCTTCTGGCCCAAACGTTGCGGAACGGGCAATCAAACGCAACGGCCGGCGGTATTCTGGCTCGCCCATGAAGTGCCCTCATTGTCAGACCGCGATCCACGCGGGATGGAAGCACAATCAGTTCTTTCAGATGCCGCCGCACGGTGCCGTGGATCCCGGCAGTGTCTGGTCAGTCCAGTACATGATTTGTCCCGAGTGCGAGAACTTCATTGCCGAGCTCCGTTTGACGGACGTCGCCACAAGCCAGCTTGTTAAGGGAGCGATGGTGTGGCCGCTTCATCACGTTCGGCCAGTCGCGCCCGAGGTTGATTCGGCTTATGCAGATGACTATTCCGAGGCGGCAGCGATTCTCGGCATCAGCCCGAAGGCAAGCGCCGCCCTAAGTCGAAGGCTCGTGCAGCACGTCATCCGGGAGAAGGCCGGGATCAAGAAAGGGAGCCTCGACGAGGAGATCACGATGCTGATCGGGGCAGGTGTGCTTCCGGGATGGCTTGCTTCGAATGTGGACGCGATCCGGGCGGTTGGGAACTTCGCGGCTCATCCGATTAAGAGCACGAACACGGGCGAGGTCGTCGAGGTTGAACCCGGCGAGGCCGAGTTTCTGCTCGACGTTCTTGATGATCTGTTCGACTTCTACTTCGTGCAGCCGGAAAAGGCGAAGCAACATCTTGCGGGCATCAACGCCAAGCTTGCCGACGCCGGGAAGCCGGCGTTGAAACAGGTGCCGCCAGCCGGGACGACGTCCCCCTAAGGCTGCGTGACCGGGGTGCTTGACAGCACGAAGGCTGACGACATCGCGCTCGTGATCGAGGAGGCGATCGTCTCGGGCGAGCTCGAGCCCGGCACGGTTCTTCGGCAGGAGCAGCTTTCGGAGCGGTTCGACGTCTCGCGGACGCCGATTCGCGAGGCGCTACGCCGGCTTGCGGCGCTCGGGCTCGTCGACTTCTCCCCGAACCGGGGCGTTCGTGTGCGGACGATCTCGCGCGAGGAGCTGCACGAGGCGTTCATGGTGCGGGCCGAACTCGAGGCGCTCGCGACCGAGGTGGCAGCGCAGAAGATGACTGCCGAGGCTCTCGCCGAGCTGGAGGAGCGCGAGCAGCATTTCGCGCAGATCTCGAAAGATCTCCGCGCGCGGGACCCGGGTGACGCGCGCCGGAAGATCATGGGCGAGTGGGTGCGGGCGAACCACGCCTTCCACGACGTCATCTATCGCGTCGCCGATCTCCCGCTCGTCGAGCAGCTCGCGAAGAGCGCCCGGCGGACGTTCTCCGGCCCGGCGGTCTGGGCTCCCGGCGACCATGCGATCGACGGCCTGTACGCGAAGAACGCCGAGCAGCACCGTGCGATTCGGCAGGCGCTCGCCGCCGGTAGCCCGTCCGGCGCGCGGGCCATTGCGCGCGAGCACGTGCTCTCGTCGTTCGCGATGCTCGAGGCGATCCTCGAACAGGTCGGCGGCTCATGGCCGCAGCCGAAGCGCGCGGCTTAGCTCCGTAGCTAGACCAGGTTGGCGGTTGTCGAGAGGATCAGTCCTATCACGACGAATCCCACCCCGAGGAGGCGAAGGCTGAGATTACGGTTCTCCAAGCCCGAAATCAGTCGGCGCATCAAGTCCTCGGTCTCTTCCGCCTGACGAGCGATATCCGCCTTCCATTCGTGAGGCATCTCATCGAGACGGTTCCGATGCTCTTGCAGATCCTGATCCTGACGTGTCAACCATCCGATGACGTCTTCGAGAGTTCTTGGAACGGCACGCGTCACGTCCGCCTTGATTCTCGCCGTGGCGGTGATGGATGCGGAAGCACGGCCAAAGTGGGTCGTCGTGATTTGAAGCATACGGCGCACGTTGGCTGCCGCACGCCATGCGGCCGCGCGCACTCGTCGGCTTAGGAAAGCGAGCGCCGCGACGGCGAGCGGGAGTAGCTCTGGCGAGGCGATCATCAATACCCCGAGTAGTTCATTCGCGCCGCCCATCACGGCGAACCAGGTGTGCTTGGAAGGCTGAATGGGGTTGTTCAGCAACGCGGCGACCGCGAGGTTCCAGACCAACGCCACGTACAGCCCGATCCACAACTCCCTGCGCTGCATTGCGCAACCCTAGAAGCGAGATCCGATGGTCTTACGGCTACGGGTCGCAGAAATCGCACGGCGTCAAACGTGTGCCGAGCCCGTGCGCCCACGACTCGAGTTCGAGCCGATTCGTTGAGCACACCTTGATGTACTCGCCCGTCCACGTCCTGTCGGGTGTTGGCGTGATCGTCTCGCAGAGCGCGCGATGGAGAATGGGCTGTCCTGGGTTCGCGCCGCGTAGAGCATTCACCACGTAGCCGCTGCCAATGTTGGCGTATAGCCACGTCCGATAACCGCCGTCGTCGTCTTCGAAGATGTCCAAGCCAAGGTCGTAGTCAGATGCGCGGCTGCAAACCGGCAGTTCGGAGTGGGGGCGCGGTCCGCTGCATCCTGCGACTCTACGCCTGCTAGGTTCTCGTCATAGTCGCTGCCTGACAACATCCGCCCGATGGACACGCTTTACAAGCCGCAGGGCGTCGAGAACCGCTGGCAGCAGACATGGGAGGAGGAAGGCCTCTACTCCGCTGATCCGGACTCAAGCCGGCAAAGCTGGGTCTACTGCTTCCCGCCGCCGAACGTCACCGGCAACCTCCACCTCGGCCACGCGCTGCAGATCTCGCTCGGCGACGTGCTCGCGCGCTGGAAACGGATGCAGGGCTTCAACGTCCTCGTCCAGGCCGGGTACGACCACGCCGGCATCTCGACGCAGAACGTCGTCGAGAAGGCGCTCGAGCGGGAAGGGACGAGCCGCCAGGCGCTGGGGCGCGAGGCGTTCGTCGAGCGCGTGTGGGAGTGGCTCCACGAGTACGGCGGCAACATCGTCCACCAGTTCCGGTCGATGGGTGCGTCGATGGACTACCGGCGCATCCGGTTCACGATGGACGAGGGCTACGTCCGCGCCGTCATGCGCTGGTTCGTCCATCTCTACGAGCGCGGCTGGATCTACCGCGACAACCGGATCATCAACTGGTGCCCGCATCACGAGACATCGCTCTCCGATCTCGAGCTCGAGGACGTCGACATGGACGACGCGCTCACGACGATCCAGTACCCGCTCGCGGACGGCTCGGGGCACGTCTCGATCGCGACGGTGCGGCCCGCGACGATCCTCGCCGACACGGCCGTCGCCGTGCATCCCGCCGACGAGCGCTACCGCGATCTCGTCGGCAAGGAGGTCATCGTTCCGTTCGTCGAGCGCCGCGTGCCGGTGATCGCCGACGAGCGCGTCGAGATGGAGTTCGGGACCGGCGCGCTGAAGGTGACGCCGGGCCACGACCCGACCGACTTCGCGATCGGCCGCGACCACGGACTGCCCGAGCTCACCGTGATCGGCCCGGACGGTCGGATGAACGACGCCGCCGGCGAGCTCGCGGGCCTGACGCAGGACGACGCGGCGAAGCGAATTCTCGAGTGGGCGGCCGGGCGTGGCCAGATCGAGAAGCGCGAGAGCTACCGCCACGCGGTGCCGACGTGCGAGCGCTGCCACAGCCGCATCGAGCCGCTCATCTCGCTGCAGTGGTGGTGCCGGATGGACGACCTCAAGCAGCCGGCGATCGCGGCCCTGAACGAGCGGAAGGTCGCGTTCCATCCGGAGTCTCAGCATCGCTTTGCGATCTCGTCGCTCGAAGGCGCGCCCGACTGGAACATCTCCCGCCAGATCTGGTGGGGCCACCAGCTCCCGATCTGGTACTGCCCCGACGGCCATGTCACCGTCGTCGAGACGGCCCCTGACGCATGCGCCGAGTGTGGCTCCACGGATCTGACCCGCGATCCCGACGTGCTCGACACATGGTTCTCGTCGGAGCTCTGGCCGTTCGCGACGCTCGGCTGGCCCGATGAGACGCCCGACCTCGCGGCGTTCTATCCGGGCAACCTCCAGACGACCGCGCGCGAGATCATCCGCCTCTGGGAGAACCGCATGATCTTCGCCGGCCTCGAGCTCTTCGGAGAGGTGCCGTTCACCGACGTGATCATCCACTCGACGCTCCTCGCGCCCGACGGGCGCCGCATGTCGAAGTCGCTCGGCACCGGCATCGATCCGGTCGAGGAGATCAACAAGCAGGGCGCCGACGCGCTCCGCTACGGGCTGCTGAAGATGTCGTCGACGCAGGACGTCCGCTTTTCTACCGGCGCGATCAACGAGGGACGAAAGCTCGCAATCAAACTCTGGAACGTGTCGCGGCTGATACTTGCCAACGCAGGCGATGAGGTGCCGGACGCGCGCCCCGATTCGGTAGAGGAACAGTGGATCCTCGGACGGCTCGACGGCACTCGCGAGACGGTAGAGAAAGCTCTTGACGGATTCTCATTCGGAGCGATTCCTATTGCTTTGTATGACCTCACCTTCGAAGACTTCTGCGACTTCTACGCAGAGGCAATCAAATCGCGTTTGTACGCCGGTGACGCCAATGCGCGGGCAACGGCACTTGCTGCGCTGGAGCAGCTTCTCAAGCTTCTCCATCCGGTCATGCCGCACGTCACTGAGGAGATTTGGTCGTACCTGCCAGGGCGCGAGACTCGGCTGATCGTCGCGCCGTGGCCAACCGCGCAGCCGACGTGGAGGGATCGCCAAGCGGCTGAAACCATGGACAGGGTTCGAAGTGCCGTGAAGACCTTCCGGCGTAGTGGCGTCCTTGTCACGGCATACGACGCTGAGACAGTGCGGATCTTCGAATTGATCGTCGGAGCGCCCACCGACGGGGGGCAAGGCGATGTCGAAGCTGAGCGAACCCGCCTCCAGAAGGAGATCGACCGGGGCGAGAAGATGCTCGCGAACGAGAAGTTCGTAGCCAATGCTAAGCCCGAGGTCGTCGAAAGCGAGCGCCAAAAGCTCGAGCGATACCGTGCCGAGCTCGACGCGTTGGCTTGAGTCGCTCAGCCCGTGGCCGACCGACGGCTTCGGGCTCGAGCGCATGCACGAGCTGCTCGCCCGCCTCGGCAATCCCGAACGCGGCCTCGACACGATCCACGTCGTCGGCACGAAGGGGAAGTCGACGGCGACGCGCCGGCTCGCCGCGACGATCGGCGGTCGGGCGTACACGTCCCCGCACGTCTCGGGTTGGCACGAGCGGCTGCAGACCGACCCCGACTGCTTCGAGCGGGCGATCGCGCGCGTCCGTCCCGCCGCGGAGGAGCTCGGCGCGACGCAGTTCGAGATCCTCACCGCGGCGGCGTTCGCCGATTTCGCTGCGAGTGGGGTGGAGCGCGCGGCGATCGAGGCCGGGCTCGGCGGACGGCTCGACGCGACGAACGTCATCGACGCGCGCGTCGTCCTCCTCACGAACGTCGGCCTCGAGCACACCGACGTGCTCGGCGACACACGCGAGGCGATCGCGCGCGAGAAGCTCGCCGTCGCGCGGCCGGGCGCGGTCGTCGTCCTGCCCGACGAGGAGTTCGAGCATCTCGTCCCCGACACCGACGTGCGCATCGGCGGCGCGCGCAAGGCGGCCGCTGCGTTCCTCGGCCGCGACGTCGAGCTCGCCGCCGTGACGCTGCCGGGACGGTTCGAGACGCGCGGCCGCGAGGTCTGGGACGGCGCGCACACGCCGGAAGCTGCCGATTGGCTGCTCGCGCGACTCCCCGAGCCGGGCGACTACACCGTCGTCGCGTCGATCCTCCGCGACAAGAACACCGCCGGGATCCTCGAGCGGCTCGCGCGGGCCGGTTCCACGCTTGTCGCAACGACGAGCTCCAACGAGCGAGCGCTTACGGCAGAGGAGCTCGCCGCGGTCGCCGCGGAGCACTTCGCGCGCGTCGAGTCCGTCCCAGAGCCGCATTCCGCGCGACTTCGCGCGCTCGAGCTCGCCGGGGAGGACGGCCGAATCCTCGTCACCGGCTCGCTCTATCTCCTCGCAGACCTCTACCGGACGGACAGCGGTATCTAGGATGCTCCCGTGACTATTTTCTCGAGCCTCCCGACGACGCAGATCATCGAGGTCGCGAGCGTCACGGGCGTCGTGCTCTGGCTCGCGCTCGGCTTCTGGACGTGGCGCGACGCGAGGCGCCGCATCGAGTCGCCGCTCCTCGTCGGCCTCGCAACGCTGGTCGGGTTGTTCCCGCCGTTCATCGGGCCGTTCATCTACATGCTCTTCCGGCCGCCGGAGTTCATCGACGACCGCAAGGAGCGTGAGCTCGAGATCCGCGCGATCGAGTCGCGCCTCGCCGCGACCGACATCAGCTGCCCGGTGTGCCACGCGGCCGTCGATCCGAACTTCCTCGTCTGCCCCGTCTGCACGACGAAGCTCAAGCAGGCGTGCTCGAGCTGCCACGCGCCGCTCGAGCCGCTCTGGCAGATCTGCCCTTACTGCGAGACGCCGATGCAGATACAGAAAGCCGGGGCGCCGCCGGCGCTCGGGACACGCCGTGCAGCCGCCACAACTGCACGCCGCCGCGCGTCCCGCTGAGTAAAGTGCGGCCTCGATGGCCGTCGAGCAGACACTCATCCTCATCAAGCCCGACGCGGTTCGTCGTCGCCTCGCCGCCGAGATCCTCGGCCGGATCGAGGCGCGCGGCTTCGAGATCCGCGAAGGGAAGCTCCTGACCGCGAGCCGCGCGCTCGGCGAGGAGCACTACTCCGAGCACCGCGACAAGCCGTTCTTCGGCGACCTCGTCGACTTCATCAGCTCCGGCCCGACGTGGGCGCTCGTCGTCGAGGGAGAGGGCGCGATCACGACGATGCGCTCGACGATCGGCGCGACCAATCCCGCGAACGCAGCCCCGGGGACGATCCGCGGCGATCTTGCGGTGTCGATGCCGGACAACCTCGTGCACGGCTCCGACTCGCCCGAGTCGGCCGCGCGCGAGATCGCTCTCTGGTTCGGATGACCCACCCGAACGTCGAGGGCTGGACGCGCGCGAACGCCGAGTACACCGACGCGCGGGCCGAGAACGCCTGGGCCGAGGAGGAGATCAGCTGGGGGATCTGGCGGATTCCCGAGCGTGAGCTCAACGCGCTGCCCGATGTCGTCGGCAAGGACATCGTCGAGCTCGGTTGCGGTACCGCGTACTTCGGCGCCTGGCTGAAGAAGGCGGGCGCCGCGCGCGTCGTCGGCGTCGACCCAACCCCGGCGCAGTTGGCGAGCGCGAGGCGCTGCGAAGAGAAGTTCAAGCTCGGGCTCGAGTTCGTCGAGGCGTTCGGCGAGGACGTCCCGCTTCCCGACGCATCGTTCGACATCGTGTTTTCCGAGTACGGCGCCTCGATCTGGGCCGATCCGTACAAGTGGATCCCGGAGGCGGCGCGGCTGCTGCGGCCCGGCGGCGAGCTGTGCTTCCTCGGCAACTCGACGATCGTGATCCTCTGCTCGCCCGACGAGGACGAGCCGGAGAGCGAGACGCTGCCCGCGCTCGAGAGTCTGCAGCGGCCCCAGTTCGGGATGCACGAGTTCCAGTGGCCGAACAGCGGGATCGAGTACCACCTGGCGCACGGCGACTGGATCCGCCTGCTGCGCGCGAACGGCTTCGAAATCCTCGATCTGATCGAGATCCAGGCGCCGGACGACGCCGCGACGCACGAGCACTACGCCTACGTCACCGCCGACTGGGGACGGCAGTGGCCGGCGGAGGAGATTTGGCGAGCTCGCCTGCATCCCCGCTACTCCTAGCGTCGACCTCGCCGCGCCGGCGGGAAATCCTCGAGCTGCTGCGCGTCCCGTTCGACGTCGTCGCGCCGGACTACGACGAGACGGAGGAGGATCCGGTCGCGCATGCGGTCGGCAAGGCGCGCTCGGTGCTCGCGGTTGCCGACGGCCGGCCGGTGCTCGGCTGCGACACAGAGGTCGTCCTCGACGGCCGTGTCTACGGCAAGGCCGAGAGCGCCGACGAGGCGGAGGAGATGCTCGAGTCGCTCTCGGGCCGCACGCACGAAGTCGTTTCGGGCCTTGCTCTCTTGACCGATGCGTGGGAAGAGGTGCACAGCGACACGACGCTCGTCACGTTCCGCTCGCTGACGCCGCGCGACCTCGCGCACTACGTCGCGTCGCGCGAGTGGGAGGGACGCGCCGGCGCGTACGCGATCCAGGGGCTCGGCGCGTCACTCGTCGAGCGGATCGACGGCGACTTCTTCAATGTCGTCGGACTGCCCGCGGCGCTGCTCGTGCGGCTCCTCGGCGAGCGCTTCCCCGGCACGTACGGCTTCGGATGAGCGAGACCGCTGTCGCCGCGGCCGTCGCTGTCGCCGCCGAGCACGGATTGCGCAGCGACGATCCGGTCGTGCTGCGCGACGCGTGGCACGTACTCGTCCACCTCCGCCCGCTGCCGATCGTCGCGCGCGTTTCGAGCGGGCGGCCGCTGCAGCCGGAGGAGCGCGTTGCGCACGAGCTGAGCGTCGCCGCGCATGCGGCGCGCGCGGGAGCCCGAGTCGTGCCGCCGTCCGACCTCCTCGACCCCGGCCCGCACCGGCACGGCGGTCACGTCGTCGCGTTCTGGACTTACGTCGAGCCGGGCGGCGAGCTCGATCCCGAGGAAGCCGGCCGTGCGCTTCGCGAGATCCACGAGGCGCTCGCGGACTACGCCGGCGAGCTCCCCGATCTGCACACGCGAGATCTGAACGACATGCTCGACAGTCTCGACCCGTCCGGCGACGTCGAGCTGCTGCGCGAGCTGGGCGGCCGGCTACCGGCCGGAGCGTGGCAGGCGGTTCACGGTGACGCGCATCTCGCGAACTGCATGCCCGGGCCGTTGTGGCACGACTTCGAGACTGCGTGTCGCGGGCCGCGCGAGTTCGACCTCGCGGCGCTCTCGCTCTGGGACGACGCCGCGCGCCGGCGCGCATTCGCGGCGTACGGCGACCACGACGCGGAGGTGCTCGAGGAGTGCATCCCCGTCTACGCCGCGTGGATCTACGCGTCGTGGATCGTCGCGCTGCCCGAGCGTCCCGAAGAAGGAGCCGAGCTCGCCGAAGGTCTCCGCCGGCTGAGGGCGACGTATGGCAATAGCTGAGATTCGGGCGTAGGGTGTCGGCACGATGCGGCGCCAGGCAGCCATGCGGCTAGCCCTGCTCGCGGTCGTCGCGCTGTTCGTTGCCGGCGCGGTGCCTGCGTTCTCCTCGCCGTCGTCCGTGGGCCGGCACGGTGTATCGCTACGACGCGTGTGGATGAAGCCGGGAGCGGCTGCTCCGCACAGCGGCTTTCATCCGGCTCCGCTCCGTGTCGCGGATCCTGCCGCGTTTCGGCGGGAAAAGGCGGCGGCTGAGGCGGGCTATCTGCGGTGGCTGCGCGCGCATCCAACCGAGACAGGCCCGAAGACGGGGATCTCCGGGGGCCTGAACCACCGGGGTCTCGCCGCGTCCGACGAGACCAACGCGGGCACGCCGCCCGACACGACCGGAGCGGTCGGGCCGGACAACTACGTCGAGATGGTCAACTCGACGCTGGCCGTCTACAGCAAGATCGACTTGAGCGCGCCGACCGAGACGATCGACGAGTCGAGCTTCATCGGTACGCCGAGCGTCCCCGCGTGCGACGGAAACATCGAATGGGACCAGCAGGGCGGGCGCTGGCTCTACTCGCTGCTCACCCCCTGCGAAGGGGACGCCGACAGTTGGGGCCTCGCCTTCGGCTGGTCGAAGACGAGCTCGCCGAGCCTGGACCCGAGCAACTGGTGCCAGTACATGATCGACACTCACTCGAGCGTCGATGACTATCCCAAGCTCGGTCATGACGACAGCCAGATCCTCATCGGCGCCAACGAGTTCGGCTCCGGAATCGTCCCCCTTGGTTACGTCCTCGACAAGCCGGCGAACGGCGACGAGAGCTGCCCGGACTCCACCACCGAGCAGAGCACGGCAGCGGTTCTCACGCTTCCCGTCGTCTCGACCGGGGCGCCGTCGGGGCACCCGTGGACGCCGGTTCCGGCGAATATCGCCGACTCGTCCGCCGTCGGCTACGTCGCGGCTCCCGACCTCGATCTCAAGCACATCCACCTGTACACGATCGGGCGCGACGGCTCGCAGGCAAACGTCCTCCTGAACGCTGCGTCCGTCAAGGTTCCGGCCTTCTGCGTGCCGCCCAACGTGCCGCAGAAGGGCACGAAGCACACCCTCGAGTCGCTCGATTCGCGCATGACCCAAGCGGTCGCCGTCACCGATCCGAACACCGGCAAAGAAGGAATCTGGACGCAGCACACGGTCTCCGCCGTGTGCAAGAAGCGCCACCCCTCGGGGCCGGCGGTCGTGCAGTGGTACGAGCTCACGCCCGGTAAGGCCACGCCGCAGCAGATGGGCACGGTGCGAGGGCCGAACGGTGCGTTCGCCTTCATGGGTGCCGTCTCGCCGAGTGCCGACGGACAGAACGCGGCCATCTTCTACAACAGCAGCTCGAGCAAGACGCTGACGGACTTCCGCGTCCGCGACCGTCACGCCGACACGACCCCGGGCTCGATGGTCGAGGACTTGCTGCTCGGAACGAGCACGAACGCCGACAAGGACCGCAGTTGCCTCGAAGGCTTTGGCTATCCGTGCCGATGGGGCGATTACAACGGCGCGAGCCCCGATCCGAGCGACCCGAGCCTCATCTGGGGAACGGGCGAGCTCACCGTCGCGCCGCCGTACACCGTCACCCACGCGGCGCAGTGGGGCTCGGAGAACGCCGCTATCGATGTCACTCCGGCGGCGACGTACTCGCTGCACGTCAGGCTCGTCGACGCGCGCGCAGGTACCGGCTCGGTCTCCTTCCCGGCGCCCGGCGGCGGAACCGCCACGTGCAATGTGACCTGCTCGTACGACTTTGCGTACGGGACGCCGGTCGAGATCACCGCGATCCCGGGCGCGCACGCGTTCGTCCGCTGGTCGGGCGATTGCTCGGGGAGCGGCGTGTGCGACGTGCCCATGGGCCGCCCGCAGAACGTCACGGCGACGTTCACGCCGGAGCAGGAGACGCTCGCCTACGCGCGGTCGGGAACCGGCTCGGGCACGGTGACCTTCCGTCCCGGCGGCCACTGTGCGGCGAGCTGCTCGGTGTCGCTCGACTACGGGACGCACGTGCGCCTGAAGGCGACCGCCGCCGCCGGCTCCGTGTTCAAGGGCTGGTCGGGAGCGTGCACGGGGCGCCGCACGTGCAACGTGACGATGGACGTCGCCAAGCACGTGAAGGCGAAGTTCGCCAAGCTCCGGTAGTCCGCCGGCGGCGGCGGGTGCGAGGCACCCGCGAGGAGAAATCGGGGTGCCCAGATTCGAACTGGGGACCTCTCCGACCCGAACGGAGCGCGCTACCAGGCTGCGCCACACCCCGAGAACGCGCCATAGGGTAGCGGGGATGTCCGAGTCGCTCGCCGAAGCCGTCGCTCGCGACTGGGAGCTCCGCCTCGGCGAGCCGTATCCGCCGGGCGCGGCGGGGTACGTCGTGCGTGCCGAGCTGGCCGACGGCACGCCGGCGGTGCTCAAGCTCCAGCACACGCACCGCGAGGACGAGCAGGAGGCGGACGCGCTCGAGCGCTGGGACGGGGACGGCGCGATCCGGCTCCTCCGCCGTGACGAGGAACGGCATGCGCTCCTCCTCGAGCGTTGCGAGCCGGGAACGCCGCTGTCGCAGGGCACCGCCGATCCGGTCAGCGTGCTCATCGGTTTGCTTCCCCGCCTGTGGAAGGACGCCACCGGCTTTCGCACGCTCGCCGAGGAGACGGCGTGGTGGCTCGAGGAAGGGGACATTTCGAGGATGCCGCCGAGCCCGCAGCGCGACACCGCGATCGCGCTTGCACGGGAGCTCGCGCCGACGCAGGGCGAGCTCGTGCTCGTCCACCAGGATCTGCACGGCGACAACGTCATCGCGTCCGAGCGCGAGCCGTGGCTCGTGATCGATCCGAAGCCGCTCGCAGCCGAGCGCGAGTTCGCCGTAGCGCCGATCGTGCGCTCCGGCGAGCTCGGCCACTCCAAGCGCGAGGCGCTCTACCGGCTCGATCGGCTCTGCTCCGAGCTCGGCCTCGACCGCGAGCGCGCCTGCGGCTGGACGATCGTCCAGACCGTCGCGTGGTCGGAAGGTGCCGCTCATCCGCGGCACGGGGAGGTCGTCGAGTGGCTGAGCTGAAGGCGGTTCTCTTCGACGTCGACTTCACGCTCGCGCGCCCCGGCCCGGAGCTCGGGCCGGAGGGATACGTTCGCGCCGGGGAACGCCACGGCTTGACGCTCGACCCGCTCCGGTACGACGAGGCGCGCGACGCGGCGCTCGTCGACCTCCACCGTCATCCCGAGCTCGAGCACGACGACGAGATCTGGTTCCGCTTCACCGAACGCATCATCCGCGGGATGGGCGGCGACGAAGACACGGCCTACGACTGCGCCGTCGAGATAACGCGCGGCTGGGAGCGCCACGAGAACTTCGATCTCTACGACGACGTCCTCCAGACGCTCGCGGCGCTGCGTGCGGCCGGACTCGGGATCGGGCTCGTCTCGAACTCGGCGCGCGACGTCCGCGACTTCGCCCGCCATCACGCGCTCGACGTCGACGCGGGCATCAGCTCCTTCCACCACGGCCGCTCGAAACCGCACGCCTCGATCTTCCGCGCGGTGCTCGACCTGCTCGGCGTCGAGGCTGCCGACGCGGTCATGGTCGGCGACACGATCGGGGACGACATCGACGGTGCGCAGGCCGTCGGGATGCGCGCGATTCTCCTCGACCGCGATGGTCTCCATCCCGGCTTCGAGCCACGGATCTCGGGCCTGCGCGAACTCCTTCCCGCATTGGGCATACAGGCGTAGGCTGTGTACAGATGCCCGACTGGCTTATCTGGGCTTTGTTCGCCGTCGTGCTCGCCGTCGGCGAGATCTTCACGCCTGGGCTGTTTTTCCTCGGCCCGGTGGCGCTTGCGGCAGTGGCTGCGATGCTCGCGGCCGTCTTTGGCGGCGACGTCTGGATCCAGATCATCGTGTTCGGAGCCACGTCGGTCGCCTCGGTCGGGATCCTCCGGCCGATCGCGCGCAGACACCTGCGCACGCCGGCCGCGATCCGCACCGGAACCGCCGCACTGGAAGGTGCAAGAGCGGTCGTCCTCCAGCGTGTGGACGGCATGGGAGGACGCGTGAAACTCGGCGGCGAGGTGTGGAGCGCCCGCTCCTACGTGCCCGACGAGGTGTTCGACCCGGGCGCTCACGTCGAGGTCGCAAAGATCGAGGGCGCTACCGCGCTCGTCTACAAATAAGGAGCTGAACCCGCATGATCGCCCTGATCGTTCCTCTCGTCGTCGTCTTTCTCGTTCTCTTCACGTTGTGGAGGACTGTCAGAGTCATTCCGCAGGCGCAGGCTGGTGTCGTCGAGCGCGTCGGCCGCTACTCCCGCACGCTGACTCCGGGCCTGACGCTCGTCATCCCGTTCGTCGACCGCGTCCGCGCGGTGATCGACCTGCGCGAGCAGGTCGTCTCGTTCCCGCCGCAGCCGGTGATCACCGAGGACAACCTCGTCGTCAGCATCGACTCGGTCATCTACTTCCAGGTGACGGACCCGAAGGCGGCGACGTACGAGATCGCGAACTACATCCAGGCGATCGAGCAGCTCACCGTCACGACGCTCCGCAACGTCATCGGCGGCATGGCGCTCGAGAAGACGCTCACCTCGCGCGACGAGATCAACGGCCAGCTGCGCGGCGTGCTCGACGAGGCCACCGGCAAGTGGGGCATCCGCGTCAACCGCGTCGAGCTCAAGGCGATCGATCCGCCGGCGTCGATCCAGGACTCGATGGAGAAGCAGATGAAGGCGGACCGCGACAAGCGCGCCGCGATCCTCCAGGCGGAGGGCGAGAAGCAGTCGCAGATCCTTACGGCCGAGGGCGACAAGCAGGCCGTGATTCTTCGCGCGGAGGGCGACCGCCAGGCGGCGATTCTCGCGGCGGAAGGACAGGCGAAGGCGATCGGAACCGTCTTCCAGGCGATCCACGACGGGAAGCCGGACGCCGAGCTTCTCGCGTACCAGTACCTGCAGACGCTTCCGCAGATCGCGCAGGGCGAGGCGAACAAGGTGTGGATCATCCCGAGCGACCTCCAGGGAGCCGTCGGAAGGATCGCCGGCGTCGTCGCCGACAAGACCGGATCCCCAGATGCGAATGGGAAGACGCCCGCGTAACGCGGGCTAGCTTCCCGAGCTTTTCTCGAGGAACGGCTTGATGATGTCGATCGGCGCGGGGAAGACGATCGTCGACGATGGCGAGCCGCTGATCTCGATCAGCGTCTGGAGGTAGCGCAGCTGCAGCGCGACCGGGTGCTTCTCGAGCACGAGCGCCGCGTCCTTGAGCTTCTCCGCAGCCTGGAACTCGCCCTCGGAGCTGATGATCTTCGCGCGCCGCTCACGCTCGGCCTCTGCCTGCCGCGCCATCGCCTTCTGCATCCCGGTCGGGATCTCGACGTCCTTGACCTCGACGATCGTGACCTTGATCCCCCACGGTCCGGTCGACCCGTCGATGATCGACTGCAGGATCTCGTTGATCTTCTCCCGCTCCGCGAGCAGCTCGTCGAGCGTGTGCTGGCCGAGGACCGAGCGGAGCGTCGTCTGCGCGATCTGCGACGTCGCGACCATGTAGTTCTCGACCTGGACGATCGCGGCCTGCGGGTCGACGATCTTGAAGTACGCCACCGCGTTGACCCGCACGGGGACGTTGTCCTTCGTGATCACGTCCTGCGGCGGGATGTTGAGCGTGATCGTCCGCAGGTCGACCTTCACGACCTGGTCGACGATGGGGATCTTCCAGACGACCCCCGGCCCCTTGGGCTCGGGCAGTAGGTGGCCGAAGCGGAAGAAGACGGCACGCTCGTACTCACGGAAGATGCGGACGAACCCGAGCATGCGGCGATCCTACTCCTAGCGCTCCACCGTGAGGACGAGGCCGTCCACAGCGGCGATCTTCACTTCCTCGCCGGGAACGAGCTCCGTTTCGTCGGCGGCGTGCGCCTGCCAGAGCGCGCCGTCGGCGAAGACGAGCCCGGCGGTGCGCACCTCGGCGCTCTGCCCGATCATCGCCTGAATGCCCACGCGTCTCGGCAGGCGTCTCGCCGCCATTCCCTTGCTCAGCGCAAAGGTCCAGAAAAGGCCCAGCGTGACGCCTATTCCGACGATGAGCCAGGTGTTGACGCGGTATCCCGGCGGCGCGTTCTGGAAGAGCAGGGCAAGGCCGAAGCCGAGCGCAATCACCCCGGCGACGGTCAGTACGCCGTGCGTTGGCGCATGGAGATCGATGAGGAACATCGCTATTCCGAGGAGGATGAGGGCGATCCCGCCCCAGCTCGGCGTGAGCACCGAGAAGCCGTAGAGCGCGAGGATCATTCCGACCGCGCCGATCACGCCGGGCAGCACGGCGCCGGGATGGAAGATCTCGAAGCCGAGCCCGATGAGGCCGACGAGGAACAGCAGGCTGATGAGGTTCGGGTCGATGATCGTGTTGAGGAACCGCGTGAGGAAGCCCGGGCTCGCGTAGTCGATGTGCGCGCCGGCGAGGTGGAGCGTGAACGGCCGTCGCGCGTCCTTCGTCTTGTAGCCCTCGAGCGCGCGGAGGAGCGCCGGCAGCGACGGCGAGATCCGGTCGATGACGTTCATCTTCAGCGCCTGCTGCGCGGTGAGATTCGACGCGACGCGGACGGCCTTCGCGGGCCACGTCGTGTTGCGGTGATGCGTCTGCGCGAGCGCCGTGAGCGAGGCGACGGAGTCGTTGATCACCTTGCGCCGCAGATCGGACGCGATGTTCTTCCCGCTCGAGTCGATCGGGGTGGACGAGCCGATGTTCGAGTCGGGCGACATCGCGAGCACGTCCGCCGCCTGCGACACCCAGACGCCGGCCGACGCGGCGCGCGCGCCTTCCGGCGAGACGTAGACGATGACGGGAATCTTCGACGCGAGCTCGGCCTGGTAGATCGTCTTCATCGAGCTCGACAGTCCGCCCGGCGTGTCGAGGAGGATGACCGCTGCGTCGTAGCCCGCGTCTGCGGCGTGCGAGAGCTGGCCCGTGAGGTAGCCCTGGGTGACGGGGTTGATCTCGAGATCCGGCCCGAAGTGGATCGCGAGCACCCGCGGCTGCGTGCCCGAGGCGCCGGCCGACGCTGCGAGGCCGAGCGCGAGGAGTGCGAGTACGAGCAACAATGCCCGCTTCATCTGAATGGCAGGATACGCCGCGCGTGACTCTTGGAGCCAATCGGTGTAGCCTCTGGCCGGCTTGACTGTTCGTTCAACTGCGGTGGAGGACAAGCGGCGTCAGATACTCGACGCCGCCGTTCGCGTGTTCGCGCGCAAGGGATTCCACGCGAGCCGCGTCGGCGACATCGCCGAGGAGGCCGGCGTCGCGCACGGGCTCCTCTACCACTACTTCGAATCGAAGGACGCCGTCCTCGAGGCGGTCTTCGCCGAGAACTGGAACGTTCTCCTCGAGCGGATCGGCAGCGTCGAGGAGACGGACGAGCCGGCGGCCGACCAGCTCCGGCACATCGCGACGATCATCCTCCGCACGTGGCTCCACCTGCCCGACGTCGTGCGCGTCGTCGTCCAGGAGTTCGGCCGCAGCCCCGAGCTCGCGGATCGCATCGGCGATCTCGCGCAGCCGATCGAGCTGTTCCAACGCGTCATCGCGCGCGGCGTTGCGCGCGGCGAGTTCCGTGAGGACATCGATCCGCGCGTCGCGGCGACCATCGTCTACGGCGGGATCGACGAGCTGCTGACCGGCTGGGTGCTCGACCGGCTCCCGGCGGCCGAGGACGACGTCGCCGCGGCGGAGAAGACGTTCTTCGAGATCAACCTCAGCGGCTTGCTGAAGAACCGCTAGGCCGAGCCGACGAGCTCGGCGAAGCGCGCCGCGCCGACGTTCCCGCCCGAGAGGATCACGCCGACCGTGCGGTCGCGGGCGTCGAGCTTGCCGGAAAGCAACGCGGCGACGCCTGTCGCTCCGCTCGGCTCGGCGACGATCTTCAGCCGGTCGTAGAGGAAGATCATCGCCGCGACGATCTCGTCGTCGCTCACGGTCACGATCTCGTCCACTCGCTGCTTGTTGACTTCGAACGTCAGCGCTCCCGGCTCCGGCGCTTGCAGCCCGTCGGCGATCGTGCGCGGCACGTCGATCCGGACACGCTCGCCGGTCGCGAGCGACTGTTGCGTGTCGTTCCCGGTCTCGGGCTCGACTCCGACGACGCGGCATTCCGGGCGGAGCGCCTTCGCGACCGTCGAGCACCCCGCGATCAGCCCGCCGCCGCTGACCGGGACGAGAAGCACGTCGAGGTCGGGGACGTCCGTCAGTAGCTCGAGTGCCGCGGTTCCCTGGCCGGCCATGACGAGCGGGTCGTCGTACGGCGGCACGAGCGCGAGCCCGCGGTCCGCCGCGAGGGTGGAGCCGATCTCCTCGCGGCTCTCCGTCCAGCGGTCGTAGAGCACGACTTCGGCGCCGTAACCGCGCGTCGCCTCGAGCTTGGCCGCGGGAGCGTCTTCGGGCATGACGATCGTCGCGCGCGAGCCGAGAAGCTTCGCGGCGAGCGCGACGGCCTGCGCGTGGTTGCCGGAGGAATACGCGACGACGCCGCGCGCGAGCGCGTCCGCGTCGAGCGACGAGATCTTGTTGTACGCACCCCGGAACTTGAATGCGCCGATCCGTTGGAAGCACTCCGCCTTGATGTGGACGCGAGCGCCGACGCGCTCGTCGAGCGTGCGTGACGTGACGACCGGCGTCCGGTGCGCGACTCCCGCGAGCCGCTCCGCGGCGGCTTCAACGTCTGCGAGTTCGATCATCGGCACGGGCTCCAGTGAGCGAGGAACAGCCCGAATCCCCAGAGCGAGCCGTTGTAGAGGTAGTACGCCGTGCGCGAGCCGGACCGGTCGGCAACGAGCGCGTCGTACGTCGCGCACGTGATCGTGTGGAGCCGCCCGGCGCGATGATGTACCTGCAGCGCAGTTGCGCCGAGGCGGAGGCCGTTCGTCGTGTGCCAGCCCGTCGGCTGCCACAGCGTGTAGACGGCCGACACGCGCCGGTGGAGGAACTCGACCGCGAGCCCATGCGGATCGAACGGCTTGTACGTGAGGTACCACGTCCGCCGCGCGCACCCCTCGCAGACGCCGTGCTTCCGGCCGAGCGCCGCACGAACCGCATGCGCGCTTTCGTCGAGCCGGATTCCGCCGAGCGAGTGTCCAGGCACGAGCGTCCCGCCGCGGGGCAGGCCCGCGGCAGCCGGCACGGCGAGCGCCGCGGCGGCTAGGAGGGTCACGAGCAGCGCCCTCCTCATGTGCCCCCACTCATATGCTGCGCAGTATGTCGATCTGGGATTCCGTCGCGGGGCTCGAGCTCCGCGTCGACGGCTACACGCTCGGGCGCCGCGAGTCGCAGACGCCGTCCGGCTGGGCGCGCGTCACGACGATCGTCGAGATCGACGGCGACGGCGCGGCCGGCGTGGGGGAGGACGTCACGTACGAAGCCGAGTCGCACGACAGCGTCCCGGCCGAGCTCATGCTCGCCGGAACGTGGAAGTTCGAGGACTTCTCGATTTTCCTCGACGGCTTCGAGCCTCTTGCGGAGGGTTACCGCCGCTGGGCGTTCGAGAGCGCCGCGCTCGATCTGGCGCTACGCCAGAACGACGTCGGGCTCGGTGAAGCGCTCGGGCGCCCGGAGCGTCCCGTCCGGTTCATCGTCTCCACTCGGGCCGATCCGGAGACGTGGCTCGCGTTCGCGCCGGATCTCGAGTTCAAGCTCGACGCCGAGACGGACTGGGATCGCGACCTCCTGCGGCGGCTCCGCGCGCTCGACCGCGTCCGCGTCGTCGACCTCAAGGCGTACTACAGCGGCACCGTCGTCGACCTCGCGCCCGACCCGGAGCTCTACCGCGCGATCAGCGAGGAGTTGCCCGATGTCGTGATCGAGGACGCGTGGCTCGAGGACGGCTGTCTCGAGGCGCTCGCCGGCGCCGAGGATCGGCTGAGCTTCGACGCGCCCATCCATTCGCTCGCCGACCTGAACGGCCTCGCGGTAGCGCCGCGGTGGCTCAACATCAAGCCGTCGCGGTTCGGCACGGTGCGGGAGCTCTTTGCGACGATCGAGGCGGCGGAGGAGCGCGGGATCACGATGTACGGCGGCGGCCAGTACGAGCTCGGCCCGGGCCGGCTCCACATCCAACGGCTCGCGAGCGTCTTCTATCCCGACGGCCCGAACGACGTCGCTCCGTCGGCGTACAACGAAGGCGAGCCGCGCGAAGGCCTCCCGCAGAGCCCGCTCGCACCGCGCGCGGAGCAAGGGCTCTGAACCTCTTCGAGCCGCTGCCCGACGGCAAGTGGCACCGTCGCTTCAGCGGCGAGCTCGGCGCCGAGCTGTGGGGTGGCTCTCTGTACGAGCTCGCGCCGGGACAGGAGAGCGCGTACCACTGGCAGGTCGGGGAGGAAGAGTGGCTGCTCGTTCTCGCCGGAGCAGTGACACTGCGCACTCCCGAGGGCGAGCACGCGTTGCGCCCGTGGGATCTCGTCGCCTTCCCGCGCGGCGAGAGCGGGGCTCATCAGGTGCGCAACGAGACCGACGAGCCGGTGCGCCTTGTCTTCTTCTCGACGCTCTCCGATCCGGAGATCGTGGTCTATCCCGATGACGGCACGGTCAAGGCGGTTGGTGGATGGAAGGACGGCAAAGAGGCGATCCGTGGCTTCCTGGAGCGGCCGGCATGAAGATCGTCAACCTGCTCGGCTACGAGCTCGACGACGAGCTCCACGTCGGTCCGTTCCACCATTTCGGCGAGCGGCTTGGGCCTGAGCTCGGCGCTGAGCAGCTCGGCTGCGGCGTCTATGACGTGGCGCCGGATGGACGTATGTGGCCGTACCACTGGCATGCGGGGAACGAGGAGTGGCTGGTGGTCGTCGCGGGGCGACCGACGTTGCGGACGCCGTCCGGCGAGCACGAGCTCGCGCCCGGTGACGTCGTCAACTTCCCGGAAGGCGAAGCTGGCGGCCACGCCGTCTCGAATCGCTCCGGCGAGACCGTCCGCGTGGCGGTCTTCTCGACCCTCCGCTCCGGGTTCGGCGTCTTCCCGGACAGCGGAAAGATCGGCTTGCCCGGCTATGCGTTCCGCGTCGCGGACGCCGCCGACTACTGGGACGGCGAGCTCGAGACCTAGCGGAACGCGTTCTCGCCGGTCAGCGCCTTGCCGACCGAGAGCGTGTGCACCTCGTGCGTGCCTTCGTACGTGAGCACGGTCTCGAGGTTGTTCATGTGGCGGATGACCGGGTACTCGAGCGTGATCCCGTTGCCGCCGAGGATCGACCGCGCCGTGCGAGCCACCTCGAGCGCGCCGCGAACGTTGCCCATCTTCCCGAGCGAGACGTGCTCCGGCAGGAGCGTTCCCTCGTCCTTCATCCGGCCGAGGTGCAGAGCGAGTAGCGCGCCGCGGTTCACCTCGAGCGCCATCTCCGCGAGCTTCTGCTGCGTCAGCTGGTAGCCGGCGATCGGCTTGCCGAAGACGATGCGCTCCTTCGCGTAGTCGATCGCGGTCTCGAGGCACGTGCGCGCCGAGCCGACGACGCCGAACACGATCCCGAAGCGCGCCTCGTTGAGGCACGACAACGGCCCGCGCAGCGAGTCGATCTCGGGGAAACGGTTCTCCTCCGGCACGCGGACGTCTTTGAGCACGAGCTCGGACGTGACCGACGCGCGCAGCGAGAGCTTGTGGTGCATGAGCGGCGCCTCGAAGCCGGGCATGTCCTTCTCAACAAGGAACCCGTTGATCTTGCCGTCTTCGGTCCGCGCCCACACGACCGCGACGTCGGAGATCGAGCCGTTCGTGATCCACATCTTCGCGCCGTTGAGAATCCAGTCGGAGCCGTCGCGCTTCGCATTCGTGCGCATCGACCCGGGGTCGGAACCGGCGTCCGGCTCGGTCAGCCCGAAACAGCCGATCTTCTCGCCGGCGTGCATCGCAGGCAGCCAGCGCTGCTTCTGCTCCTCGGAGCCCCACTTCCAGATCGCGTACATCGAGAGCGAGCCCTGCACGGAGACGAGGCTGCGGATCCCGGCGTCGCCCGCCTCGAGCTCCTGGCACACGAGCCCGTACATGACGGAGCTCGCGCCCGGCAGCCCGTAGTCCTCGAGGTGCATCCCGAACAGGCCGAGCTGCGCGAGTTCGGGAATGAGATCGAGCGGCAGCTCGCCTTTCTCGAACCACTCGCCGACGTACGGCTTCACCTTCTCGGAGACGAACTGGCGCACCGTGTCGCGGATCACGCGCTCCTCGTCGGAGAGGAGGGCGTCGATCCCGATGAAGTCGAGCGGATCGAGCTCCGTTTTCTTCGCCGTCGTCGCCACGGGGCCATCGTACGGATTCATGCGTAATTTCCGGCCAATCCAGGTAATGTTGACTGACTAGTCAATCAACCGCCCTGGAGGAACTCAGCAATGGCCGCGATCGAGGAAAACGTCGCCACCGGCATCTCGTTTGCCCTGACGGACGAGCAGAAGGAGCTGCGCAGCCTCGCGCGCGAGTTCGCCGAGAAGGAGATCCGGCCGCTCGAAGCCGAGTGCGACGTCGCGATGCGCCACCCGGTCGAAGTGGTCGAAAAGGCGCACGAGCTCGGGTTGATGAACCTCCACGTGCCCGAGGAGTACGGCGGGCCGGGGCTTCCGGCGTTCGACGGGATGCTCGTCGGCGAGGAGCTCTACTGGGGCTGCTCGGGAATCGGCACGTCCATCACCGCAAACGGCCTCGGCGCCGGCCCCGTGATCGGCTTCGGCTCGGACGAGCAGAAGCGCCAGTGGCTCACGCCCCTCATCGAGGAGCCGCTCCTCGCGTCGTTCGGCCTCTCCGAGCCGGGCGCCGGCTCGGACGTCGCGTCGCTCAAGACGACCGCGGTGCGCGACGGCGACGACTACATCCTCAACGGCTCGAAGACGTTCATCACGAACGCCGGCTACGCCGCGTGGGCGACGATCTTCGCGAAGACCGACAAGAAGGCGATGTCGTGCTTCGTCGTCCCGATGGACGCGCCCGGCGTGACGATCGAGTCACACCTCGACAAGATGGGGCAGCGCGCGACCGACACGTCGGCATTCGCGCTCCAGGACGTCCGTGTCCCCGCCGCGAACCTCATCGGCGAGGAGGGCGACGGCTTCAAGATCGCGATGGCCACGCTCGACGCGACGCGGCCGGGCACCGCCATCGGCGCGGTCGGCGTCGCGCAGGCGGCGTACGAGCACTCGGTCGAGTACGCGAAGGAGCGTGTGACCTTCGACATGCCCATCGCGATGCACCAGGGCGTCAGCTTCATGATCGCCGACATGGCGACGGAGATCGAGGCAGCCCGCCTCCTCTGCTGGCAGGCGGGCTGGATGCTCGACAACGGCTACGGCCGCAAGGCCACGCTCTACTCCTCGTTCGCGAAGCGCTTCGCCGCCGACACGGCGATGAAGGTCACGACCGACGCTGTGCAGGTCTTCGGCGGGTACGGGTACATGAAGGAGTACCCGGTCGAGAAGCTCATGCGCGACGCGAAGCTCTTCCAGATCTACGAAGGCACGTCGCAGATCCAGCGCCTCGTCATCGCGCGCGAGATCTTCATGCCGCAGAGCTAGAAGTTCCCTCCCGCCGAGAGTGGTGGCCCGAGCAAGGTCATCCCGTGCCGCTCGAAGCAGGCGGCCACCTCGGCGCGGTCCGGATTGCCGTTGCGCGTCAGTGGGCCGAGCTCCTCGTAGAACTTGTGCCCGCCGCCCGGCGTGTAGACGATGACGATCTCCGCGTCCTCGTCGGTGAGATTGAGGAACGCGTGGGGGAGACCGGCGGGCATGAACGCAAAGCCGCCCTGCTCGAGCACGGCATTCTCGCCGTCGACCTGCACCTGGAAGCGTCCGGAGAGGACGTGGATCGTCTCCTCCTGCGTGTGGTGGACGTGAAGCGGCGGCCCGCCGTGCGGCGCGACCTCGACGATGAAGTAGTCGAACGCTCCGCCGGTGTCGTCGCCGGTGACCTTGAAGACGAGATCGCGGCCGGGGCCGGACTGGAGACGGAGCCCGTCGTCGGGAGTGAGGAACTTCGGGGCGAGTGTGGTCGGCATGGTTTCAACCTCCAGTAGATATATTTGCGCGGCGCAAGTATTCTCCCAAAGAATTTGACTGTGTCAAGTAATTTCCCACCCGAGCCTGATCCGTTCACGTCCGAAGAGTTCGCGGCGTGGCGTGGTCTTCTCCGTCTGCGCGAGACCGTGACGCGCGCGATCGACGAGCGGCTGCGGGCCGACCACGGCCTGTCGCTCGACGACTACGGGATCCTCATCACGCTCGTCGGCCAGCCCGATTACCGCCAGCGGATGAGCGCGCTCGGCGAGCAGCGGCTGCTCACACCGAGCGGGATCACGCGAGCGGTGGCGCGGCTCGAGGAGCGGGGGCTTCTCCGCCGCGATCAGGACCCGGCGGATGGCCGCGCCTTCTTCGCGACACTCACGGCGGAGGGAGCGCGACAGCTGCGCGCAGCGCAACGCACGCACCACGCGATCGTCCGGGAGCTCTACCTCTCGCGGCTCGACTCGGGTGAGGTCGCACAGCTCGGCGCGCTCTTCGAGAAGGCCGTTAGCTCTCAGCCGCGCTGATCGCGTCGACGAGCCAGGCGGGAATGCGGGTCGGACGCATCGTCGCCGCGTCGACGCACGCGTGCTCGGTGTGCCCGTCGGCGACGAGCTCGTCTCCGCGCGTGATCGCGTACTCGTAGCGAAAGCGGGCGCCGCGGAGTCCGACGCAGCGGCAGTGGATGACGAGCTCGTCGTCGAACACGGCGGACTTCCGGTAGCGGCAGAGCGACTCGAGGACGAGCGCCTCGATTCCTTGGTCGCGCAGCGCCTGGTACCCACCGGCGAACGCGCGGAGGTACTCGACGCGCGCCACTTCGAACCATACGACGTACGCCGCGTTGTGCGCGATCCCCTGCGCGTCGGTGTCCGCGAAGCGCACGCGCACTGGAGTGGAGAAGGTGAACCCGTCCATCGCGGGCGAGCCTATCCCTTGACACACATAGCAAGTCTGCGATTAGATCGACATAGCAAACTTGCGATGAAGGAGGGTCTGATGGGATGGGTAGTCATCATCGGATTGTTTTGTGTCCCGTTCCTTCCCGCGCTCGGTCTGACGATGGGGTTCCTCGACAAGAACCCGCGGCTCGGAGCGGTGTGGGGCGCGTTGATCGGCGTCGGGATCACGTTCTGTTTCCTCGCGTTCGCGTCCGCGAAGGGCTGGCTCTCCGACAACCCTGGCGGGTGCGGGTCGGACGGTTGTCTCGTCGCGTCGGTACGCGGGTTCTTCCTCGAGGTCATCGGAATCAGCTTCCTGATCTGGCTCCTCGGAGTCAGTGTCGGCGCCGCGATTCACTTCGGCCTTGCAGCGAGACGGCGTCGGCGTAGCGTCTCAGCGTGCGCGTCGAGAGACTTGCGGAGCTTCTCGAGAGGCAGCCATGCGTCGTCCTGACCGGAGCCGGGATCTCGACCGAGTCGGGAATCCCCGACTTCCGCTCGCGGGAAGGCATTTGGGCGCAGTACGACCCGTTCGAGGTCGCGCACATCGACGCGTTCCGCCGCGACCCGGCGCGGGTGTGGGAGTTCTACGCGCTACGCCTCGACGTCCTCGCGAGCGCCGAGCCGAACGCCGGGCATCGCGCCCTCGCGCGGCTCGAGGAGGCGGGGCTCGTGCGCGCGGTCGTGACACAGAACGTCGACGGCTTGCACGCGCGCGCCGGCTCGCAGGAGGTCGTCGAGGTGCACGGATCGCTCCGCGAGGCGGAGTGCATCCACTGCGGCGTCCGTGTCCCGATGTCCCACGCGGTCGCGCAGCTTCCCCTGCCGTCGTGCCCGATGTGCGGCGAGATTCTCAAGCCCGGTGTCGTGATGTTCGGCGAGATGCTCCCGGCGGCGGCTATCGAGCGGGCGCAGCAGCTCGCAGCGCAGGCGCGGCTCCTGCTCGTCGTCGGATCGTCGCTCGAGGTGTATCCCGTCGCGGGGTTGCCGCAGGAGACACTCGCCGCAGGCGGTTCTCTCGCCATCGTCAACCGCGGCCCGACGCCGTGGGATGCGGACGCGGCCGTGGTTATCGACGGCGGCGCGGGGGAGACTCTGAGTGCGCTGAGCGGTATCGTCGGTTGAACCTTTACGAGGAGGAACGATGGCAGAGCGCAAACCGGACTTGATGGGACAGCTGACCGACCTGAGTGAGGCGGCCATTCAGCGGCTCGCGGAGGCGCCCGGCGCCGACAAGGTGCTCCAGGCGATCAAGAAGCTCGGCGATCGCGTCGACGACCTCCAGCGCCGCACGAAGGGCTACGAGCAGCTCGAGCACCGGCTCGCCGCGCTCGAGAAGAAGGTGTCAGGGCTTTCGAAGGGCTCGAGCAGCGCCGGCAGCACAGGAAGCACCGACAGCCCAAGCAGCACCACAGGCAAGAAGAGCTAGCAACAACCCGCCGACGACGTCCGTCGGCGTGTGGAAGCCGGCGAGCTCGAGGAGCACGGCCGCGGCGACGAGCCACGCCAGGAGCGCGGTCCTCGCTCGCGGCCACATCGCTGCAACAACAGCGGCGACGAGCGCGCACCGCAGCGCATGCCCGCTCGGCCAGGACGAATCGAACGCGGTGACGTGCAAGCCGTCGCGGTAGAGCGCCGGCCGCGTCAGCGTGTGGCGGAGTACGACCTCGACCACCACGGCGCCGAACCACACGACGATCCAGACCGGCGCACGAAGCTTCCATGCCGCGACGGCGACGATCGCGAAGGAGATCAGTACCTGCCCGGGCAGCGTGACGATCTGCGTCACCGCGAGACCGGCGGTCGCCCAGCTCGCGTGGTAGAGCGGCACGACCGACTCGAGGAAGCTCGGCGGTCCGCCGGTCGCCGGCCCCGCGAACGGCATCAGATGGTCGCACGCCCACTGGTCGAAACCGGTCAGCGCTCCTCCTGCGACAAGAGCACCGAGCGCCACGAACGCGCCGGCGGACACCGCTAGTGACGACGAGTTACGCGCGCGGGACACGTACGCGGATTGCGGCGGGGACGACCTCGAACCGCGCCGGCGTCGTTCCGATCGGCTCGCCGTCGACCTCGACCGGCAGCGGCTCGGCTGCGTCGATCTCGACCGTCGCGCTACGGACATGGTCGACCTTCGGATGCGCGAGGTACTTGCCGTTGTAGAGCTTCGGCGCCGTCGTGAGGAAGTCGACCTTGTTCACATCGCCGATGAAGACGACGTCAAACAGTCCGTCGTCCTGGCTCGCCTCGGGCGCGAGCTTCATCCCGCCGCCGTGCCATTGGCCGATCGCGACGATGACGTCGTGCATCGCGCCGCGGCGTTCGTCACCGCCGTCGAGGCAGACGGTCACCTCGGTGTTCTGCCAGGCGAGGAACTCCCGTGTCAGCGCGTAGAAGAACGTCGCCTTCCCGCCGAGCGCCTTCGACATCGAGTTCGCGCGGTGCGCGACCGAGCCGCTCATCCCCGCCGAGCCGACGTTCGCGAAGTAGCGCGTCGCGTCTCCGAGCACGACGCGCCCGACGTCGACGGTGCGCGTCTCCGTGCCGAGCGCGACGCGCACCGCGTCGTCGAAGCCGGTCGGGATCCCGTGCGTGCGACCGAAGTCCTGGCCGGTGCCGTTCGGAAGGACGGCGATCTCGGCGCCCGCGCCGGCGACGCCGTTGACGACCTCGTTCATCGTCCCGTCGCCGCCGACGACGACGAGGAGCCGGTCGCCGGCCTGCGCCGCCGCCTCCGCAAGATGGCCGGGATACTCGGACAGCACTTCGTCCCCGCTCAGCCCGAGCTCGGCCGCGCGTCGCCGCAGGTCGGGCCAGCGCTTGCCGGTCGCGCCGTTTCCCGACGCCGGGTTGACGAGGAAGAGCGTCCCGGGAGCGGCCATCGCGGACAAGACTAGGCACCAAGCGCGGACGCGACCTGCGAGACTCGAGCCGGATGCCCGGGTACACGCGGATCACCGCCACAGCCGATGACTGGGTCGCGACTCGCACGCTTGCCGAGTACGGAAGAACGTACGTCGACCTCACGGCGCGCCTCGACCTGAAGGAATCACGAGCCCGGCTCTGGACGTATCCGGTCGGCGCGAAGGGCGTGCCGCATCTCGAGCTCGCGCAGGAAGAGGTCTTCGCCGTGCTCCGGGGAACGTTGACGCTGCTCCTAGGCGACCCCGCTACCCGCGAGACGTTGCCCGCCGGAAGCGTTGTGGCGGTGTCTCCCGGGACGCCGATCCACGTGCGCAACGAGAGCGACGCCGAGGTCACGTTCCTCGTCTACGGCGCGCCTCCGGTTCCGGACGCGGAGACCTTGACGGAGCCCGCGACTGCGTAAGCGTCAGTCGGACGTGACGGTCGCGAGCGCGACGCGCGTCATCCGGTCGACCGCGGCCTGCAGTTCCTCGTCCGAGATCCGCGTGAACACGCCCTCGACGACGATGTCGGAGACGGTGAGCAGACACCCGGCCTCGACCGGCGTCTTGCCGATCCCGCCGATCGCCGCGACGGTGAAGAGCGCCGCCGCTTCCATCTCGACGGCGAGGACGCCGCGCTCCGACCACCGCTGGTACTGGCCGCCGTCCGGGTTGTAGAAGACGTCGCTCGACACGATCGGCCCGACGTGCATCGGCTGGCCGAGCTCCTTCGCCGCGTGCACGGCGCCGTGGACGAGCGGCCAGGCCGCGGTCGGGCAGTGCGGCTCGTTCCCGACGAGGTGCATCGCCGTCGAATCGGACGGGACGGCGGTCAGCGCGACGATGAGGTCGCCGAGCGCGTGGTGCGGCTGCAATCCGCCGCACGTGCCGACGCGCATGAGCTTCTTCGAGCCGAGCTGGATGAGCTCCTCGAAGACGATCGTTGCGCCGGGGCAGCCCATGCCGGTGCCCTGGACGGAGACGGGCTTTCCTTCCCACGTGCCGGTGTAGCCGAGCAGCCCGCGCTCGTCGTTGACCTGCTTGACGTCGTCGAGGTACGTGTCCGCGATGTATTTGGCGCGGAGAGGGTCGCCGGGGAGAAGCACGGCGTCGGCGTAGTCGCCGGGCTCGGCACGGAGATGAATTGGCATGGCGCGACCTTATCGGTGTGATGATCAGCCGGTGGATGCGACCGTCACGCCCACGCGCGAGCAGATCCTCGCGTTCTGCGCCGAGGATCCGGTCGAGCGCGTCTTCCTCGAGGACGTCGCGCGCCGCGGGCTCGGCCGCTTTTCCGCGATCGAGGAGGCCGGCGGCAGCCTCTCGGCGCTCTGCTTCGCCGGCGCGAACGTCGTCCCGTCCGGCCGAGGCTGCGGGGCGTTCGCCGCGGCAGCCGCGCACGACGGCACGCGGATGCTGATCGGCGAGGAGAACGCCGTCGGAGAGTTGTGGGACGCTGTGCGTGGCCGGCTTCCCACGCCGCGCAACGACCGGCCGGGCCAGCCGGTCTACGCTCTGAGCGAGGCGCCCGAAGCGGGGGAGACGGGCCTGCGGTCGGCCGGTCTGCGCGATCTCGACGTCCTCGTCCCGGCGTGCGCGGCGGCGCACTACGAGGAGATCGGGCTCGACCCGTTACGCCGCGACCCGGAGGGCTTCCGGTGGCGCACGCGGCAACAGATCGAGGAAGGCCGCTCATGGATCTGGCTCGAGAACGGCGTGATCCGCTTCAAGGCCGAGGCGTCGGCGTGGACACCGAGCGCCGTCCAGCTGCAGCAGGTGTGGGCCGATCCCGAAGCGCGTCGGCATGGCTACGCGAAGCGCGCGCTCGCGGATCTGTGCCGGCTGCTCCTCGGGCAGACGCCGACCGTTTGCCTCTTCGTCCGCCCCGAGAACACGCCGGCGCTACGGCTCTACGACTCGGTCGGGATGACGCGTGCGCTGACCTATCGTTCGCTCATCTTCTGATGGACGAGCTGCAGCAACGCGTCGAGCGCTTCATCCATGAGCACGACCTGATCGCGTCCGGCGGAGCGGTGACGTGCCTCGTCTCGGGCGGCGCCGACTCGACGTGCCTCTGGCTCGTGCTCCGCGATCTCGGCTACGAGGTCTCTGCCGTCCACGTGAACCACAAGCGCCGGGGCGACGAGTCGGAAGAGGACGCGCGCTTCTGCGCCGACGTGCTCGGCGCGCACGTAGTCGAAGCGGACGGAAACGGCGCGTCCGAGGCGCAACTCCGAGAGCAGAGGTACCAAGTGACAAGTTGTCACAAAGTCCGTGCGACCGGACACACCGCCTCGGACCAGGTTGCGACGATCCTCTACCGGCTCGTCTCGCGCGGCGCCGCGACCGGGATCCAGCCGCGCAACGACCTCGGTGTCGTGCATCCGCTCTTGCCGCTCTGGCGCGAGGAGACGGAGGAGTACTGCCGCGCCGCAGGTGTCGCATTCCGTGAGGACACGTCGAACCGCGATACGCGCCGCGGCCTGATCCGCCACGAGATCCTGCCGCTCCTCCGCCGGCTCCACCCGGCCGCCGATGAGAACCTCCTCCGCGCGCTCGATTCGCGCGAGACGTTGCCGCCCGCGCTCGCCGAGCTCCTCTCGTCGCCGGCCGGCTCCAAGCGCATCGACCTCGGCGGCGGCCTGCAGGCGGTGCGCGAGCACGAGCGGCTCTGGCTCGAGCACGGACCGGTCGACCTGAAGGGTGAGGTGCGGTGGGGAGAGTGGGTGATCCGCTCCGCGCTGCCAGGACTTAGAGTGCGAGGATGGAGGCCAGGCGACCGGTTGGCGGGTAGGAGCCGCAAGATTCAGGACGTCTTCGTCGACGCGAAGGTGCCGCGCTCGGAGCGCGAGGCGTGGCCGCTCGTCGTGCGCGGGGACGAGGTCGTCGCGGTTCCCGGCATCGTCGACTGCGAAGGAGTAGAAGCTGCCCGCGACTGAGCTCGAGAAGGCGGTCGGGGAGATCCTGATCGAGAAGGCGCCGCTGCAGAAGCGGATCGCCGAGCTCGGGGCGGAGATCTCCGCCGACTACGAGGGCCGCGATCTTCTGCTCGTCGGCGTCCTCAAGGGCGCCGTCTTCTTCCTCGCCGACCTGATGCGCCACCTCACGGTTCCGTGCGAGATCGACTTCATGGCGATCTCGAGCTACGGCGCCTCGACCGACTCCTCGGGCGTCGTGCGGATCCTCAAAGACCTCGACATCAACATCGAGGGAAGGCACGTGCTCGTCGTCGAGGACATCATCGACTCGGGTCTCACGCTGAGCTATCTCATGCGGAATCTCGAAGCGCGCGAGCCCGCGAGCCTCGAGGTGTGCGCGCTGCTGACGAAGCCGTCGCGACGCGAGATCGACGTGCCCGTGCGCTACACGGGCTTCGAGATCCCGAACCGTTTCGTCATCGGGTACGGGCTCGATTTCGGGGAGCGGTACCGGAACCTGCCGTACGTCGCGGTTCTCAGCGACGAGCTCATCCCCGAGAGCGTGTAGCCAGCAACCCCGAACGCGGCGTTTTGCAAACGGATACCGCTGGTACCCTCAGCTGACACGCCGTGAATCGTTTCTTCCGCAGCGCGTTTTTCCCCCTCATCGTCATCGCGGCGGTTGCTTACCTTGCCGTGCGGGTGATCCACACCGGCTCGTCGTCGCAGAAGGTCACGTTGTCGCAGGTGTACCAGTACGCCGAGCAGCATCAGCTGAACTCGGTCGTCTTCCAGCCGAACAAGCAGGAGATCGACGCGACCCGGAAGAGCGACGGCGCGAAGATCACCGTCAACTATCCGACGGAGACGTCGGCGACGCAGTTCCTCAATCTGCTCCGCAAGAACGACATCCCGTTCGACTCGGGCGGGATCGGCAGCTCGCCGTGGTGGGGGCTCCTCACCGGCATCCTCCCGTTCGTCCTCCTGATCGCCTTCTGGATCTTCCTCATGAACCAGGTGCAGGGCGGCGGCTCGAAGGTGATGAGCTTCGGCAAGTCGCGCGCGAAGCGGATGACGCCCGACTCGCCGAAGATCGGCTTCAAGGACGTCGCCGGCGTGGACGAGGCGGTCGAAGAGCTGCAGGAGATCAAGGAGTTCCTCGAGAACCCGAAGAAGTTCCAGGCGCTCGGCGCGCGCATCCCGAAAGGTGTGCTGCTGTACGGGCCTCCCGGCACCGGTAAGACGCTGCTCGCGCGCGCGGTCGCAGGCGAGGCGGGTGTGCCGTTCTTCTCGATCTCCGGCTCCGACTTCGTCGAGATGTTCGTCGGCGTCGGCGCGTCGCGCGTGCGCGACCTGTTCGAGCAGGCGAAGCAGGCGTCGCCGTGCATCGTCTTCATGGACGAGATCGACGC
>DASXLJ010000022.1:0-50564 GCA_036496305.1 Gaiellaceae bacterium | reverse complement strand
AGTGCCGCAAGAACAGAACGGACCGCACCAATGACAGAGCGGACCGCGAACGCTGTCATGCCTCTCATCCGTGCAACTTACCAGGGCCAATTCACCGCGAGCCTCCCAGGCTTCGAGTGACATTCCCGCGCACTGGGGCAGCCGAGCGCCTATCCGCCGCTGTGCGCGGGATCCTGGAAGAAAGAGAGCCTGTTGCCGTCCAGATCGCTGACGATGACGCGGCGGGGAGCGGATCCTCCGTCGTCTACCGAGAACGCGACGCCCGCTGCGCGCAAGCGCCGCTCATCGGCATCCAGGTCGTCCAGCCCTACAGTCAGGAGTCCGCTTCCGGCCCGATCGGGATCCTGCACAAGGTAGATCGAGCTGGTCGGGGTCACATGCCAGACGCACTCCGTGTCGTGCGGGAACATGTCGGCCTCGCGACCCAGCAAACGGACATACCAGTCATGCGCCGTGGTGTATTCGGCGACCGCCAGTCCCGCGAATGTGTGCGTGACCGCCACGAGACGATTCTGCCCGACTCCGCTTCGGGGACATTCTCGAGCACTGGGCGTGTGACGGGACGCCTCGCTCGGGAGTGCCTATCATCGACGTGTGCCCTTCGTCTTCCTCGCCGCGGTTGCGGCGACAACGCTCTACCTCCTGCGCGTCAGGCGCTCGCAGACGGCCGCCGGAGTGTGCTCGCCAGTCGCGCTGCGGTCCACCTCGGTATCGCACAGGAGCCTTGTAGGAATCCGTGGCTGGCTCGTGGTGTACACCGTGGGATTGGCTGCCGCGCTCGCACACGGCCTGGCGCTGACGATCGGCTCGGTGATCGTCTACGCGCGGCCCTCACTCGTCGGACTCCACTCCTTCATCCCGTTGTGGGCGTTGGTCATCTACGTCGTGAGCAACGTCGGCTTGGTGGCCTACGGTCTGACCCTCTTCGTCCTCATGACCAAAGGAAAGAGGGCCGCGATCGCGCATAACATCGCCTTCAACGTCCTCTCTGTCACCTTCCTTTTCGTCTGGTTCCTTCTCAGCGAGAAGTCCCCGTTCGGGACGGTCGTCGACTCACTCCCCGCACTCGTCGGCATCGCCTACTTCGCACGGTCGCGCCGGGTACGGAACACCTTCACGGCCTAGCCCCGCGTCGCAACGGCGGTGAGCGGTCGAGGGACCTGGCCCACGCGAGCGCATAGTGTCTCGTCTCGATGAGTCGGAGGCTGACCACGGCAAGGGTCGCTCTGCTCGACCAGGACGGGCGGATCCTTCTTGTGCGCTGTATGGATCCTCGAACGGGCGGCTCCGTCTGGGTGACGCCCGGGGGGTCGATCGACGTTGGCGAGTCCCCAGCTGAGGCGGCGCGACGGGAACTCCAGGAGGAGGCCGGGATCGAGGGAGTCGACCTTGGCCCATGCGTCTGGACTCGCGAGAACCGTTTCGTCCACGACGGCACAACCTATGTGGCCGACGAACGGATCTTCATCGCGTGGGCAGCCGACCGTCCGGAACCGCGCGCGGCCGGTAACGACGAAGACGGTGAAATCGTCATCGATGCACGATGGTGGACGGCGGACGAACTCGATGCCTCAGACGACGAACGCAGCCCGGAGCAACTGGCCCGTCTCCTGCGGAGTCTCGTAACTGACGGCGCACCCATCCGACCTCTTGCGATCTGAGCGGCCGGCTCGCCGGGCGTCGCGCGATGAAGCGGGTGGGCTGGTCGATCACGACCGGCCCCACCCGCTGACGCCTAGCTCGAGAAATTGGCGGCGGCGTGGAAGTCGCTCGTAATGCCACCCGGGTAGACCTCACATGTCCCAGAGGCATAGCTGCCGCTCGTCAAGGCATTTTGCAGATACGCCGTGCCGCCCAGGTAGATCGAATTGGCGGGACAGGTGAAGGTGAACTGAGAACCCCCGCCCGTCTCCTCGTCCCCGCTCGTGAAGATCACCCGAACCGGGCTACCGGACGAAACCAACACCGAGCAGGACGTCGCCGAGTAACACCGGCTAAAGCTGCCGTCTCCGTTGAGACTCTCGACCTGGATCTGGGTCATCGAGCCTCCGGTCACAGTTCCACTGACTGTGTACAGCGGTTGACAGGTCAGGCTGACCGCGCCGGTCGTGTTGTCGGTGCTCACGGTGAGGGTGGACGAGTGTCCGCTGACGGTGCACGGCGATCCTTGCAGCGCACCGAGGTTCGTCGGGCCGGGCGGCCCGGGATCGCCCTTGTCTCCCTTCGCCCCGTTGCAGGCGTAGGTCGTCCCGCTCGCGGAGGTGAAGCTCGAACCACCGTTCGCGCAGTTCGCTCCAGCCGGTTCCGGGGCCGACGTGACGCTGGTGCCGTCGGCGCCGTTGGTGCCGTTCGTTCCGTCGGCGCCGGCCGGGCCGGTCTCGCTCCAGGTGATCTGCTGCTCGTCCTTGCCGCACGGGTGCTGCGGGGCCGTTCCGACCTTGACCTTGTGGAGGTCGCCACCCATAGACAGGCACCCGGTGTACTGCTGGCCTGGCGGGCTACCTGTCGCCCCCGCCACCGATACGACCAACGCCGACGCAAAGGCGACGGCGATGAGCGCTCCCCACTTCGAAGCGAAACTCTCACGCATGATGTTCTTCCCTCAGCCTTCCGATTTCTGGCCACAAGAGGCGTGGCAGCGGAGACCCCGCGCCGACCATACTGACGCGCGCACGGGGACAATTCAACGGGAGCCCACCATCGTCCCGCCGGGGTGATGCTCTAGCCCGCCGCGGAGGCGACAGTCCTCGGCGATGGCGTTCATCGCTCAGTGGTGGCGGCCGGTTCTCGCCGTTATCGGGCTCATCCTCGCGTTGTTCCTCTTCCTGCTTCTCCAGCAGGCGATCGCGGTCACGGAGAAGCCGAGCTGGCCGCCTAGTCGCGACGCGATCACCGCCGCCGGCGCGCAGGTGGCGACCGAGCGCTTCGTCGCGACGCATCCGAAGCCGCGCGATGTCGGCCTCCCGTTCGCCTGGTCGACCGCCGCGACGATCGACCCGTGGCCGGAAGGAAAGAACTTCTTCCCGAAGATCATGGCCGACATCGAGCACGCCCGCTCGACGGTCGACATCCTCATGTTCGGCTGGCGCGAGGGCACCGTCGGCATGAAGATGACCGATCTCCTGCTCAGGAAGATGAAGGAGGGCGTGGAAGTGCGCGTCCTCGTCGACGCGAGCGGCAGCAAGCCGTACTCCGACGCCAAGGCGATGTTCACGAAGCTCGCCGACGGCGGCGCGCAGATCGTGGTCAACGACATATTCCCTCCCGACAAGGACGGGCTCTATCCGAACGGAGCGCTCGACTGGCGCCAGGACGACGTCGGGCGCGCCGACCATCGCAAGCTCTACGTCATCGACGGCAAGGTCGCGTGGACCGGCGGCGCCGGGATCGAGGACCACTTCGAGAACGGCGGCTTCCACGACGTCATGTCGCGGGTCACGGGCAACGTCGTCCGCCAGACGCAGGCGCTCTTCCTCATGAGCTTCGCCGCGCAGGGCGGGCCGCTACCGGCCGACCTGTCGAAGTTCTTCCCGGAGCAACCCGAGGCCGGGACGATTCCCGTCGCGCTCCTCCAGACCGTGCCGGGCGGATTCGTCTCCGCGACGCAGGCGATCCGCGAGCTGATCGATCACGCGCGGACGCGGCTCGACATCATGAATCCGTACTTCACGGACGAGGACATCATCCAGCGTGTCATCGCGGCGGCGAAGCGCGGCGTCAAGGTGCGCATCGTCGTCTCACAGAAGTCGAACAACGGGCCTGCGACGCGAGCGCTGAAATACGCGTATCCGAGCCTGCTCGCCGCCGGCGTCCAGATCTGGGAGTACCCGGGCGCCGTCGTCCACGCGAAGATCATCGTCGCGGACGACATGGCCGAATTCGGGACGGTGAACCTCGACGCGTGGGCGCTCTACCGCAACTTCGAGATCGCGATCATGGCCAGCGACGCGCACACTGCGAACCTGTTCGAGGAGCGAGTCTTCACGCCGGACATCGCGCATTCCATCCCGGGAACGGCGCAGGAGGGTCTCGGGAACCGCCTCAAGAACTGGCTGTGGCACCAGTTGGCGTATTTCCTCTGATCCGGGTCAGCGCCGCGAAGACGGCAAGCGCCGCGAGGACGCCGGACATGATGATCGTCAGCCAGATCCCCCAGCCGGAGCCCCAGTGGATGTCGTCGTGGGCGAGGAGGTCGGCGATCGCGGTGTAGAGCATGAACGCGCTGAACTCGAGCACCGCGACGATCCCGAGCCAGCCGCCGCGCGCGAGCGACGGCACGGCGGTGAGCGCCAGCAGCGCGAAGATGAGCACGATCCAGCCGTTGTGCGATCCCTCGACCCCGTTGAGCGAGACAGGGCCGGACGTGCTCCACGTGCCGAACACGCCGACGATCGCAAGGAGGATGGCGGCGTGGCAGGCGGTGCGCGGGCTGCGGAAGCGGGCCACACGGCGAGCCTAGGCAGTCCGCGCGGCGGGGCCGTCGTGCCGCGGGGATGATCCTTCGCGGTGGACTGCGATCATCCCGCGAATGGGCGATCGGCTGCGGCCTCTGTGGGATTTCGACGACCTCGACGCGAGCGAGGCGCGCTTTCGGGCGCAACTCGAGAGGGAGACGACCGACGCCGGGCGCGCCGAGGTGCTGACCCAGCTCGCCCGGGTCGACGGCCTGCGCGGGAACTGGGCCGAATGCGATGCGTTTCTCGACGAGGCTGAGGCGCTCGGCGGCGTCACCGCGCGCTCACTGCTCGAGCGCGGCCGGCGGGCGCGCTCGTCGGAGCAGCCCGACTGGGGACTCGACCAGTTCCGCGCGGCGTTCGACGTCGCGCGCGAGACCGGCGCCGCCGCGCTCGCGGCCGACGCGGCGCACATGCTCGCCCTCGTCGACGACGCCGAGGCGTGGACGGCGTGCGGGATCGAGATCGCGGGCTCGTCGGGCGATCCCGGCGTTCGCTACTGGCTCGGGCCGCTGTACAACAACGTAGGTTGGGCGCGGTTCGCCGCGGGCGACCATGCGGGCGCACTCGAGGCGTTCGAGCTCGCACTCGCCGCGCGCGAGCGGGACGACCCGCGCGAGTCGGCGCTCCAGCACGCACGCGACGCGGTCGATGAGGCACGCCGCGCACTCGCGGCCGACTAGCGCGGCTGTCGCCAGGGCCAGCCGAGGAGGGCGAGCGCCGCAACAACGCAGACGCCGCCGGTCACCGCCCAGAAGGTGCTGCCGGTCATGAACGAGCCCGTGATCCAGCCGAGCCCCTGTCCGAGCCAGACGACTCCGGTGAAGAAGAGCAGTGCTCCGACGATTCGCCGCGCGATGACCATTGGCCGAATACTCGCGCGACCGTAGGCTTCCGCGCGTGACCATTGCGATCGAGGAGCGGTTCCCGCGGCCGTCCGTCATCGGCGTGCTCAACGTCACGCCCGACTCGTTCTCGGACGGCGGCGTGCATCTCGATCCCGACGTGGCCGCGGCTGCCGCGCGACGCATGGTCGAGGAAGGCGCTGCGATCGTCGACGTGGGCGGCGAGTCGACGCGTCCCGGCTCCGACGGCGTGTCGGTCGAGGAGGAGCTCGCGCGCGTCGTTCCCGTCCTCGAGCGGCTCGGCGGGGACGTTCCGCTCTCGATCGACACGACGAAGGCGGACGTCGCGCGCGCCGCGCTCGAGCGGGGCGCGATCCTCGTCAACGATGTCACGGCGCTGCGCGGCGACCCCGAGCTCGCCGGCGTCGTCGCGGACGCCGGCGCGTATCTCTGTCTCATGCACATGCAGGGCGAGCCGCGCACGATGCAGGCCGAGCCGCACTACACGGACGTCGCCTCGGAAGTCGCGGCCTTTCTCGAGGATCGGCTCGCGTTTGCTGTCGCGGCGGGAATCCCGGAGGAACGGATCTGCCTCGATCCCGGCATCGGATTCGGGAAAACGGTCGAACACAATCTCGAGCTCGTGCGTCGGCTCGACGTCTTGACCGCCCTCGGCCGACCGGTGCTCGTCGGCTACTCGCGCAAGAGCTCGCTCAAGAAGCTGACAGGATCCGACGACCTCCTCGGCGCGAGCATCGCAGCCGCCGTTGCCGCGTTCGAGCGCGGCGCGTCGATCCTCCGCGTCCACGACGTCAAATCGACCGTCGACGCCCTCACCGTCGCGGGCGCGATCGCATGATCACCGTGCACGTCCACGACCTTCGCGTATTCGGGCACCACGGCGTGCACGATGCCGAGCGCGAGGCGGGGCAGGACTTCCTTTTCGACGTCGATCTCGACGTCGGCGACCGCGGTGTGACCGATCGGCTCGAAAACGCTGTCGATTACGTCACGGTGGCTGCCACCGTCCGAGAAGTCTCGGACGGACGGCAGTTCCAGCTGCTCGAGGCGCTCGCCACCGCTGTGACCGACGAGTTGGAGCGGCGTTTCGCGCCCGAACGCGTCCGAGTGACAGTCCGGAAACCGGCGGTGAAACCGGCAGGCCTCGACGGCACGGTGGCAGCCACCGTGACGAGACCGTGACGAGAGCGTGATGCGGGCGTACATCGGTCTCGGCGCGAATCTCGGCAACCGGCAAGCGACGATCCGCGCGGCCCTCGAAGCGCTCGCCGAGGAGGACGGGATCGAGGTGGTCGCTGTCTCGACGCTCCGCGAGACAGAGCCCGTCGGCGTCGGCCCGCAGCCGCTCTTCGTCAACGGCGTCGCCGAGCTCGAGACGACGTTCTCCGCGCGCGAGCTCCTCGATCTGCTCCTCGCGACGGAGCAGCGCTTCGGCCGCGTGCGCGTCGCGGGCGAGCATGCCCCGCGCACGCTCGACCTCGACCTGCTCCTCTTCGGAGACGAGCGGATCGCCGAGCCGGGTCTCACCGTGCCGCATCCGCGCCTGCACGAACGCGCCTTCGTGCTCGAGCCGCTCGCGGAGTTGGACGCGAAAGTCCCGGGGATACACTGAGTACGATGTCCCACCTCGACGATCTCGACGAGTACGAGGCAGAACTCGAGCTCGCGCTGAAGCGGGAGTACCAGGCTGTTTTCTCGCTCTTCCGCTACTGCGTCCTCACGCAGGACGCGACGTATCTCTGCAACAAGCTCGAAGTCCAGCAGGCGACGCCGACCGCGCCCGGCGCGCTGCCGTTCTTCCAGCTCGACCTCGAGGACGTCTGGGTCTGGGACAAGAACCGGCCGACGCGGATGATCCCGCGCACGAAGGTCTTCACGTCCGGCGACGTGACCATCGAGGAGCTGCGCGGTGAGGGCGACGAGCCGACGTACACCGCCGAGGATCTCGCCGAGCGCATCGGTGAGCCGTTCCGCGCCGAAGAGGAGTAACGCCTCCTGATGCTGCTCGCGGTAGACGCCGGCAACACGCAGACGGTCCTCGGGCTCTATGACGGCGACCGTCTCGTCGAGCATTACCGCATCGGCACGAATCCGCGACAGACGGCGGACGAGCTTGCGGTGACGCTGCGCGCGCTCGTCGACCTGCCGAGCCTCGACGGGATGGTGCTGTGCTCGTCGGTGCCGCAGCTCGTCACCGAGTACGAGTCGTTCGCCGAGCGGTGGGGGAATGTCGAGCTGCTCGTCCTCGGGCCGGGCGTCTCGACCGGCGTCCCAATTCGCTACGACGATCCGCGTGAGGTCGGGCCTGACCGGATTGCGAACGCCGTCGCCGCGCGAGAGCAATACGGGACGCCGTGCGTCGTCGTCGATTTCGGCACGTCGACGAACTTCGACGTCGTCTCGGCGGCAGGCGAGTTCGCGGGCGGCGTGCTCGCGCCGGGGATCGAGATCTCGATGGATGCGCTGTTCGCGCGTGCCGCGAGGCTTCCGAAGGTGCCGTTCGTCGCGCCGGAGCGTGTGATCTCGCAAACGACGACGCAGGCGCTGCAGTCGGGGCTCGTCTACGGCTTCGCGGGACAGGTCGACTCGATCGTCGACCGCATCCGCGAGGAGCTCGGCGCGCCGGACTGCGCGGTCGTCGCGACCGGCGGCCTCGCGGAGTTGATCGCTCCGCACTCGCGCACGGTGTCGACGGTCGACGAGTTCCTCACGCTTGCCGGGCTGAGGCTCGTCTGGGAGCGGAACCACTCCTGACGTCGTGAACGTCAGGGCGCCGTCCGAGTCGTTCCTGCGCCGCGCTCTCGCCGAGGCTCGCGACGCCGAGTTCACCTATCCCGAAGTCGGCGCGACGCGGACGGGCGAGCTGTCGGACGGGTACCGCATCGACCGCTACGAGCGGTCTCTCGGCGTAGGTGACGGCCGCTTCGAGCGTGCGGTCGCGGCGCTACGCCACTGGCAGGGACACGTTGGCGCCGGCGTGCGGGTCTATCCGACCGGCGCGATCGTCGAGACGGGCAGGCCGTTACTCCTCGCGGTGCGCACGCTCAGGCTCTGGTCCGTCAACCCATGCCGCGTCGTGTACACGGTCGCGAGCGACTCGTGGTTCACGTTCGCGTACGGCACGTTGGCCGGCCATCTCGAGTGCGGGGAAGTCGCGATGAGCGTCGAGCGCGGCGACGACTCGGAAGTCGTCGCCCGGATCGTCTCCTTCTCGAAGACCGTTGACCCGCTCGCGCGCGCCGCAGGACCGCTGGCGCGCCGGTTCCAGACGCGGTTCACGGACGGCTACCTCGATGCGATCGAGGCCGCGAGCAAGCTCGAGCGCTAGCGGCCCGCGCTGACGACGAGGTCGATTCGTGCGTCGTATTTCAGGCGTTTGTCCGGCCGCGGTCTCTGTGAGATGACGTGACCGCTCTTGACCTTCCGCGACCTCGCGTAGCGGACGGCGCCCACCGAGCAGTTCGCGGACGTGATGATCTTCCGAGCCGCGCGCAGCGTTCGGTGCCCGAGCTCGGGAACGACGCACGGCGGTGTCGGCGAGCCGTCGAGCAGCAGACCACCCGATGCGTGCGACCTCGTCGTGTACTTGCCCACCGCCGCGCAGTAATTCGCTGATGCGCAGGAGACCGCGTTGAGCCCGCCGCCGTGCGTTCCGGACGGGAGGGACGCGAATCGCGCTTTCCATGTGCCGGCCGTTTCGTCAAGGAGCACTGGCCGGCCGTTGAAGATGTCGTTGCCGACGACACTGCAGTCCCCCGGCGAAGCGCATGAGACCGAATCGAGTTGGGCGTCGCGGGCGAGGGGCGGCACGACCCCGCGCGACCATACGCCGCGCTTCTTGCTCAGCGCGAACGCGTAGGACAGTGAGCGGTCGTCGTAGTCGCCCAGGACGGTGCAACTGCGAGCCGAGGCGCACGAAACGGCGGTCAGTTGCACGGCGCCCTCCTTGACTCCGGACGGTGGAATCGCCTCGACGCCCTTTCCCCACGTTCCCGCCTTCTCGGTCAGCAGCAAGCCGTCGCCCCAATACGGGCCTTCGTTGTACTCGCCGACGGCGGTGCAGTTCCCGGCCGAAGCGCACGAGACAGACCCGAGGTATGCCTCGTAGCCGGGCGCGGACGAGAGGTTTGCGGGTAGTGCAGCGGCGACGCCTGCTTCCCAGACGCCGGTCGACTCGGTCCACATCACCGGCAGCGAGTTTCCGCCGTCGTTGATGTATTCGCCGACGGCCGTGCACTTGCCGACCGCGGGGCATGACACCGAGCTGGCGGCTAACACCGGCGCGTCTCCGGGCGTGGCCAGCTCGGCGCCGGTCGCCCACGTTCCCGCCGTCTCCGTCAGCACCAGTGCATGGGTGTCGGAGTTGACGTTGTACGCGCCGACTGCGACACACTCTCCGTCCGCCGGGCACGACACCGACCCGAGGAGAACCAGTTGGTTGTCGGGGATTGCGTTCGCCGGGAGAGCGGCTTCGACGCCGGGACCCCAGACGCCCGCCGTTTCGGTCAGCAACAGGCCCTGAAGGTGCCCGGCATTGTCGGTGTACCCGCCGATGGCGGCGCAGTTCCCCGGCGACGAGCACGAGATCGACTCGAGGAACGGGCCGTGGGATGTGGGATCCGCGTTGGCGGGGAGGACAGCTTCGACTCCGCGAGCCCACTTTCCGGCGGTTTCGGTCAACAGCAGGCCGCGTGCAACCTCGTCGCCGTCAACGTACCCACCGACTGCCGAGCAGTTCCCGGGGGAAGAGCACGAGACCGCCTCGATGGTCGCCGCCGCAGCGGCACCGATCGCCGCGTCGGCCGGCAGTGCCGCCGGTACGCCCTGTCCCCAGCGCAGGTGCGCGTGGGTAGTGGAAGCGGACGATGCGCCCGCGAGCAGCAACACGCAGGCTGCCAGCGCCATCGCGATCGCCGAGCAGTGCTTCATCGAGTGAAAGGTGTCAGGTTCCGCGCGAATTGTCGAGCAATTCGCCGAGCCAGCGCTCGGCCTCGAAGTAGAGCGCCGGGTTGTTCTCCGGCGTGTAGTACGAGAGCGCTCCCGCGCACTGCATGAGCGTCCAGCCGCGTGAGCGGGCGATCTCGCCGTCGTCGGCGCCGAGCGCCTCGAAGAACGCGGGCCGCGCCGTCGCCGGGAGCATCTTCCACGCGACGGCCGTATCGCTTGCGGGATCGCCGGCGCCCGCCCAGCCCCAGTCGAGGACACCGCTCGGGCGTCCGCCCGAGAAGACGACGTTGCGGAGGTCGAGGTCGCAGTGGCACCACGTCGGAGGCCCTTCCCGCGGCCGAATCTCGAGCGCGGCGTCCCACGCCGAGAGCAGCCCGGTTGCGTCGTAGCGGGCGTCGAGCTTCGCGGCGCCAGACCGCACCCAGTCGTCGAGCTCGCGGAGCGTGCCGTTGCGGAGGCCCTCCGGCGCACGCGTCGCGTCGAGACCGCGGATCGCGAGGATGAGCTCCGCGAGCTCGACGGCCGACTCCGTCGCGACATCTTCGACCGGAGCGTTCTCGCCGTCGAGCCACGTGAACACGGCCCAGGGAAACGGGAACCCCTCGGCAGGTTCGCCGCGCCCGAGCGGTTCCGGCACCGGCAGCGGCATCGCGGCCGCGAAGACGGGTAGCCACTCGAGCTCGCGCTCGAGCCCCGCGACCTTGCTCTCCTGCCGCGGGAGGCGGACGAGCTTGTCGTCGCCGAGCCGGTAGTTCGCGTTGTCCGTGCCGAGTGGATAGACCGCGTTTACAGGCAGATCCGCCCACTCGGGGAACTGCCCGGCAATGAGGCGTTGCACGAGGGACGAGTCGCTGTCGACCTCGTCCGCGTGCATCCGCACGCTCAACCTCCGCCGTAGACCGAGATCGGCAGCCCGAGGACGACCTCGTCCTCGGCGGCCGGCAGCTCCGCCTCGAGCTGCGCCACGAGCTCCGCCGCGCCCGGCGCCGCCGCGAACAGGCGCGTCACGACCTCGTCGGTGGTGTGCAGCATCACGAGCTCCTGCTTGAACGGCTTCGGGAAGCGGCCGTGGCCGAGGTACCAGCCGTAGAACTTCTTGAGGAAGCCGACCGCGCGCTGCTCGCCGAGCTCGCGCACTGCCTCGCGGATGAACACGATCAGCTCTGCCGCGACCTCCTCGCGCGTCGGCGCGAACGCCTCGCCCTCGATCATCTCCCGCAGCGCCCACGGGTTGCCCTGCGCTCCGCGCGCGACCATCGCCGCCGCCGCTCCCGTGCGCTCGAGCACCGCGATCGCCTCGTCGCGCGTCGTCACGTCGCCCGAGGCGATCACCGGCACGGGGACGCGTTCGACCAGCTCGGCTGTCACCGAATGGTCGGCAAAGCCGGTGTACATCTGGGCCGCCGATCGGGGATGGAGCGTCAGCGCCGCGGCTCCAGCCTCGACGAGGCGCGGCCCGAGCTCGAGGCAGGCGCGCGAGCGGTTCTCGACGCCGCGCCGCATCTTCACCGTGACCGGCACGTCGACGGCGCTTGCCACGGCCGACACGACCCGCACCGCGAGCTCCGGATCCTCCATCAGATGCGCGCCCGCACCCGTCTTCGTCACCTTGCGCACGGGACAGCCGAAGTTCATGTCGACGATGTCCGCACCGGCGGACTCGACCATGCGCGCGGCCTCGGCCATCGCCGCCGGATCCGCGCCGAAGATCTGGATCGCGAGCGGATGCTCGTCCGCGGCGACGCGCAGGTAGCCGAACGTCCGCTCGTTCTTGTGCTCGATCCCGGCCGCGGAGACCATCTCCGAGCACACGAGACCGGCGCCGAAACGGCGCCCCTGGCGGCGAAACGCCTGGATAGAGACGCCCGCCATCGGTGCCAGCACGATGCGCGTCGGCACCTCGACGCCGCCGATCGACCACGGTTCCCGAAGGTTCAAGGACACCTGAAGATGGTATCCAGCGCCCGTGGTACCCTTCGGCCCCGCCGCGGGGCAAATTGCCAGCGGCCGTTTGTGTGTCAGGGGCAGGAGGCCATGTTGAAGGAAGTCATCCTTACGCCGGAGGGGCACAAGAAACTCCAGGCTGAGATCGAAGAGTTGTCGACCACCGGGCGCCGCGATGTCGCGGAGCGGATCCGCATCGCGCGCGAGTTCGGCGACATCGCCGAGAACGCCGAGTACGACTCCGCGAAGAACGACCAGGCGATGCTCGAGGGGCGGATCGCCATGCTCGAAGAGCGGCTCGCGAACGCACGCGTCGTCACGAAGAAGGAGATCACCGCCGCACAGCGCTCCGGCGAGGTGTCCGTCGGGACGAAGGTGAAGCTGAAGGACATGGGTACGAACAAGCAGTTCGAGTACCACGTCGTCGGCTCGGCCGAGGCGAATCCGGCGGAGATGAAGCTCTCGAACGAGTCGCCGGTCGGCAAGGCCATTATGGGCCGCAAGAAGGGCGACGTCGTCGAGGCCCCGACTCCCAAGGGCGCCAAGAAGTTCAAGATCATGGAGATCAAGGCCGCGTAGCCCGTCCCTGGCCGCTTCGGCTCCCGGGCGGCGGAGCCGCGCTCCGCCGAAGCTGACGCCGCTGGCGGCAGGAGGCTGAGTTCGCGGCGCTTGTCCGTACTCGAGTACTGTCCTGCGCGCCGCGAGCTTGCCTCCTTTGCCAGCACCGTCCCAGGAACGGGCTATCTAGACTCGGCGGCCATGTCTCTCCCAAAGCATTTCCGCGATCGCGCCACGATCGCTGCCGTCCGCGCCGAGGCGGACCCGCTCGACGCGGGCGCGACGGCTGAGATCACGCGGCGCCTCGCGGGCCGCGTCATGGCTCGCCGGGACATGGGGAAGCTCGTCTTCCTCGACCTCGTCGACCGCTCGGGCCGTATCCAGCTGATCTGTCCCTCCGAGCGCACGGGCGAGCTCGACCTTCATCTCGGCGACATCGTCGGCGTTGTCGGCTCGCCGGCGAAGTCGCGCCGTGGCGAGCCGTCCGTTCAGGTCGACGAGCTCGAAGTGCTGGCGCGGATCCGCGAGTCGCTGCCCGACACGCACCACGGCCTCACCGACATCGAGCTGCGCTACCGCAAGCGGTATCTCGACCTCCTCATGAACGACGAGGTGCGCAGCGACTTCATCGTGCGCGCGAAGATCGTCACCGCCGTCCGCGCATATCTCGACAGCGAGGGCTTCGTCGAGGTCGAGACGCCGATCCTCCAGCCGCGCTACGGCGGCGCGTTCGCCGAGCCGTTCGTCACGCACCACAACGAGCGCGACCAGGATCTCTACCTCCGCATCGCGACCGAGCTTTACCTCAAGCGGCTCATCGTCGGCGGCCTCGAGCGCGTCTACGAGATCGGCAAGGACTTCCGCAACGAGGGCGTCACGTACAAGAACAACCCGGAGTTCACGATGCTCGAGTGGTACGAGGCGTACGCGGACTACGAGGACACGATGGCGCGGATGGAGTCGCTCATCGAGCATGTCGCGCTCGCCGCGCTCGGCACGACGAAGGTCACGTTCAAAGGGCACGAGCTCGATCTCAAAGCGCCGTGGAAGCGCATCCGCCTCGTCGACGAGCTGAAGGAGCTCGACCTCTGGACGCCCGACTACGACAATCTCAAGAAGCGTCTCGAGGACCGCGACATCGACGTCTCGCGCGACAAGACGTGGTCGCAGCTCGTCGACAAGGCCGTGACCTCGTACATCGAGCCGCGGATGATCGAGCCGACGATCCTCTACGACTATCCGCTCGAGCTCTCGCCGTTCGCGCGGCTGACCGACGATGACCCGCAGGTCGTCGAGCGGTTCGAGTACTACGTCGGCGGGATGGAGCTCGGCAATGCGTTCAGCGAGCTCAACGACGCCGAGGAGCAGGCATCGCGCTTCGCGATGCAGGCGGCCGAGGGCGCAGGCGGAAATGTCGAGGCTGAGCAGGGAGATCCCGACTACGTCGAGGCGCTCTCGTACGGCATGCCGCCGACGGGAGGGCTCGGACTCGGCATCGACCGGCTCGCGATGGTCCTGCTCGGGAAAGACTCGATCCGCGACGTCATCCTCTTCCCGGCGCTCCGCCAGCGTTAGGCAGCCTCCTTCTCACGCGCGTCGGCTGCCGGCACCGTCGGCGGCTCGGCGGGGGTCAGCTCGGTCGCCCTCTCCTCTGCGGCAGGTGAGTCGAGTCCTGAGACGGAGTCCTTGAACTCGCGCATGCCGTGGCCGAGCGACTTGCCAATTTCGGGCAACCGCTTCGCGCCGAAGAGGAGCAGCGCGATTCCGAGCAGGAGCACGATGTGGGTGGGGCTTGTCAGACCGATCATTCGGAACTCTCCTTTGTCATCAGCCTGGTCGGACGGCCGGTCGAGAGTGGCCGTCCGACGAGGGCTTGTCCTACGCTGGCGCGCTGTTCTCCACGCTCCCGAGCGCTGAGGGCGGCGGCGGCGAGAACTTGTAGAACGCGCCGGCCGCCGAACCCTGCTTGCCGAAGCCGATCCCGAGCTTTTCGAGCGCAGCGACGTGCTGCTTCGTCGTCGTGAGGGCGTAGCTCTCGAAGGCCTCGTTGTTCGGGAGCTTGCCCTGCGCGAATCGGGCGAGGGCACGGTGTTGCGCTTCGGTGCCGAGGATCTCGGCCGCGTAGCGCGCGAGATCGGGCTTGCCGGCGTTCGAGAACACCGTGATCCCGACGAGATACGCGTTGACGAAGATCGTCTCCACCGGTTCGAGCGTTGCGAAGACGTTCTCGGGCTTGAACGCGGCGTCGGGCGCCCAGAACTTCGTCGTCAGCGGTTTGCCGCCGAGGCTCTTGAGCACGTTGTAGTGGTCGTATTCCGTCGCGAGCGCGTTCTTCAGCACCGGCCGGAACTTGTCCACCGGGTCGCCCTTAACCTGCGTGACGACCCCGGTCAGGTAGGTGACCGCGAGCGCTTCGGCAGTGATGGCGGTCGTCACGACGGAGTCGACCGTGTCGCCGCTCGCCGCCGCGAGCGCCGCGGCCGGGAATCCGAGGAGACCCGAAGCGGCGGCGCCGATCGCCGCTCGCTTCAGCAGGACGTTGCGGGTCATGACCGGCACGCGGGCGTCGGTGAGCGCGTTTTCGATCGTCTGCACATCCTCCGAGCCCAGGAATGCGGTTTCGTCGTGTCTGTTCATGCCGGTCCTCCGTTCGAGACGGGAGTCAGGACATCGCTCGTCGGTGCGGTGAAGTGCACGAACGTGCCCGGCTTCGAGCCCTGCTTGCCAAAACCGACGCCGGCGCTTTCGAGCGCCTTCACGATTCCGTCCATCGAATCGATCGAGTAGTCCATGAAGCCGAGGTCGTTCGGAATCTTCTGTTGCGCCGCGCGAGCGAGTGCCAGGTGCTCGGCCTCGACTCCGCCGATCTCGCCCGCGTACCGCGCGAAGTCCGCCTTGCCGGCCTTGGCGAAGACGGTCGTGCCGATCAGATAGGCGTTAACGAACAGCGTCTCTGCGACCTCGAGCGTGGGGAAGACACCGCTGAGTTTCGGGCCGAAGAAGGCATTTGGTGCCCAGAACTTGAGAGTCAGCGGCTTTGCGCCGAGGCTCTGGAGCGCCTTGTAGTGGTCGTACTCCGCGCTGTTCGCAGCCTTGAGAACGGAAACGAACGGACCGGTCTTGTCGCTCGGCTTCGTCGCCTTGATGACCGCCGAGAGGTACGTGACTGCGAGCGCCTCCGCAGTGATGGCGGTGTCGATCACGCTCTTGATCGTGTCGCCGTGCGACATCGTGCTCGCCGCTGTCGAGGTGGTCTTCCTCGATGAGCCGCCGCATCCCGCGGCGACGCCGGCGAGGCCAGCTGCTGCGACGCCGAGCGCGGCCTTCTGCAACATCCACGCACGAGTGCGCGGTGTCGCGCTCGTGTCTGCGAAAACGTTCTCCAGCCGCTGCACATCCTCGGCGGACGCCAACGCAGGCGCTTGGTTCTGCTTGGTCATAGTGACCCCCCTTACTGGGCTAGCGGAGAAGGCGGAACGGCCTCCTCACCTTGGGGGTTCGTGCGCTACGCCGATCCGGTTCGGACCGACGGTCCCGAACCGACCCGCTCCGCACACGCGAATAACCCCCAATCGAGTCACTCGGCACAGCCGAAGGGGTGGGCTACGATGACCGAACCTTCGACCGCCTGATTGCGGTTGTATCCATTGGAAAGGAGAGTCGAGGGAATTGTTCGAGCGGTTCACGGAACGGGCCCGCCAGGTGGTAGTCCTCGCACAGGACGAAGCCAGGGCGCTCAAGCACAACTACATCGGCACCGAGCACATCCTGCTCGGACTGCTTCGCGAGGAGGAGGGCCTTGCGGCGCGGGTACTCGAGTCTCTCGACATCACGGTGGAGGAAGTGCGGGCGCAGGTGGCTCGGATCGTCGGTCAGGGCGACGAGGTCACGACCGGCCAGATCCCGTTCACGCCGCGCGCGAAGAAAGTGCTCGAGCTCGCGCTGCGCGAAGCGCTCTCCCTTGGCCACAACTACATCGGCACCGAGCACATCCTGCTCGGCCTCGTTCGCGAGAACGAAGGCGTTGCCGCGCGGATCCTGCTCGACTTCGACGCCGACGCCGAGAAGATCCGCAACGAGATCATCCGCATGCTCTCCGGTCCCGGCCGCCGCCAGGCGGGCGCAGGCGGTGGGCCGGCGGGGGAGAAGTCGAAGTCCTCGAAGCTTCTCGATCAGTTCGGCCGGAACTTCACGAAGCAGGCCCAGGAGGGCAAGCTCGACCCGGTCGTCGGTCGCCAGACGGAGATCGAGCGGATCATGCAGATCCTCGCGCGCCGCCAGAAGAACAACCCTGTCCTCATCGGCGAGCCGGGCGTCGGCAAGACGGCCATCGTCGAGGGGCTCGCGCAGCGGATCTCCTCGAACCAGGTGCCCGAGATCCTCAAGGGCAAGCAGATCTACTCGCTCGACCTCGCCGCCCTCGTCGCCGGCTCGAAGTACCGCGGCGAGTTCGAGGAGCGGCTGAAGAAGGTCATGAAGGAGATCCAGCAGCGCGGCGACATCGTGCTCTTCATCGACGAGCTCCACAATCTCGTCGGCGCCGGCGCGGCCGAGGGCGCGATCGACGCGGCGTCCATCCTCAAGCCCGCACTTGCGCGTGGTGAGTTGCAGACCATCGGCGCGACGACGCTCGACGAGTACCGCAAGTACCTCGAGCGCGACGCCGCTCTCGAGCGCCGCTTCCAGCAGGTGCGCGTCGAGGAGCCGACCGTCGACGACTCGGTGCAGATCCTCCGCGGTCTCCGCGACCGCTACGAGGCGCATCACCGCGTCACGATCACCGACGAGGCGCTCCAGGCCGCAGCCGAGCTCGCCGACCGGTACATCCAGGATCGTCATCTGCCCGACAAGGCGATCGACCTCATCGACGAGGCCGCATCGCGGCTGCGCATCAAGTCGATGTCGGCTCCGCCCCGTTACCGCGAGCTCGAGGACGAGATCGAGCGCGTCCGCAAGGACAAGGAAGCGTCGATCGAGAACCAGGAGTTCGAGAAGGCCGCCTCCCTCCGCGACAAGGAACGGAAGCTCACGCAGAAGAAGCGCGAGCTCGAGGAGCAGTGGCGCAACTCCGAGAACCAGGAGGCGCAGCCGCAGGTCGGTGAGGAAGACATCGCCGACATCGTCTCGATGTGGACGGGCATCCCCGTCTTCAAGCTCACCGAGGCAGAGTCTGCGCGGCTCGTCCGCATGGAGGAGGAGCTGCACAAGCGCGTCATCGGCCAGGAGGAGGCGATCGTCGCGGTCGCGAAGTCGATCCGCCGCGCACGCGCCGGCATCAAGGATCCGAAGCGCCCGACCGGCTCGTTCATCTTCCTCGGCCCGTCCGGCGTCGGTAAGACCGAGCTTGCGCGCACGCTCGCCGAGTTCCTCTTCGGCGACGAGGACGCGATGATCCAGATCGACATGTCGGAGTACATGGAGAAGCACTCCGTGTCCCGGCTCGTCGGCTCGCCGCCCGGTTACATCGGGTACGACGAGGGCGGCCAGCTCACCGAGGCCGTGCGGCGCAAGCCGTACTCGGTGCTGCTCCTCGACGAGATCGAGAAGGCGCATCCCGACGTGTTCAACATCCTCCTGCAGATTCTCGAGGAGGGGAAGCTCACCGACTCCCAGGGGCGCCGCGTCGACTTCCGCAACACGATCGTGATCATGACGTCGAACCTCGGCGCGGGGCAGATCTCGAAGAACCAGGGCTTCGGCTTCACCATGGGTGACGAGCAGGGTCTCTCGTACGACGAGATGAAGAGCCGCGTCATGGGCGAGCTGAAGAAGGTCTTCCGGCCCGAGCTGATCAACCGGATCGACGAGATCATCGTCTTCCACAAGCTCTCGAAGGAGGAGATCCTCTCCATCGTCGATCTCCAGCTCCGCCGCCTGCGCGAGCAGATGGCCGTGCACGAGGTCACGATCGAGCTCACCGACGAGGCGAAGGAACTGCTCGTCGACAAGGGCTACGACCCGGCGATGGGCGCCCGGCCGCTGCGCCGCGCGATCCAGCGTGAGCTCGAAGATCCGCTCGCCGACTTCGTGCTCGGGCGCGAGCTCGAGCCGGGCTCGACGATCCTCCTTTCGCGCAAGGTGAACGAGGACGGAGAGCCGAGCGACGAGATCGACATCACCTTCATTCCCGGCGAGGTCACGCCGGAGAAGGTCATGCCGCCGGAGGAGCCGGTCGGCGCATCCGCCGCCGACTCCGACGACGAGCCTGCCGGCGAAGACGAGTAACGAGTAACGAAGAGGGCGGCCCGGAGGCCGCCCTCTTTCGTTCCCGCTAGCCGTCCGTCGCTAAGCGGCGAGCGGTTCCTTGGCGGTGGTGTCGCGCTTGCCAAACGCGAGTCCGTTCTCCAGTGCGCCGCCGAGGGCGAGGATGACGAAGCCGAAGCCGGAGAGCAGGAGAGCGACTCCGACGACGATGCCGAAGTTGGCCATTTGCTCGGCCATGTAGGAGGCGTTGAGCGCGGTGGTCAGTGCGGTCTCGGTCACCCAGATGTCGCGGGCGGCGTTGTCGACCGGCTGTCCATCCTTCTGCAATGCCAGCGTGGGATCGTTCGTGCCCTTGCCGTCAGCCGTCGCGTAGTGCGGCATCTGCGCGTACGGGACGCCCTGCGTGGCTTCGAGCGTGTGGATGCGCATGTACTGCGCGAAGCAGCGTGCGCGGTCGCCGTTGTTCACGGACAGGCCGGCGACGGAGCACGTCGGGAGCGCGAAGCCGACGGCCCAGGGCTGGCCCTTGACCTCGGCCGCGATGCCCTTGGGTGTCATGTCGGGCGTGCCGACGATCTGCTGATTCTTGAGCTCGGTGCCGACGGTGTTCTTTCCGTTGTAACCGAGAGCGATGGCGGCGACGCCGAAAGCGATGAGGACAACGCCTGCGACGACTCCACCGATTTCGAAGAACCTCTTCACGAGACTCATCTCCTTCGATGTTGGCGTGGATGTCATGTCCGCATGCTCGCTCTGCGTCCCCGCGCCGACACCAGCGGCGGCACCGAATCCCGTTGCGGTTTTTCCACACAGCTGACACAACCGCGTCCGAGCGCAACCGTACGCTTGTTCCCATGGCCAAGGCGAAGCCCGCAGTCCAGTTCTCGTGCACGGAATGCGGCTATTCCGCCGGCCGCTGGTTCGGGAAGTGCCCCGGATGCAACGCCTTCGGCACGCTCGTCGAGGAGGTCATCGGGCAGGTCTCCGCGGCGTCGGCGCCGCCGAAGCCGCTTCTGCGGCTCGTCGACGTCCAGGTCGAGGAGGCGGCGCGAATCTCGACCGGAGTGCCCGAGCTCGACCGCGTGCTCGGCGGCGGCCTCGTGCCGGCGTCGCTCGTCCTCCTCGGCGGCGAGCCGGGCGTCGGCAAGTCGACGCTCCTCTTGAGCGCCCTCGCCGCGATCTCGGTCGAGCGGCGCGCGCTGCTCGTCACCGGTGAGGAGTCGGTCGCGCAGGTCAAGCTGCGCGCCGAGCGGCTCGGCGGCTCTGCTTCCGGTGAATGGGAACGCATCGAGATCCTCGCCGAGACGGAGCTCGAGACGGTGTGCGAGACGCTGCGCGCCGAGCGTCCCGCCGTCTGCGTCATCGACTCCGTTCAGACCCTCCACGCGTCCGAGCTCGGCTCGGCGCCCGGGTCGGTCGCGCAGGTGCGCGAGTCGGCGACGCGGCTGCTGCGCGTCGCGAAGGAGTACGGAGTCGCCACGATCCTCGTCGGCCACGTCACGAAAGACGGCACGGTCGCCGGGCCGCGCGTCCTCGAGCACCTCGTCGACTGCGTGCTCCAGTTCGAGGGCGACCGCTACCACGCGCATCGCGTCTTGCGCGCGGTCAAGAACCGCTTCGGCTCGACGAACGAGCTCGGCGTGTTCGAGATGACCGGCGCAGGGCTGTCGGGCGTGCCCGACCCGTCGGAGGTCTTCGGCAGGACGGTCGCCGGCGAACCGGGAGCGGCCGTCGCATGCGCGCTCGAAGGAACGCGGCCGATCCTCCTCGAGATCCAGGCGCTCGTCGCACAGAGCGAGCTCGCGATGCCGCGGCGTGTCGCGACCGGCGTCGACCCGAAGCGGCTCGCGATGATCGTTGCGGTACTCGCCCGGCACGCGGGCGTCCCGCTCGGTCAGGCCGACGTCTTCGTGAACGTCGCCGGCGGCGTGCGCATCGACGAGCCAGGCGCAGATCTCGCGATCGCGCTCGCGATCGCGTCCGCTGCGCGACGCGTGCCGGTGAAGGACGGCCGCGCCGCGTTCGGCGAGATCGGCCTCACGGGCCGGCTCCGGACAGCGGCGCAAGCTGAGCGCCGTCTCGAGGAGTGCAAGAAGCTCGGCCTCACCGCGGTCGTCGCGCCGGTGGGGACGCCGGCGACGGGGAAGATCACGGTTGAAACGGCCGAAACCCTTCGCGCTGCCGTCAAAGCCGGGCTCGAAGCCGTCGAATCCCGCTCTGACAACGCAGATTTGGCTTAGTTAGGCCGTTTCTGCTACCATCGTAACTCGTGGCCGGCGCCCGGAAGCGTGCCGGCTTTCGTGGCGGAAGAGCTCATTTCAGACTGTGGGAGGTCGGGCTTGTATCAGGTCGGCGACAAGGTGGTCTATCCCCACCATGGTGCGGGGACGGTCGTCAAGAAGGAAAAGCGCGAGGTTCTCGGTGAACAGCGCGAGTATTTGACGATTCAGATTCTCCACAACGACATGACCGTTCAGGTCCCGTCGGAGAACTGCGACAAGGTCGGGCTCCGGCGCGTCATCGTCGGCGACAAGGAGATCGCGCCGGTGCTCAAGGCGCTCACGGGTGTCTCCACCGAGATGCCGAAGAACTGGAACCGGCGCTTCAAGCACAACCGCGACAAGATGAAGACCGGCGACATCCTCGAGCTCGCCGAGGTCGTTCGTAACCTCGCCCTCCGCGATCGCGAGAAGGGCCTGTCCACCGGCGAGAAGCAGATGTTCGTGAAGGCGAAGAAGATCCTCGCCTCCGAGCTCATGTACGCCAAGGACCTAGACGAAGAGGCGTGCGCCGAGTGGCTCGAAGAGGTTCTCGCGTCCGACGGCCCGGCACCGCGCAAGAAGGCGGCGCCGAAGAAGAAGGCCGAAGCCGCGGCCGCGACGGCGTAGGGCTCCCCGGCCTCGTCTCATGTCGGTCTGAGTAATGTCGGTCTGGGCGATCCTCGTCGCCGCCGGGCGGGGGGAGCGCCTCGGCCTGGACCGACCCAAGGCGTTCGCGAATCTCGGCGACGAGCCGCTCCTCGCGGAGTCGCTCCGCCGTCTCGAGGCGTGTCCGTGGGTCGACGCGATCGTCCTCGTCGCGCCGCCGGGCTGGGAGGAGCCGGCGATTCTCCTCGCCGAGGAAGAGGGCTGCGGAAAGGTGCGTGCCTGCGTCCCCGGCGGTGAGGAGCGGAGCGATTCCGTTCGCGCCGGCCTCGCCGAGGTTGCGGATGATGCAGTGGTGATCCTCGTCCACGATGCCGCGCGGCCACTCGTCACCGACGACATCGTCGAGCGTGTCATTGCGCCGCTTTCCGAAGGCTGGGACGGCGCGGTGCCGGGCCTGCCCGTTGGCGACACGCTCAAGCGGATCGCCGCGGACGGCCGCGTGGAGGAGACCGTCTCTCGCGACGGACTGTGGGCGGTCCAGACGCCGCAATCCTTCGCCGCCGACGTTTTCAGACGTGTCTTACTAAGTAACACTTTGTTACAAGCGACGGATTGCGCCGGGCACGTCGAAGCGGCGGGCGGCCGGGTGAAGGTGGTCGAGGGCGATCCGCGGCTGCTCAAGGTGACGACGGCCGCCGATCTAGACAGGATTGCGTCATGGCTGTGACGACGGTTGTGTTCGATGTCGGCGAGACGCTCGTCGACGAGGCAGCGACGTACGCGCGCTGGGAGGCGGAGGGGCGCACGGAGGGCATTCCGTTCACGGATCAAGATCTCCACGCTGATGCGCTCGAGTGTCTCGCCGATCTCCGTGCGCGTGGACTCCGCCTCGGCGCCGCCGGGAACATGTACGCCTGGCACGAGGACTTCCTTCGACCGCACGTCGACTTCGTCGGCTCGTCCGAGCGCTGGGGGGTCGAGAAGCCGGGCGCAGGGTTCTTCGCCCACGTCGTCGAGGCAGCCGGCGTTCCGGCCGAGGAGATCGTCTACGTCGGCGACCGCGTGGACAAGGACGTCCTCCCCGCGCTCGCAGCGGGGATGGGCACCGTCCGGATTCGACGCGGCATGCACGCCGACGTCGAGTCGCCGGAGGGCGTGACGACGATCGCCTCGCTCGCCGAGCTGCCAGGCGTCCTCGCAAGTGACAAGTTGTCACAAGGTCGGTTGCCGTGATCGAGTACCGGGTCGGGAGCGGCTTCGACGCGCACGCGTTCGAGGACGGCGTGCCGCTCGTGCTCGGCGGCGTTCGCATCGACCATCCGCGCGGGCTCGCCGGGCACTCCGATGGTGACGTGCTTGCGCATGCGCTCACGGACGCCGTCCTCGGCGCGGCGGGGCTCGAAGACATCGGCGCGCTCTTCTCGTCCGACGATCCGGCGCTCGCCGGCGCCGACTCCGTCGCCCTGCTCGCGCGCGCGTGGGAGCGCGTCGTCGCCGGCGGCTGGGAGCTCGCGAACGCCGACGTCGTGCTCATCGGCGAGGAACCGCGGCTCGCTCCGCACCGCGATGCGATGCGCGAGCGCTTGGCCGGAGCGCTCGGCGTCACACCGGAGCTCGTCGCGGTGCGGGCGACGACGACGGACGGACTGGGCTTCACCGGCCGCCGCGAAGGGCTCGCCGTACAGGCTGTCGCACTCCTGCGGCGATGAACGACAGGCGCGCGGAGCTCGTCGCCCTGCTCGAGTCACACACGCCGGCCGACGAGAAAGAGTCCGTGGATCTGGGACGGATGCGCGAGCTCGCGCGAACGCTCCCCGAGCCGCTGTCCCGCCACCAGCCGGAAGCCCATTTCACGGCTTCGGCGCTCGTCGTCGATCCGACGCGCCGGCACACGTTGCTGATCCGCCACCGCAAGCTCGGGCTCTGGCTCCAGCCCGGGGGCCACATCGAGCCAGACGATGAAACGGTGCTCGCCGCTGCGCTGCGAGAAGCGCGGGAGGAGACCGGCCTCGACGTCGCGCCGAACGGAACGTCGCCGCTCGACGTCGACGTCCACGAGATCCCGGCGAGAGACGACCAGCCCGCGCATCTCCACCTCGACGTGCGGTTCGCCGTCGTGGCCGAGGGTGAGCCGGCGGGCGAGGAGTCCGGCGAGTGGCTCGATCGCGACGAAGCCCTCCGCCGCGCGGACGCAGGCTTGCGCCGGCTGATCGAGAAAGCCCTTCCGCGATGAAGCTCGCGCTCGTCACGCACCTCGAGCGACCGCGCCTCCGCGGAACGTTGCCGGACATCTGGCCGGAGTTCATGTCACACGACAACGTCGTCGCGGCGTTCTGGCCAAAGCTGTACGAGCTCTACCCCGACTTCCAGATCTGGGTCGTCGACCGCGACTCGCAGCCACGCCGTGCGATCGGCTACGCATGCAGCGTCCCCGTTGCGTGGGACGAGGAAGCCCCGTCGCCGCGCGGTCTCAACTGGGCGTTGACCGACGGCGTCGAGGCGTCGCCGACCGCCCTGTGCGCAGTTGTTGCGGGTCTCGCTCCCGAGTACCGCGGCCGCGGCGTCGCGGAGGCGATCCTGCGCCGGCTCGGGTCAGTTGCCGCCGGGCACGGTCTCGACCTCCTTGTCGCGCCGGTGCGGCCGACGTGGAAGGAGCGCTATCCGCTCGTCCCGATTCAGCGCTACGCGGCGTGGCGGCGGAGTGACGGCCTCCCGTACGACCCGTGGCTCCGAACCCACGAGCGGCTCGGCGGAGAGATGCTCGCGAGCGCGCCGCGCTCGATGACTGTCGCTGGCACGCGAGCGGAGTGGGAGGAGTGGACCGGGATGACCTTCCCCGACGACGGCGATTACGTCGTTCCCGGCGCGCTCGTGCCGGTGCACTTCAAGAACGGCCGGGGGCTGTACGTCGAGCCCAACGTCTGGGTCCGGCATCAGGTCTAGCCGGGCTACTACTAGCGCGTGCGCTTGCGCTGCTTTTCGAGGGCGCGCCGCATCTGGCGGTTCGTCGCCTCTTCCGGCATCGCGCCCTGCTGGTCCTGCATCTCGAGCAGCGCTGCTCGCTCCTGCTTCGAAAGCTGCGACATCGCCTTCTGCGCACGGACCGGATCGTGGAGGTGCTTCTGATGCGGCTCGAGCTTCCGCATCGCGCTCGCGAGCTCCGGGTTCGACCGCTCGAGCGCCGCGCGCGAACCGCGTTCGATCCACCGCTTGAAGAGCGGCACCTTCATCAGCGGCGTGAGCACCCAGCGCAGGTACTTGCCGTTCTGGATGCGGCCGAGCAGGGCGAGGGTGCCGAACAGGACGACGAGCCCACCGAGGATGTAGACGGGGATGAGCCAGATGACGATGTCGGCGAGGATCACGGCGTCGGGGATGGTAGCGCGGCGACTCCCTCGCGAACGTCGACGAGGCCGTCCCGCGCGAGAGCCGCGATCGCCTCGGCGTCGTCGGGCTGCCCGCCCGAGAGCACGACGCGAAGCGCCTCGGCGCGGCGCTGGCGGAACGAGCCTTCGTACGGCCCCTGTTTCCGCGCCGGCGCAAAGCGCATGCCGCGCGACGGGCAGTCCGCCGCAAGCGGGCAAACCGCGCAGCGCGGCACTCGCGCGAGGCACACGCCCTTGCCGAGATCCATCAGCGCCTGCGCCGCCGCCGCGGAAAACGCATAGCCCGCGCGCTCGGAGACGCGGCGCACGTTCACGTCGACGGGCAGGACGTCACGCCCAAACGCAAAGCACGCAACCGCATCGGCGGTGTAGCGGCCGACGCCGGGCAGCTCCGTCAGATCGTCGGGCCAGCCGTGCGCCGCAACCTGGCGCGCCGCTTCGTGGATCGCGAGCGCGCGGCGGTTGTAGCCAAGCCCCTGCCACTCGCGGATGACGTCCGCCGGCGCTGCGGTCGCGAGCGACTCGACGGTCGGCCAGCGCGCCATCCATCGCTCCCAGCGCGGCAGGACGCGCTCGAGCTGAGTCTGTTGCGCCATCACCTCGCTGACGAGGATCGCGTACGGGTCGCGCGTGTGCCGCCACGGCAGGTCGCGGCCGTGCTCGCGGAACCACGCGAGGAGTAGTTCCTCCACGGACCAAGCGTATGGCGCGGCAGGCATCATCGACGGATGCGTCGCCGTTACATCGTCGTCGCCGGCATCGTGATCCTCATCGTCGCCGGTGCGGCGAGCGCGTACTACGTGACGCAGAACCGCTTCGGTGGAGACGTGATCGGGTCGTCGAGCGGCTTCATCTCGACCCAGACCACCCTGCCGCCGAAGCCGAAGCCTCTCAGCGCGCTCGTCTCGCCGATGTTCGGAGTCGTGCCCGAGCACGTGCACATCGGGGTCGGACATGTGCGGCCGCCGTATCGGCTCGCTTGGCAGGCGAACGGGAACTCACTCGTCGAGTTCCCGCCGGCTCTCGCGTACCACACCGTCTACTACGCGACGTTCTCCGGCAACCTCCGCGCCCTCTCGGCGAGCGATGGCAAGAAGCTGTGGAACGTGCCCATCGGTCGTTGCGAGGCCGCCGGTCCCGCGGTGAGCACGTCTCGAAACGGCACTGTCTTCGAGACGTTCCTCAATCGCCTGTCGGGCGGAGCGTGCATCGGTCAGCCGCACGACGGATTGATCGTCGCCGTCGCGGCCGGGCAGACACACGGGCGGGGGCATCACCCCGTCTACTGGAAGCGCAATCTCGGCGCGTCCGAGACCTCGCCCACGGTCGTCGGCCGCCGCGTGTTCATCGGCACGGCGAACGGCGACGTCTACTGCCTCAACGCCGACAACGGGCGGACGATCTGGCACTACCGCGTTCCCGCCGCCGTCAAAGGCGCGATCACGTACGACAACGACCACGTCTTCTTCGGCGCCTACGACGGAAAGGTCTACGCCCTCGGCGCCGGTCGCGGGAAGCTGATCTGGGCGTCCTCGTCGGCCAGGGACTGGGACGGAGGCCACGGTCGCTTCTATTCGACGCCGGCGGTCGCGTACGGGCGGGTCTACCTCGGTTCGACCGACCACAAGGTCTACGCCTTCGACGAGCGCACGGGCCACCTCGCGTGGGCGCGCACGACCGGCTCGTACGTCTACGGCGCTCCCGCCGTCTACGACGGCCGCGTCCTCATCGGTTCGTACGACCACTACTTCTACGCGCTCGACGCAGCGACGGGGCAGGTGGACTGGAGGTTCCTCGCCGCGGGGCCGATCTCCGGCACGGCAGCGGTCGTCGACGGCCTCGTCTACTTCTCGCACCTCGGTCATTCCGGTGCGCGGCACACGTATGCGCTCAACATGGCGGGTCATGAGATCTGGTCGTTCCATGACGGCGCGTTCGGATCCGTCGTGACCGACGGCTCGAAGCTCTATCTCGTGGGGTGGGGCAGGATCTACGCGTTCAGCCCTGTTCGCCACCACCAGAAGCAGCGGCACCGCCGCTAGTCGCGTCGGCGGAGCAGAGCCGCGCCCGTCGCGGCTGCGCCGATTCCGGCCGCGAGCGAGCCTGCGACGCGCCGGTGCTTCGACAGCGTCGTCTGCACGCTGTGCCCGTGCGCGCGGTCGTCGAACGGGCCATGCGAGCCGCAATCCTCGTCGGCGTCGACCGGGTTGAAGAGGTTGTCGTGATTGGTCGGGTCGAGCGGCTCGTCCGTCTGCTGCGAGCCGAAGCCGGTCTTGGCGAGGTACCAGTCGAGGAAGCCCGGCGCGATTCGCTCGCCCAGCACATTGAGCACCGTCGGGATGCCGACGTAGAGCTGCCGGCGCTTGTGGTACGCCGCCCAGTGGATCGCGTTGGCGGCGACTTCCGGTTGGTAGATCGGCGGCACCGGCTGGGTCTGTTTCGGAAGCTTCGTCCTTCCCCACGTGAACTGCGTCGTGTTGACGCCGGGGAGGTGAACCATCGAGACGTGGATGTCCCAGCCGTGGTGCTTGATCTCGGTGATGACCGACTCGGTGAAGTTCTTGCCCGCCGCCTTCGCCCCGCAATACGGAGCCTGCAGCGGGATGCCGCGGAACGCGAGCGCCGAGCCGACCTGGACGATCGAGCCGCGGTTGCGCTCCTTCATTCGGCGTAGCGCGGCGCGTGTTCCCCAGACGAGGCCGTGATACGTGACGTCGGTCGCGCGGCGGAACTCGTCCGGCTCGATGTCGAGGAACTCGCTGTAGACGGTGACCATCGCGTCGTTGATCCAGACGTCGATCGGGCCGAGCTGCTCCTCCGCCGCCGTCGCCGCAGCTTCGACCTGGTCGGGGTCGGCGACGTCGGTGGGGAGGATGAGCGCGCGGCCGCCGAGCTCCTCGACCTCGCGCGCCGCGCCTTCGAGGCCGGCGCGGCCGCGCGCGAGCAGCGCGATGCTCGCGCCGTCCTGCGCGAAGCGCCGCGCGGTCGCGCGTCCGATCCCGCCGGACGCACCCGTTATGACGACGACTTCGGCCACTGCTCTTCGTTTTCCGAGACGAGCTGGAACCCAAACGCGGCTTACCGCGTCAGCACCTCCACCGCGTCGCCGTCCGCGAGCTCGTGTTGCGGCCCGACCCGCTGTCCCTCGAACCGCGCCGACGGGCCCCAGACCCGCGCGCCGGTGCATTGCGCTGCAAGCGAGTGATGGATCGAGTCAGCGACGTCGCGCACGGTGGCCGGCGGCTCGAGCGCGACGGGATCTCCGCCGTCGCGAAGCCGGACGCGGACGAGTCCCGTCATCGCCCACAGCTCTTCGCGCAGGCGATCGAGGCTCCCCTCATCGAGCACGGAGACGGGAATGACGCGCAGCCCGGGATGCTCCGGCGGCGGTGCCTCGTCGCATTTCGTGGCGGCGACGACACCGGGCAGCTCGATGCCGGCGATGGCGACTTCGGCGCGGATCGTCGCGAGATCCTCCACCGGCCGGTCGCATGCGTGGCACCAGAGGATCGCGTCGGCATTGCGGAGCACGCCGAGCAGCGCGCGCCCGCCGCCGCGATCCTCAGCCGCTCCCTCGATCAGCCCGGGGATCTCCACGAGCTGAACGAGGACGCCGCCGATGCGGGTCGTCGCCGCGACCGGCCGCGTCGTCGTGAACGCGTAGTCGCCGGTGCGGATCTGGATGTCCGAGAGCGCCTGCAACAGCGATGACTTGCCGGCGTTCGGCGGTCCGACGAGCGCAATCTGCGCCGCGCCCTCGCGCCGCACCGCGATCGAATCGCGGTGGACGGTGCGCTTCCGCGTGCGCGTCGCATCGAGCTCGTTCTCGACCCACTTCCGCAGATCGGCATACGGGCCGTTCTTGTAGCCGGGCAACTCGCCGAGGATCTCGCGCAGCTCGCGGATCCGTTCCGAGCCTTCTTTGCCGACGAGTCGGCGCTGGATCACCTGCTTATAGGTGCGATGGGGCATGGGCATCGCGACGTACACCTCCGTTGTTCGGGGCGAGAACGCGTCGCGTCTCGCCGCTTCCCTAAGACGCTGAAGTGGGAAGCGGCGGGCTAGCCGTTTTGGCGGAGAACTGTTGCGCGCCAGGAATCCATGCGGGCCGCAGCTTACACTCGACGCATGCCGGTCAGAGTCCGTTTTGCGCCGAGCCCGACGGGCTCGCTTCATGTGGGTAACGCACTCAGCGCCGTCGCGAACCGTCGGTTCGGCGATTGGATGCTCCTGCGTATCGACGACACCGATCCGGCCCGCAACGTAGAAGGCGGCGAGGAGGCGATCGTCACCGACCTCGAGTGGCTCGGCATCGCGTGGGACGAAGGGCCGGTGCGCCAGAGCGAGCGCGCCGATCGGCACCGCGAGGTGGGCGCCGAGCTCGGCGCAAAGCTCGGCGACCGCCTCCACGGCGTGACGCTTTTGCGCGAGGACGGCTCGCCGACGTACCAGCTCGCGACGGTCGTCGACGACGTCGACTTCGGCATCACGCACATCGTCCGGGGCAACGACCACAGGCCGAACGAGGCGGTGCATCGGCGGCTCTTCGAGGCGCTCGGCGCGACGCCGCCGGAGTTCGTCCACCACGGCCTGATCCTTGGCGACGACGGGCGCAAGCTCTCGAAGCGCGCCGACGGTGCGACTGTCGCGTCGTTGCGTGAGGACGGCTTCCCGGCGGAGGCTGTGCGCGCGTATCTCGAGGAGCTCGGCATGCCGAAGCACGACGTACGCCTCGACCTGTCGCGGGTGCGGCGGCTCTCGATCGAGGTGCTCGGCGCGTTGTCGGACTCCGAGCTCGCAGCGCGCGTAGGCGTTCCCGTCTCGGTGGCGCCGGTGCTGCGCGGTGCGCGCGATCTCGTCGAGGCGCGCGAGTACGCGACGCTCGTCCTCGAGCCGACGCCCGCGGACGTCGACGCGCCGGAGACGCTCGAGCGGGTCCGCGAGCTCGTCGAGGCGGGCACCGACCCGAAATCCATCGTGCGGGAGCTGAAGGCCGTCGGCGGCAACCTGAAGGCCGTGCGGCTCGCGCTGACGGGCGCCGAGCGCGGGCCCGAGCTTTCCGCAGTCATTGCGGCGCTGCCGAAGGACGAGCTCCTCTCTAGGCTAGAGCGATGAGGGTCTACAGCACGCTGTCGCGGGAGCTCGAGGAGCTGCCGTCGCCGCCCGGGCCGATCCGCATGTACTTCTGCGGCCCGACGGTGTACCAGCGCGCGCACATCGGCAACGCGCGGCCGTTCATCCTCGGGATGTGGCTGCGTGCCTGGCTGCGCGAAAGCGGCTACGACGCGACGCTCGTCCACAACATCACGGACGTCAACGACAAGATCTACGACGCCGCGCCAGGCGCGAGCGCCGAGCTCGCCGCGCGCGCTGCCGCGTGGTACATCGAGGACACTGGCGACCTCGGGCTCGGGATGCCGGACGAGCTGCCGAAGGCGACCGAGAGCGTCGATTCGATCGTCGCGTTCATCGAGGCGCTCGTCGACTCCGGACATGCGTATCCGGTCGAAGGCGACGTCTATTTCCGCGTCGCGAGCGATCCGGGCTACGGCCGGCTTTCGCGGCAGCGTCCCGACCAGGTGGAGGAGCAGGAACCGAATCCGCTGAAGGAGGATCCCCGCGATTTCGCGCTCTGGAAGGCGAACAAGCCGGGCGAGGACACCGCGTGGGACTCCCCGTGGGGACGCGGCCGGCCAGGCTGGCACATCGAGTGCTCGGCGATGGCCGAAGACGCGTTCGGGCCGGCGTTCGAGATTCACGGCGGCGGCCTCGACCTCGTCTTCCCTCACCACGAAAACGAGCTCGCGCAGTCGAGCGCGCTCGGGCACGACTTCGCGAGGGTGTGGATGCACAACGGGATGCTCGACTTCGGCGGCGAGAAGATGTCGAAGTCGCTCGGCAACGACGTGTCGATCCGCAACGTGCTCGACACGTGGGGGCGCGAAGCCGTGCTCCTGTTCTACATGACCGCGCACTGGCGCAAGCCCATCGACTTCGGCGACGGTCCGCTCGAGTCCGCGCGCGCGCAGCTCGAGGGATTCCGCAACGTGTTCCGCGCGCCGAGCGAGCCGGTCGGGGACTGGGCCGACTTCGAGGCCGCGCTCGATGACGACTTCAACACACCCGAGGCACTCGCGGTTCTCCACGGGTGGCGCGACCACGAGCTGCTGCGGCGTGCGTTCGGGATCTTCGGCCTCGCGTCGATCGCCGAGGACGAGGAGGCGCCGGCCGAGCTCGTCGCCCTCGCCGAGCAGCGCGTCGCGGCGCGCAACGCGAAGGATTTCGCAGAGTCTGACCGTCTACGCGGCGAGATCGAAGCGGCCGGCTGGACGGTGCGCGACGTCGACGGCGGCTTCCAGCTCGTCCCGAAGTGAACCGCGATCTCGTCTACGGGCGCCGCCCGGTGCGCGAGGCGCTCCGGGGGCAGCGCGAGGTGCTCGAGCTCTGGGCGAGCGAGAACGCGCTCAAGTCGGAGGAGTGGCTCCGCGAGATCGAGAAGCCGCGCGTGCAGACGAAGCTCGAGCGCGACCTCTCCGACGCCGCCGGAACGCGCGACCACCAGGGGGTTGTCGCGTGGGCGGAGCCGTTCCGTTACGCCGACGCGTTCGCGCTCGCGAGCGGCGACGCGCCGCTCCTCGCGTGTCTCGACCAAGTCAGCGACCCGCGCAACCTCGGTGCGGTCCTGCGCAGCGCGGAGGGCGCAGGCGCCGACGGAGTGGTCGTGACCGCGCACGGCTCGGCGCACGTGACCCCAGCCGTATGCCGTGCCTCCGCCGGCGCTGTCGAGCACATTCCCGTCGCCGTCGTAACCAACCTCGCGCGGTATCTCAACGAGATCAAGCGCGGCGATCTCTGGATCGCGGGCGCCGTCGGCGATTCCGGCACGCCGATGTGGAAGGCCGATCTAGCAGGCGGGATCGCCTTCGCCCTCGGAGCGGAGGGCAAAGGGCTGCGACCGCTCGTGCGGAAAGCCTGTGATATCGAGGTCTCGATCCCGCAACTCGGTCAGGTCGAGTCGCTGAACGTCAGCGTCGCCGCGGCGCTCTTGCTCTACGAGGCACGCAGACAACGCTTGTAACAAAGTGTTACTTGCGTTGATCCGCTCGAAACGGGCCATAGACAACGCAAGTAACAAAGTGTTACTTGGTTAGACATGGCTGAACCGACCCTGTATCTCTTCGACGGTTTCAACGTGCTTCACGCGGGCGGCTTCGGTTCGCCGGAGGAACTGCGCGACCTCCTCGCGAGCTGGGTCGCAGGGCAGGGCGCGCGCGGGATCCTCGTCTTCGACGGGGAGGGGCGGGACGAGCAACTCGGCCCGCTCTCCGTTCGGTGGGCCAAGGACGCCGACGCGCTGCTCGAACGTCTCGCCGCGGAGAACCGCAGCCGCGAACAGGTCGCGATTGTCTCTTCCGACGCCGCAGTGCGCGAGACGATGGGCATCGACGTGCGGAAGTTCACCTCGCAGACGTTCGTCGCCGACTTCGCACCGCCCGTCGCGCCGAACACCGTACGCGGCGATCTCAGGGACAAGCTCGACGCGGAAACCCTGAGCAAGCTAGAGCGACTGCGTCGCGGGCAGTAGCGTAGGCGGTCCATCGCAAGTTTCCGCCACGCTGGGTCCAGCGCAAGTGGACTTGTAATTCCTTGGACCAGCTGCTAGCTTGCCCTCGACCACAGGGTGAGACTTAGCCCTGGCGACCCCGGGAGAGGCCAATGAGTGCGCACACTGCGCGTGCAGCTGCGAGAGCGTATTCGCCGCAGAAAGCTCAACGAGAGCTAGAGGATCTTCAGCTCGTTCTCAAGGCCCGAAACGGCGACAGCGTCGCGATGGACGCTCTCATCCGCCGCTACACGGGGTTCGTTCGGCTCAAGGCGAGCTCGTACTTCCTCGCCGGCGGCGACAACGACGACCTCCTGCAGGAGGGCCTCGTCGGCCTCTACAAAGCGGTGCGCGACTTCCGCACCGACAAGGAGACGTCGTTCCGCAGCTTCGCGGAGCTGTGCGTGACGCGTCAGATCATCACCGCGATCAAGACAGCGACCCGCTTCAAGCACGCGCCGCTCAACACGTACATATCGTTCAGCCACACACCCGCGGGGCAGGACGGCGAGGGGGAGTGCTCGCTCGGCGATGCGCTGCCCGGCCCGGCCGTGCAGGAGCCGCCGATCGTCGTCATCTCGACCGAGGAGCTCGGAAGCCTCGTCGACAGCCTCGGCACCGGCCTCTCACCGCTCGAGGCGGACGCGCTCAAGCTCTATCTCGAGGGTTCGTCGTACGAGGACATGGCTGTCGATCTCGAGTGCGACACGAAGACGATCGACAACGCGCTCCAGCGGGTGAAGCGGAAGATCCTCGCGCACCAGAAGGAACGCGAAGTCCTCTTGTAACTCGGCCGGTACTCTGGCCGCGCGCCGGAGTAGCTCAGCTGGTAGAGCACCGCTCTTGTAAAGCGGTGGCCGTCGGTTCGAGTCCGACCTCCGGCTTTCGCTTCATGCCCTGAGCGCGGCGGCCAGGACGCGCGGCAGCTCCGTCGCGAGCCGCGCCTTCCGGACGTAGTCGTGCGCACCGGCGTGGCGGATCTCGAGCACGCGTTCCTCGTAATCGTGGCCGCTGATCGCGACGATCGGCAGATCGGGCCAGCGCTCGCGCAGTTGGCGTGTCGCCTCGACGCCGTCGAGCACGGGCATCTCGATGTCCATCACGACCGCGTCGGGCTTCACGCGCTTTGCGAGGTTGACCGCTTCGAGGCCGTTCGGGGCGCGGCCGGCAATGGCGAAGCGGCCGTCCTGCTCGAGGAGCACGGCAATCACCTCGAGTGCGGACGCATCGTCCTCCGCGACGAGGATTCGAAACGGCTTGGGCATACGGTTCCCGTACCCGCGTGTCGAGGCGCGAATCTACGACGAACCGAGCGCCTGCTCGAGGTCGGCCCAGAGGACTTCGGGATCCTCGACGCCGACGCTGAGCCGCAGGAGGCCGGGCGGGACGCGGTCGCCCTCCCAGCGTGCGCGGCTCTCGATGTGGCTCGCGACGCCGCCGAGCGATGTCGCGTTCGTGATCACGCGCGTAGACGTCTCGACCTGCCGTGCCTTCTCCGCGTCATCGACGTCGAAGGAGAGGAGGCCGCCGAACCCGGGGTAGCGCACGAGTTGCACGCTCCAGTGGTCGCGCAGCCTCGCGGCGAGGAGCGTGGCGCTCTCCGTCTGTCGGCGCACGCGCAACTCGAGCGTCTTGAGCCCGCGAAGAAGCAGCCACGCGGGGTCGGGCGCGGCGACGATCCCCGTTCGCGTGCGGAACGCGCGGATCTCCTCGGCCACGGCACTGTCGCGGCAGATGACGGCACCGAGGAGCGCGTCGTCGTGACCGGCGAGGTACTTCGTCGCGCTGTGGAGCACGAAGTCCGCGCCATGCTCGAGCGGCCGCAGGTGGATCGGAGTGGCCGCAGTGGCATCGACGAGAACCGGAGCCGGGTGCGCGGCCGCTGCTTCGAGGTCGGGCATCGTGAGGAACGGGTTCGACGGCGCTTCGAGCCAGATGAGGTCGGCATTCTCGGGCGGCGCGTCGGTCTGGTCGAACTCGACGACGCGGAGCCCCCAGTTCCCGAGAATCTCGAACGTCGCGCCCGTGCCGTAATACGCGCCCTCGGCGAGCGCGATCGTGTCGCCGGGGTGGAGAAGCGCGAGCGCGATCGTCGTCGTCGCGCCGGCGCCCGACGGGAAGAGCAGCGCGGTGCCGCCGTCGAGCTTCCCGAGCTCCGCCTCGGCCGCTTCGACGGTCGGGCTGCCCGCGCGCTGGTAGTAGAGGCGGCCGGCGTCTCCGTTCTTGTCGTACGGCCAGATCGTCGACCGGTCGAGCGGCTCCGACATGCGCCGATCCTATTCCGCCGTCCTATTCCCCCGGCGACTCGAGCTCGTCGAGCCTGCCGAGCTGCGAGAGCTCCGGGAAGATCCGCGGCCACGTCGCCGCGAAGCCGATCATCAGGGCGCCGCCGAGGACGACCGCGCGCACCGTGCCGAGCAGCGACGCCATGCCGCCGGCCTCGAACGCTCCGAGCTCGTTCGACGCGCTGATGAACACCATTTCGACCGACGCGACGCGTCCCTGCAGCGATCGCGGCGTCATCACCGCGACCGCGGTGGCGCGGATGTTCATGCTGATCATGTCGACGAAGCCCGTGATGGCGAGCATCAGGAGCGAGAGTGGGAGGGACTTCGAGAGCCCGAAGACGATCGTCGCGGCGCCGAACGTGGCGACGACGACGAGCAGCGTCGGGCCGGCGCGGAACGGCAGCGGTCGCCGTGCGATGAGCAGCGCCCCCGTGAGCGCGCCGACCGACGGCGCCGCGCGGAGGGCACCGAGCACGACCGGGCCGCCCTCGAGGATTGTCTTCGCGAAGACCGGCGCGAGCGCGATCGCGTCACCGAAGAGCACGGCGACGAGGTCGAGAGCGATCGCGCCGAGCACGACGCGCGTCTCGCGGATGAAGTGGATGCCTCCGAGCAGCTCCTCGCGGGTGACCGGCGCGTCGATCTGTTTGCGGAGCACGGTCTTCGGCAGTGCAAGCGTCGCGATGAGCGCCACCGTCAAGAGCGCGCCGCCGATCGCGTAGACCGCGACCGGCTCGACCACGTAGATGAGGCCGCCGACCGCCGGCCCGACGACAACCCCGATCTGGCCGGCGACGCTGCGCAGCGCGATCGCGCTCTGCAGCAGCTCCGTCGGCACGAGCTCGGGCGTGAGCGCGCGCGACGCCGGGTTGCCGATCGCCGACGTGATTCCCGTCAGCAGGCCCACGACGAGAAACGGCCAGAGCTTGTCCGTCGTGCCGCTCGCGGTGATCAGGAGCAGGACGCCCGCGATGAGGACGGTCAAGCCACCGGCGACGGCTGCGACCGTCCGCCGCGACATCCGGTCGGCGAGTTGCCCGGCAGGAAGCGCGAGAATCGGCAGCGGGAGAAACTCCGCGAGCCCGACGAGCCCGAGGTCGAGCGGCCGGTGGTTGATCGAGTAGACCTGCCACCCGATCGCCACGACGATCATCTGCGACGCGAAGCCGTTCGCGAGGAGCGAGGTCCAGAGCAGCGCGAATGCCCGCAGTCGCAGGACGGGAGGTAACCGGTGCCTCACGATCCGCGAACGTTAGGCTCCGAGGCGGTGGCCGAGACGCACGACACGACGGCGGGCAAGCTCGAGTGGCTCGAGGAGCTGCGCGGACAGGCGCTCCATGCGGGCAGCGAGAAGGCGGTGGCGAAGCGCCGCGAAGAGGGTCGTCTCCTCGCGCGCGAGCGTGCCGAGAAGCTCTGCGACCCGGGCTCGTTCGTCGAGCTCGACCGCTACGTCCGCCATCGCGAGGTCGAGTTCGGGATGCGCGAGCGGCGCCCGTACGGCGACGCGGTCGTCACCGGCTACGGGACCGTTTTCGGCCGCAAGGTCTTCCTCTTCTCCCAGGACTTCACCGTCTTCGGCGGCTCGCTGAGCGAGGTCTTCGCGGAGAAGATCTGCAAGGTCATGGATCTCGCCGTGAAGTACGGCTGCCCCGTGATCGGGATCAACGACTCCGGCGGCGCGCGGATCCAGGAAGGCGTCGTCTCGCTCGCGGGCTACGCGGAGATCTTCTGGCGCAACGTCCAGGCGTCGGGTGTCGTGCCGCAGATCTCGCTCGTGATGGGCCCGTGCGCCGGCGGCGCCGTCTACTCGCCTGCGATGACCGACTTCATCTTCATGGTCGAGGGCTCGTCGTACATGTTCATCACCGGCCCCGACGTCGTGAAGACGGTGACGGGGGAGGAGGTGACGTTCGAAGAGCTCGGCGGCGCGACGACGCACGCTGCGAAGTCGGGAGTCGCGCAGTTCACCGCGCCCGACGAGGAGTCATGCCTCGAGGACGCGCGCTACCTCCTGAGCTTCCTGCCGCAGTCGAGCGCCGAGCAGCCGGAGTGGAATGCGCCGACCGATCCGGCCGACCGTATGGACGCCGAGCTCGACACGCTCATCCCCGACAACCCGAACAAGCCGTACGACATGCACGAGGTCATCCGCCGCGTCGTCGACGACGGCGAGTACCTCGAGGTGAGCGAGCACTGGGCGGAGAACATCGTGTGCGCGTTCGCGCGGCTCGGCGGCCATCCGGTCGGCGTTGTCGGCAACCAGCCGCGATCGCTCGCGGGCGTTCTCGACATCGACGCGTCGAACAAGGCGGCGCGGTTCGTGCGCACGTGCGACGCGTTCAACATCCCGCTCGTGACGTTCGTCGACGTGCCCGGGTTCCTGCCGGGAACGGCGCAGGAGTGGGGCGGGATCATCCGCCACGGAGCGAAGCTGTTGTATGCCTACTGCGAGGCGACGGTGCCGAAGCTCACCGTGATCACGCGCAAGGCGTACGGCGGTGCGTACGACGTCATGAGCTCGAAGCACATCCGCGCCGACTTCAACTTCGCGTGGCCGACCGCGGAGGTCGCCGTGATGGGGCCGGACGGCGCGGTGAACATCATCTACCGCGACCGCCCGCCGGAGGAGCGGCCGGAGCTCATCGCCGATTACAAGGAGCGTTTCGCGAACCCGTATACCGCCGCCGAGCGCGGGTACGTCGACGACGTGATCGAGCCGCGGCGGACGCGGCCCGTCCTGATCGACGCGCTCGAAACGGCGCGGACGAAAGCCGAGCCGCGGCCCCGCCGCAAGCACGGCAACATCCCGCTCTAGCCGACGCCCGCGACAGAGGCGTCACATTTGCGGCACGCATACGTGTGGTGGCTGCCACCGGTCTCCCTGCAAATGCCGGGTATCTGCGCTTTCGTGACGCATTCGTCGTTGTCTTGTTTCTGTGGCTGCCGATTCGGCGGCCTACTCGCTCCACTTCTCCGCGGCCGGCTTCTTGTGGCCGTGCTTCGGTGCAGGATCGGCAGCCGGCGGCGGCTGTTCGTCGCGGGCCAGCGGCTGATCCTCGGTGCGGCCCTCCGGATGACGGCGTTGCTCGCGGTTCGGCTTCGTGTCGTGCCACTCGGGAACGTGGTGTGGTCTCTTCTTCGGCATGCCCGAGTCCTGCGCGGGCGCTCCGGTTCCAAAACGCGGCGTTACGCAACCACGACATTTGAGTGACGACCGGCGCGCAACTCTTTCGCGAACGTCTCGACGACGCGTGGGTCGAATTGCGTACCGGCGCAGCGCTCGAGTTCCGCGAGCGCCTCCTCCTCGGTGCGCGGCGCGGCGCTCCCACGCGCTGAGGTCATCGCGTCGTACGCGTCGGCAACGAAGAGGATCCGCGCCACGAGGGGGATCTGCTCACCGGCGAGCTTGCCCGGATAGCCCGTGCCGTCCCAGCGCTCGTGGTGATGGAGCACGCCCTCTGCCACCGCGTCGACGCCGAGACTCTCGAGCATCCGGTAGCCGATTTGCGGATGGCGCTCGAGCACGAGCCGCTCGGCGTCGCTGAGCTCCGTCGGCTTGCGCAGGAGCTCCTCCGGAATCGCGAGCTTGCCGAGGTCGTGGAGGCTTCCGGCGAGCCGGATGAGCTCGATCGTCGGCTCGTCGGCACCGAGCCGGCGGGCGATGCGCGCGGCGTACTCGCCGACGCGCTGCGAGTGCCGGCCGTCGTACGCGTCGCGTGCGTCGACCGTCTGCGCGAGACTCTCGGCCGCGCGATAGCGGGCCGCGCGGTCCGGGCTGTCAGCGAGTTGCTCGAGGTTGGCACGGAGGAAGGACTCGGCCGCGTACGCGCGCACGCGGTTCTTGCCGTCCTCCTTCGCCCAGTACAGCGCGCTGTCCGCAAGCCGGATCAGCTCGTCGCGCGCGGCTCCGTGCGTCGGGAAGGTGGCGACGCCGCCGCTGACGGTCACTTCGTCGATGCCCTCGATCTTGAGCGCGGCGATGCGCTCGACGATCGACCGCGCCACTGCGCTCGCCTCCCGCTCGTCGAGTCCCGGCAGGAGGACGGCGAACTCGTCGCCGCCGAGACGGAACGCCTCACCGCCCTGGCGCAGCCGCGACGCGACCTGCCCGAGCACCGCGTCGCCCATCGGATGGCCGTGTCCGTCGTTGATCTTCTTCAGGTCGTCGAGATCGAAGAGGCACAGCGCGACGGACGTGCCTGCGCGCTCGGCCGTGTCGAGCTCGCGCTGCAGGCGCTCGTGGAAGCCGCGGTGGTTCCCGAGTCCCGTGAGCGGATCGGTGAGCGCGAGGCGCATCGCCTCCATCTCCCGGAACGTCGACCGCTGGTAGAGCCCGATCGCAAGGAGTGGCCCGGCGAGGGCGAGGGAGAGCCACGGCTCCCGCTGCCAGAGGATGACGAGGATGAGCGCCGCCGAGGTCATGAGCGCGAACGGCGGTGTCGTCTGGACGAGGTTCTCCTTCGCGATCTGGAAATACGGCCTGCCCGAGGACGCCGCGAGGACGGCGCTGATGAGCGCGAGGTTGACGATCCAGTAGTAGATGAACGCCGCGACGGTCACCTGGGCGACGACGGCGGCGGCCGAGGTGCCGTGGATCTGGTCGATGACGACGCCGGCGGCGAGCGCCGACAGCGCGAACATCGAGCTGTTGTAGGCGACGCGCACGGGTGGCCGCCGCGCGATCAGGTGCATCACCGTTGGCCCGATGACGACGACGAGCACCGCCGCCGGCCAGCCGAGGAGGACGATCGCGGCGATGGCGAAGACGAAGCCGACCGTGACGCCGCCGGCGCCCATTCCCTCGACGGGAACGGGAAATCGCTCGGCGAGCGCGATCGCGGCGAGCAATGCGAGGAGCTCCGCGACGGCGCGCGTCGTGTGCGGCTCGCCCGCATAGCGATACGCAGCCCACATAACCGTGAAGACCCCCGCCGCGAGGACGGGGGCCACCACGATCAGAACCTTGGGAGGAAGCTTCGGGATTACCTTCACCGAACTCCCTTACGGCATAAATGCCGAATGTGCAAGTGCAAGACCAGAACCACACCCTCCCCTCAGAGGTTGCGCGGGGCCGCTACGAATGCAGCGAGGGGGCCCAGCCGTAGTTCCCGAGCACTGACGCCACTGCCGCAGCAGCGACCACAGCGAGAACCAAGAGCCGTGACTTGAGCATTTCGTTCCTCCAGGGGAGTTGAATCGAGGACGCCAGGTTGGACGGATTGTGTTGCGGGGGGGAAGATCGAGGAATCACCCGAAGGGGGTAACTGGCCGCATCTCCCCCTTCTGGGGAGCGGCGATCAGCCTTCGAGGCCGGCCTCGCGGAGCGGGCGACGGCCCCACGCGAACTCACTGCGGTACCAGCCGGTGAGCGGCTCGAGCGCCACTCCCTGGCCGGACGAGTGGATGAACCAGCCGTTGCCGACGTAGATCCCCGTGTGGATGACCTCGCTGCCGGTCGACTTCGGTCCGTGGTCGCCGAAGAAGATGACGTCGGCGGGCTGGAGATTCGCGTACGTGATCCGCTTCGACTTGGGCACTTCGACGCTCATGTCGAACGTCGTCCGCCCGCGGATCACCGAGGCGAGGTCGCCCTCGTTCGGATACTTCTGAAGCTTGTAGACGCGCCAGACGAAGCCGGAGCAGTCGTAGCCGCCGCGCGCCGTGATGCCGAACGGCGCCTCGGTGTTGTCGCTCGTGCCGCCCCAGACGTACGGCATCCCGATCTTCGAGACGGCGACGTCGAGGATCTGCTGCTGCCACGCAGTGAGCGTCGGGAGCGAGATCGCGTCTGCGAGCTGCTTGACCTCGGCGATCTGCCAGCTGTCGGCGAGGCGGCCGAAGGAGAGGATCTGCGCCGCGGAGTACGCGGCCTCGGCGCGCGTCGCAGTGTCCTGCGGCCGCAGCTCGAGGTAGTCCTCGGTCGCCGGGTGGTTGATGCGGAGCTCGAGGAGCCGTGCGACGACTTCCGTCCCGAAGCGCTTCGGGGCTTTGAGCCCGGCTGCGATCGCGGCCGTCCGGAACTCCTTCGCTTCGGGGATAAGGCCGAGTGCGGTGACGAGCTTGCGGTCGAGGGTGGACATCGTCGCGCTCGGCGACGCGGCGGGGGACGTCGTCGTGGTCGTGGTGGGGTCGGGCAACGGGAGGCTCGGCGCCGTCGTCGATCCTGACGCCTTCGACGAGCCGAGCTCGTCGCCGAGGCCGCTCGCAAGGTCGGTGAGCGCCTGGACGGTCAACGGCTTGTTCGGCTGGAACGTCTTGACGCTGCTCGCGCCCATGAGACCGTGCGCGACGACCGTCTTGATCTGCTTCTTCGCCCAGTTGGGCGGATTCGAAGACGGGCTCGAGCCGGCAGCCGCGGCTGCGAGGAGGGCAGCGCCGACTACGGCCGCCGCGAGTATGTAGACCTTCCGCAGCACACTTTCTCATCGGCTCCTCGCGCCGAGAGCATTAGCCTCTCTTCCGGTGAACCTCGAGATCACGCCGGAACCGACCGAGGCCGAGCGCGCGGCGATCGTTGCGGCTCTCGCGGAGGAGGAGAACGAGAAGGCGCCGGCGCGCCCTGCTCCCTGGGCAGCTGACGCGCCGGGCTCCCTGGGCAGCTGAAGCCGATCCGCATCCGTAACCTCGCCGCCTTCCGCGCCGTTTTCCCCGCATGTGGGAAGAGTGCATCCGGTGTAACGAGGCGCCCGCGGTCGATGAACAGGGCTATTGCGGCCACTGCCACTGGGCCGTACGGGCCGAGGTAGAAGAAGGGCTGTACGCGCTCCGCGAGTACCTCCGCGCCTGGGCGCGCTTCGACGAGTGGTGCGACGCACACTCGGCGAAGGCCGCGTAGCTACTGCTCTGGCTGGGTGCGGCCGGCGAAGAGCGCGGGTGCGCTTCGCGCGTAGTCGAGTCCCGACACCCACGTGAGGATGAGTGCGACGAGGAGCGTCCACCACGCGACGCGGTTGCTCCACGCGCCGGCCGCGGCGAAACCGCCGACGGCGGCCGCGAGCGCCTGTGCCCACGTCTTGAGCTTCCCGAGGTCGCGCGCCGCGAGGACGACGCCGCGCTCGATCGCCGCCTGCCGCAGTCCGGTGATGAGCACCTCGCGCACGACGATCAACGCGACCATCCACGCGGGGTCGACTCCGACTCCGACGAGCATCACGAGCGCGCTGAGGACGAGCACCTTGTCCGCGATCGGATCGAGGAGCGAGCCGAGCCGCGAGGTCCGTCCGTTTCGCCGCGCGAGCCTTCCGTCGAAGAAGTCCGTCGCCATCGCCAGGCAGAACACGACCGTCGCCCAGTACGCGTTGTTCGTGAAGTTCCACGAGAACAGCAGCACGACGAGCGGTACGGAGGCCGCACGGGCGAGTGTCAGTTGATCCGCGGCGGTCATCGCTAAGCGAGGAGGATACGGTGCGGGCATGTTCGACAAGGTTCTCGTCGCCAATCGAGGTGAGATTGCGATCCGCGTCTTCCGCACGCTGCGGGAGTTGGGGATCTGCTCCGTCGCCGTCTATTCGGAGGGCGATCGCGGTGCGCTCCACGTCGCGTACGCCGACGAGTCGTTTCTTTTAGGGCCGACGCCCGCCGCCGAGAGCTACCTCCACGTCGAGCGAATTCTCGACGCGGCGGCGCGGAGCGGTGCGCAGGCGATCCACCCCGGCTACGGCTTTCTCGCCGAGAACGCCGGCTTTGCCCAGGCGGTCGAGGACGCGGGCCTCACCTGGATCGGCCCGCCGCCGGCCGCGATCGAGCTGATGGGGAACAAGACCGCGGCGCGCACGGCGATGCAGAACGCGGGCGTTCCGATCATCCCGGGCACGACCGATCCCGTCGGTTCCGTCGAGGAGCTGCTCGCGCTCGGCGAGACGATCGGCTACCCGCTCCTCATCAAGGCGGCCGCGGGCGGCGGCGGCAAGGGGATGGAGGAGGTGCACTCGCCCGACCAGGCGGAGAAGGCGTTCGAGACGGCGCAGCGCCAGGGGCAGTCGTATTTCGCGAACCCCGACGTGTACGTCGAGAAGCTCATCGTCGACCCGCGCCACGTCGAGGTGCAGGTGCTCGCCGACGCGCACGGCAACGTCATCCACCTCGGCGAGCGCGACTGCACAATCCAGCGCCGCCACCAGAAGCTCATCGAGGAGACGCCGTCGCCGGGAGTCGACGCGGAGCTGCGCGCGCGGATCGGCGCGATCGGCGTCGAGGCGGCGCGCGCGTGCGGATACCGCTCCGCCGGGACGATCGAGGGTCTGCTCACGCGCGACGGCGAGTACTTCTTCATGGAGATGAACACGCGCATCCAGGTCGAGCACACGGTCACGGAGGAGGTCACGGGCGTGGATCTCGTGCGTGAGCAGATCCGCGTCGCGCTCGGCGAACCGCTGTCGGTGACGCAGGAGGAGGTCGAGCTGCGCGGCCACGCGATCGAGTGCCGGATCAACGCCGAGGACGCGAGCAAGGGCTTCCTGCCCGCACCGGCTCCGGTGACGGGCTACCGCGAGCCGTCGGGGCCGGGCGTGCGCGTCGACTCCGGCGTCGCCGCCGGCTACGAGGTCTCCGCGTCCTACGACCCGATGATCGCGAAGCTCATCGTCCACGGCGTCGACCGCGAGCACGCGCGCCGGCGGATGCTCCGCGCGCTCGACGAGTTCTCGATCGAGGGGCCGACGACGCTGATCGGCTTCCACAAAGCGCTGCTGTCGCACGAGTGCTTCATCGCCGGCGACACCTGCCTCGGCATCGTCGAGACGCTCCAGATCCCCGACGAAGAACCGGCAAGTAACAAAGTGTTACTAAGTCAGACAGGTCCGTCTCGGACACGCGCGGTCGATCGGGTCAGGACGGTGGAGGTCGACGGGCGGCGGTTCGAGGTGCGCCTCAGCGAGCCGGAGCCGGAGTGGCGCGCGCTCGCCAAGCGGCGTCGCGAGCGCGTGCGCGAGGGCGGCGCCGGCGGTGCGGGGCAGGACGCGGTCGTCTCCCCGATGCAGGGCACCGTGCTCTCGGTGAGCGTCGCCGACGGCGAGGAGGTCGAACCGGGCAAGGTGATCTGCATCGTCGAGGCGATGAAGATGGAGAACGAGGTGCACGCGCACCGCGCCGGGACGGTCTCCGGCCTCTCCGTCGAGTCGGGCCAACCCGTGACCACGGGCCAGGTCATCTGCCTCATCGGCGCCGACGCGGACTGAACCGTTCTCGCGGTCGCTGCGTAGTACTCGGCAACTAGGCAAATCGGAAGGAGGCGAGCGAGATGCTCCGTATTCCAACCAGGGGCCTGGTCGTAGGGGCGAGCGTCGTCGTCACCGGCGTGCTCGCCGGCTGCGGCGGAGGTCACAAGTCGGCACCGCCGACGACCACGACGACCTCATCCGGCGGGTCGGCGAATCCCGCGACGAGTTTCAGCGTCGCGAACGTCTCCGGCGTCGGCAGCGTGCTCGTCGACGGCAAGGGCCGGACGGTCTACGTCCTCACGAAGCCGGGGACGAAGAACGTCCCGTGCACTGACGCGAGCGGCTGTACCGGCGCATGGCCCGATCTGCCGCTCCCCACCGGGACGTCCGCAGCGACCGCAGGGATGGGCGCCGATGCGTCACTGCTCAGCACGATGAAGGAGAGCGACGGCGAGACGTATCCCACCTACAACGGCTACCTCCTCTACGAGTACACCGGCGACTCCGGCTCCGGCCAAGCGAACGGCCAAGGGCTCACGAGCTTCGGCGGCACGTGGTACGTGCTCAACGCCTCGGGCACGCCGGTGAAGTCATCCACGAGCGGCGGTGGCGGCGGCTACTAGATCGAGCGCTGGTACGAGCGGAAGCACCACGTCGCGAACAGCGACGTCACGGCCATCGCCGCGAGCAGGAACAGGAGGTACTCGCCGGTCGCTCCCCAGGCGCCGCCGGAGTTGGTGGCGTTCCGCGCGGCGTGCACGCCCCAGTTCACGGGGTTGAAGCGGGCGACCGTCTGGATCCAGCCGGGCATGAGCGCGAACGTCACGAGGATCGACGAGAGGAACATCATCGGCAGTCCGACCATGTTCGCCGTGGCGATCATCGACTCGGGCCGGCGGAAGATGAGCGCGAGGCCGTTCGAGAACCCGGCGAACGCTGACGCGAGGAGGAACGCCGCGGCGAAGATGACGAGCCAGCCGGCGGCGCCGCCGTGCACGCGGACGCCGAGAACGAGACCGACGACGAGCAGGATCAGCGTCTGGATCATCGCGGTGATGCCCGCGCGCACGACCTGCGAGAGGACGATCGCGAAGCGCGAAGCCGGAGCCGCGAGGAAGCGGTCGACCACCTTCCGGTCGAGGTCGGTGATCATCCCCATCCCGGACCACATCCCGCCGAAGAACGCGTTCATGCAGATGATCCCCGGCGCGAGGAACTGGATGTAGCTCCCGGCCGTCGATGCGTGGCCCTGGGCGCCGACGTTCTTGAACAGCTGGCCGTAGAGAACGAGCCAGATCATCGGCTGGATGATCATCATCACGACCCAGATCGGCTGCCGGCTGATGTTCCGCAGCTGGCGCATGACCATCCAGCCTGTCTGCCTCAGCGCCTGCATCAGCTGCCCGCGTCCTCGGTCGCGAAGGCGCGGCCGGTGTAGTGGAGGTAGACATCGTCGAGCGACGGGCGCGCCGTCGTCACCGACGCGACCGCGATCCCGGCGTCGTCGAGCGCGCCGAGGATGACGGGGATCGCCTGGGCGCCGTTCGGCACGCGCGCGCGGACGACCTGGCCGTCGACCTTCACCTCGCTGGCAATGCCGGCGACGATCCTCTCCGCCTCGGCGACGCGGCCGTTCTGCTCGGAGAGCTCGACACTCACCGACTCGCCCTGGAGATTGCGCTTGAGCTCCTCGGGCGTGCCCTGCACGACCACCTTTCCCTTGCTGACGATCGCGACCCGCTCGGCGAGGCGGTCGGCTTCCTCGAGGTAGTGCGTCGTCAGGAGGATCGTGAGGTTGAGATCCTTCGCGAGGCGCTCGACCTCGATCCACATCGCGGCGCGCGCCTCGGGGTCGAGGCCCGTCGTCGGCTCGTCGAGGAACAGCACGCGCGGCTTGTGGACGAGGCCGATCGCGATGTCGAGCCGGCGCTTCATCCCGCCGGAGTAGTTCCGCGCGACGCGGTCGGCGGCGTCGTCGAGCCCGACGAGCTCGAGCAGTTCGTCGACGCGCGCCCGCAGCGAGGTGCCCATCATGCGGTGGATCCGGCCCTGCAGCATGAGGTTCTCGCGCCCGGTCGCGTCCCAGTCGACGCCGGAGTCCTGCGCGACGTAGCCGATCTTGTCCCGCACGCGATCGGGATGGGCGGCGACGTCCTCTCCTGCCACGATCCCGCGCCCGGAGTCGGGCTTCGTCAGCGTCGTAAGGACGCGCACCGTCGTCGACTTCCCGGCGCCGTTCGGTCCGAGCAGCCCGAAGACCTCGCCCTCGCGCACCGCGAACGACACGCCGTCGAGCGCCTGCACGGCCTTGTAGTGCTTGCGGAGCTCCTCGGCGACGATCGCGTCCATCGCTTCGAGTCTAGACAGGCGCCAAACCGAAGCTCCGTCGGTTGCGTAGACCTCTCCGAACCCCACGCTGGAGGAGTTGCATGTTCAAGAGAATCGCCACCGTTTCGCTCGTCCTCGCGCTCGTCGTAACCGGCGCCGCGTTCGCCGCTGCGATGAGCGGCACGAAGGTCACGCTCCATTCGACGAGCAAGGGCAAGGTGCTCGCGACGAGCTCCGGCCGGACGCTCTACCTGTACACGCCCGACCCGAAAGGCAAGACCGTCTGCACCGGCACTTGCGCCCAGACGTGGCCTCCGCTCATGACGTCGGCCAAGCCGGTCGCAGGCACGGGCGTCCATCAGGCGCTCCTCGGGACGACGAAGCGCTCGAACGGGAAGCTCCAGGTCACGTACAACGGCCACCCGCTCTACCGCTACGTCGGCGACTCGGCGGCCGGGCAGGCGAACGGCGAGAACGTCGACGGCATCTGGTTCGTCGTCACCGCGGGCGGCGCGAAAAAGTAGCGCGCCGCGTCACTCGCATCCCTGTCGACGCTGGCGTAAGGTCTCGAAAACCCGGCAGGAGGAGCTGCATGCTGAAGAGAATCGCCATCGTTTCGATCGTCGTCACGCTCGTCGTCTCCGGCGCCGCGTTCGCTGCAGCGATGAGCGGCACGAAGGTCACGCTCCATTCGACGAAATTCGGCAAGGTGCTCGCGTCGAGCTCGGGCCGGACGCTCTACTTCTACACGCCGGAAACGAAGACCAACATCCTCTGCACCGGCTCGTGCGCCCAGACGTGGCCTCCGCTCATGACGTCGGCCAAGCCGAAGGCCGGGACGGGCGTGAAACAGAGCCTACTCGGAACGGCGAAGCGTTCCAACGGCAAGCTTCAGGTCACGTACCACGGTCATCCGGTCTATCGCTATCTCGGCGACAAGTCGGCCGGTGCGGCGAACGGCGAGGGATTCCAGGGCAGCTGGTTCGTCCTCAAGGCCTCCGGCAAGCAGGGCTGAGCGCCGGGTTGCACTAAAGAAACGGACACGCCAGGCTCCCTCCTGAGTAGGGATGCCCGCAACAGTTGCGGACATTGAAGAGCTCTATCGGAGCCGTTACGCCTCGTATCGCGGAGGCGTGGCGGCTCTGACGGGGTACGACGCGGCGCGGGACGTCGTGCAGGACGCCTTCGCGCAGGCTTTGCGGGACAGGCACGCGTACCGCGGGGAAGGCTCGCTCGCGGCGTGGGTCTGGCAGATCGCGTTCCGCACGGCGCTGCGGTCGCGGAGCCGCGGGGGACGGGAGCTGACGCTCGACGAGCTCGTCGAGACAGCGCCGGTGCCGCGGGCGGAGCGTGACCCGGAGCTCGCGGAAGCGGTGCGCGGTCTCGCGCCGCGGCGCCGGCTCGTCGTCTATCTCCGCTACTTCGCGGATCTCCCGTACGCGGAGATCGCATCCCTGCTCGACATCAGCGAGGGAACCGTCGCAGCGACGCTCTCGCAAGCGCATGCCGAGCTGCTCGAACAACTTCGAGACAAGGAGGCAGTGCAATGAGCGAGATGGAGCGGCTGGAAGAGCGCCTGCGCGCGTTCGGGGCCGCGCCTGACGACGGCGCGGACTGGAGCGACGTACGCCGGCGATCTGGACATGCGCGGCGCTTCCCGCGGCGGAGGGTCGCGCTCGCTTTCGCCGCGTGCGTCGTGATCGCGACGCTCCTCATAGCGTTCGTCGGCGTTGACGGAGGCGGCAGGGGCCGCAAGGCTGGCCCCGCTGGAGGCCTTGCTCCCCCGAACCCGCTGTTCGTCACCCCCAACTTCAGCGACGGAGCATTGAGATCCATAACTGTGAACGCGAGTCCTGATACCCCGAGCGCGACGGCGGAGTTGGAGATCTGGCATGCGGCCCCCGACGCAAGCACCGGGGTCAGCGAGCTGGTGTTCCAACTGCAGATTCCTTTGGCTGCCCCCTTGGGTGTGTCGGGGGGAAATCAACCGCGGTGGTCAGGCATGCTCTTCCCGCGCGACTGGAGGGGGGGCTGCCAAGGTGGGAGCTACACGGTTGACGTGATCACACCCGCGCCCGGCACAGCCCTTTCTGACTTGCTCTCTGAGACCCCCGCCGAACTCTCCGAGGATCCGAACAGGGAGATAGATGGCGCGACCTTCAGCTGCGAAGGCTGATGGGTGGGTTGAGTCATTGAGCCAACTGCACCGCCCACCGGCGTCGCGCCGCTAGTGTCCGGCGCCGGTGGATCTCTACGAGTACCAGGGCAAGGAGCTGTTCAACCGGGTCGGGATTCCCGTCTCGGAAGGACGCCTCGTGACGACGCCCGAGGACGCGCGCAAGGCGGCCGAGGAGATCGGCGCCCCGGTCATGGTCAAGGCTCAGGTGCTGACCGGCGGGCGTGGCAAGGCCGGCGGCGTCAAATACTGTCCCGACCCGGCCGACGCCGAGGCGAAGGCGAAAGACATCCTCGGCCTCGACATCAACGGCCACATCGTCCACAAGCTCTGGATCGAGAAGGCCTCCGACATCGCGAAGGAGTACTACCTCTCGGTCACGTTCGACCGCGGCGCGAAGAAGCCGTTCTTCATGTTCACGACGCAGGGCGGCGTCGAGATCGAGCAGGTCGCCGAGGAGAATCCCGACGCGCTCGTCAAGCTCCACGTCGATGCGCTCGAGGGTTACCAGCCGTGGATCGCGCGGCGGCTCGTCTACGGCGGCGGCGTCGAGGATCCGTCCGAGCAGAAGCAGATCGCGGCGATCGTCGAGAAGCTCTACGCGGCGTTCGTCGAGTTCGACGCAATGCTCTGCGAGATCAACCCGCTCATCGTCACGCCCGACGGCGAGGTCAAGGCTTTGGATTCGAAGTTCACGGTCGACGACAGCGCGCTCGCGCGTCATCCCGACGTGGCGGAATGGCGCGACACGAGTGCGGCCGATCCGATCGAGACGTTCGCGCGCGAGAAGCACGTGACGTACGTGAAGCTCGACGGCGAGGTCGGCGTGCTCGCGAACGGCGCCGGGCTCGGCATGTCCACGGTGGACGTCGTCGCGCACGTCGGTGGCCGGCCCGCGAACTTCTGCGACCTTGGCGGCGGCGGCTCGGCGGAAGGCGTCGTCGACGCGCTCGAGGTGATCACCCGCGACCCGCAGGTGAAGTCGATCTTCTTCAACATCTTCGGCGGCATCACGCGCTGCGACGAGGTTGCACGCGGGATTCTCGAGGCGCTCGACCGGCTCCAGATGGCGCTTCCGATCGTCGTTCGCCTCGATGGGACGAACGCGGTCGAGGGCCGGCAGATCCTCGCCGACGCAGGCAAGGAGAACATCCATCCCGAGGAGACGATGCTCGACGGAGCGCGGCGCGCGGTGGAGCTGGCGTCGTGACCGATCTCTGGAACGAACGCGCGGAGTCGTACCGCACGAGCCAGACGCACGCGTCCGGCGACGATCTCGATCTCGTCGTCGAGTGGTGCGCGCCGGCCGAAGGAGTCACGGTTCTCGACGTCGCGACCGGCGGCGGCCACGTTGCGCGGCGCCTGCGCGAGGCCGGAGCCGAGGTCGTGACCGTCGACGCGGCGCCGGGCATGCAGCCCGACGTCATCGCGCCGGCCGACCATCTCCCGTTCGCCGACTCGAGCTTCGACGTTGTCGCCTGCCGCATCGCTGCGCACCACTTCCCCGATCCGCTCGCCGCGGTGAAGGAGATGGCCCGCGTCGCGCGCGACCGCGTCGTGATCGAGGACAACACCTTCACGAGCGAGGGCGCGGAGGAGGCCGACAAGCTCCGCGACCCGAGCCACGTGCGCAACTACAGCGCCGCCGAGTGGCGCGAGTTCTTCGCGGCCGCAGGACTCGAGGTTGCCGACGAAGCCACGATGGTGCGCGACACCGACTCCGCCGACTGGCTCGACCGCACCGAGACGCCGGAAGACGAGCGCGAGCGCATTACCGAGCTCCTC
>DASXLJ010000021.1:0-2683 GCA_036496305.1 Gaiellaceae bacterium | reverse complement strand
CGGCTTCCCGCCCGAGCGGCGCAACGAGTCGATGGAGAACCTGTCGCGCGGCATGCAGCAGAAGGTCGCGCTCGCGCGGGCGCTGCTGACCTCGCCCGTCCTGCTCCTGCTCGACGAGCCGACCACCGGGCTCGACCCGCGGTCGAAGCTCGAGGTGCAGGAGTTCGTCCGGCGGGTGCGGTCGGAGCACGACGCGACGATCCTCCTCTGCACGCACGACATGGCAGAGGCGGAGACGCTCGCGGACCGCGTCGGGCTCCTCGACCGCGGCCGGTTGCTCTTCCTCGAGCCGGTCGCGGACGTGAAGCGGCGCTTCGGCGTCGAGACGCTCGAGGAGGCGTTCTTCGCTGCCACCGGCCGCGAGTTCGAGAACGAGGGCCAGGAGGACGACGACGAGTACAGGGAGGTGTTCGGATGAGCGAGTTCGCTCTAGAGACCAGAAACCAGCTCGTCGGCCTGTTCGGGATCGTCGAGCGGAACGTCTACCTCACGAAGCGGTACTTCCTGTGGGACATCGCGTTCATGTTCTGGACGATCGCGAACACGCTCACGATCGTGTTCATCGCCCGCGCAGCTGCCCTCACGGGCCACCTGTCGTCGGAGCAGGAGAACAAGCTGGCGGCGACGTTGCTCGTCGGCGGGACGATCTGGGCCTTCCTCGGGATCATCTTCGAGTTCATGACCGAGACCGTCGCCTGGGAGCGATGGGAGGGGACGATCGAGTACACGTTCATGGCGCCGCTGTCGCGGTTCGTCCACCTGTTCGGGCAGGGGGCGTTCGCGGTGCTCTACGGCCTGATCCGGGCGACGATCCTCTTCTTCGCGGTCGCAGCGTTCATCGGCATCCACGCGCCGCAGGCGAACTACGCCGCCGCGCTGGCGCTGCTCGCGATCGCGTCGGTCTCGTTCATCGGCGTCGGGATCATGACCTCGGTGCTGCCGCTGATCTCGCCGGAGAAGGGCGCGCAGCTCGGCTTCGTCGCGCAGGGCCTGATGCTCGTCGTCTCGGGCGTCTACTACCCGGTGACCGTGATGCCGGAGTGGATGCAGTGGATAGCGAAGATCTCGCCGGCGACGTACGCGCTGCGCGGCTGCCGGGCGTCGATCGTGGACGGCGCGGGGCTGCAGTGGGCGGACGTCTGGCCGCTGCTGATCATCGCGGTGCTCGCGACGCCGATCGGCCTGGCGATCTTCAAGGTCGGCGAGCGGTACGCGAAGCGGCACGGGAAGCTGAAGCGGTCGGGATGATCGACCTGCGCGAAGCGGAGACGGACGAAGAGCTCGAGCTCTGGCGCAGCGTCCGCACGGCGCTTCTGCCGAACGAGCGGACCCCGTCGATCGCAGAACTTCGTTCCGGCGACAGCCTCATGCTGCTCGCGTTTCGCGACGGCGAGCTCGCGGGCTCGGGCAGCGCAGCGAAGAGCGCCATCGGCGGCGGCTCGGTGTCCCCGCGCGTGCTGCCCGCGCACCGCCGAGCCGGCATCGGCACCGCGTTGCTCCAGCGGCTCGCGCTCCACTCCGAAGCGTGTGGCCATGACGAAGTGGGCTCGATGGTGGACGACACGGGATCGCTCGCGTTTGCGCACCGCTTCGGTTTCGCCGAGACCGGCCGCCAGGTCGAGCAGGTCCGCACAGTCGCCGCCGACGAGTCGTGGCCGGCCCTCCCCGACGGCGTTGAGAGGACCTCCGCGGCCGAGGATCCGCAGCTGATCGGTCGCCTCTACCACGAGCTCGCGCTGGAGGCGTTCGAGGACATGCCGACGCCGCGCAAGATCGAGATCACGCCCGAGGAATGGGAGTCGAGCTGGCTGACCTGGCCCGAGGCGACGTTCGTCGCGCTTGCCGGCGACGAGATCGTCGGCATGGCGGGGCTTCTCCACGACCCCGACCTGCCGGAGCGCGCCGAGAACGCACTCACCACCGTGCGCCGCGACTGGCGCGGCCGCGGTCTCGCACGCGCGCTCAAGGAGACTGCGATCGCGTGGGCGTCAGAGCACGGCGTCCGCGAGATCTACACGTGGACGCAGACCGGCAACGAGAACATGCGCGCGGTCAACGAGCGGCTCGGATACGTCACGCGCGACATCTCGATCACCGTGCGGCGAGAGCTGCCGCTGTGAAGGACTGGTTCGCCGGAGCAGTCGCCGGGCGATACGACGCGGACACGGCGGACATGCCCGTCGCGCCGGTGGTCGACTTCCTTCTCCCCTTGGCCGACGGCGGTGCGCTCGAGCTCGCCGTCGGCACCGGCCGCATCGCCGTGCCGCTTGCCGAGCGAGGCGTTCGCGTCGCGGGCATCGACCTCTCGCCCGACATGGTCGCGCAACTGCGCACGAAGTCCAAGGCGATCCCCGTCGCGATCGGCGACTACGCGACGACGCGCATAGACGGGACGTTCTCGCTCGTCTTCGTCGTCTTCAACTCGATCAACAACCAGACGACGCAGGACGGCCAGGTCGCGACGTTCGCGAACGCGGCGGCGCATCTCGACTCGGGCGGGAGCTTCGTCGTCGAGGTTGGTAGTCCGACGACGCGCCCGCTAGAGGTCTTCGACCTCTCGGACACGCACGTCGGAGTGGACGAGTACGACGCCGCGACGCAGCGGAGCGCGTCGCACCACTTCAACCTGCGTGACGGCGTCTGGGAGCGGCGCTCGATCCCGTTCCGCTCCGTCTGGCCGGCC
>DASXLJ010000020.1:0-17769 GCA_036496305.1 Gaiellaceae bacterium | reverse complement strand
ACCCGACCACGAACTGCACGTACTGGACGGTCGGCGAGAACCTCCTCTTCTCGGAGCCCGACATCGACGCGACCTCGGCCATGAATCTCTGGATCCAGAGCCCCGAGCACCTCGCGAATCTCGAGAACCCGGACTGGCGCGACCTCGGTGTCTCCGCGGTCCACATGGTCGATGCCGGCGGCGTCTACGACAACAGCGACGTCACGATCATCACGACCGACTTCGGCGCGCGGCACTAGCTCGCACCGAGCGGCCTCCGGCGCAGCGCGATCACTCCCGCCACGGCCGGCACGGTCGGCAGCCAGAGGTTGAAGATCCGGTACGTGAATACCGCGAGGACGGCGGCCGGGAGCGGAAAGCCGACCCAGTTGAGCGCGAACGGGAGCAGCACCTCGACCGCGCCGGCACCCGCGAGCGGCAGCGTCCGCCGCGTCAACGCGTAGCCGGTCGCGTAGCCGACGACGACGGCCGGGATCGACGGCAGGGCCTGAGTGAACGCCGCGAGGCAGACCCACAGGACGAAGACCTCGCCGGCCCAGTAGAACGCCATCCCCGTCAGGGCCTTGAAGCCGTGCCGTCGCGGCGCCGCGACGATCAGTCCGACGATGTAGATCGCGTCGAGGCACGGCCGCAGGATCCGGCCCAACCAGCCGCGGCACAGCCACTCGCGGTGCGCGACCGCAAGGATCGCGAGGCACGTTCCGGCCGGGACGCCGATCACCCACGACAGGACGACGGTTCGCTGGGCGTGATCGTGGCCGCCGAGCAGGAGGATGACCGCGCACGTGCAGGCGCCGGCCGCGAGCACGGCGTACTCGAGCGAGCCGAGCCCGAGCACGCGAATCCGCGCCTCCGCCGTCGGGACGCCGAGATCCTCGAGCGCCTCGAGGTCAACCGCGAAGCCGCCGCGCGGAAAGAACATCCCGAACCCGGCCGCGACGACGGCGCCCGCACGCAGCACCCCGATCTTCGTTCCGCGGTCGACATGCGCGACTTCCCGGTACGCGAAGACGTAGCCGACGTGCGCGACGAACGCGCCGACGAGCGCGAATGGGAACCAGTAGGCGTTCGCATGCCGCGCGACGTGGGCAACCGCGAGGGGCCCGGCGACCCACGCGACGGCGATCGTCGCGATGAGGGAGAGCGCGCCTGCGAGGATCACGAGGGCGACCAGGTGCTGGGGCTCGTGCTCGCGATGGTGGGCGAAGAGGCCGAGCGGGCCGTAAGACCGCGGGCTCACATGCGCCCGGGAGGATTCGAACCTCCGACCTTCGGATTAGAAGTCCGCCGCTCTGTCCACTGAGCTACGGGCGCGTTCCCACAGGGTAAACGGCTAGGTTCCCGGGCATGGCTGACGCACTCGAGCAACTGAAGGAACGGCTGGCCGAGGTCGGGGATCTCGGGAAGATCGGACGCCTCATCGGCTGGGATCAGCAGACGAAGATGCCGCGCGCCGGATGGAAGCACCGCGCCGAGCAGTTCGGGACGCTCTCCCGCATCGCGCACGAGAAGTTCACGGATCCCGCGGTCGGCAAGCTCCTCGACGAGGTGCGCCCGCTCGAGGATTCGCTCGACCCCGATTCCGACGACGCGTGCCTCATCCGCCTCGTGCGGCGCGACTACGAGAAGGCGTCGAAGGTTCCGTCGTCGCTCCGCGCCGAGATCTCGCAGGCGGCCGCCGAGGGAAACCCGGTGTGGGTAAAGGCGAGGGCGGAGAACGATTTCGCTTCATTCCTTCCGGCGCTGCAGCGGAACGTCGAGCTCAAGCTGCAGTACGTCGATCTCGTCGCGGAGGGGGCGGACGAACGGTACGACGTGCTCCTCGACGACTACGAACCGCAGACGAAGACGGCCGAGGTGCGCGCCGTGTTCGAGGAGCTCAAGCCGCCGCTCGTGGCGCTCATCGCGGAGCTTCGCGACCGCGAGGTCGACGATTCCTTCCTCACCGGCGACTTCCCCGCCGACCGCCAGGAGCGCATGTCCTACGAGGTGATCGACCTCTTCGGCCATCGGCCCGACAGCTGGCGCATCGACCCGACCGAGCATCCGTTCGCGTCCGGCCCCGGCCGCAACGACATCCGCATCACGACGCACTACCACGCCGACAATCTCCACTCGCTCTTCTCGACGATGCACGAGTACGGCCACGGCCTCTACGGCCATCAGCTGCCGGAGCATCTCGAACGGCTCCCGACCGGCAACCCATGCTCACTCGGCATTCACGAGTCGCAGAGCCGGCTGTGGGAGAACCTCGTCGGTCGCAGCGAGCCGTTCTGGCGCTTCTTCTATCCGCGCCTGCAGGCGACGTACCCCGAGCAGTTCGGCAGCGTCGAACTCGAGCGGTTCCTCCCGGCGATCAACCGCTCGCAGCCGGGCCTCATCCGCATCGATGCGGACGAGGTCACGTACGGCATGCACGTGATGCTCCGCTTCGAGATCGAGCAGGACATCGTCGAGGGCCGCGTCGAGCTGAAGGATCTGCCGCAGCTCTGGAACGAGAAGATGTGGGAGTACCTCGGCGTCGAGGTGCCCGACGACACGCACGGTGTCCTCCAGGACGTCCACTGGTCGGGCGGGAGCATCGGCTACTTCTCGACGTACCTGCTCGGGACGGTGATGTCCGTGCAGATCTGGGAGGCGGTGCTGCGCGACGTGCCCGATCTCGAGGAGCAGGTCGGCCGCGGCGAGTTCGCCGCGCTGCGCGAGTGGCTCGGCGAGAACATCCACATGCTCGGGAAGAAGTTCACGTCGCAGCAGGTGCTCGAGCGCGCGACCGGCTCGACGCTCCAGGCTCAGCCGTACCTCGACTACCTGCGTTTGAAGTACGCCGGCGCGTAAAGCCTTCTCCTCGGAAGCAACCCGAGGAGGCTCACGTGAGCGACAAACTGGAAGGCAAGAAGGTGGCGATCCTCGCCGCCGACATGTTCGAACGGGTCGAGCTCGAGGAACCGCGCAAGGCGCTCGACGACGCCGGCGCCGAGACCGAGATCGTCTCCATCCACGACGGCGAGATCCAGGGCTTCGACCACTTCGAGCCGGCGAGCACGGTCACGGTCGACAAGACGGTCGAGGAAGTCACGCCGGCCGACTACGACGCGCTGCTCATTCCGGGCGGCGTCGGCAATCCCGACCAGCTGCGCGGCGACGAGAACGCGGTCGCATTCGTCCGCGGCATGCACGAGGCCGGCAAGCCGATCGCCGCGATCTGCCATGCCCCGTGGATGCTCGTGGAGTCGGGCGTCGCGCGCGGCAAGCGCCTGACGCCGTGGCCGACGCTCGATACCGACATCCGCAACGCAGGCGGCGAGTGGGTGGACGAGGAAGCCGTCGTCGACGGCAACCTCGTCACCAGCCGCAAGCCGGACGACATCCCGGCGTTCAACGAGAAGATGCTCGAGCTGTTCAGCGGGGTGCGGGTCGCTACGTAGCGACCCGCGAGACGTGCGAAGGGTGGCGGACGGGACTCGAACCCGCGGCCACCGGGACCACAACCCGGAGCTCTACCAACTGAGCTACCGCCACCGCGCCCGCACAGGGTACCGCTGACGAACGGAGGGCTACGCTAAGCCCCGCTGGCCCCGTAGCTCAGTGGACAGAGCGGAAGCCTTCGAAGCTTCGTGCGGAGGTTCGACTCCTCCCGGGGCCACTGTCTCTCGCGCAGCCGTGTGCATTGCGCGCCCACCGATCAGTGTGAGAGGGTCGCCTCTCTAGAAAACGCCAGGGCGGGGAGGCAGAAATGTTGAGAGGTCCTTTGTGCGAGTCCGGACGCAGTCGGCGTGTCGCGAGCCGGTGGGGACGTCGCGGGATGGTCGTGTCGATGGCCGGAGCGGTCGTCGCGCTCGCACTCGTCGCCGTGTCGGCCGGAGCGGCGAGCGCCGCGCCGCGGTCCAGCGCAGCCGCGGTTCCGTCTGCACCGAACATTCTCATCGGGTCCGCACAGGGACCGTGGGGCTGGATCGTCAACGAGGCGAACACGTTCCTGCAAACACAGGGGCTGTCGAGCGCCACGAACACCGCCTACTCCCGCCAGCTGATCGGGTCGTACGTCCTCCTGCGGCTCGACGGAATCATCACCTCGACCCATCGCACACCCCAGGAGCAGGCGGCCTACGACTACCTCAAGACGCAGGTCGTGCAGGAGCAGTACTGGACGGCGGCGAACGCGCTGCGCGCGAACCAGTACTTCGACTCGAGCCAGCTCAACTGCGGCGGCGTCAACAAGCCGGAGCTGCCGGCCTGGGATCTCGGCTGCATCTTCTCGCGCGCGTTCGGCGCGCATCCCTCGGTCCAGCAGTACGACGCCGAGGGGTTCGCCGAGACGTTCTCCGCCCTCAACTCCGGCGACGCCTCGCGGTTCTACGCCGACATGCTCGAGGGCGTCAGCTACTGGGGCGGTCTGACGTCGTCGGACATCCCCGACCTTCCGGATTCGTCCGACTCCGCGGCCGCGGATATCGAGGGGCTTTTCCAGCAGAACCAGAGCGCGGCGGTCAGCGAGATCGTCAACGACGTCACGCAGGCGCTCATCAGCAAGATCGTCTTCGAAGAGCTTCCGGATCCGCAGGACTGGGCGATCATGGGCGCGATGCTCGGCGTGATCATCACCGACGCCGTCATGAACCAGTACGACTCCTACAACGTCGACCAGCAGCTCGTCGACCAGCTGAACACGCTGAACCCGGCGAATAACCCGAACCCGGATCTCAGCTCGCTCTCCACCGCCTCCGGGATGCTCGAGCTCGGCTATGTCGTGGCGTCGCAGTTGCTGCCGACGGCGTACCCGCGAAGCCATCTGTGCAGCTTCAACAGCGGCCAGCTGTGCGACGGGTACAAGTTCACGTCCGATCCCGCCTACGACGGATCGGTGTATCCCACGAGCCAGCCTCCCGACCAGACCGCAGGCGATCCGTTCTTCCAGGTGACGGGGCCGGCCGGCCACAAGAGCTTCTCGCAGTCGCTCGAGTCCCCCGGCGTCGTGATGCCGAACTGGCCGCTGACCGACCCGGACGGGAACATCGTCAACGGCGACGCGACGTCCGCTCGCGGGATGAGCCTGGGCTACGCGCTCAATTCGGGGCTCACGTCGTCTATCCACAACGGCATGGTGGTTACGAGCAGGTCGCAGGTCGGAAGCTCGAGCGTCGACAACTCGTGGCTCTACCGGCACGGGCTCGAATACACCGACCAGTCGGGAAACATCTGGAGAGCGTGGTACCAGGACGGGAGCTTCCTCCATGTCCGGATCGCGAACTCGCTCGGCGGTGCCGTGCAGAGCGGGCTCGAGTCGGGGAACCTCGCGGCGACGGGATGTAACGAGACGCCGCTGTACCTCGTCACCGGGCCTGGGTCGAGCTATTCGGACTTGAAGACCGGGAACGACTGTCTGTACAGCGCGCTCGGGTCGGGGACGAGTTTCTCCGGTGTCAAAGCCGGTGACGAGATCTCGTTCCTCGGGCAGACGCGCACCGTCGACCACGTGACCAATTGCTACAAGTCGGACGGCTTCACGGTCAAGTCGTGCACGACGTACGGCCCGACTGCGCTCGTGCTCAAGCCCGGTGCGTCGGACGCAGACGTCGTGAAGAAGGCGTTCGACCCTGCGAGTTACTTCCTGAGCATGTTCCTGAGCTTCGACGGATTCCCGATCAGCGCTCTCGACTCGCACGCGTACAAGGTCATCCATCTCGACACCTGCACCGGTCGTACGTGCGCGAGCGGCGCCGTCTCGAGCGATCTCTCGAATTGCAGCCTCCCAGTCGGGAACGCCGCGACGGTCAACTGTTTCCGCAGTCCCACCATCAGCTACGAGGGCCTCGCCCCGGTCACTACGAGCGACGGAGGCTCTACGTGGGCCACGCGTAAGTACTCGGCCCGGCTCATCCAGCCGCCGACGGCGAATCCCGACTCCTATGAGGCGGACGCGAACGACGGCACGTCGACATGTTGTACGGCGTCATCCCTGAAGGTGTCAGCCGCGACGGGTTTCCTCGCGAACGACTTCGGAACCGACGTGGCGCCAGACCCGGCCAACGGGGACACCCCGTGGAACCCGGGTGACGAAAAGGTCACGATCTACCAGTACCCGACCCACGGCACGCTCGTCCCGACGGTCACGCGCTCGTTCAACGACAACTTCCAGTCGGGAAGCTTCAAGTACACGCCGTACGCCGGCTTCGGGTGGAAAAGCCCTGCTCAGGACCAATTCACGTACCAGGTCTGCCACGCGCACCTCCCGGACTTCGCTCGCGCGTGCTCGAGGACGACCGTGACGATCACGGTTCGGAACGCGCCGCCGACAGCGGCTCCGTTCATCACGGCGAACACCGCCTCGGTCGGGATCGGCACCGAGCTCTACGTCGAGAGCTACGGCTACCACGACCGCGAGGGCGACACCGAGGGTGCGACGACGTTTGCGTGGTACCGCAACGGCGTCGCGACCGGTGTGACCGGGCCGACGTACTTCGTCCATGCCGCCGACGCCGGCAGCACGATCACCGCCGTCGTCACACCGGTCGCGGTGACGGGCTCGAGCCCCGGCGATCCGGTGGCGTCGAACGCGATCTCGATCCCGTCTTCTCTCGGCACGAGCTTCTACGTCGCAACGCCGACGTCGCAGAAGGTCGTCTGCACGCCGCGGGCGCTCATCTACCCGTCGAAGTCGTCGGGGACGACGACCTGCACCGCGAGCGTCACCGTCAACTCGAGCGTGCCGACCGCCGCGGTCAAGGGGAGTGCCGCTTTCCGCTCGATGGGGCCGGGAACGTTCGGCGCCCAGTCGTGCACCCTCGGCGCTCCGCAGGTGAGCACGAGCGGCGCGACTTCCGTCATCACGGCGTCGTGCTCGGTCACGTACTCGCCCGGCGTCGCGGCCACGCAGACCGTGGTCGCCAACGTCCACTTCTCCGTCGGCGGAGGTTGGGGCACGAGCAGGGCCTACCCGTCGACCGACGTCGTCGTGACGGGGCCGCCGACGACGCTCAAACTGTCGGGGCTGCTCGACACGAAGGTGTACACGCCGCAGAGCGCGACCGTTCGCGTGCTCGACGCGACCGGCGCGACGGTGCAGGGCTACACGGGGACGGTTCACTTCACGGCGAACGACCCGCAGGCCGTGCTGCCGGCGGACTACACGTTCACGGCCACGGACGCGGGAGTCCACACGTTCACCGGCGGTGTGACGATGAAGACCGAATCCGCGGCCGCCACCGTCACCGTGAGCGCTCCGGGGCTCTCCTCGAGCTCGCAGACCTTCGGGGTCGGACCCGGTGCGACGGCGGCGCTCAAGGTCGGTCTCTCTCCGGGAATCGGAGTCGCGGGAACGCCGCAGCTGATCGTCGTCGACGCCGTCGACGCGTACGGCAATCGCGACCACCACTACACGGGCACGGTGCACTTCACGTCCGACGATCCGCAGGCCGTCCTCCCGCCCGACGCGACGTTCACGCCGCAAAACGGTGGAGAGATCACCGTTCCGGGGCTCGTCCTCGAGGAGGCCGGGACGCCCTCGGTCACGGCCACGGATGTCGCCAACCCGTCGCTCACCGCGTCGAAGCAGGCGACCATCTCGCCCGGGCCGGTGTCGCAGTTCGAGGTCGACCTCCCGGCGAGCGCCACGGCTGGGAGCGCGGTCGACATGACGGTCAAGGCCGAGGATCAGTACGGCAACGTTGTGAACGGCCCGGGAAACCCGTACGAAGGGACGGTCTACTTCACCTCGAGCGACACGCACGCGGGTCTCCCGAGCGACTACACGTTCACGTACGCCGATCAGGGCGTTCACACGTTCACGAACGGCGTGATCTTCACGGCGGCCGGCTCGCAGTCCGTCACGGCGACGGACAACGGCAACCACTCGATCACGGGTTCCTCGAGCAGCGTGAGCGTCGCCGCCGCGGTCAAGCACGAGCCGTCGCTCAACTACGAGCTGTTGACCGCGGGTTCCGACAGTTGGAGCGGCACCTGCATAACCGGCTCGACGTCGAACCAGATGACGTTCAGCGCGTCGGGGCCGGCGGAGGAGGACTACTACTACTCGCCGGGTCACACCTCGCCGTACCCCGGAACGTTCACCGCCAGCGGTTCGGTCACCCTGGACACGCTCGACGACTACCCGCACCAGGATGCGGTGACGGCGTTCAACGAGACGTTCACGATCACCGCTACGGACGGCTCGACGATCACGGGAACGGTGACGCTCGATTCTCCCAACGGGACGTACGCGTCGTGCAGTTCCGGATACGCGTGGCTCGATTACCAGGCGACGATCGTCGCGGCGGACGGGACGACGTGCTCGGACAGCGGGAACGCGAGTCTCGATTTCGACATCACGAGCTCGTCGTACTTCTACGAGCCGTTCTACTCGAACCTCGACACCCTCGACTGCTCGGCGCGGAGCACCACGTCACATCCGGTCTCGCTCTCGACCGTGCTCGCAAACCCGGTGACGGCCTGGCTCGATCCTCGGCGTCGGCTCTCGGCCGCGCCGATGTTCCGGATGCCGCGCATGCGGTGAGCTGTTCTGAGGTTCTCGGCCGCGGCGACCCGAGCCGCGGCCGAGAACCTCTTTAGATCTCCGCTTCCTCCGGAAGCTCCCGCATCGTGCGGATCGGTGACGGCAGCAGGAACGCGAGCCCGAGCAGCGCGCCGACGCTTCCGATCCACAGCGTCGTGTGCACGCCGATCGTCGCGCCGAGGGCTCCACCGATCGCCATCCCGACGGGCCTGACCCCGTAGTTCACGACCTGGAACCCGCCCGAGACGCGCGCACGCATCGCCGGCGGGATCACGCCGGCCATCATCGCCCCGGCGAGGATGTCGAGCAGCATGAGCCCGACTCCCGAGAGCAGTTCGGCGACGAACAGGAACACGAGGACCAGGGTGTACGGCCCGTGCGCGGCCGGGACGAGGATCAGCGGCGCGGGGAAGAGGAAGCAGCCGAAGATGAACGCCGGCCCGAGCCCGACCCGGCGTGCGACCGCGCCGGCGAAGTACGACATCCCGAGCGTCCCTATCGCAGCGACGCCGAGGACGAGGCCGAGCGTCTTCGGCGGCACGTGGAGGTAGTTCGTCGCGTACAGGATGAAGAGCGCCGAGAAGATGAAGTTGAAGAGGTTGAGCGTCGCGACGCCGAGGAGCTCGGCGCGGATGATCGCGTTGTCGCGGATCCAGCGAAGCCCCGACCCGATGCCGCCGCTCTCGCGCGCCGCGCCCGGCGGTTCCTCCGCGTCGATGCGGCCGAGGAACGCGGCGGACCAGAGAAACGAGCCCGCATCGGCCGCGAGGGCGTACGGCCCGCTCAGCGCCTGGACGAGGCTGCCGCCGACGCTGTTTCCGACGAGGAACGACGCGCCGCGTGTCCCGTTCAGCAACGAGCTCGCGCCGACGTAGTCCTCCTTCGGGACGATCGTTTGGAAGACGCTTCCGGCCGAGACGGCGAAGACGACGCTCAGCGTTCCGAGCAGGAACGCGACGATGTAGAGCTGCGTCCAGGTCAGCGCGTCGAACGCGTACGCGATCGGGATCGAGAGGGTGAGGATCCCGCGGCCGAAGTCGGCGAGGAGCATCTTCTGGCGCTTCTTGCCGTGCCGGTCGACCCAGACTCCCGCGTGGAGCGCGAAGAGGAGATTCGGTACGAGGTAGAACACGCCGATCGCCGCCACCTGGCCCGGCCCCGCGTTGAGCGTAAGCACGGCCGTCAGCGGCAGCGCGATCCCCGCGATCTGGTCGCCGAGCAGCGAGACCGACTGCCCGATGTAGTAGCGGCGGAAGTTCCGGTTCTCGCGGAGCAGTGGAGGAAGGGCGAGGTTCGGGCGTCTCATCGCGCCCGAGCGTACGTGAGGTATTCGTCCCGAGCCGAACGTGCGGATTAGGCTGCGCCGCACGCGTGGCTGCTGTGAGCTTCATCGAGGTGAGCCGAACCCATCCGGGCAACTCCACGCCCTCGGTTGCCGCGCTCGATCTCGAGATCGTCGACGGCGAGCTGCTGACGCTCGTCGGGCCGTCCGGCTGCGGGAAGACGACGTCGTTGCGCATGGTCGCGGGCCTCGAGCCGGTCGACTCCGGACGCATCGAGATCGGAGACCGCGACGTCACGCGCGTGCGGCCGCAGGAGCGGGACGTCGCGCTCGTGTTCCAGAGCTACGCGATCTACCCGCACATGTCGGTGGCGGAGAACATCGGCTTCCCGCTCAAGATGCAAGGGCTGCCGAAGCGCGAGATCGCGGACCGCGTGCGCCGCGCCGCCGAGATGCTCGAGCTCGGCGACTACCTCGAGCGCAAGCCGAAGGCGCTGTCGGGCGGGGAGCGGCAGCGCGTCGCGATGGGCCGCGCGGTCGTCCGCGAGCCGAAGGTCTTCCTCATGGACGAGCCGCTCTCGAACCTCGACGCGAAGCTCCGCGTGCAGACCCGCACGCAGATCCTCGAGCTGCAGCGGCGTCTCGGGGTGACGACGATCTACGTCACCCACGACCAGGCCGAAGCGCTCATGCTCGGTGACCGCGTCGCGGTCATGAACAAGGGTCGGCTCCAGCAGGTCGGCAAGCCGCAGGAGCTGTACGAGCGGCCCGCGAACGTCTTCGTCGCGTCGTTCATCGGCTCTCCCGCGATGAACCTGTTCGAGAGCCCTGTCGCGGATGGAGCCGTCCGCCTCGCCGGCCGGACGCTGCGAGTCCCTCCGCACGCCGGGCCGCGCGTCGTTCTCGGCGTCCGCCCCGAGGACGTGAGACTCGCCGGGGAAAACGGACACGCCTTCCGCGTCGAGCTGATCGAGTTCGTCGGGACCGACGCCTACCTGCACGGCGAGCTCGACGGCGTTGGGCGGCTCGTTGCTCGCGTCGATCCGCGCGAGGCGCCGGCGGAAGGGTCGACTGTCCGCGTCGAGCTCGAGCACGACCGCATGCACGTCTTCGCCCATGACAGCGGTGACCGCCTCGAGTCGAGCCCAACTCCGCCCGGCAGCTAGAAAACGCTCCCGTTTCCCGTTATCCTGGCGCGGCGGCGTGGGGGAGATGCCGTCACTGCGGACGACCTCGCAAGAGGCGAAATGGAAGGGGAGAGATGAAAAGCACGACTCGTTACGTGCTGCTCGCGGCACTCTGCTGCGCACTGGCTGCGGGCGGCGCCAGCGCGGCAGTGAGCGCAACGAAGGCTCCGACGAACGTCAAGGTTGCGACCGGCTTTTTCCCGAACGTGATCTTCACGCCCTACTACGTCGCAATTGCCAGGGGCTACTACGCCCACGAGGGCCTCAATGTCTCGATGAACTACGACCGCGTTCCGAACCTGCTGCAGTCGGTCGCCGACGGCGCGTACGCCTTCGGCGCGAGCAGCGGTGACAGCGCGCTGATCGGGCGTGACACGGGCGCAAGGATCAAGTACGTGATGGCGCAGTACACGCAGTACCCGGTCGGAGCGATGTGGCTCAAGCACGGCGGCCCGACGATCAAAAAGCCGAGCGACCTGAAGGGTCTGCGGATCGGCATTTCGTCACCGGGAAGCGCCACCGACTTCGGCCTGAAGGCGCTCCTCAAGGCCGGACATCTCACTGAGAGCGACGTCACGGTGACGGCCGTCGGATTCGCCGAGACGGACGCGCTGATCCACCACCAGATCGATGTCGCGATGACGTTCACCGACAACGAGCCCGTGCAGGCGAGGGCGCTCGGCTACCCGGTCAACGTCATGAAGGTGTCGAAGTACTTCCGGCTCACGCCGAACGGCGTCGTCACCTCACAGTCGCTCTTCAACAGCAATCCGAACGAGGTGAAGGGCTTCGTCAAGGCAACCCTCCGCGGCCAGGCCTTCACGCTCGCTCATCCGGACAAGGCGTTCAAGATCGCGTTGAAGTTCATGCCGGATCTCGTCGACCCAAAGGACATCGCCATCCAGCGGAAGGTCCTCACGGCGCGGCTCGCCTACCAGCAGCCGATCAGCCACGAGCCGCTCGGCTGGTCGAACCCGAAGAACTGGCTGCTCACGCGGAACTTCCTCAAGTCGATCGGTGCACTGCAGCACCAGGTCAACCCCGCAAGCGTCTTCACGAACAAGTCCGTGAACCAAGTGAACCTCCACGTCACGACGAAGTAGTTCGTTGGAAGCATCACTCGCGCGCGAGAAGGCGAGCCTCCGGAGCCAGAGCGGCACCGGAGGCTCCCGCGCGCCGGCGTTCGGGTCGCTCGCCTCGCTCGGGATCAGTGCCGCGGCGATCCTCGTCGGCCTCGCCGTCTGGGAGCTCGTCTGGCGCGAGCACTGGGTTGCGTCGTACTCGCTTCCAGGCCCGCGGGACGTTGCCCGCGAGTGGTGGCTGCTCTCGCAGCACGGGATCCTCTGGCACCACACCTACGCGACCGTCCGCGAGGCCGCGCTCGGGTTCCTCGCGGCGTTCGTCGTCGCGATCGTCGTCGGCTATCCGCTCGCGAAGTCCCACGTTCTCGCGAGCGTCCTCTCGCCGTACGTCGCCGCAACCCAGGCGATGCCGATCATCGCGCTTGCGCCGGTCCTCATCGTGTGGTTCGGGCTCGGGCTCGCCTCGAAGACGCTGATCTGCGCGATCATCGTCTTCTTCCCGATGCTCGTCACCGTCGCCGTCGGGATCCGGAACGTCGACCGCACGCTCGTCGAGGCGGCCGCGACCGAGGGAGCGGGCAGGTGGCGGACGTTCCGCTATGTCGAGTTCCCGCTCGCGCTACGCACGATCCTCGCCGGCGTGCGCATGGGCCTGACCCTCGCGATGACCGGCGCGATCGTCGCCGAGTTCGTCGCGGCGAGCTCGGGGCTCGGCTACGCGATGGAGTACGCCCGGAGCCTGTACAACGCGCCGATGCTCTTCGCCTACTCCCTGACGATGGTCGGGCTCGCGGTCGCCGCGTACATCTTCGTCGGCCTCCTCGAGCACGTCCTCATCGACTGGGACTGACGTGGCTCTCGCAGTACGCGAACAGCGCGTCCACGACCGGGCGCATGCCGGCGAGGATCGCGGGATCGTCCCCTGGATGGAGCGCCCGGTAGCCCTCGGAGATCGCGCGCAGGCCGGGGCCTTCGGGCTGCTCGTAGAGCGTGTTGTCGGTGTCAGCGCCGTTGACGATCCGGCCCATGAGGTCGAGAGCCGGGTCGTCGCGGAGACCGTGGTGCTCGAGGATCGCCTCGAACGGCGTCTTCCCGTCGCGATGGTCGAACTCGACGCCTTGGACGTGGAACGGAATCGCGCCCGCCTCGACGTGGTGCTCGATCTCGGAGCCCGGCAAGTACGCGATCTCCGCGCCGGGATCGACCTTCTCGCTGATCAGCCACGAGCAGCAGATCCGCCCGATCCGCACGTCTTCGCGCGTCACCCACTTCATCCCCGTCTCCTTTTGTCGTGAACTCCGTCGACGATTCTGCCGCAGTCGAGCGCACGCCCGAGGCGCCTCCGTCGGGGCGCTTCGCCCGCGTGGTCGCGGCGCGACGGCGGCTGCCCGAGAACGTCCGCATGCTGAGCTGGGTCTCTCTCGCGAACGATTCTGCGAGCGAGCTGGCGTACCCGATCGTCCCGCTCTTCGTCACGATCACGCTCGCGGCTCCGGTCTACCTCGTCGGCGTCATCGAGGGGATCGCCGAAGCCTTGGCGCTCATCATCAAGTTCTTCTCCGGTTGGCTCTCGGACAAGCAGGGCGGCCGCCGCAAGCCGTGGATCTGGAGTGGATACGGGCTCGCGAGCGTTGCCCGCGCGATCGTCGCGGGTGCGCAGGCCTGGGGCTGGGTGCTCGTGGGGCGCATCGTCGACCGCGTCGGAAAGGGCGCCCGCAGCTCGCCGCGCGACGCGCTCATTCGCGACTCGACACCGCAGCCGTTGATGGGCGCCGCCTTCGGCTACCACCGCGCGATGGACACGATCGGCGCGGTGATCGGGCCGCTCATCGCCGCCGGCCTGCTCGCGCTCAATGTCTCGCTCCGCGAGATCCTGTGGTTCGCGGTCATTCCCGGAGCACTGACGCTGCTGCTCATTCGCAAGGTGCGCGAGGCGCCCGCCGAGTCGCCCCACGCGGCGAAGCCGTCCGTCGTGACGGCAGAGCGGGTCTCGGCACTGCCTGCGTCCTTCTGGACGGTGCTCGCGATCTGGGTGGTGTTCTCGCTCGGCAACTCGAGCGACGTCTTCCTCGTGCTGCGCTCGCACAACCTCGGGCTCGACGCGGTGCTCGTCGTGCTCGCGTACGCCGTCTACAACGTCGTCAGCGCGACGCTCGCCTGGCCGCTCGGCCACCTCTCGGATCGGATTCCGCGGACGTGGATCATCGGGCTCGGGACGGTGTCGTTCGGGCTCGTCTACCTCGGCTTCGCCTTCGCATCGAACACGTGGGCGGTGTGGCCGTTGTTCGCGCTGTACGGCGTCTTCGTCGCGGCGACCGAGGGGGTCGGCCGGGCCTGGGTCGCCGACCACGTGAACACGGGCTCGGTCGGGACCGCGTATGGCGTCTTCTACGCGGCGACCGGCGGAGCGGCCCTCCTCGCGAGTCTCGCGGCCGGCGTGCTCTGGACGTACTACAGCCCAAAGGCGCCGTTCGTGCTTGGGGCATCCACTGCGGCCGCCGCGACCGTGCTGCTCGGGCTGTACGCCGTCAACGTCGGGTTCGGGCCGCGGATCGCCAAGGCCCTCCTCGTGGCGATCGTCGTCGGGCTTGCCGTCGTCGCCGGCCTCGAGCACCGCAACCTCGGTGTGTTCGCGAGCCAGAACCCGCAGTTCGAGCTCCCCGTTGTGCTGACCCGGCCGTGCATCGCGCCGCCGACCGCGAGGGTCACGCCGAAGCTACTGCCGAAGTTCCCGGCGCCGGACGGTGTCGCGTACACCGTCGAGGAGCAGACCGGTCCGACGCACGTCGTCGACGGCTTCCTGCCGACGGGAATCGACAAAGCGCACGACGCCTACTACAAAGGATTGAGCCGGGATGGCTACGCGATCCAGCGCGACGAGGTGCAGGTGACCGACGCGGAGCTCTATTTCACGCAGGGGACCGTCACCGGCGAGGTCAGGCTCCTGCAGGAGTGCCGCAACCGCACGTACGTCCAGATCTCGACCTTCCGCGGATAACGACCGCCGGCGCCGCTCAGCCGCCAGGCGAGAGGTAGCGCCCGAACCACTCGAGGATCGCGTCGAAGCGCATCACGCGGTGCACGGGCGAGCCCGAGCGCGAGAGCTCGTGGCTCTCGGCCGGGAAGCGCACCATCTCGACGTCCTTCCCCATCACGCGCAGCAGGTTGAAGAGCAGCTCGCCCTGCTCGATGTTGCAGCGGAGGTCGTTCTCGGAGTGGAGGACGAGAACCGGCGTCTCGATGTTCTGCGCGTAGGTCGCCGGCGACCGCTCGAGGTACGTCTCCATGTTCTCCCACATCTCGCCGCCGAACTGCTGCCTGAACACCCAGCCGATGTCGCTCGAGCCGTACATGCCCGTGAGGCTGTTGACGGCGCGCTCCGACAGCGCGGCCTTGAAGCGGTGCGTGTGGCCGACGATCCAGCTCGTCATGTAGCCGCCGTACGAGCCGCCGAGCACACCGAGCCGGTCGGCATCGAGGAACGGGAACGTCTCGAGAGCGGTGTCGACGACGCCCATGAGGTCGTCGTAGTCGACGCCGCCCCAGCCGCTGCCACCGCCGTCGATCGGCCCGCGGATCGCGCGGCCCCACGCCTCCGAGTGGCCCGAGCCGCCGCGCGGATTGGAGTAGAGCACCGCGTACCCGGCGCCCGCGTAGACCTGCACCTCGTCGAAGAAGCCGGTGCCGTACTGCGTGAACGGGCCGCCGTGGATCGTGAGGAGCGTCGGATAGCTCTTTCCCTCCTCGAAGCCGGCGGGCCGGACGAGCCACGCATCGACCTCGGTGCCGTCGGCGGAGATCGCGGTGAAGCGCTCCGGCTCGACGAGCTCGCTGCCGGCCGCGAACGCATCGGCGACGTTCGTGACCCGCCGGTCGTCTTTGACACAAAGCTCGTGCGGGCGCGTGTACGTGCTCGCGGTGTAGACGAGCTCGCCGTCGACGGCGTCGTAGATGCCGATCGACTGCTCGCCGCCGACGAGGAGCTCGGGGTCGCCGGAGCCGTCGGGCGCGACGGAGTAGAGGTGGACGTTGCCGCCGTCTTCGACCGCGAACACGATCCGCCCGTCGTCCCAGATCACGTCGCGGTTGGTCGGGTACGGCTGGCAGTTCCGGTCGAGCGACGCGGTGAGCACGCGGCACTCGCCGCCGCCGGCCGGGACGACCGCGACGTGGGCGTGATGCGGCGACGTGCCGTCGAACGGGGAGTGGTAGTAGGCGACGAGCGCACCGTCCGGGGAGAACGACGGGCGGCTGCCCGTCTCGTCGTCCGCGGTCAGCCTGCGCGGCTGGGCGCCGTCGGCGTCGACATCGAGGACGTAGAGCGCCTCGTTCAGGTCGACGTCCCAGCGCTCGCCGCGCATCGAGGAGAACGCAATCTGCGTGCCGTCGGGCGACCACGCCGGCGCATCGTTCTCGCAGTCGCCGTCGGTGAGCTGCCGCTCGTCTCCTTCGTCGATGCCGACGACGAGCAGATGCTTGCGGCGATCTCCGACCCAGCCGACGCTGTCGAGCTTGTAGAAGACGCGGGTGAAGCGGCGCGGCGCGCGCTTGCGGTCACTCTCCTCGGTGTACGCGAGGTCGCGGACGCGGCGCGCGAACGCGATCCGCGACGAGTCGGGCGACCAGGCGATCGCCTCGACCGACTCGTCGCCGTCGGTGAGCTTGCGCGGCTCGCCGCCGTCCGCCGGCGTCACGTAGAGCTGGCCCTTCGCCTTCTCTTCGTCGTCTCCGTCGCGGTTCGAGACGAATGCGAGCCACTTCCCGTCGGGAGACCACCGTGGGGAGGTGTCGCGGCGCTCGCTCGACGTGAACCGGCGCGGCTCCGCGGAGCCGTCGATCGGCACGACCCAGATCGCGCTGCGGTACGCGCTCTCCGCGCGGTCGATGTGCGTGACGACGTACGCGACGAGCCGCCCGTCAGGAGACAGGCGAGGGTCGTCCACGCTCGTCAGCGCATAGACGTCCTCGGGCCGCATCCGCCTATCCTGTCGTAAACGCGGGCGTGGCGGAACTGGTAGACGCGGCGGGTTTAGGTCCCGTTGGGCCGGAAGGTCTTTGGGGGTTCGAGTCCCTCCGCCCGCACCTCCTCCCTTCGGCCGATAGTCACGCGCTTCCGACCGCGGGACGATCGGAGTCCGTGAAGGTGGGGCAGATGATCATGCTTCTCCAGGCAGATGGCTGGGTCTTGACGACAACGCGTGGCAGCCACCGCCAGTTCACGCATCCCGCAAAGCGTGGTCGGGTCACCGTGGCCGGTAAGCCCTCCGCAGACTTGCACCCGAAGACGCGGGCGAGCATTCTTCAACAGGCAGGATTGAGACGATGACCGACTTCTCGGAGCTTGCAACGCGTTACCTTGTTCTGATCGAGGGTGGACCGCCGTCGAACTACTCCGCGTGGTCACCGGAGCTTCCTGGTTGCGCGGCGACCGGCGCGACGATCGACGAAACAGAGCGCGAGATGCGCTCTGCGATCGCACTTCATCTCGAGGGCATGGCGCACGACACGGCGCCGATCCCGGAGCCGTCGGGTCCCGGCGTCTACGTCGAGCGCACGACGCAGACCGCCGCCTAGCTGTAAGACCCAAGGACGTTGGTTCTGGTGAGCGGCGGTCGGTGGCCGAGCGCGGTGTGTGGTCGTCGGTGGTTGTAGTACCAAAGCCAGCCGTCAAGGGCTGCGGCTCGTTCGGTGCTTGAGCGGTAGATG
>DASXLJ010000019.1:0-22741 GCA_036496305.1 Gaiellaceae bacterium | reverse complement strand
CATCTACCGCTCAAGCACCGAACGAGCCGCAGCCCTTGACGGCTGGCTTTGGTACTACAACCACCGACGACCACACACCGCGCTCGGCCACCGACCGCCGCTCACCAGAACCAACGTCCTTGGGTCTTACAGCTAGGCGGCTTTGTGTTCGTGCAGGTGGTCGGACCAGCGGCGTTTTGCCCACATGAGCACGTCACTGAAGTCATCGGGGATCGGAGCCGTGTCGCTCGTGTCGGTGAACGCGTGCGCGCCACGGCCGTACCGGCTCGCCGGGTAGTAGTCGATCGTCCAGCGCGGCGACGTGCCGGCCGGCGCTTCGGTGATGACGACGGTGACGCCGGCTGGACCACCGCGCTGCATGATCGTCATGCGGTCGTGCTGACGATAAGTCTCCATGGCGGGAACCTACGATCCGCGCAGGACAGCACTCATTCTGCTCGTGCACGAGAAGCTACGTTATGTCAAGTTGGAGAATGCGGAATGGCCGCTGACCCTGCCTCCCCGCTTTTCCACAGGTTGCACAGAGTGCTGTGGAAATGTTGATTATTCAACGTCCGCAAATAGCGATCTTTTCGCGTTTGCGACCCCTTGCACCGTGTCCGGACAGGCCGTAGGTTTCCTCTTGCACCGAGCACGGCGCGAGAGTAGGACGAAGCAGTACCGGGTGGTTGTACGTGGCGGTTCGCAAGAGCCGCAGCGGAAAGTCAGCCGGTGCCGTGGACGAAATCGCGACCGGCTCGGTGACTTTTTGGTCCGACGCAGGCTTCGACCAACCCCGAAGCCTGCGTCGTGACCGCTTCCCTCTCATCTAGGATCGCCGCGATGCATCCGCCACGCCCGCCACACGTCGACCAAGGAGTTATCGCCTTCCTGTGGGGCGCCGGGCTTGCGGTCTTCGTGTACTTCGGCCTCGTTGCAGTCGGCTTCGACGCGGCGACGGCGATCGTGCTCTCGCTTGTCACGTTCGCCGGCGTGTGGCTCCTCGTCCGCCTACGCGGCGAAGACACGCCGCCGCGGCGCTAGTTCGCCAGGCGTAGCGCGAGCGCGAACACGAGCTTCCGCGCGAGTGCTTCGCCCATCGCGTCCTCGAGGCGCTCGCGCACGGTCGGTTCGTCCGGATCGAGATTCCGGATGTGCGCCTCGAGCAGCTGAGACCCGCGTTCGTTCATCGAGTTCAATGTCGGCTGCGAGCGGGCCTTCAGTTGATCCCCCGTTCCGGCACTCATCGCTGGACCGGCTCCTCGACACGCGTATCCGCCTCGGCGGTGCGGTTACGCCGCAGGCTCCACCGATGTTCCGCAGCAACGGGCTCATCGGCGACGGCCGGATCGACCGGCGCCGTCTGCGGCACGCCGTCGAGCGAGAGCGCGAACATGACGCCGAAACCGAACGCGAGAACGCCGCGCCAGAGTCCGACCGAGTGAACGACACCGAGGATTCCGAGCGAGGAGCTCCACGAGTGGATCCGCCCCTCCTCCCACCCACTGCCGGGCTGATTCGCGAGCAGGATCCAACCGACGCATACGAGGACAGGAAGGAACGCGACGATGAACGTCGTCGGCGAGAAACGCATCCGCAGGCCTTTCGTCCACGTTCCGACATGGCTCGCGAGAACGAGCACGAAGCCGGCTGCAGCGACGATCGCCATCGCGATCCAGAAACGCCCGGTCGTCTGTGTGCCGACCTGCGCCGCCGCCCAGAGCCCGAATCCGGCAATCCCTGCGGCGAGCGCCAGTGTCAGACCGCGTGTGACGTCGTACATGGCATGGCTACGCATTCCCCTCACCTCGCTCCTTTGGTGGACACCGAGGGAACGAACGAGACGCGTTTAGAGGTGCGGCGCTAGTACGTGATGAGCGCGTGCCGGTCGTACTGCTCGAGCTTCTGCGCGCCGCCGAGGAACGAGAGTTCGATCACGAAATTCACGCCGGCCACCGTGCCGCCGAGCTCCTCGACGAGGCCGGCAATCGCCTGCACCGTCCCTCCCGTCGCGAGGACGTCGTCGTGGATCACGACGCGCGCGCCGTGAGCGATCGCGTCAGCGGCGACCTCGAGCGTGTTCTTTCCGTATTCGAGCGCGTATTCCGCGGAGACGGTCTCGGGCGGCAGCTTGCCCGGACGACGAGCGGCGACGAAACCGCAACCGGCCGCGACGGCGATCGCGCCGCCGAGCCAGAAACCGCGCGCCTCCGCTCCGAGTACGAGATCGGCCTCGCGCTCCCGGGTCCACCCTGCGAGCTCCTCGACTGCCTGCGCGAGCGCCTCTTGGTCGAGCAGCAGCGGCGAGATGTCCTTGAAGCCGACGCCCGGCTCCGGGAAGTCCGGGACTTCGCGCACTTTCGTCTTTAGATCAATCACCGGCAAGCTTCCGCACGTTCCGCCAGAGGAGCAGGTCGGAGAGCTCCTGCGCGCTCTGTGCGAGGCGCTGGAGATCGCCGAGCGCTTCGCGGCGCCGGTCGGGATTGCGTGACCGCAGCGCCGGACCGATCACCGCTTCGATCAGACCGGATTCGCGATCTGCAGCCGTACGGAACGCGCGCAGGTTGCGCGCGCCGATCCCGAACTGCGCCAGCGTCTCGCACGCAGCGGCGACATCGGCGTCCGTCTCGGCGTAGACGCGGCTACCGGCCGCGCCCGTCGCCTCGATCAGTCCAAAATCCTCGAGCTCCTTCACGCGCTCCCGCGTGATCCCGGCACGCGCACAGAGCTCATCGAGATCGAGCGCCTCCTCCCCCGTCCCCACCGCGCGGCGCCGCTTGCGCTGCTGCCCGGCGCCGGCGGCAAGCTCCTCCTTGATCACGCGGAGCGGCAAAAACTCGTCGCGCTGCAGCCTGAGGATCGTCTCGAGCCGCTCGACGTCCTCTTCCGAGAAGAGGCGGTAACCGCCCTGTGTGCGGCGCGGAGTGAGGAGACCTTGATCTTCGAGGTAGCGGATCTTCGAGATCGAGACGTCCGGAAACTCGTCCTTGAGACGGCCGCAGACCGTCCCGATCGTGAGGAATCGCCGCTGACGGGGCGGAGCCTCCGTCGTCGACATCACTGTCTATCCAGATACGTGAGCCGGTACTTGCCGATCTGGATCTCGTCGCCGTCGCTGAGGATGGCCGAGTCGACGCGCTCCCGGTTGACGAACGTCCCGTTGAGACTTCCCTGGTCGTCGAGCCTCCAGCGGTCGCCGTCCTTCGTGAACACCGCGTGCTTGCGAGAGACGGTGACGTCGTCGAGGAAGATCCCGCATTCGGGCGAGCGGCCGATCACCGTTGGGCTCTCGCTGAACGAGAACGTCTCGCCGGACCGTCCCCCACCCGAGCGGACGACGAGCGTCGCGCCGTGCAGCCCGAGGTCGCCGAGCGTGTCGAGCGAGTCGCCGACGTCTGCGATCGCGAACGCTTCGGTCTGCTCACCCTCCTCCGGCACCACGAGCGCCGAGCCGCATTTCGCGCAGAAGCGCGCGGATTCCGGGTTGTTGTACCCGCACTCGGGGCAGTAGACGTGCGACATCGCTAGGTACGCGGAGTCGCCTTGCCGGAGAGGATCTCGGTCAGCGCATCGACGTCGACGTGCTCGAGGACGCTCTTCCCCTCCGTCTTCTGGAGGCGGCTCACGAGCTCGGCTCTGAGGATGTCGATCTTCCCGTGCAGCAGCCGGCGCCGATACGACACCTCCTGCTCCTCAACGGTCAGCTCGTCGATGAGCTTCTTCAGATCCTCGTCGGACAAAGTCGCGAGGTCGGGCAGCGCTTCCATAAAAGCCTTTCGCCGTGGACGCCAGGGTTCAAGTTGAACTTTAGCCTTTGTCTCCCCCGCTCGCTAGGCGGGTTCGACAGCAGCTTCGCCGTGCTCGATCTCTTCCACGAGAGTTCGTAGCTCGCGCGCAAGCTCCTCCGACGCTTCGGACGTCTCGCCTTCGGCGTACAGGTGGATGAGCGGCTCGTCGGGGTCGGGCAGCGCCTGGCTCCACCCGCGCTCCTCGAACAGCTTGATCCCGTCGGTGAGGTCGAGATCTCTCCCCGCGAGGCGTTCGTTGAGGACGCGCATGACGAGCCCCTTCAACGCCCAGGGGCACGGGATCTGGTGGTGAACGAGCGTCGACCGCGGCAGGTCGGAGACGAGCGCCGAGAGCGGCTGGTCGACGGGCGCGAGCAACTCGAGAAGCTTCACGAGGCTCGCAACGGCGTCGTAGCCCGGTAGGAAATCGGGGAACACGTAGCCGCCGCCGACGGCGCCGGCGAAGACGACGTCCGGCTGCGCGGCTGCCCGCGTGAGATCGGCGAGCGAAGCCGGCGTGCGAACGATCTCGAGCTGCGAGTCCTCGACGAACCGGTCGACCTGGCTCGTCACGGTGACGGGGAACGCGAGCTTTCCGCGCCGGCCGTTCGAGCCGATGAGCCGTAGGAAGAGGAGCAGTGCCTGCTCGACCGGAACCTCCTTCGCCTCCTCGTCGATGAGGTACAGGCGCTCGGCCGCGCGGTCGAAGACGGCGCCAAGATCTGCGCCCACCGCCGGGACGAGTCGTTTCGTCTGGCCGATTGCCGCAGCAAGACCGGGCGCCGCGTCCGCGTTCTCGTTTCCCTCTCCGGCGAACGCGTGCGCCGCGACGACTTCGACGCCGAGCGGGCCGAGCACGAGCGGAAGCACATACGACGCGCCCGACGAGCCGTAGTCGACGACGATGCGGAACCCGCGCTCGCGCACGCGCTCGACTTCGACCGTCGAGAGGAGCTCGGCGGCGTACGTCTCGTGCACGCGCGCGGGATACGAGATGCCGCCGACCTCGCCGGCCGCGACGCGACGCAGCTCGCCGCGGGTGAAATGCTTCTCGACCTCTTTCTGCATCGCCGGGCTCATCTCGACGCCCGGCGGCTCGAAGAACTGGATGCGGACGATCTCGGGATCGTTCGCGCTGACACCGACGTGGAAGCCGGCGTCGTAGCCCTCCGACTTCACGAGGTGGCGCGCGACGGCGGCCGGGCTCACGCGCAGGTCGGCGACGTTGACCCCGGTCGACGACAGGCCGGAGATCATCGCGCGCTTGATCATCCGGCACACCGGCGGCCCCTCCCGGCCCGCCACGACGCGCGCACCGCGTTTGAGTGCGCTGCCGAGCGCAGCGGCGAGCCGCACGGCGACGTCCGGCGTGAGATCGACGTTGACCATCCCGGCCACGCCTTGCTTGCCGAAAACGCGCGTGGTGCCGCGCGACTCCCAGATGAGGCTCTCGTGCAGCTGCGAGCCGGTCTCGACGTCTTTGAACGGGTAGATGCGGACGCCCGGGAGGATCACGCTCTCGGCGCCGATCGTCACCTCGTCGCCGATGGCAACGCCCTCGTGGACGCGCACGTGCGCGCGCAGGTCGCAGCCGCGGCCGACGATCGCGCCCTCTACCTCCGAGCTGCGGCCGATGTACGTCGAGCTGTCGACCATCGAGCGGACGACACGCGCGCGTTCCCGGACGGTCACGCTCGTCGCGAGCACCGCATGCGGGCCGACGCGTGCGCCACGCGCGATGCGGCAGTAGTTCCCGAGATACGCCGGCCCCTCGATCGCGTCGAGATCGTCGAGGTCCACCCCATCCCCGAGCCAGACGTTGCCGCGGATGCGAATGCCGCCGATGTTGAGCCGCACGCGTTCCTCGAGCGCGTCGATATTTGCCTGGCGGAACTGATCGAGGTTGCCGATGTCCTGCCAATAGCCGTCGAAGACGTGCCCGTAGATCGGCCGGCCCATCTCGAGGAGAAGCGGGAACAGCTCCTTCGAGAAGTCGTACGGCCCGTCCTTCGGGATGTGCTGCAAAACCTCGGGCTCGAGGACGTAGATGCCCGTGTTGATCGTGTCGGAGAAGACCTGCCCCCACGACGGCTTCTCGAGGAAGCGCTCGACGCGGCCCTCTTCGTCGGTCACGACGATCCCGAACTCGAGCGGGTTCTCGACCGCTTTGAGGCCGATCGTCACGGACGCCTTCTTCTCGCGGTGGAACTCGACGAGTCTCGTCAGGTCGACGTCGCAGAGCGCATCGCCGGAGATGACGAGAAACGTGTCGTCGAGGCGACCAGCGGCGAGACGCACCGAGCCGGCGGTGCCGAGCGGCGACTCCTCCACCGAGTAACCGATGGTGACGCCGAGGTTCTCGCCGTCTCCGAAGTAGCTGCGGATCGCCTGAGGCAGGAACGCCGTGGTGACGATGATGTCCTCGAGGCCGTGGAGCTTGAGCAGCTCGACGATGTGCTCCATGCACGGTTTCCCGACGATGGGCACCATCGGTTTCGGCTGATTGGAGGTGAGTGGGCGAAGGCGCGTGCCCTCTCCCCCCGCCATGACGACCGCCTTCATCGCTTCAGTTCTTTCCACGCGTCGCGGACGTAGAACCCTGCGGCGACGAGCGCAAGGGCGAGCCCGATCCAGAAGAGATAGAGCGGCCATTGCGTGGATGGGTGCGTGACGATGCGGAAGCCGATCGCCGCGTAGAGGATCCACGTCGCCGTCTTCCCGACGACGTTGACGTCGAGCTCGATGTTGCGCGGCTGCAGATAGCGCGCGCCCACGAGGAGCAGCACGTCGCGCCCGATGATCACGGCCAAGCCGATCCACGGCAGCCGGTCGTAGTACGCGAGCAGGATCACGGCGGCGTCGATCATGAGCCGGTCGGCGAGCGGGTCGGCGATCTTCCCGAACTGCGACTCGACGTGCCAACGGCGCGCGAGGAAGCCGTCCACCTGGTCGGTGATGCCGGCGATCGCGAACACGACTCCCGCCGGCCAGCTCGGCGCGTGACCGGCGTCGACCATGAGCGCGACGAAGACGGGAATGAGCAGGAGCCGCGCGATCGTGAGCGCATTCGGGACTTGCGCGAGCGGTGTCGATGCGGCGCGAGCCTCCATGTGAGGAAGGATACGGGCGTGTCCGAAGCCGGCTTCGTCAACGCCCATATCCATGCGTTCCAGCGCGCGCTCGGCGAGCGCACCGCGGGTGCGGATTTCTGGGCGTGGCGCGAGACGATGCTCGAGCTCGCGGCGGCGCAGACGCCCGAGAGCGTGCGGGCGACCTACGCGGACGTCTATCGCGAGCTACGCGCGGCGGGGTGGGCTGCCGTCGGCGAGTTCCACTACCTCGGCCTCGCCGAGGCTTTCGCTGCTGTCGAGGCTGCTGCTGAGGCGGAGATCGAGATCGTCCTCCTCCACGTCGCGTACGCACGCGGCGGAATCGACCGCTTCCGGCAGGACTCGGTCGCGGCGTATCTCTCCGAGCTCGAGGAGCTGCGCGCCGCGGGAGTGCGCGTCGGCGTCGCCCCCCACTCCGTCCGCGCCTGCCCGCGCGAATGGCTCGAGGAGCTAGGCCGGTACGCGGCGGACCACGAGCTTCCGCTCCACATCCACGCCGACGAGCAACCGCGCGAGATCGAGGAGTGCCTCGCCGAGCACGGCATGCGCCCAATCGAGCTGCTCGATTCGTGCGGCTGCCTCTCGCCTCTTACGACCGTCGTCCACGCAACACACGCCGACGGCCAAGAGCTCGATCTGCTCGCCGCCGCCGGCGCACGGGTCTGCGCGTGCCCGACGACAGAGGCGGATCTCGCGGACGGCTTCCTCCCCGTCGAACGCCTCCTCCACCGCGGCATCGAACTGTGCATCGGCTCGGACTCGAACGTCCGCATCGACCCGCGAGAGGAACTCCGCGAGCTCGACTGGATCGCGCGGCGCCAATCAGGCCGCCGAGACGTCTTCGCGCCGGACGAGCTGCGCGCAATCGGCACGGAGAACGGCGTGCGCTCGCTCGGGCTCGACGGCTGATGACCGTGGCATTCGGCGCGTCGCAGATCGTGTTCCCAATCGGGGTGCGGCTCTCTACGCTCGTCGCCGCGGCGGCGTTCGTCGCTCTCGCGGCTGTGCGGCGCGACAAAACGCCGCTGATCGCGGGCTGGGTTTGGCTCGTCACGTTCGAGGCGGCGTTTCAGATCGTGTCAGTGGTGCTGGATCGGTTGCCGCTCGGGCCGGCGAATCCGGTGTTCTGGCTTTCCGTCGCGGCCGTGACGGTCTTTTCCACGCGCCGCAGGGTCAGGCCCGACGTGCGGTTCCTTGCCGCTGCGGCCCTAGTTGGGGCGATCTGGGTGGCGACGGGGTTCCATCTGAACGCGAACGAGCCGGGACACGGCCTTTTCACCTTTCACGAGCACATCCTGGGCTTCGATTGGAGGGCGGAGGTTCTGAACGAGCTCGCGAAGATGCTCTGGGCCGCCGCCTACTTTCTGCCCCTGGCGCGGCCCCTGCCGCAGAGCACTCCCGAAGCCGAGAGCGACGAGACTTGAATCGGGGCGCCGAGATTCGAACTCGGGACCTCTGGTCCCCCAGACCAGCGCGCTAACCAGGCTGCGCCACGCCCCGCGACGCGCGAACCCTAGCGAGTGTGGAAAGGTGCCGTGATGGACGACTGGAAAGAGCAAGACAACGCACTCGTGCGCGAGTTCGAGTTCGAGTCGTTTCCCACGGCGATCGCGTTCGTCGACCGGCTCGCCGAAGCCGCGGAGAGCGAGAACCACCATCCGGACATCGACATCCGCTACCGCAAGGTGACGGTGCGCTGGACGACGCACTCCGAGGGCGGGATCACGGAACGCGACCGCGCGATGGCCGAGCGCACGTCCGCGATTGCCGCCGCCTAGCTCGGCAACTCGCAGGTACAAGGTAGGACGTGCTCGCGACACCGACCCGCACACGAGCGCGCACCCTTCTGGAGACCGAGGAGATACGATGACACAGACCAAATACCTCATCGTCGGCGGCGGGATGACCGGCGACATGGCTGCGAAGGGCATTCGCGAGCACGACCCCGACGGCGTGATCGTCCTCGTCGGCGCCGATCCGCATCCGGTCTACAAGCGGCCACTGCTCACGAAGGGACTCTGGTCGGGCGCGCCCGAGGAGAAGCTCTGGCGCGAGCCGGCCGCGAACGTCGACCTCGTCACGAACACGCACATCGTCGGTCTCGACCTCGATGCACACACGGCGACGACGGACTCCGGCGAGGAATACACATGGGAGAAGCTCCTCCTCGCGACGGGCGCGCGGCCACGCGAGATTCCCGGTTCGGACGGCGTCGTCTGGTTCCGAACGCTCGACGACTACCGCCTCATGCGCGAGAAGGCGACCGAGGGCGCTCACATCGTCGTGATCGGCGGCGGGTTCATCGGCTCCGAGATCGCCGCCGCTCTCGTCGGCGTCGGCGCCAAGGTGACGATGGTCTTCCCGGAGCCGGGCATCGGCTTCCGCCTCTTCCCCATCGGCCTCGCCGAATACCTCGCGGGGTACTACCGAGAAAAGGGCGTCGACGTCCGCACCGGAGCGACGGTCAGCGCAGCGTCCGGGACGAGCGTGACGCTCGGGGACGGAACCGTACTCGAGGCGGACGGCGTCGTCGGCGGGCTCGGCGTTATCCCGAACACCGCGCTCGCCGAGGCCGCCGGGCTCGAGGTAGAGGACGGGATCGTCGTCGACGAGTACGGCCATGTGAGCGGACGCGACGACGTCTTCGCCGCCGGCGATGTGGCGCAGTTCCCGGTCCCAGCGCTCGGGATCTCGATGCGCGTCGAGCACGAGGATCACGCGAACACGCACGGCAAGACCGTCGGCGCGAACATGGCCGGCGCGAACCAGCCGTACGACCACCTGCCGCTCTTCTACTCCGACCTCTTCGACCTCGGGTACGAGGCGGTCGGGCAAATCGACTCGCGGCTCGAGACCGTCGAGGATTGGCAGGAGCCGAACCGCAAGGGCGTCGTCACCTACGTCGAGGACGGCAAGCCGCGCGGCGTGCTGCTCTGGAACGTCTGGGACAAGGTCGACGACGCGCGCGAGCTCATCCGGTCCGGCGAAGGCACCTTTGCCGTCTGAGGCGCTTGCCCGTTCGCGCAAGCGGCGGAACGGCTACGAAGTCGTATGCGAAGCGGTCTTCCGGCCGCTCGCACATCCGCTCGTGCTCGTTTTCGCGCGACTGCGCGTGCCGCCGGCCGCGATCGTCGTCGCGGCCGGTGTCGCAGGCATCGCGGGCGCGGTCGAGCTCTCGCGCGGGTCTCTGCTTCTCGCTGCGGGGCTCGTCCAGCTCAAGACGCTGCTCGACAACGCGGACGGGCAACTCGCGCGCCTGACGGGCCAGACGTCCGCGTTCGGCCGCTATCTCGACTCCGAGGTCGACCTTCTCGTCAACGCCGCGCTGTTCGCGGCGATCGGCCGTCACGCGGGAATGCCGCTCGCCGGGCTGATCGGATTCGTCGCGCTCACGTCGGTGCTCAGCCTCAACTTCAACGCGTCGCGTCTCTCCCGAGCCGCGACCGCAGAGCCCGAAGACGCAAGTGACAAGTTGTCACTAAGTCTGGTGCGCGCGGTCTACCGCGTCGTCTACGCACCGCAGGACCGGTTCGCGGAGTGGATCGTCGCCCGCCGCCCGGCACTGACCTCGGCGCGATGGGTCTCCGTCCTCGCGAACCTCGGCATGTCCACGCAGCTCGCCGCGCTCGGGGTCTGTCTCGTCTTCGGCGCGCCGCTCGTCTTCGCCTGGATCGCGGTGGGCGAGGCCGCGGTGATTACTCTCGCTCTGCTCCCGCAGCGCGCCCCCATCAAGAAAGCCGCCGTGGAGGAAACCGCATGAGCAACATCTTCGAGCTCCCACATCCCGACGAGCCAGGCCGTGACTGGGCGCCCGCCGAGCGCGAGCGTCTCGAACAGCACGCCGCCGAGATCCTCGCCGCGCTCGGCCTCGACCTCGACACGCCCGGCACGCGCGACACGCCGCGGCGATTCCTCCAGGCGTTGTACGACTCGACCGCGGGATACGACGGTGACCCGAAGCTCCGCACCCTCTTCCCGACCGAGCGGCCCCAGGGCGTCGAAGGTTCGCACGCGCAGATCATCGAGGGCCCGATCGGCTTCCACGCGCTCTGCGAGCACCACGCGCTGCCGTTCCACGGCCACGCGCACGTCGCCTACGTCGCGGGGGACGAGATCCTCGGCATTTCGAAGCTCACGCGGCTCGTGCGTCTGTACGCGCGGCGGTTCACCGTGCAGGAGCGGCTCGCCGAGGAGATCGCGGGCGGCCTGCAGGAGCTCACCGGCGCGCGCGGCGTCGCGGTCAAGCTCGAGGCGGCGCACATGTGCACGGCGATGCGCGGCGTCGAGGAGCACGCCTCCGTCACGGTCACGACGGTCTGGCGCGGCCTGTTCGACGAGGACGAATCGCTCCGCAGCGAGTTCCTCGCGCTGACGAAGTGATTGAACCGTTCACCGTCCTCGCCGAGGACGACGATCTGCCGCGCTGGGACGTCCCGGCGGAGATCGAGCGGCTCTACGGCGCGATCGGCCTCGCGGACGAGTGCCTTGTCGCGAACTTCGTCCAGTCGCTCGACGGCGTCGTCGCGATTCCCGGCCTCCCCCGCTCGCACGCCGTCGTCTCGGACGACAGCGAGACCGACCGCTTCGTGCTCGCGCTCCTGCGCGCGTGTGCGGACGTCGTGCTCGTCGGGGCCGGCACGCTTGCCGCATCGCCGAAGGGGACCTGGCGCGTGGACAAGGCGTATCCCGAAGCCGCCGACGCGTTCGCGGAGCTTCGCGCTGCGCGCGGGCTGCCCGAGCAACCGCGCGTCGCGGTCGTCACGTCCGGAATCTCGTTCGTCCCGACCCATCCCGTGCTCGACGCCGGCGCGATCGTTCTGACGACGGAGACCGCCGCGTCCGGGCTCGCCGAAGCCGTCCCCGACGTGACGGAGGTCGTCGGCGTCAACGACGGCGCGAGCGTCGACCTTCGCGCCGCCGTCGCCGCTCTACGCGAGCGCGGCTACGCCCGGATCGTCTCGGAGGCCGGCCCGACGCTCTTCGGGCAACTCGTCGCGGCCGAACTTGTCGACGAGCTGTTCCTCACGGTCTCCCCCGTCCTCGCCGGCCACGCGCTCGATCCGCGCTTCGGTCTCGTCGAGGGGCTCGAGCTTCTGCCGGAGCGGCGCGTCGCGGGCGCGATCCGCTCGGTGCGCGCGAACGGCTCGCACCTCTTCCTGCGCTACGCCCTGCGCGGCTAGCCGAGCTGCTTGTAGAGCCGGTCGATCAACTGCGGCATCGCTTCGAGCTTCTCGGTGATGACGCGGATCCGGAACTCGCGGAAGTGCTCCGGCTCGACCTCGAGCGCCTTCGCGAGCGTCTTCACGACGTCGTTCGACGGCACCGGGCGATTGCCGTGCACGAGGTGGTTGAGATACCCAGCCGAGAGCCCTGTCTGCGCCGCCAGCTGGCGGTACGTGACGCCTTGCTCGTCCATGAGACGCTGCACCGTCGCCCCGAATGCTTCCTCGCTGAATCGCCGCCGCTTCGCCACTACGAGACTTCCTTGCCGAGATCGGCAACGTCTAATCGTCGTTCGTCGCCGGTTTCTCGGTCGCGGAAGTCGACCTTGCCGTCCTCGAGACTCTTCTTGCCGACCGTGACGCGGATCGGGCAGCCGATGAGATCGGCGTCGGCGAACTTCTCCCCTGCGCGCTGGTCGCGGTCGTCGAGTAGAACGTCGAGGCCCGCAGCCGAGAGCGCCTCCGCCGCGGCCTGGCCGATCTCCTCGCCGCCGGGCAGGACGACGACGTGCGCGTCGTACGGCGCGATCGAGCGCGGCCAGATGATCCCGTTCTCGTCGTGACGCTGCTCGACGATCGCCGCCATCGTCCGCGCGAGACCGATGCCGTAGCTACCCATGACCATCGGGTTTTCCTTCCCCTCCTCATCGAGGAAGTTCGCACCGAACGCGCTCGAGTGGAAGGTGCCGAGCTTGAAGATGTGCCCGACCTCGATCGCCGTCTCGATCCCGAGCGTGCCGCCGCACTCCGGGCACGAGTCACCCGGCTGTGCCTGCCGGATGTCGAGGAACGTCGCCTCGTAGTCGCGGCCGGCCTGCACGCCGCGCAGGTGCCAGCCGTCCTCGTTCGCTCCTGCCGCGTACTGACCGTTGCGCAGCGCTTCGTCCGCCACGATCTCCACGTCGACACCGACGGGACCGAGCGAGCCGCCGCTCGCGCCGAACGCATCGCGGATCTCGTCGTCGGTGGCCGGGCGGAATGCGCCCTGGAAATGCGTCTCGAGCTTCTCGGGACTGAGCCGGTCGTCGCCGCGGACGAGCGCGAGGACGAGCCGGTCGCCGGTCACGACGGGAAGCGCCTTTGCAGTCGCTGTCTCGGAAATACCGAGGAACTCCGCGACCTCCTCGATCGTCGTGATCCCGGGCGTCTCCACCCGCTCCGGCGCGTCGAGAGCCTCCGGGAGGTCGGCGGGACGTGCCGTTCCGCGCGCGGCCTCGGCGTCGGCGAAATAGTCGCCGTTCTCGCAGCGCATGAGCTCGTTCTCGCCGGAACCCGTGGGCGCGAGGAAGCCGAGCGAGCTCTTACCGCCCATCGTCCCCGACTCGGCCTCGACGAGGTACGCCTCGAGGCCGCAGCGCTCGAAGATGCGTGCGTACGCGTCCTCGTGCTTCTTGAAGCTCACGTCGAGCCCGGCCTCGTCGACGTCGAACGAGTACGAGTCCTTCATGATGAACTCGCGGACGCGCAGAAGGCCACCGCGGGCGCGAGGCTCGTCTCGGTTCTTCGTCGAGAAGTGGTACCAAATCTGCGGGAGCTGCTTGTACGACTGGATCTCATGCCCGAGGAACGTCATCGACTCCTCGTGTGTCCACGACAGCACGAACTGTCGGCCGCCGCTGTCTCTGAGCTTGAAGCTGATCGGGACGGCGATCCGGCCGGTCGTCTCCCACAGCTCGGCGGGTGTGAGCGTCGGGCAGCGCATCTCCTGGCCGCCGATCGCGTCGATCTCCTCGCGGATGATCTGCTCGATGCGCATGTGGACGCGCCAGCCGAGCGGCAGGAAGCTCCAGAGGCCGGCGCCCATCTGGCGGATGAAGCCGCCGCGGACGAGCAACCGATGCGAAGCGGCGTCCGCGTCGGCGGGCGCTTCGCGCAGGGTCGGGAGGAACAGCTGTGAGGCTCTGTGAATCATCGGGTGTCGCCGGAGCCTAGTCGAGCGGGATTGCCGACATCTCGGCCATCGCTAGCGCAGCCGGCTTGGCCATCTTGAGCCGCTTCGGGCGGTTCATCCCGTCGGCGATCCACTTGTCGATCTCGGCGAAGAGCTCGTCGATGAGGACCTCCGACTCGACCTTCTTCAGGACGCGGCCGTGCGCGTAGATGAAGCCGACGTCGCGTCCGCCGGCAATGCCGAAGTCGGCGTCGCCCGACTCGCCCGGGCCGTTGACGGCGCAACCGAGCACCGCTACTTCGAACGCCTGCGGGTACTCGGCAAGGCGCCGCTCCACTTCTTCGGCGAGCGTGTGCACGCCGACGTTGTCGCGGCCGCATGACGGGCACGCGATCATCACCGGCCCGCGCTCGCGCAGGTTGAGCGCCTTGAGGATCTCGAACGCCGTCTTCGGCTCCTCGACCGGGTCGGACGAGAGCGAGACGCGAATCGTGTCGCCGATGCCCTCCGCGAGCAGCGTCCCGATCCCGACGGCGCTCTTGATCGAGCCCGCGAAGACGGTGCCCGCCTCGGTGACGCCGAGATGGAGCGGGTAGTCGACTTTCTCCGAGAGCATCCGGTACGCGCGGATCATCGTCGGTACGTGGCTCGACTTGACGGAGATCTTGAAGTCGTAGAAGTCGAGGCTCTCGAGCAGGCGCACTTCCTCGAGCGCGGCCTCGACGAGCGCCTCGGCCTGATCCTTCTGCGCGAGCTCCTCGAGGTGCTTCGGCAGCGAGCCGGAGTTCGCGCCGATCCGCATCGGCGTGCCTTTCGCCTTCGCGGCGCGCACGACCTCGGCCACCTTGTCGGGGCCTCCGATATTGCCGGGATTGATGCGCACCGCGGCGACTCCCTGCTCGATCGCCTTGAGCGCGAGGCTCGCGTTGAAATGGATGTCGGCGATGATCGGCACTGGCGAGAAGCGGACGATCTTCGACAGCGCCTCGGCGTCCTCCGTCTTCGGCACCGCGACGCGCACGATCTCGCAGCCGGCCGACGCGAGCTCTGCGATTTGCGCCGTCGTTGCGGGAACGTCGTGCGTCTTCGTCGTCGTCATCGACTGCACGACGACGGGCGCTCCGCCGCCGATCTTGACGTCGCCGACCGTTATCTGGCGCTTGCTTGCCACTGCAAGCAGTGTACGGACGGGCTCCTTCTCAGCCGAAGATGCCGCTCGTGTTGTTGTGGAAGGCGACGATGTAAAAGAGCACGATGAGCGCGAGCCCGACGAGCGAGGCGCGCTCGTAGACCTCCCGTGCGAGCGCGCGCCGCCGGACGCTCTCGATGAGCGAGAAGAGGATGTGCCCGCCGTCGAGCGGTAGGAGCGGGATGAGATTGAGCAGCGCAAGCGACATACTCACGAGGGCGAGGATCTGGAAGTACCAGCCGACGCTCACGCGAAGTGCCTTGGCCGAGTAGCGACCGACCCCGACGATCGACTGGAAGTGCGTCTTCGAGTGCGACTGGAACAGCGCCCCGAGCCCTCCGAGCGTTCCTGTCGTGATCGACCACAGGTCGGAGGACGCCTGGCTCGTAGCCGTACCGGCCGAGTCTCTCGTCCGCGGGATGTCGATCCCGATGATCCAACGCTTGCCGAGGCGGACGGGCGAGAACGGGCCAATCGTCCGCGCGTGTCCGTGGCGGAGGGCGACGAGCGTCAGCCGCCGGCCGTCGCTCGACTGGATCGCGTCCGAGATGCTCCCGAGATTCACGCGCCGGCCGTTGATGGAGGCGACGACGTCACCGGCCCGCAACCCTGCGATCGCCGCAGGTCCCGAAGCCTGGACGTCGAGGATCTTGGCCGCCGACGAGCTCGACGAGCCGCTGACGGCGTAGACGACGAACAGGATCACGAACGCCAAGATGACGTTTGCCGCCGGGCCGGCCGCGATGACGGAAATGCGCTTCCACGTCGGCGCGCGCCAGTACGCGTCGGGCGAAGTCCCCTCGTCGACGTCCCGCAGCGCGCGCGTCACCGCTCGGCGGGACATCGCGGAGAGGCTCACAGCCGCAACCGCTTCCTCGAGCTCGACGTACCCGGCGCGAGCGGAGTCGTAGTCCTCGCGCGCCAACGCGGAGCTCACGCGGCGGACGGAGGCAGCGAGCGAGGGGTGTTCGTCGATCGCAGGCCCGAACAACGCTTGCAGATCCCGTGCCGCCGGTCGGTGCATGCCGGGGAGCCGCACAAACCCGCCGAGGAGGATCGCGCCGATCCCGTACTCGATCCCGCGCCGCTTGATCTTCACGATCGCGGGCGGGAAGCCGATGTAGAAGCTCCGCGGCCGCATCCCGACCGCGAGCGCGACGCCGAAATGGCCGAGCTCGTGGATGAAGACGATCGCGACGAGCCCCGCGATGACGACGACCCAGATCATGCGGCGGCGAGCGCTCCTTCTGCGGTGGCGCGCGCAGTGCGATCGACCTCGAGAAGGTCGTCGAGATCGCGCACCGGGTCGCCTCCCGTCGCGGCCAGCGCTCCACCGACGACCTCGGGGATCGCGTGGAACGGCAGGCGTCGGGCGAGGAAGGCAGCGACGGCAACTTCGTTCGCGGCGTTGTAGACACACGGCGCGGCGCCGCCCTTCTCCCCCGCCTCCCGCGCGAGCGCAAGCATGGGGAACGTCTCTGTGTCCGGCGGGGTGAACTCGAGCGTGAGCGAGGTCAGGTCGAGCGGCGCGAGCGGTGTGGCCGCGCGCTCGGGATAGGTGAGCGCGTACGAGATCGGCACGCGCATGTCCGGGTAGCCGAGGTGCGCGAGCGCGGCGCCGTCGCGGAAACGCACGAGTGAGTGGACGATGGAGGTCGGCTGGATCGCGATGTCGATCCGGTCGTACGGCACGCCAAAGAGGAAGTGCGCCTCGATCAGCTCGAGCCCTTTGTTCGCGAGCGTCGCGGAGTCGATCGTGATCTTGGGACCCATGCTCCACGTCGGATGCGCGAGCGCTTGCTCGGGCGTGACGTCCTCGAGCTCTGTGCGCGTGCGGCTGCGAAACGGCCCGCCCGAGCCGGTGAGGACCAGCGTGTCGATCTGCTCGCCACTGCGGCCCTCGAGGCACTGGAACAGCGCCGAGTGCTCGCTGTCGACCGGCAGGATCCGCCCTCCGCCCCGCTCCTGCGCCGCGAGCGCGAGCGGGCCGGCGGCAACGAGGCTTTCCTTGTTCGCGAGCGCGAGATCGACGCCGCGCTCGAGCGCCCAGAGCGTCGCGTGGATCCCCGCGAAGCCGACGACGGCGTTGAGGACGACGTCGGGCTCGGCGCGGTCGAGGAGCTCGGTGAGATCGCCGCCGACCTGCTTCAACGGCGCATCGATGTCGTCGAGCGGCGTCGAGCCGGACGCGGCGGCGCAGAGCTCGAGCTCGGGGTGCGCCTCGACGATCTCGATCGCCTGGCGGCCGATCGAACCGGTGGCGCCAAGCAGCGCGACCCGCTTCACAGGCTCAGTGTACGAGCGGAGTTAATGAAAACCGAAGGCGCGAACGACGAAGTACGCGGCGGGAGCGGCAAAGAGGAGCGCGTCGATCCGATCGAGGACGCCGCCGTGGCCGCCGAGGAGCTTGCCCGTGTCCTTTACGTCGAGATCGCGCTTGAGGGAAGACTCGAAGAGGTCGCCGACAACCGCCGCCGCAACAATCACCGCGCCGAGCACGACGGACTGCAGCGCGGAGAGGTAGTGGTGCCGTGTGTCGTAGAGCGCGATGAACGTCGCGAAGATCCCGGCGACCGCTCCGCCGATGAGCCCTTCCCACGTTTTTTTTGGCGAGAGGCGCGGGGCGAGCTTGTGGCGTCCGATGAGCCGGCCGACGAGGTACGCCGCCGTGTCGGCGACGAACACCGTGACGACGACGGTGAACGCGATGAGCCGTCCGTGGTCAGCCATTTCCCGCAGCACGAGTAGCGAACCGAGGCCGAGCCCGATCCATGCCGAGCCGAGCACCGTCGACCCGACGGCGGCCGTCGTCGGCGCGCTCGTCTCGGCGGCAGCGTTGAGCAGGAAGGCGAGGACGAACGTCGCGGCGAAACCCCCGAGCAGCCACTCGACCTCCCCGCTCTCGGCCCCGATCAGCGCGAGCAGTACGCCGAGGTAGACAGCGGGCGCGAGCGGACGCAGCTGCTTCGCCGTCGTCACGAACTCGTGGACGGCGATGCACGCGGCGAGGGCTACGAGCGCGAACAGCCACCAGCCGCCGATCCAGAGGAGGCCGAGCACGAGCGGCAGGCCGATGATCGCGACGAGGACCCGTGAGGCGAAGTTGCTCATAGCCGGTGCCGCAGTGTCGTCTACCGCGCTCATCTACCGCCGAATCTACGCCTGCGGCCCGCGTACTCCTCGATCGACGCGCGCAGCTCGTCAGGCCCGAAATCCGGCCAGAGCGTGTCGGTGAAGACGAATTCCGCGTACGCCGACTGCCAGAGCAGGAAGTTCGAAAGGCGCAACTCGCCCGACGTGCGGATCACGAGATCGGGATCCGGCATCTCGGGCTCGTACAGCGCGGCGGCGAGCTTGGACTCATCGATGTCGTCCAGCGTGACGCCCGACTCGACGAGCCGGCGCGCCGCATCGACGATCTCCGCACGCCCGCCGTAGTCGAATGCGATCCAGAGACCGAGGCGCGAGTTCGACGCCGTCGACTGCTCGAGCGCGTCCATCTTCTCCCGGAGCCAGTCGGGCGCGCGGTCGCGGCGGCCGAGGAAGCGAGCGCGGACTCCCTGCTTCGCAAGGTCGGGAAGCTCGCGGTCGATCGTCTCGCCGAAGATCTCCATCAGCGCGCCCACCTCGTCGGGCGAGCGGCTCCAGTTCTCGGTCGAGAACGCGTAAACGGCGAGCGATTCGATGCCGAGGTCGATCGCCTCCTCGACGACCGGCCGCAGCGCGCGCGAGCCGGCGCGATGCCCTTCGGCCACCGAGACGCCGTTCGTCGCGGCCCAGCGACCGTTCCCGTCCATGATGATCGCGACCGCGCGCGCGATCTCGGGGAGCTGTTCCTCCGCAGACACGTTCGCGTCCGGGACGGAAGCCGTCAGACTTCCATCACCTCGTCTTCCTTGTGCTTGAGGAGATCGTCGATCTGCTTCGTGTGTTCGCCGGTGAGATCGTCGACGCGACCCTCGGCGCGGTGCTCCTCGTCGGCTCCGACCTCGCCGTTGTCGACGAGCTCCTTGAGGTGCTTCATCGCGTCGCGGCGGATGTCGCGCACGGCGACCCGGTGCTCCTCGGCCATGGTGCGGACGATCTTCACGAGATCCTTCCGGCGCTCCTCCGTGAGCTGCGGGATCGGCAGGCGGATGAGCTTGCCGTCGTTCGACGGCGTCAGGCCGAGGTCGGACTCCATGATCGCCTTCTCGATCGCCTTGATCGAGCCCGGATCGAACGGCTGTACCACGAGCATCCGCGGCTCGGGAACGCTGATCGTCGACAGCTGCTTCAGCGGCGTCGCGGTGCCGTAGTAGTCGACGTCGACGCGGTCGAGGAGCGACGCCGACGCACGGCCTGTGCGGACGGTCGAGAACTCCGACTTCGCGTGCTCGACCGACTTCGCCATCTTGTCCTTCGCGCTCGCGATGAGCTCGTCAGCGGTTGCCATCCGTCAGCCCTCCTTCTCGGGTGTGGAGATGATCGTTCCGACCTCTTCGCCGGCGACGACGCGCGCGACGTTGCCTTCCGCGAGCTCGAAAACGTGAATTGCCAGGCGATTGTCCATGCAGAGCGACAGCGCCGTCGTGTCCATGACCTTCAAGCCGCGCTCGATCGCCTCGAGGTGCGTGATGCGCGGCAGGAACTCGGCGTCGGGGTTCTTGCGCGGGTCGCCGTCGTAGACGCCCTGGACGCCGTGCTTCGCCATGAGGATTGCGTCGGCGCCGATCTCGAGCGAGCGCAGTGCGGCGGCCGTGTCGGTCGTGAAGAACGGGTTGCCCGTTCCCGCCGCGAAGATCACGACGCGGCCCTTCTCGAGGTGCCGCATCGCGCGCCGGCGGATGTACGGCTCCGCGACTTCGGAGACGGTGAGCGCCGACATGACGCGCGTGTCGGCACCCTCCCGCTCGAGCGCATCCTGCAGCGCAAGCGCGTTGAGGAGCGTCGCGAGCATGCCGCCGTAATCGGCGGTCGCGCGGTCCATGCCGCTGTCGGCAGCCGCCTGCATGCCGCGGAAGAAGTTCCCGGCGCCGACGACGATGCCGATCTCGACGCCCTCGCTGCGGATTCCGGCGACCTCCTTCGCGAGGGCACGCGTGACCTCGGGATCGATCCCGTAGTCGCGCGCGCCCATGAGCGCCTCGCCCGAGAGCTTGAGAAGAACTCGGCGGAACGCCGGTTGCGTCATCCCGCGAGCGAGAACCGCTGGAACTCGAGCACTTCTGCTCCGGCGGCTTCGAGCACCTTGCCGACCGTCATCGATCCGTCGTGGATCCACGGCTGGTCGGCGAGAGAGCCGCCACGCTCGGCGAAGAACCGCTTGTTCAGCATGCCGTCGACGATCTTCTCGCGCGCCTGCTCCGGCTTCGACTGCACTTCCTCCGAGTTGAGATAGATCTCGCGCTCGGCGTCGACGAGATCGGCCGGGACGGACTCGCGGTCGATCCAGCGCGGATCGGACCATGAGATGTGCATCGCGAGGTTGCGTCCGAGCTCGTCGTCTCCGCCGCGGAGGTTGATGAGCACGCCGAGCTTGTTCGCCGGCGGATGGACGTACGCAGCGATGCGAGCGTTCTCGATCGGCTCGAAGCGCGCCGCGCCCGCGACCGCGATGTTCTCGCCGAGCTTCGCCGACAGCTCGATGCGCTCGTCCTCGAGCGAACTGGCGGCGTCGACCCCGCCCTCGTGGACGGCGCGGAGAACCTTCTCGGCGTACGCCTGGAACTCGTCGCTCTTCGAGACGGGCTCCGTTTCGCAACCGACGGCGACCATCGTCCCGTGCGAGCCGTCGTTGGAGAGCATGTAACCGACAAGGCCCTCGGTCGTGGCGCGATCGGCGCGCTTCGCGGCGCTCGCCATGCCCTTTTCGCGGAGAAGGACGACGGCAGCCTCGATGTCGCCGTTCGTGTCCTGCAGCGCGCGCTTGCAGTCCATCATCCCCGTGCCTGTGCGCTCACGGAGCTCGCGGACGAGCTGGGCCGAGATCTCTGCCGCCATTACTCCGTGCCTCCCTCTGTCGTCTGGGTCGTCTCGGTCGTCGTCTCTTCGGCAGCGGGAGCCTCTGCGACCGGCGCCTCGGCTGCGGGCGCCTCGGCGACCGGCTCCGGCTGAGTCTCTTCGGCCGGCGCGGCCTCGAACTCCTGCGGCGCGACCTTGTTCTTGCCGGCCTCGATCGCGTCGGCGAGCGCGCGGATCACGAGGTTGCACGAGCGGATCGCGTCGTCGTTGCCCGGGATGACGTAGTCGGCCTCGTCGGGATCGCAGTTCGTGTCGACGAGCGCGACGACCGGGATGCCGAGCCGGCGCGCCTCGGCCACGGCGAGCGCCTCCTTCTTGAGGTCGACGATCACGACCGCGTCGGGCTGCCGCCGCATGTCCGCGACGCCGCCGAGATTCGCCTCGAGCTTCTCGAGCTCCTTCGACATGGAGATGCGCTCCTTCGACGGGAGGAGATCCATCTGTCCCTCGTCGCGCAGGTGCCGCATCCCGTGGAGGCGGTCGATGCGGTCGGACATCGTCCGCCAGTTCGTGAGCAGGCCGCCGAGCCAACGATGGTTGACGTACGGCATGCCGGTGCGCTTCGCCTCCTTCTCGACGGCGTCCTGCGCCTGCTTCTTCGTTCCGACGAACATGACGACGCCGCCGCGCTCGGCGACGTTGCGGAGAAACTGCTGGGCCTCGTCGAGCCGCTCGGACGTCTGGGTGAGGTCGATGATGTAGATGCCGCCGCGCTCCGCGAAGATGAAGCGGCGCATCTTGGGGTTCCAGCGCCGCGTCTGGTGACCGAAATGGACTCCGGCCTCCAGCAGCTCGCGCATGGAGACGGCCATGCTGTTTGTAGCCAAGGGAAGCTCCTTCGATTCGTTGGTTGTGTCGAGCGCCGGTGGGAGTCGGGGCGCACCGCTCGGAAGGAGTGGCACACGCGCCGCGGCTTGATCCGCCGGGGAGTTGGGATACGACCGGCCTACGGTAGCTGCGACAAGCTCCCGGCGAGTTGGCGTTCGCGGCCGAATCACGTAGGGTTCGGTCGATGGGCTTCTTCAAGAAGATTCGGGACGCAATCTCCGGGCCGCCTCACGTCGACTACGGAGGCGGTTTCGAAGGCGGCGCGGAAAGACATGCGCTCAACGAAGAGCTCGCTGTCGCCGCTTCGGATGAGGCGGAACTGGAGCGTTCGCAGGCGCCAGAGGCCCTCGGGGAAGGTCGTGCGTCAGTCGCGAACGCCGCGGTGGGTGCCAGGATCGGTCCCGACCAGCCCCATGCGGACATCGCCGCGCTCGAAGAGGCCCAGACTGCAGCGGCTGACGAAGCCCCTGAAGAGTCCTAACTTCTCACGCGGCGCGAAACCTCTCCTTCGCCTCAGCCGCTTCGGTTCTTAGGTCGATTATCGCCTCGGGATACGTCGGCGTTTCCCAGTCGGGGAGCCATTTCCGGCCGTAGTCGCCGTCGGGGTCGAAGCGCTCGCGCTGGCGCTCCGGGTTGAAGATGCGGAACCACGGCTGCGCGTCGATGCCCGTGCCCGCGACCCACTGCCAGTTGCCTTCGTTCTGTGCGGGGTCGTAATCGAGGAGCTTCTC
>DASXLJ010000018.1:0-100174 GCA_036496305.1 Gaiellaceae bacterium | reverse complement strand
CGTCGCCGCCGGCACGAGCACGGCCGCGAGCAGAGCCGCGCACATCGACAGGCGAACGAGCCGGCGCATCCAGCCCATCTTCCCGCGCGCCTCAGACGATTCCGGATCTCACGGCATAGACCGCCGCCTGGATCCGGTTGTCGATCTGGAGCTTCATAAGGATGTTCGAGATGTGGTTCTTGACGGTCTTCGGGCTGATGTGGAGCTCGGCCGCGATCAGTGCGTTGTCCTGGCCGTTCGCGATGAGCTTCAGCACCTCGATCTCGCGGTCGGAGAGCTCCGTGCGGATCAGCGCCTCGATGCCCGAGTTCGCGCTCGTCGCGCGGACGCGCTGCAGCACCTTGTTCGCGATGTGCGGAGAGATGAGCGCCTCGCCGCGGGCGGCGGCGCGGATCCCGGCGACGAGATCCTGGATCGACGCGTCCTTCAGGAGATAGCCGCACGCGCCCGCGAGGATCGCATCGGTGACGTCGCTGTCTTCGTCGGAGCTCGTCAGCACGACGACGCGCGTCAGCGGCGAGACCTCCGCGATGTGCCGTGTCGCCTCCACGCCGCCCATCGCCGGCATGTTGAGATCCATCACGACGACGTCGGGCGAGAGCTCGCCGACATGCGCGACGGCCTCGGCTCCCGTGGCAGCCTCACCGACGATGTCGAGCCCCTCCGTCTGGAGGAGATTCCGGAGGCCGGTGCGGAACAGATCCTGGTCGTCGGCGAGGAGCACGCGAAGCGTGTCCATTGACCTCGTCTCCTCGACGATCTCGGTGCCCTCCGTCACGGCGAAACCCCCCTTCGCGGTGCGAAGTGTAGACCGAGTTTCTAGTAGATGGTGATCGTCACGGTGCGCCGTCCCCATTTGGCGCACTGCGCGTAGGTCGAGTACCAGAGATCGATGGTCTGACCTTTGATCGCGCTCCCGGTATCCGCGGCGATGCCTTTCCCGTATCCGGGGATGTAGAGCTTCGTGCCGAGCGGGATGACGGTCGGGTCGACGGCGACGACACCGGGGCCGGTCGGTAGGCCGCTCGCCGTCGTCCCCCTGAGGATGTAGCACGTCGCGCTCACGCTCATCTTCGTGCCGCTCTTCGGCGGTGATTGCGTCGGAGTGCCGCTGTATTGCTGCGACTTCTCCACGGCGGACGCGGCGCTCGAGAGGAGCTCCGTCGGGTTGCCGCGGAGAGAGGAGACGAAGGCCGACTTGCTTGCAGCCGCGCTCGCGAGGTACAGCGCGGCGGCGCGTGCGGATGAGAGCGAGTGCGCGAGGCGGCGTGCGTCGGACGCGAGCGTTCGCCGCGCGGACACGAGCCGGCGCTCGGCCGCGCGTGATGCAGCGGCGATCCGGCTGTTTTGAGCGGCGCTCCGGTCGAGGTCGTCAAGCCTCTGCATGCCGGTGCTGAGGGATCCGGCGCCGACCACGATCGCGACCGGATCGACATCGCCTTGCTCGTACAGCGTCCGGAGTTGGAACGCGAGTTGCTGTTGTGTGCCGACGAGCGTGACGCGGGCGGCGCGCAGCTCGGATCGGAGCGCTGTGCGTTCGTGCCGCAGCTTCGCGGCTTCGTCCGCGAGGTATGCGACGCGGGCCTGCGATGCCTCGAGGCGACTGTCGAGCGCGTAGAGCTCGAGCAGTGCCTGGTGCTCGCCGCTACCGCCGGTCGAACGGGCCACCCGCGAGCCGGTCGCATGCGATGCCAGGGCCGACGAAGCTGCTGCAAGCCCGAGGGCGAGCGAGAGGCCCGCCAGCCGGGCCGTCCGTGATCTGAAGAGCCGTGTCACGCGGCGGGGACCGTAACCCACTTCGCACATTGTGCGAGCACCGATCCGACGCTCCAGAAAACGTTTTGTGCCAAATTGCAGCATTTTTGGGACGGTTGTCCGCCGCGCACGTCCGGGCGGGCTGTTATGGTGCCCCCACTTGTGACGGTCCGGAGGACGTCATCCGCACGCTGAAGCGGCAGTTCGCAGCCTCAGCGCTGCTAGCAGCTCTGCTCTGCGTCGCAGTCGCGGCGGCGTCCGCTGCACCGCCCGTCGCGGACAAGCAGGCCGAGGCGCAGCAGGTTCTCGCACGCCTTCAGCAGCTCGATGCGGCGGCGCAGGTAGCGAACAGTCGCTACGTCGAAGCCACGGGGAAGCTGCAGCTCCTCAAGCAGCAGTTCACGCAGAACAAGCAGGCGCTCGGGGTCGCGCGCAGCAATCTCGCCGTGGCGCAGCAGCAGCTTGCGCAGAGGCTCGTCGCGATCTACACGTCGTCGCAGGACAGCGAGTCGTCCCTCGCCGTCATCCTCGGCGCGCAGAGCCTCGACGATCTCGTCAACCGGATGGAGACGATCAACACCGTCACGACGCAGAATTCGACTCTCGTCGAGAAGGTCGCGTCGTATGAGCGCGCGATCACCCGTCACCAGGAGTTCCTCCGGAACGCGAAGAGCTCCAGCATCCGCCTCGTTTCAGAGCGCGCCGCCGCCAAGAACGCGATCAACGCGAAGCTCGCGGCGGAGCAGAGCCTCTACAACTCCGTTCGCGCCCAGATCGCGCAGCTGCAGGCGGCGCAGCGCGCCAGCGAGCTTCTTTCGGCGCGGCGTGCACAGGGGGCAGCGGCGGTCGAAGCGACGACATCTGCGCTCGGTGGCGGCATCAGCACCGGCGGCAGTCTCCCGGGCGACCGTTACGCCGCGGCGGTCGGGATCGCGGAGAAGTACCTCGGCGTGCCGTACGTCTGGGGCGGCGCGAGCCCGAGCGGCTTCGATTGCTCGGGGCTCGTGATGTACGTCTATGCGCAGCTCGGCGTCTCGCTGCCGCACTACACGGTGGCGCAGTACAACTACGCGAACGCCGTCCACCCGTCGCGGTCAGAGCTCGAGCCGGGCGACCTCGTCTTCTTCGCCGGGCTCGGGCACGTCGGGATCTACATCGGCAACAACGAGTTCATCCACGCGCCGCACACGGGGGCGGTCGTGTCGATCGACAGCCTCACGGGCTGGTACTCCTCCGAGTACTACGGAGCGACGCGCATCCTCGGGTAGAGGCTTGCGGCGTCCTCCCAGGGTTTCGTTACGAGTCAGCGCGGTGGCCGCGGGCGTAGCGTTGTGCATTGGCGCCGCGGTACTCGCAGCCACGGGAACATTCGGCGGCGGCACGCATCACGCCAAGCTGGGGTGGCGCGAGCCCGGGGGTCGGTTTCGATTCCTCGGGGCTCGTGACGTACGTGTACGCGCAACTCGGCGTCCGATAGCCGCACTACACGGTGTCGCAGTACTGCTCCCCGAACGCCGTCCACCCGTCGCGGTCGGAGCTTCAGCCGGGCGACCTCGTCTTCTTCGCCGGTCTCGAACACGTCGGGATCTACACCGGCCATAACGAGTTCATCCACGTGCCGCACACGGGGACGGTCGTGAGCATCCATCGTCTCACCGGCTGGTACTCGCGCAACTACCACGGCGCGACGCGCCTCCTCGGGAAGCGCGCCCACCTGCGCGCGTCACTGCGCGTATAGCCGTTCGATCTCCGCGGCGAAGTGGTCGTGGATCACGCGGCGCCGCAGCTTCATGGTCGGCGTCACCTCGCCCTCCTCGAGTGAGAACTCACGCGGGACGATCGCGAACCTCTTGATCTGCTCGACGCGTACGCGATCGCCGTTGACCTCGTCCACGACCTCCTGCGCCAGCTCTTGCGGATCGCGCCCGCTCGACGCGACCTCGGCGTCGTCGAGGGTCAGGAGCGCGGCCACGTACGGCCGCCGGTCTCCGACGACGATCGCCTGCGAGATGAAGCGCGACGACTTGAGCGCGTTCTCGATGTTCTGCGGCGAGATGTTCTTACCGCCCGCGGTGATGATCAGATCCTTCTTGCGGTCGGTGATCTTGAGGAAGCCGTCCGCGTCGATCTCGCCGACGTCTCCGCTGCGGAACCAGCCGTCCTCGCTCAGCACGGCTGCCGTCGCCTCGGGATCCTTGTAGTAGCCGGCGAAGATGGAGTCGCTGCGAATGAGGATCTCGCCGTCCTCGTCGAGCTTGATCTCGCAGTTGTCCACCGGCCGCCCGACCGTGCCGATGCGGAAATCGGCGGGGTCGTTCGAGGTCGTCGAGCTCGAGGTCTCGGTGAGGCCGTAACCCTCGATCACCGGCACGCCCATCGCGTGGAAGAACTCCATCACGTCGACCGCGAGCGGAGCGGCGCCCGAGACACCGAGGCGGAGCTTGCCGCCTAGCCGCGCGCGCACCTTTTCGAAGACGAGCTTGTCGGCGAGCCTGTGCTCGAAGGACAGCCACGGCCCCGGTTTGCGGCCGTTCCGCTCGGCGCGGCTGACGCGCCCACCCACCGCGACCGCCCAGAGCCCGATCCGCCGCTTCATCCCGCCGGCGCGCTCGATCTCTCCGACCGCGTTCGCGTGGATCTTCTCGTACACCCGGGGCACGGCGGGGAGGACGGCCGGCTGCACTTTCGCGAGTGCCTCGGGCAGGCGCGCGACGTCGGCGACTGCAGCAATCGTCGCGCCGTGGTGGCTCGCGCCCTGGTGCGCGAGCCGCGCGTAGCTGTGCGCCATCGGCAGGAAGAGAAGGACGATGTCACCCTCGTGCTCGAGGGTGTTCCGCACCTTCATCGCCGCCGTGACGAGGTTCCTGTGCGTGAGCATGCAGCCTTTCGGCGGGCCGGTCGTGCCCGAGGTGTAGATGAGCGTCGCGAGGTCGTCCTCCTCCACCGGATCTGGCTGGAGGCTCTTCGCCGCGCGACCCTCGGCCCCGAGCTTGTCGAGCCGGTCGAACGGGAGGATCTCTCGGAGCGCCGGGAGCGATCCGCGAACCGAGACGAGCTTGCGCGTCTGGTCGTCGTCCTCGGTGAAGGCGATGACGGCCTCGGAGTGCTCGAGCACGTACTGGCATTCCGAGGCCGAGCTCGTCGGATAGAGGCCGACGACGACGGCGCCGATCGACATGATCGCCCAGTCGAGCAGGATCCAGTCGACCGATGTCCGCGAGAGCACCGCCACGCAGTCGCCGTGCTTGACGCCGTGCGCGAGCAGTCCGTGCGCGAGTGCGTCGATCCGCTCCGACGCCTCGTCCCACGAGACCGGGCTCCAGCCGTCCGGCCCCTCCTCGAGGTAGGCGGTCGGCGTGGACGCGCCGCGGACGGCGTCGTTCCAGAGCTCAGGCGCTGTGCGTCGCTCCATGTGTCAATCGTAAACCGGAGGAGAAAACCCAAAAGGAAACAAGCACGCGGACTAGAATTCGCTTCCCCCATGCGCACGATCTGGAACGGATCCATCAGCTTCGGCCTCGTCAACATTCCTGTTGGCCTGGCTCTCGCTACCCAGCGGCAGGACGTGTCGTTCCGCACCCTTCATCGGGAGTGCGGCTCGCCGATCAAGCAGAAGCGGTGGTGCCCGGTTCACGAGCGCGACGTTGAGCCAGACGAGCTCGTCAAAGGGTGGGAGTTCGCGAAGGGGCAGTACGTCCTCGTCGAGGAGTCCGACCTCGAGGCTGTTGCGCTGACGCGGTCGCAGTCGATCGCGATTCTTCGCTTCGTCAGCCTCGAGGACGTCGACCCCGTCTATTTCGATCGCACGTACTACCTGTCTCCGGCCGACGCCGAGGCGCAGCGCAAGCCGTACGTCTTGCTGCTCCGCGCGATGCAGGAGTCGCATATGGCGGCGGTCGGGAAGTTCGTGCTGTGGGGCAAGGAGAACCTCTGCCTCATCCGCGCCCAGGACGGCGCGCTCGTGCTCGAGACGCTGTTCTTCGCCGAGGACGTGCGCTCGAAGAAGGAGATCGAGGACGCCGTCGGCGAGACCGCTGTCGCCGATGCCGAACTGCAGCTCGCGGGCCAAGTCATCTCGAGCCTCTCGGGCGAGTGGACTCCGGAGGATTTTGCGAACGACTACCGCGAGGATCTCAAGCGGATGCTCGAGGCGAAGCTCGAAGGCCACGAGATCGCGATGCCGGAGCCCGTCGCGGAGACGCCGGTCATCGACCTGATGGACGCGCTGCGCCGCAGCGTCGCCGACGTGCAGGATCGCAAGGCCGCGAAGAACGAGAAAGCCGCCCCGAAAGACGGCTCCCGTTCACGCAAGACGCCGGCGCGCAAGAGCGCCTGACGTACGAATTCCTAGGCGGCGGTTGCCTGCGCAGTCGCCTGCAGCTGGGCCTGGAACAAGTGCTTGTCGATCTTCCCCTGGTAGATCGGTACGCCTTCTTCGAGGCAAACCTGGATCACCTGCTCGCGCTCGAGGCCGAGCTCCTCCGACAGTTCTTCGGGCGTGAGGTGATTCGCCATTGGTTGCGACTCCTCTCTGGAACGAAAAAACCCGCGGCGCACTCTGCGCTGCGGGTCTAGTTCGAACCCTCGGTTGTCGTTGCGAAAACCACTAGTCGGAAGAATATGCCCTGGAGATGACGGAGAGCAAACATCGTCTTAACGGATTCGACGATCGCGAGCTCATCGTGGACGGAGCACGGCTCCGTTATGCGGTTTCCGGCGATGGCCCTCCGCTCGTCCTCGTGCACGGGCTCGGCGGCACCGTCGAGAACTGGCGTGCGCTCGCGCCGGCGCTCGCCGAGCGGCATCGCGTTCTCGTCCCCGACCTGCCCGGCCACGGGCGCTCGGAAGCGCTGCCCGAGGCGCGGCATCTCGACGAGATCGTGGACGCCGTCTTCGCGCTCGCGGAAGCGGAGCGAATCGAGCACGCGGCGTGGATCGGGCATTCGCTCGGCGGCACCGTCTCGCTGCGCGCGGCGGTGCGGCGGCCCGACGCGGTGCGCGGCGTCGTCCTCGCGGCGGCGGCGGGGGTTGGTTCGTCGACGCGTCTCGGACGCGTAACCGTGACCTTGATGGGATTGGTCGAGCCGGGCAAGGCGATCGCTCCGCACCGGCAGGCCTGGGCGAACTCGCCGCTCGGCCGCCGAGTCGCGTTCGGCTGGTGGGGCGTGGGGGATGCCCTCGCGCTCGACCCGGCGATGGCCGAGGCGTTCTTCACCGGCCCCGCGTTCCACACGAACACTCGCCAGGCCGGCCAGGCGCTCCTCCGCACCGATCCGCTCGCCGAGCTCGAGCGGATCACGTGTCCCGTGCTCTGCCTCTGGGGAGCGAGCGACAAATGGGTCAAGCCCGACGACGGTTTCGAATACGCGCGGCGCCTCGGCGCGCAGGTGCGAACGATCGCCGGTTGCGGGCACCTCTTGATCGGCGAGCGTCCGGACGCTTGCCTTGCGGCGATCGAAGACTTCGTCGCGTCGCTCTAGCCGGCAACCGGCGCCTCGAACGGGATCACCTCGCCGCCGCCGCCGTCCTCGTCGCTCGCCCGCGGCCCGCCGAGGAACTCGACCCGCCGCGCGACGACCTCGATCGCCGTGCGCCGCTTGCCTTCCTCCTCCCACGAGCGCGACTTGAGCCAGCCGTCGATCGCGACGCGCCGTCCCTTGCCGAGGTACTCGGCACAGAGCTCCGCCTGGCGATCCCACGCGCAGACGTTCACGAAGTCGGCGCCGCCGTCCTTGCTCGCGCGGTCGACGGCAAGCAGGAAGCTCGCGACTTTCTTCTCCGTCCCGACCTCGCGCAGGTCGACGTCGGTCGCGAGGTTCCCGATCAGCGTGACGGTGTTCACGAGAGTCAACGTAGAGCCCAACCCGTCACAGCGGGGTCGCAGGTTTGTGCCGTTAGAGTGACCGCGATGGGCCTTTTCAGCGGACTGACCGGCTTCGGAGGCCGCGACATGGCGGTGGACCTCGGCACCGCAAACACGCTCGTCTACGTCCGCGGCCGCGGCATCGTCCTGTCGGAGCCGTCGGTCGTCGCGATCGACCAGCGCTCGGGCGAGGTGCATGCCGTCGGCGTCGAGGCGAAGCGCATGCTCGGCCGCACGCCGGGCACGATCAGCGCGATCCGGCCGCTCAAGGACGGCGTTATCGCCGACTTCGACGTGACCGAGCAGATGCTGCGCCACTTCATTCAGAAGGTGCACCAACACCGCTTCGCGCACCCGCGCGTCGTCGTGTGCGTCCCGTCCGGCGTCACCGGCGTGGAGAAGCGCGCAGTCGAGGAAGCAACGCTCAGCGCTGGCGCGCGCCAGGCGTACCTCATCGAGGAGCCGATGGCCGCCGCGATCGGCGCGGGACTGCCCGTCGCCGAGCCGACCGGGAACATGATCGTCGACATCGGCGGCGGCACAACAGAGGTCGCCGTCATCTCGCTCGGCGGGATCGTCGTCTCGCAGTCGCTGCGCGTCGGCGGCGACGAGATGGACGAGGCGATCATCAACCACATCAAGCGCGACTACAAGCTCCTCATCGGCCAGCAAACCGCCGAGGAGATCAAGCTCGAGGTCGGCTCCGCCTGGGATATGAAGGAGGAGCTGCAGGCCGAGGTGCGCGGCCGCGACATGCTCACCGGTCTGCCGAAGACCGTCATCCTCACGTCGGAGGAGATCCGCCGCGCGCTCGACGAGCCGGTCACGCAGATCATCGAGGCGATCAAGTCGACGCTCGACAAGACGCCGCCCGAGCTCGCCGCGGACATCATGGATCGCGGCATCGTCCTCGCCGGCGGCGGCGCGCTCCTCAACGGCTTGGACGAGCGGCTGCGCCACGAGACGCAGATGCCGGTCCATCTCGCCGAGAGCCCGCTCACGTGCGTCGCAGTCGGTTCCGGCCGGAGCCTCGAGGAGTTCGAAGCGATCCATCGGAGCAACAAAGCTCGCAGCCGCAACGGGCGGCACCGCTACTGAGCGCACACGAGTCTTCCTGAGTTACCCGACTCTCGTCGTCGTTCGACCCGGCTAGCCTCGCCCGATGCAGATCGAGGAGATTGACGCGCGCACGGCGTCCGACGACGTCCTGCTCCGCTTTCACGAGCTCGAGCTCGTCTGCCACGAGGAGCTCGAGTCGGGCGATCCGTTCCGTACGCGGGACGAAGGGATCGCGTTCCACCGCTTTCTGCCGGAGACGACGACGATCGGGCACTGGCTCGCCGACGGCGGGCTCGCTGTTCTGTTCATGCACGGCCCGACCGCGACCTTCTGCGAAGTGCTCGTCCACCCGGAGTCGCGGCGGAACGGACTCGGGACGGCTTTGCTCGAGCGTGTCGTCGAGCGTTGCCGCGAGCTCGGCGTCGTGACGTTGCGCGGCGAGCACATGACGGACGCCGGAGCGGCGTTCTGTACGCACGTCGGCGCCGTCGACGAGCAGCGCGTCGTGCGCTCCGTTCTCGATCTGCCGGCCGCCGAGTTGCCGGAGCCGCAGCTGCCCGACGGCTGGCATCTCGTCAACTGGCTCGACCACGTCCCCGACGAGCACCTCGATGCGTTCGTCCGCGCGCGTGCGGCCATGGACGACGCGCCGGCGCCCGCGGGGATGGACTTCCCCGTCTACGACGCCGAGAAGGTCCGGGCTTCCGAGGAGTCGCTCCGGCTACGCAATCGCGAGATGCGTCTGACCGTGGCGATGGACGACGTCGCCGAGATCGGATCGTTCACCGAGCTGCGCCATTCCGCCGGCTCCGTGCTCGGCTTCACGGACGACACGGGCACGGTCGTCGCGCATCGCGGGAAGGGCCTCGCGCGCGCGGTGAAGCTCGAGTCGCTGCGCTGGCTGCGCGACGACCATCCCGAGATCGAAGTCGTCACGACGAGGAACGCCGAAGAGAACGCAGCGATGCGTGGGATCAACGAATCCGTCGGCTTTCGCCCGACCGTCACCGAGACGACCGCCGCTCTCGTCATTTCTTAACCAAACCGCGGTACCCTTGCGCGGTGGCTACCCGTGGCCGTAGCGCGCGCTCTGCGGCGCTCGCCTCGTCCGTCCAGCGTTCGAAGCCGACTCCGTACCCCTCGAAGGTTCGCAGTGCGCTCGTTCGCCGTGCGGTTCTCGTGGCGCTCGTTCTCGTCGCGCTGGCGTTCCTCACGATCTCGTTCCGCTCGCCGACCTCGGGCGCGCTTCACGGCATCGAGGGCGCCGGCTCGTCGGCGCTCCGGCCGTTTCAGATCGCAGCGTCACGCGTAGCGCAGCCGTTCCGCGACGCGTACGACTACTTCGACGGCCTCGCGAATGCCAAGTCGGAGAACGCCAAGCTCAAGAAAGACGTCGCGTACTGGCGGAGCCAGGCGCTGCTCAACGCCGAGGCGGCGCAGCAGGAGAAGTCACTCGCGCGGGCGCTCCACTACCACGAAGGCGCGACCTTCCCGAAGCACTACCGGTACGTGACCGGGCGGGTCATCTCGTCGTCGGCGAGCCCGTTCGCGCGCTCGCTCGTGATCACCGCCGGCGCGTCCGAAGGAATCAAGGCGGGATCGCCCGTCGTCAGCGGCGATGCACTCGTGGGGCTCGTGTCGAACGTCTATCCCGACACCTCTTTCGTGACGCTGCTCAGCGACGCGCAGAGCGTCGTTCCGGCCGTCGACCTGCAGACGCACGCGAGCGGAGTCGTGCGCCCGAGCAGCGCCGGGACGCTCATTCTCGACCAGGTCAACAAGCAGCTCCCGGTCAACGTGGGCGACCAGCTCGTGACGCAGGGGACGATCAACAAGTGCTACCCCGATCTCTATCCGTACGGGGTCCCGATCGGCCGCGTCACGTACGCCCACGCTTCGGACACGTCGTCGTTCCTGCAAATCGAGCTGCAGCCGCTCGCCGACCTCAGCTCGCTCCAAGCCGTTTCCGTCCTCGTCTCGACGAAGAAACCGCCGCCGTGCAAGTGAGTGCCTGGGATGGCCTGAAGATCGCCGTCCTGCTGTTTGTGGCGGCGGTGGCGCAGGTCTCGATCTTCTCCCCGATCGACGTGTTCGGGGCGTCGCCGAACCTGCTCCTCGTGACGCTCGTCGCCATCTCGCTCCTGCGTGGCAGCGTCGCCGGCGCGATCGGCGGCTTCTACGCCGGTCTCATCTTCGACACCGCGTCGCTCGCGCCGCTCGGCCTCACGTCGCTCGTCCTCACGCTCGTCGGCTTCTGGGTCGGCCGCTACGGGGAGACGACCGGGAGAGACCGTGGTCATGCGCCGTATCTCTCGATCGCAGTCGTGACCGTCCTCTATGAGGTCGGGTTCCTCGTCGTCCACTTCGTCCTCGGCGAGAGCGCGCCCGCCGGAGCCGTCTTCTCCCTGCTCGTGCCGGCGGTGCTCCTCAACCTCATCCTCACCGGACCGGTGTACGCGCTCGTGCGGCGGCTGCTGCGCCCGCAGGCGCCGGCCGAGCTCAGCGCGGAGGTGCAGCTCCTTGGCTAGCACCGCTGCTGGACGCTTCCGGGGCAGGCCGGCGGAGCCCGAACCCGAGTCCGCCGTCGAGGCGTATCGCCTCACGCCGAAGCTCGCGCGCAGGCTCGCGATCCTCGGCGGGCTGCTCCTCATCGGCTTCGCGGCGCTCGTGCTGCGACTCTGGACGCTGCAGGTTCTCGCCGGCTCGACGTACGCCGCGCGCGCGAACGCACAGCAGACACGCGAGGTTCCCGTGCGCGCCGAGCGCGGAGCGATCGTCGACCGGCACGGCAAGGCGCTCGTGACGAACGCCGAGGCGATGGCTGTCGACCTCTATCCCTCGGGGTTACCGAAGTCCCGTAAGACGCGCCACAGCGAGCTCGTCAACCTCGCCCGCATCACGCAGGTTCCTCTCGGCGAGATCCGCAGCAACATCCGCCTGCGGAAAAAGGCGAACGACATGCTCGATCCCATCGTCGTCCAAGCCGAGGCTCCCGCACCGCTCGTGACCTATCTCCAGGAGCGGCCGAACGAGTTCCCCGGCGTCAGCCTCGGCCAGTCCTACGTTCGCCGCTATCCGTACGGCGATCTCGGCGCGCAGCTCTTCGGCGTCGTCGGCCAGGTCACTCCGCGGGAGGCAAAGATGAAGGCGTACGCGGATCTACCGCCGGGCGACGAGGTCGGTCAGTCGGGAATCGAGAACGCGTTCAACGAGTACCTGCAAGGCGTCGACGGATCGGCGCGCGTTCGCGTCGACGCTTCCAACCAACAGCAGAGCCGGCTGGCACTCGTGCACGCGGCAACGCCCGGGCAGACCGTCCAGCTCACGCTCGACGCCGGATTGCAGACTGCGGCGCAGAATGCGCTCTCGTACGGGATCCAGCTCGCGCACAACAACCACCAGTGGTATGCCAACGGCGGTGCGATCGTCGCAATGGATCCGAACACCGGCGAGGTGCTCGCCGCGGCGTCCTCCCCGACGTACGATCCCGCCGTCTGGGGCCGCCACAACCACCGCGAGCTCGCGCGGGCGGGACTCACGACCGCCACGGGCCTCGCGCACAACTTTCCGGGTCTCAACCGCGCCCTCGACGCCGAATATCCGCCGGGCTCGGTCTTCAAGCCGCTCACGGCGATCGCCGCCTTGCAGGAGAAGATCGTCAATCCGTACGCGCTCGAGCCGTGCACCGCCACGTACGTCGCCCCCGAGGATCTCGGGAAACGCGTCTGGACCAACTGGGACCCGAACGTCGATCAGGGGATGACGCTGCCGACGGCGCTCGCGTACTCGTGCGACACGTACTTCTACCGCCTCGGGAACGACTTCTATCTCCTCCCGCAGGACCGCGGCCAGCCCGAGCAGCGGTGGGCGGCGAAGTTCGGCTTCGGCAAGTTGGCGCCGATCGAGATCGGCCCGCAAGCGCCGGGGCTTCTCCCGACGATCGCGTGGAAGCGCGCCACGTACACGCGCAAGACCGACCCGCACAACTGGCCGATCGATCGCCTGTGGAAGCCGGGCGACTCGATCCAGCTCGCGATCGGCCAGGGAGATCTGACGGTGACGCCGCTGCAGATGGCGCGCTTCTACTCGGCGATCGCGAACGGGGGGAAGCTCGTCCAGCCTCACCTGCTCCTCGACGTCGAGAACCCGAACAAGACGCTCGTCCCGACCGCGGCGGCCGCCGCGCCGAGGCCGGTCCCGGGCCTCGACCCGGTGAACCTCGGAGTCGTGCAGGCGGGCCTCTACCAGGGGACGCACGCGTCCTTCGGCACCTCGTACGGCGTCTTCGGCCATTTCCCCGTGCCGATCGCCGGCAAGACGGGCACGGCCCAGAAGTACGTCAAGGTCCCGAATGTCAGCACGCCCCTCCTCGAGAACCAGTCGTGGTGGTGCGGCTACGGGCCGTTCAACTCACCGAAGCTCGTCGTCTGCGCCGTCATCGAGAACGGCGGCTACGGCGGCGACGCTGCGGCACCGGCGGCGGAGCGGGTGTTCGCGAAGTTCTTCCATGTCAACGCCGGCCAACTCGGCTACATCTACTCCGACTAAGGACTGCCGATGCTCGAGTACGCGGGATCACAGAGAGCGGGAAGGCGTGAGCGTGAGGCGCTGCACCTCCTCGCCGTCGTGCGCTCGTTCGACTGGGTCTTGCTGATCGGCCTCGCGGCGCTCCTCATCGTCGGGCTTTGGGGAATCGCGGGGGTGACGAGCCACGAGATCGCGGGCGCTCCGAACTACTACCTCAACCGGCAGATCCTCTACGCCGCGATCGGTGGGGTCGCGCTCGTGGCAGCTGCGCTTGTCGACCCGGATCTCTACCGCCGCTACTGGCGCGGGATCTACGCCGCGGTCGTGGGCCTCATCGCGATCGTCTATCTCGCCGGTCATGCGAGCTTCGGCTCGACCCGCTGGATCAACGTCGGCTTCTTCACGTTCCAGCCGTCGGAGTTCGGGAAGCTGCTCGTTGTCCTCGCGCTCGGCGGGCTGATCGCCGAACGGCAGGCCGCCATCGGGGAGTGGGCCACGACGCTGAGAGTTCTTCTCTTCGGCGCTGTACCGGCTGTTCTCGTCTTCATCCAGCCGGACCTCGGCACCGCGCTCGTCTACCTCGCCGCGATCGCGGCGATGCTCTTCGTCGCCGGAACGCCGTGGCGCCACCTCGCGACGCTCGGAGCGATCGTCGTGCTTCTCGTCGCCGGTGTGTTGTGGATCGGCCCGTCGGTCGGCGTCCAGTTCCTCAAGGGCTACCAGCAGGCCCGCCTCACGTGCTTCATCGACGCCTCGCGATGCTCCGCGGCGCAGGGCTACAACCAGAAGCAGTCGAAGATCACGGTCGGCGCCGGGCAGATCGGCGGCGTCGGGCCGAATGCGTCGTCGCAGGTCAACGGAGGCTTTCTTCCCGCCAGCAGCACCGACTTCGCGTTCGCGAGCTACGCCGAGCAGCGCGGGTTCATCGGCGCAGTGATCCTTCTCGCGCTCTATCTCCTCGTGCTCTGGCGTGGCCTCCGCGTCGTCACCGTCGCGCGCGATCTGTTCTCAGCCGTCGTCGCGGGCGGGATCGTCCTCGCGCTCTTCTTCCAGATCTTCGTCAACGTCGGCATGACGATGGGAATCGCCCCGATCACGGGCATCCCGCTGCCGTTCGTCAGCGTCGGCGGCTCGGCGATGATCGCGAACCTCGCCGCGATGGGCGTCCTGCAAGCGATCCACGCCCGCGGGCGCGCGTCGCGGCGGCGACGCGCCTAAGCGCCGGCGGCGCCTGGCCCCGGCACGACCTCGAGGTCGCTCAGCTCGACGGCTGTTCCGTCGGCGGCGACGAGTGCGACGGAGACCCGGGAGTGGTCGCTGCGTCGGCGCGCGACGCGAGGCGGCTTCTCCGACAGGTGCCGGTCTCCCCATTGCATGAGCGCGAGCAGGGTCACGCGCAGCTCGCGTCCCTTCGCGGTCAGCCGGTACTCGAAGCGTTGCGGCCGGTCGCTGTACGGGACGCGTTCGACGATGCCCTCGTCGACGAGGCGGTTGAGCCGGTCGGTGAGCACGTTGCTCGCGATGCCGAGGCTGTCGAGGAACTCGTCGAAGCGCGTCAATCCGAGGAAGAGGTCGCGGACGATGAGGAGTGTCCAGCGTTCGCCGACGAGCTCGAGCGTCCGCGCGATCGAACAGACCTGTCCTTCGTAGTTGCGCTTCAGCACGACAGTCAGGGTAACGATCCAACTTGCGTGACGCAAGTTAGTCGTGGTAGGGTCACTTGCGTCACGCAAGTCCTTCGCCGATTGGAGCGACGATGGAAGCCGAGCGCGCGTACGAGCCGAGTGCGGATACCAAGCCGACCGGTACTGGGTCGCCGGGCCTCATCTTCGCGATCCTCGCGGTTGGCGTCGTTCTCGCCTCGCTCGACCTGTTCATCGTCAACATCGCTCTGCCGGCGATCGAGGCAGACTTCGGTGGCTCGAGCACCGCGAATATCTCCTGGGTTCTCAACGGCTACACGATCGTCTTTGCGGCGCTGCTCGTCCCCGCTGGCAAGCTCGGCGACGTAATCGGCAGGCGGCGCGTGTTCGTCTTCGGGCTCGCCGCGTTCGGCCTCGGCTCGGCGCTCTGCGCGGCCGCGCCGTCGCTCGCGTTCCTCGTCGGCGCGCGCGTCCTACAAGGCGTTGGAGCAGCGGCGGTGACGCCGACGTCGCTCGGTCTGCTCCTGCCGGTGATCGCGCCCTCCAAGCGGCCGGCCGCGATCGGTGGCTGGGCCGCGCTTGGTGCCGTCGGCGCCGCAGCCGGCCCTCCGCTCGGTGGACTGCTCACCCACGTCAGCTGGCACTGGATCTTCATCGTCAACATCCCGCTCGCGTTCGGAGCGTTGCTCGCCGTGCTTCGTTACGTCCCGGAGATCCGCGACCCGGCCAAGCCGCCGCTCCCGGACGGTCTCGGCACGCTCCTCCTGATCGCATCCGTCGCTCTCGCGACGCTCGGACTCGTCAAGGGCGCCGATTGGAGTTGGGACGGCCGCGTCATCGGGTGCTTCGTGGCCGCCGCCGGTCTCGCCGTCGCCTTCGTCTACCGCTCGTCACGTCATCCGTCGCCGGTACTCGAGCTGTCGATCATCCGCGTTCCGGCGTTCGCGCTCGCCACTCTCTCGTCGACGCTGTTCTTCGCGGCGTTCTCGGTGATGCTGATCGGCAACGTGTTCTTCCTCACGGACGCCTGGCACTACTCGGTCCTCCGTGCGGGACTTGCGCTCACACCCGGACCGGTCGCCGCTGCCGCAACCGCACCGTTCGCCGGACGGCTTGCCGCGAGGATCGGGCCGGGCGCTGTCGGCGCGGTCGGCAGCACCCTCTTTGCCGCCTCTGCCTTCATGTTCGTCGAGTACGTGGGCGCCGGCCACTCCTACGCCACGATCTTTCTGCCGGTCATGGTCCTCGGCGGCATCGGGGTCGGCTTCGCGCTCCCCGCATTCACGATCGCAGCGACCCGGACGCTGGCGCCGTCTCTCCTCGCCACCGGCATCGGTGCCCAGTCGATGTTCCGCCAGATCGGCGGCGCGCTCGGTGTCGCCGCCTTTGTCGCGATTCTCGGTACCCCGACCGCCGACACGATCGTCGCCCGCTTCGACGACACGCGCTGGTTCATGGCGGCCACCGCCATCGTCGCGTCGGCCGCCCTCGTGCTCATCAGGCGGCCGGCCCCGGCGGCCGTAGCGGCCGATGCGCCGCGAGGTGTCTCGCTCTCGCGTGAGACGGGTTAGGCGGCCGCGGGGCGCAGGCGCGCGCGGCGGGCGCGGATCGCGCGAAGGCGCTGGCTCAGCCGGGCCCACGCCCACGGCTCGATCTCGTGGTAGCGGCTCTCCGCCTGGCTTCGGGTGGCGTCGAGGTACTCGAACCATGCGTCGGCTTCCTCGATCATCAAGAGCTCTTCTGCCTCGCGCTTTGCCGCCACCGTGCACCTCCCTCTCGTGGATGCGCCGGATGCTAGGTCCGGGACCGGACGGAGGCCGAGTCGCCCACACTGCTAACCTGCATTTCGAGGCATTTTCGTGCTTTCCATTGACAACGTTTCTATTAACTGCGATGAGCGCGCGCGCGACATGGCTATGCCGGTTGCGGCTGCGCGCCACCTCGAAGGAGTTTTCTTTTGCCTTGGTTCCGCTTCCGGAGGAAGTCCTCCGCTGACCAGCGCGCTGACGACACGCGCGAACTCGAGTCTCGCGTACCCGACTCCGGGTCCGAGCCTGACGTAAGCCCCGCTGCCGCAGACGACGCGGCGGCACCCGAATCCAGCGATCCGACGAGCCCTTCCACTGGGCCCAAGCGGCGGCGTGGCAGCCGCGGCGGGCGCGGACGCAAGAAGCCCGGCACCGGTGCGGCCGGCGCAACCGCCGAGGCGAGCACGGCAGCGCCTGAGCGAAAGGACGGCGCCAAGCGGCCGGAACGCCAGCTCTCGCAGCGGCAGGAGCGCCGCCGCGACCAGTCCCAGCGTCGTCGCCGCGAGCCGCAACGCCGCGCTCCGCTCCCGGCCGCGAAACGCGAGCTGCTCATCTCCGTCGACGTCGGCGAAAGGCGCGTCGCCGTCCTCGAGGACGGCCAGGTCGCCGAGGTCTATCTCGAGCGGCCCGACCGGCGCTCGATCCTCCAGAACATCTACCTCGGCCAGGTCGACAACGTCCTGCCCGGCATGGAGGCCGCGTTCGTCGAGATCGGCCTCGACAAGAACGGGTTCCTCTACGTCGACGAGATCGTCGGCCCGGAGCTCGAGAAGGGCCACGGACGCAAGATCCAGGACCTGATCAAGCGCGGCGAGACGATCCTTGTCCAGGCGGTCAAGGATCCGATGAAGACGAAGGGCGCGCGGCTGACGACGCAGATCTCCCTTCCGGGCCGTTTCGTCGTCTTCGTGCCGCAGGGCGAGGGTCTCGGTGTCTCCCGCCGGCTCGACGACGCCGAGCGCAACCGCCTCAAGGACATCCTCAAGCGCCTCAATGTCAAGGAGGGCGGCGTCATCGTCCGCACCGCCGCCGAGGGCGCGTCCGAGGAGGACATCGAGCGCGATCTCGTCTTCCTCCAGCGGCTCTGGAAATCGATCGAGGCGCGAGCCAAGACCGCGAGTGCCCCCGAGCTCGTCTACCAGGAGGCCGAGCTGCCGCTCCGCGTCGTCCGCGATCTCTTCACCGACGATTTCGAGAAGGCGTACATCGACGACGAGCGCACGCACAAGCGGATCGTTGGCTACTTGAAGAAGACCTCCCCGCACATGGTCGAGCGCGTCGTCCGCTACCGCGAGAAGACACCGCTCATGGAGAGCTTCGGCGTCGAGCAGGAGATCCGCTCGACGATCGGCCGGCGCGTCGATCTCCCGTCGGGCGGCTATCTCATCTTCGACTACGCCGAGGCGTTCACCGTCATCGACGTCAACACGGGGCGGTTCGTCGGCGGCCGCGGCAAGAACTCCGGCGGCCGGCTCGAGGACACGATCACGAAGAACAACCTCGAGGCGGTGAAGGAAGTCGTCCGCCAGTTGCGCCTGCGCGACATCGGCGGGATCATCGTCATCGACTTCATCGACATGGCGAATCCCAAGAACCGGGCCGCGGTCGAGGAAGCGCTGCGCACCGAGCTCGAGCGCGACCGGACGAAGACGTACGTCGTCGAGATCTCTCCGCTTGGTTTGGTCGAGATGACACGGCAGAACGTCACCGACGGACCGCGCGAGGTGATGACGCGCAAGTGCCCGACCTGCGCCGGCGACGGGATCATCTATTCCGAGGCGTCAGCTGCGATCGACGTCGAGCGGCGCATCCGAGCGCTCGCCACCGGCTCGCGTTCCCAGGCGTTCCGCATCGAGCTCGCCGATCCCATCGCGAGCGCGCTCGTCGGCCCAGGCGCACGGCGGCTGATCGAGCTCGAGGCGATCGCAAAGAAGCGGTTCTTCCTTTCGGGGAAGCCGGAGACGCATCTCGACCACTTCGTCGTCCTCTCCGAAGGCAAGCTCGTCGACCTCGCGCCGGAGACCGCGCTGCAGGAGGGCGCCGAGATCATGCTCGAGCTTGGAGAGATCGACCGCTACGACGTCACTGCGGCTGTCGGGCATTCCGACGGGCTCGAGATCGTCGTCGCCGACGCCGCGACGCTCGTCGGGAAGCGCCTCAAGGTTCACATCGAGCGTGTCCTCGACGGCCGCGCGTATGCGGTGCTCGTGAAGAAGGCAAAGGCGGTGACGGAGCCGCTGACCGCCGAGGCGGAGGCCGAGAAGCCGACGCGCAAGCCGCCGGCGCGCAAGGGCGCGGCCGGTGCGACGGTCGAGGCCGCAGGAGAGCCGGAGGACGAGATTGCGGAGGTTGAGGCGCCCGAGGTCGTCGGCGAAGGCGGGGACGGGGACGAGGCTACAGCTGCTCCGGTAAAGAAGAAGACTCGGCGCGGCTCGCGCGGCGGTCGGAACCGGAAGAAGCCGGCGGGCGCGACCGCCGAGGGCGAGCCGACGGACGACGACGCTCCCAAGCCGACGACCATCCACCTGCCGGACGACGATCTCGGCCGCAAGCCGACGGTCGAGGAGAAGTCTGCGGCGACCGTGGAGCCGGTGGCGGCGGAGACCGAGGAGCCTGTCGCGGAGATAGAGGAGCCTGTAACCGAGGAGACCGAGGTTGCCGACGGCGATGAGGCTTCGGCGCCGAAGAAGAAGACACGGCGCGGCTCGCGCGGTGGGCGCAACCGTAAGAAGAAGCCCGCGGCCGCGACGAACGGCGACGAGCCGACTGCCGAGATCGAGTCCGAGTCCGATCCCGATCCCGAGTCTGATCCCGTGGTCGAACCGGCGCCCGAGCCGGAGCCGGAGTCCCAGTCCACGAACGGCGATTGGGGCTATGTCCCGATGTCGGAGTGGGCAGACGAAATCGACTCGAGCCGTTAGCTACACTGCACGCCTCGCGGGCCTGAGCCCGCGTTTTCAGCGCATATGAGCGGTTACGCAATCATCAGTCTCGGCGGTAAGCAGCACCGCGTCCACGAGGGCGAGCGGTTGCTCGTCGACCGCCTCAAGGTCGACGAGGGCAAGACGTTCGAGCCTCGCGTGCTCCTCGTCGGTGGGAACGGCGCGCCCGATCTCGAGCCGTCCGCGACCGTGACCGCGCGTGTCCTCGGGCATGAGCTCGGCGAGAAGATTCGCATCGGCAAGTACAAGAAGCGCACCGGCTACAAGCGGCACAACGGTCATCGCAGCCGCCTCACGCGCATCGAGATCGAGTCGATCGGTGCTGCGGCGAAGAAGGCCGCTGCGAAGCCGAAGGCCGAGAAGGCCGAACCGAAGGGGGAGACGGCAGAGGCGAAGCCGCCAGCGAAGGCTGAGGCTGCAGCGACCACCGGGATCGACGTCGAGTCCATGACGATCGCCGAGATCACGGACGCCGCCGGTGGCTGGAACACGGCCGAGGTCGAGGCAGCGCTCGCGGCCGAGCAGGCGGGCAAGGCGCGCAAGGGCGCGATCACTGCGCTCGAATCGGCACTTGAGGAGAAGAGCTAATGGCACATAAGAAGGGACTCGGCTCGTCGCGCAACGGGCGCGACTCGAACCCGCAGATGCTCGGCGTGAAGATGTTCTCCGGCCAGGACGTATCGGCCGGGATGATCCTTGTCCGCCAGCGCGGCACACGCTTCCGCCCCGGCCCGGGCACCGGCCTCGGCAAGGACGACACGATCTTCGCGATGCGCGACGGCAAGGTCGCGTTCCGGAAGAGCGGCGAGCGCCGCTTCATCAGCGTCGTCGACGCGTAGGACACCTCATGTTCCATGATCGGGCGCGACTGACAGCAGTCGCGGGCCGCGGCGGCGACGGCTCGATCCACTTCCGTCGGGAGAAGTACGTCCCGCGCGGCGGGCCTGACGGCGGGGACGGCGGCGACGGCGGCGACGTCGTGCTCGTGGCGGACATGCGGCGCCGCGACCTGTCCGGCTTCCGCCCGAATCAGAAGGTTCGCGCCGAGCGCGGCGGCGGCGGCGGCAGCAGCCTGTCGCACGGTGCCCGCGGCGCGGACGCCGAGCTTGCAGTGCCCGTCGGGACGCAGGTTTTCGCCGGCGACGAGCTCGTCGCCGACCTCGCGCGGCCCGGCGCGCGCGTCATCGTCGCTGCGGGCGGGACCGGCGGTCGCGGCAACAAGCACTTCGCCGGCCCGACCCGCCAAACGCCGCGCTTCGCCGAGATCGGCCTTCCCGGCGAGGAGAAGGAGATCGAGCTGCGCCTCAAGCTGCTCGCCGACGCTGCGCTCGTCGGGCTGCCGAACGCCGGCAAGTCGTCGCTCCTCACTCGCATCTCGAACGCTCGGCCGAAGATCGCGGAGTATCCGTTCACGACGCTCTCGCCGGTGCTCGGGACGGTGGAGTCTTCCGACGGCCGGCAGCTCGTCGTCGCCGACGTTCCCGGCCTGATCGAGGGAGCGAGCGAGGGAATCGGCCTTGGCCACGAGTTTCTCGCGCACCTCGAGCGCGCGCGCCTCCTCGTCCATGTCATCGACGCGTCGGAAGGCGACGCCGACGAACGCTGGCGCACGATCGACGCCGAGCTCGCCGCGTACGGCGCCGGCCTCGACGAACGCCGGCAGATCGTCGTTCTCAACAAGATCGACCTCAGTCCGGAGCTCCCGACGTTCGGTATCGACGACGAGCGGATCGAGCGCGTCCTTCATCTCTCGGCCGCGACGGGGGCGGGGCTCGACGACCTGCGTCGTGCGCTCTTCGAGCTCGCGCCGCCGGAGGATGAGCCGGACGCGGCCGAGCCCGCCGACGAGATGGTCGACTTTCTCGTCTACAAGCCTGGGTCGGAACGGCGGCGGCGGTTTCGCATCTTCCGCACCGAGGGCGGCTTCCGCGTCACGGGCTCTCCGCCGCCCGCCGCCGAGCTCGAGGCGATCCTCAAGGCCGCCGGGGCGCGACCGGGTGACGAAGTCGAGCTGGGGGAAGACGTGCTCGCGTGGGAGTAGTCCTGTATGGCGGCGCGTTCGACCCGCCGCATGTCGGCCACGTCGCGGTCGCCAACGCCGCTCGCGAGCGGTTTGGCGTCGATCGCCTCGTGATCCTCGTGAGCGAGCGGCCGGGGCACCGCGACACGCACGCGTCCGCGGAGGATCGCCTCGCACTCGCGCGCGCCGCGTTCCCACGAGACGACGTGCGACTCGACCCGTATCCGCGCACCGTCGAGCTCCTGCGCGCGGAGCGCTTCGACGATCCGGTCTTCGTCGTCGGTGCCGACCAGTTCGCAGGCTTTCTCTCGTGGGCGGAGCCCGAGGAAGTGCTCGAGCGCGCGACGCTCGCCGTCGCGACGCGCCCCGGGTTCCCGCGCCAGGAGCTCGACCCGGTGCTCGCGCAGCTCTCGCGGCCGGAGCGCGTCGTTTTCCTCGACATCGAGCCGAACCCCGCCGCGTCGACCGACATCCGGACCGGTTCGTCCCGGAACGACGTCCCGTCGGCCGTCGCGAAACTGATCGAGGAGCGCGGGCTGTACGGGGCTACACTGGAAAACGCTTGACCTCTCTCGAACAGGCCCAACGCATCGCCGCTCTCGCCCAGGAGAAGCTGGCGGAGGACGTTGTCATCCTCGATATGCGGCCGGAGTGCTCGTTCACCGACTACTTCGTGATCGCCACCGGGCGGAACCCGCGGCAGACCGAGGCGATCTGGGACGAGGTGCACGTCCAGCTCAAGCAGCAGAAGCTGTTGCCGACGAGCGTCGACGGCGTGCGCGAGGGCGCGTGGATCGTTGCCGACTACATCGACGTCGTCCTCCACGTCTTCACGCCCGAGGCGCGCGCGTACTACAAGCTCGAGGATCTGTGGAGCGACGTGCCCGAGGTCGCTTTGGACGCCGCGGCGATCTAGGCGGATAGTCCGCTTGACGATATACCGGTCGCCGATATAGAGTCGGAGGCATGGCCAAGCGCGAGATCGCCGGTCCCGCGACGCTCATCCTTTCGAGCCTTGCGGAAGGCCCGAAGCACGGGTGGGCGCTGACGAAGGACGTCGAGGAGTTCGCCGGTGTCCGGCTCGCCCCGGGAACGCTCTACGAGGCACTGAACCGGCTCGAAGGGCTCGGCCTCATCGAGGCGCTTCCGAGCGAAGACCGGCGGCGGCCGTACCAGCTGACCGCGGCGGGGGCGGCGGCGCTGCGCGAGCATCTTGCACGCGAGCGGCAGGTCGCCGACGTCGGGCTCTCGCGGCTGGCGGCGAAGTGGGGCGCGGCGTGAGCCGGGCGGAGAGGCGCGCCCGGCGGCTGTTGCTCTGGTATCCACGGGCGTGGCGGGAGCGGTACGGCGACGAGTTCTCCGAGGTTCTGCTCGCGGACATCGCGGAGCGGCCGCGCTCGTGGTCGCGTGCATTCGACGTCGCGCGGAGCGGAGCCGTGACGCGCCTCGGGCTCGGCGGCGCCGTCCACGCCGGCGCGCGGCTTGCGGTGTTCGCGTGCTCTGCGGCGGCCTTCGTGGTGTTCGGCACGGCGATCTGGGCGCAGCTCGCGATCGGCTGGCAATGGTCGCGGCCGGAAACGCCCGCGACGTCGGCGGCGATTGTCGCGATGTCGTGCCTCCTTGGAGTCTTCGTGGTACTCACGGCTCTCGGTGGCGCGCCGGTGCTCTGGGCGGTTGTCTGCCGTCCCCGCCGTGCTGTCGCCGGTCCGCTCGTCCTCTTCCTCGCGGGCGCTGTCGTGGCGGTTCTCGGCGCTCGACATTTCGCCGCAGGCTGGCCGGGAACCGGCGGCCATCCGTGGGCGCACCAGCACCTGCTGCCGGGGCGCCTCGCTGCGCTGGCCTGGGCCGAGACGCTTTCGGTCACGTCCTACTGGGCTCATCCGGCCGCGCTGCTCGGCTTCCCGCCGGACGAGCTGCTGTGGATGGCCGCGAGCCCCGTCGCCCTCGTCGCTTCCGTCGCGGGCGGTGCGCGGACGATTCGTCGCCTCGAGCTCTCTCCGCGCGTGCTCCGTTTCGAGTTCGCGCTCGCCCGTCTCGCGTGCGAGGCGATGACAGTGTTCGTCGCCGCGGCGTGTTGCTGGATCGCGGGCGGCGGCACCGGGCCTCGCAACCTCTTCCACGTCGGCGCGATCGATTTCGCGGCGATTGTCGCGATGGTCGCCGCACTTCTCGTAGCGCGCCGGGCGGGCGCGGACGCGCGCGTCGCCCTCGCGCGGTGACGCGCAGCGGAGTCTTCAAGCTCGGCCTTGCAGTGGTCGCCACGCTCGTCGTCGGCGGCGCAACGCTCTTCGAGCTCGTCGAAAACGGCGTACTGCCCGGGAAGCTGACGCTCGACAAGCTCGACGGCGCCTGCGACGTCTCGCACCCGCCGCTCCACTTCGCGGAGCCGGGGCCGTCGTATTCGCGGAGCTTCTACTCGCACGCGCGTAACCGCGAGGTCGGGTACACGATCGCGTACCCGCCCGGTCACAAGCTCGGCGACCGGCTGCCGCTCGTCGTCATGCTCCACGGTGAGGGCGGCGATCACACCGGCACCATCGGCGGCCTCTCTCCGGCGAAAGCGCTCGCACTGCAGGTCGACGGAGCGCCGCTCCGGCCGATGGCGATCGTCACCGTCGACGGTGGCCGCGGGTACTGGAACCCGCATCCGGGCGACGACCCGATGGGGATGGTCGTGGACGAGCTGATTCCGCTCGTTCGCCGCCTCGGGCTCGGCGTCGCGCCGCACACGACCGGCGTGCTCGGCATCTCGATGGGCGGGTACGGCGCGATCCTCTTTGCAGAGAAGTTCCCGCATCTCTTCCGGGCCGCAGCGGCGATCAGCCCGGCGGTGTGGACGAGCTACGCGCAGGCGAACGGCGTCAACTCCGCGGCGTATGCGTCGTCTGCGGCGTTCGCGTCTGCCGACGCGGTCACGCATGCGCGCGCCCTGACGGGGATCCCCGTGCGCGTCGCCTCGGGGAACGACGATCCGTTCCATCCCGGAGTCGTGGCGCTCGCAAAGGTGCTGCCGCCGGACGCAATCGTCGAGCTGTCGGCCGGCTGCCACTCCGGCCCGTTCTTCCTCCAACAGACTCCGCCGTCGCTCGCGTTCCTCTCCCGTCACCTCGGAGGCGCACACGACGGCTAGCGCGCTGACGGCTAAACTGGGCCGCCCAGGGGCCGTAGCTCAGCTGGGAGAGCGTCTGGCTGGCAGCCAGAAGGTCAGGGGTTCGAGCCCCCTCGGCTCCATTCTGTGAATTCGAGCGACAGAGTCCGCGCTCTCGCGGACGGCAACGAGCTCCCGCTCCTCGGGCTCGGCGTCTGGCAGGTGGACGACAGCCAGGAATGTGTCGACGCCGTGCGCTGGGCGCTCGAGCTCGGCTATCGGCACATCGACACGGCGCAGGCGTACGGAAACGAGGAGAGCGTCGGCGAAGGGCTGCGCGCGAGTGGTGTCGCACGCGAAGACATCTACGTCACGACGAAGTTCTATCCCCGCCAGGACGACCCGCTCGCGGCGATCGAGGGCAGCCTCGAGCGCCTCGGGCTCGACTACGTCGACCTCTACATCGTCCACTGGCCGGAAGGCGGCCCGACCTGGGCGTGGCCGGGCATGGAGCAGGCGCGCGAGCGCGGCTATGCGAAGTCGATCGGCGTCTCGAACTTCAGCGTCGAGGAGCTCGGCGAGGTCGTCTCCGTCGCGTCGTCGCCGCCGGTCGTGAACCAGGTGCAGTTCAGCCCGTACGAGTACCGGCGCGGGCTGCTCGAGTGGTGCGACTCCCACGGGATCGCACTCGAGGCGTACAGCCCGCTCGGCACCGGGAAGCATCTCGACAGCGAGGCGGTCGCCCCGATCGCCGAACGGCACGGGAAGACGGTCGCGCAGGTGCTGATCCGCTGGTGCATCGAGAAGGGCGTTCCCGTGATCCCGAAGTCGGTGCACCGTGAGCGGATCGCCGAGAACGGCGACGTTTTCGACTTTGAGCTCTCCGCGGAGGACATCGCCGCGCTCGACGCGCTCGACCGCACCGACGGGACCGAGCGGGCGCGCGAGAGCAGCTGGTGGAGCTGACCGCTCCTTAGACTCCGCCGCGTGAGTCACGCGAGCGTCGAGCTTCTCCTTCGCGGCTACCGCGCGTTCGTCGCCGGCGATCTCGAGTCGCTCGCGGAGATGCTCGATCCCGACGTCGAGTGGGTTGCGCCCGGGGAGGAAGCCGTTCTCGTCAGTCGCGACCGCGTCCTCGAGGTGCTTGCCGAGCGAGTCGCGGAGGAGTACCACGTCACCGTCGACCGCGCGATCGGGCTTTCCGATCGCGTCGTCGTGAGCATGCGCTTCTCGCGGGTCGATCCCGATCCGACCGACGAGCGCCCGTTGCAGAGCCGGCGCTCGTACCTCCTCGGCCGCTGGGCGGGCATCGTCTACATGGATGACGGCCGCGTCGTTCGGGTCGAGGAGTTCCCTCATCTCGAGGCGGCGATGGAGACGGCGGGTGTCGAGGGAGACGGCCACGCTTGACGCGGTGGCGATGCCTTCGGTATAGGCGGTATAATCCGTATACCTAGTACACGGATTGGAGATTGCTTTGACCGACTTGCTACTCGTCCCGCTCGAGGACACCGTCGTTTTTCCGGGCATGAACGTCACCCTCACGGTTGACGTCGGCGACGAGGACCGCGTCATGCTCGTGCCGCGGCACGAGAGCGAGTACGCGGCCGTCGGCACCGTCGCCGAGGTGAGCGACCGCGTCCGTCTGCCCGGCGGCGGGCGTGCGGTGTCGCTCGAAGGTCTTCACCGCGGCGTCATCGGCGCTGCGCACACCGACTCGATGGGCCGGCTTCGCGCCGAAGTGGAGGAGAAGCCCGACGAGAACCCGCCGCCCGTCCAGACGCGCGAGCTCGAGCGCGAGTACCGAGCCGTCGTCGAGGAGATCCTCGACCTGCGCGAGGCGGACGACCGCATCCGTGAGTTCCTCCGCGCGATCACCGAGGCCGGCGCGCTCGCCGACACGTGCGCGTACGCGCCCGACGTGACGTTCGCCCAGCGCGTCGAGCTGCTCGAGACTCTCGACATCGTCGAGCGGCTGCAGCTTTCGCTCTCGATCCAACGCGAGCGCCTCGCCGAGCTCCAGGTGCGCCGCCGCATCCGCGACGACGTCGAGGAGGGCGCGCAGAAGCAGCAGCGCGAGTGGTTCCTTCGCCAGCAGATGAACTCGATCCGCAAGGAGCTCGGCGAGGACGAGGGTTCCGTCGTCGACGAGTACCGCACGAAGATCGAGGAAGCCGGCATGCCCGAGGACGTCCAGGCGCAGGCCGAGCGCGAGCTCCGGCGCCTCGAGAACATGGGCGACGCGAGCGGCGAGGCCTCGATGATCCGCACGTACCTCGACTGGCTCATCGCTGTGCCGTGGTCGAAGCGGAGCGACGAGACGCTCGACCCGGCGGGCGCGCGCGAGATCCTCGACGCCGACCATGCCGGTCTCGACGACGTCAAGGACCGCATCGTCGAGTACCTCGCCGTGCGGAAGCTCCGCGAGGACCGCGGCATCCCGAACGACAAGCGCTCGGGCGCGATCCTCACGCTCATCGGCCCGCCCGGCACGGGCAAGACGTCGATCGGCGAGTCGGTCGCGCGCGCGCTCAACCGCGAGTTCGTGCGGATGTCGCTCGGCGGCATCCGTGACGAGGCCGAGATCCGCGGCCACCGGCGCACGTACATCGGCTCCCTGCCCGGGCGGCTCGTCCGCGCCCTGCGCGATGCCGGGACGATGAACCCGGTGATCCTGTTGGACGAGGTGGACAAGGTCGGCGCCGACTGGCGTGGCGACCCGTCGGCGGCGCTCCTCGAGGTTCTCGATCCGGCGCAGAACCACTCGTTCCGCGACCACTACCTCGATGTCGAGCTCGACCTCTCGGACGTCTTCTTCATCGCGACCGCGAACGTCGCGGACACGATCCCCGGCCCGCTGCTCGACCGGATGGAGGTCATTCGCTTCGACGGCTACACGGTCGACGAGAAGAAGGCGATCGCGCGCGGCTACCTGTGGCCGCGGCAGGTCGAGCGCAACGGGCTGCGCGACGACGAGGTCTCGATCGCCGACGACGTGATCCAGACCGTCGTCTCCGAGTACACGCGCGAGGCGGGCGTTCGCCAGCTCGAGCGCGAGCTCGGGACGATCCTCCGCAAGACCGCCACGCAGATCGCGTCGGAGAAGGTCGAGCCGCCGGTCACCGTCGACATCGACGTCGTCCGCGATGCGCTCGGCCGGCAGAAGGTGTTCCAGGAGGTCGCAGAGCGCACTGCCGTGCCGGGAGTTTCGACCGGGCTCGCGGTCACCGGCACCGGCGGCGACGTCCTCTTCATCGAGGCGACCGCAATGGATGGCGGGAACGACCTCGTGTTGACCGGCCAGCTCGGCGACGTGATGAAGGAGTCCGCGCGGATCGCGCTCTCGTACGCGCACTCGCACGCCGAGGAGCTCGGTGTTGACGCGAAGGCGTTCGAGAACCGCTCGTTCCACGTGCACGTGCCGGCGGGCGCGATCCCGAAGGACGGCCCGAGCGCCGGCATCGCGATGGCGACCGCGCTTGCGTCGCTCCTCTCCGACCGGCCGGTGAAGCACACGGTCGGGATGACCGGCGAGGTCACGCTGCAGGGGCGCGTGCTGCCGATCGGCGGGCTGAAGCAGAAGGTGCTCGCCGCGCACGCGGCCGGGCTTACGGACGTGATCATCCCCGAGCGGAACCGTGCAGACCTCGACGACGTCCCGGCGGACGTGCGCGAGGCGATGACGTTCCATCCGGTCATGACGCTCGGCGAGGTGCTCGACCTCGCGCTCGAGCCGAAGCAGAACCGGCTCCATGCGGTGTAGGAGCTGCCAGCCGCTGCCCGAGGAGGTCGCCCGCGCGGTCGATCTTCTCGGGCGGCGGTGGACGCTCGCGATCGTGTGGGCGGCGTCCGAAGGAGGCGCCGTCCGCTTCAACGAGTTCAAGATGACGCTCGAGGGGATCCCGCCGCGGACGCTTGCCGCGCGCCTCGTCGAGTTGGAGGAAGCCGGCGTGCTCGTCCGGCATGTCTACGACACGCGCCCGCCACGGGTCGAGTACCAGCTGACGGAGGCGGGCCTGAGGCTCCGCTACGTCGTCGAAGCACTCAACGTCTGGGCCGCTTCGGCCTAGGCAAAGCGGACACGTCCGGTGCCAGGCACCGGCCATGGCCCGAACGGACACGGAGTCCGAACGGGACACTTGCAGGTGACGGCGCCGTCCTCCACCGTGGGGAGATGCCACGGCCACCGCGCGATTGCAGTCCCGGCTTCCATCACGTCGGCGTCAGCGCCGCCGGCCCTGCACCGTACTTCCGAGACGATGTCGACCACATCGACTGGGTCCGGCGGCTTGCGGCCCTGGTCGATCGCTTCGGGTGGCGCTGTGTCGCGTTCTGCGAGATGACAACTCACTGGCACGCACTGGTCGAGCTACCCGACTCGTCGCTGTCCCGTGGGATGCATTGGCTGAATTCCGAGTATTCAAAGGCTTTCAACGCTCGTCACGGTCGCGTGGGCTACCTCGTCCGGGATCGCTTCTGGTCGCGTCCGAAGCTCGACGAGAGCTCAGTGTTGGAGGCCTATCGGTACGTGGTGGCCAATCCCGTCCGTGCGGGAATCGTCCCGCAGGCCGAGCTGTGGCCCTGGAGCAGTTTCGCAACGACGCTCGGAGTGACGGACGCGTTTCCGTTTGTCGACGCGTCTCCTGTCCTCAACACTTTCTCGTCGAATCCGCGCCAGGCACGGAAAGCTTTGCGCCAATTCGTTCACGTGTAATCGCACGCCCTCGCGGGCGCTGCGGTCTGAATTGGACACGTCCGGTGCCTGGCACCGGACGTGTCAAGAAGGGACATGCCCGCGTGGGTTACGCCGGGGCGAAAGCGGCGATCTCCCGCTCCCGTGCGAGCCGCTCTAGTGCCTGCGTCTCGATCTGACGCACCCGCTCGCGGGTGAGGCCCATCTCGCGGCCGATCATTTCGAGCGACATCGGATCGCGGTCGCCGCTCAGCCCGTAGCGCAGGTCGATGACGTGCTGCTCGCGCTCCGGCAGCTTCGCGACCACCTCGCGCAGGAGAATCTCGCTCAGCCCGACGACGACCTCTTCCTCGACATCGGTCGGATGCGTCGCGACAACGTCCCCGAGGGACGTATCGGTGTCGCCGCCGAGCGGCTTGTCGAGGCTCGCGACAGTCCGCGCCGCCTTCCGCACCTCACGCACGTGCTTCACCGAAAGCTTTGCCGTCTTCGCGACCTCGTCGTCCGTCGGCGTGCGCTCGAGCTTCAGCGTCAGTTCTCGCTCGGCGCGCGCGATCCGCTGCTCGCGCTCGACGATGTGGACGGGGATCCGGATCGTCCGCGATTTGTTCGCGACGCCGCGCTGCACCGCCTGCCTGATCCACCACGTCGCGTACGTGGAGAACTTGTAGCCGCGCCGCCAGTCGAACTTCTCCACCGCGCGGATCAACCCGATGATCCCTTCCTGGATCAGGTCGAGGAGAGACAGGCCGTGACCCTGGTACTTCTTCGCGATCGACACGACCAACCGCAGGTTCGAGTTGATCATCAAGTCCTTCGCCTGCCGATCGCCGCGCTCGATCCGCTTCGCGAGCTCGACCTCCTCGGCAGCGGTGAGGAGCTTGTAGCGGCCGGCCTCGTTGAGGAAGAGCTGCAGCGAGTCGGTCGTCATCGCCGCGACCGTCTCGTTCGAGAAGTGCGTCTCCTCCGGATCGGGCAGCGAGCAGTCGTCCGTCAGTTCGATCCCGTGATCGTCGAGCTGTTGGTACAGGGACTGCATCTCCTCTTCGTCGATCTCGAGCTCGGTGAGGAGCTGCGTGAACGTCGAGAGGTTTACGCAGCCGGTCTCCTCGCCGTGCTCCATGAGCGCGCGTAGCTGGTCGTGGGACATGACCTGGCTATTGCCACGGTAGGACGATCAGTAACCACCGTCCCTGACCTCTTTTGACCATTTCCGGGAAGGCAAGCCGCGTGGCGGCGCTTTTGTAAATTCGAGCGGCGGGTAGACTCGGAGTCGTGAGCGGCCCGGACACCCTCACAGAGCTGATCTTCCTGATGGTGGTTCTCAAGATCCCCATCGTCTATCTCTGCCTTGTCGTCTACCACGCGATCAAGGCGGAGCCGCACAAGGGCGAGCTCGACCCCGTGCGTGTCCGGGTGTCGCCGGACGACCCGTCGTCCGGATCCGACCGGATTCGCCGTCGTCGACGCCGCCGTCCCGATCGGCCGCACGGCGGCCCGGGACGCGCCTACGCCCGCACCTCGCGTGCGGCGTACGCCCGCGGCGATAGGGTGGGGCGCGGATGAGCTACGACGCCGAGACGAGCATCCCGCGCGACCCAGCCGAGCGGAGTACCGCGACGACCGTGGCGGGGTATCTCTCCTCGTTCGCGATCTTCTTCAGCTTCATCGGGATCTTCTGGCACCCGCTTCGCCTCATCCTCCCGGCGCTCGTCCTCGCGCTCGTCGCGGCCGGGATGGTGAAGGGGAGACTGCAGTTTGCGGCGGTGCTGATCGGCGCCGTCTGCCTGTTCCTCGGCCTTGCCGTCGCGGTGGCCACGAGCCACGCGCTCTGGTAGCCCCCCGCCCGCTGCGACACCACCCGCTGCTACAACGGAAGAACTATGGCAAGCCCTGAGGTTGACGGCCCGAACTCGGGCTACGCCGCGCTCCTTCTCGAGCAGTACCTCGACAATCCCGGCTCCGTGCCGGAGGAGTGGCGCGATCTGTTCGAGAGCGATCCCGGCGCGGTGCTCGCGACGCAGCCGGGCGTTGCGCGGCTCCTCGAGCTAGCAGGCGGGAACGGCGGCTCAGCGCACGCGCCTGCGCCCGCAGCTCCTGCGCCCGTGGCTCAGCCGCCGGCAGCACCCGCGCCGGCTCCAGCTGCGCCGGCAACCGCTCCCGACCAGGACTTGCTTGCAGCCGCCGCTGCCGCTTCGTCCCTCGTCCGGGCGATCCGGACGCACGGGCATCTCAACGCGCGCCTCGACCCGCTCGGCGCCGAGCCGCCCGGCGATCCGGCGCTCGAGCCGCTCCGTTCCACCCCGAAGCTCACGCCCGAGCTGCAGGCGCGGATCCCCGCGTCGGTCCTCCGTCTCCATCTCGAGGGCGAGACTCTCGCCGACGCTCTGCCGAAGCTCCTCGCGACCTACACGGGCACGATCGCGTACGAGATCGAGCACCTCTCCGACCACGAGGAGCGCGTCTGGCTGCGGCAGGCGATCGAGTCCGGCAGGTACCGCAGACAGTTGACCGGGGCCGAACGGGTCCGGCTGCTCGGCCGTCTGAGCCAGGTCGAGGGGATGGAGCGCTATCTGCGGCGTGCGTTCCTCGGCCAGAAGCAGTTCTCGGTCGAGGGCCTCGACGTGCTCATCCCGATGCTCGACGAGGCGGTCGACCTCGCAGCCGAGGCGGGCGCGCATGAGGTCGTCATCGGGATGGCGCACCGCGGACGCCTCAACGTTCTCGCGCACGTCGTGGGCACGCCGTACGACGTCGTTCTCCGCGAGTTCGAAGGCGAGCGGACGATCGAGGCGGTCGTCTCGACCGAGGAGGGCGGCAGCGGCGACGTGAAGTACCACCTAGGAGCGCAGGGCGTTCGTTCGACCCCGTCGGGCGACATCACGGTCACGCTCGTCTCCAACCCGAGCCATCTCGAGGCCGTCGATCCGGTCGTCGAGGGCCGGGCGCGCGCGCAGCAGACCGATCGCTCGTCGCGCGCGGGCTATGCCGATCCGAGCATCGCGCTGCCGATCCTCCTCCACGGTGACGCCGCGTTCGCCGGCCAGGGGATCGTGGCGGAGACGTTCAACCTCGAGGCGCTCTCCGGGTACTGCACCGGCGGCACGCTCCACCTCATCACGAACAACCAGGTCGGCTTCACGACCGACCCCGCGAGCGGCCGCTCGACGCGCTACTCGAGCGACCTCGCGAAGGGATTCGACTGCCCGATCATCCATGTCAACGCCGACGATCCGGAAGCCGCGCTCGCAGCAATCCGGCTCGCGCTCGCGTATCGCCTGCGCTTCGGCCACGACGTCGTCGTCGACCTCGTCGGCTACCGCCGCCACGGCCATAACGAGCAGGACGAGGCGGCGTACACCCAACCGCTCAGCGCCGCCGCGATCCTCGAACATCCGACCGTGCGCGAGCAGTTCGCGGCGGAGCTCGTCGCGGAAGGCGACGTCACGGAGGAGCAGGCCGCCGAGCTCGAGCAGAGCGTTCTCACCGAGATCAAGGTCGCGCACGAGGCGCTCAAGGAGAGCTTCGGCGCGCCGGAGCCGCCGCCGCGTCCGGACGACACGCACGTCCCCGCCGCGACGGGTGAGCAGGTCGTGACGGCCGTCGCGGCCGACCGGCTCCGCTTGCTCAACGAGGAACTGCTCCGCGTTCCCGACGGATTCACGCCGCATCCGAAGCTCATGAAGCAGCTCGAGCGGCGCCGCGACGCCGTCGAGAACGGCGGCATCGACTGGGGCGGGGCGGAGGCGCTCGCGTATGCGTCGTTGCTCGTCGACGGGATTCCGATCCGTCTCACCGGACAGGACACCGAGCGCGGCACGTTCGGCCATCGCAACGCCGTCCTCCACGACGTCAACACCGGCGGCACGTACACGCCGCTCCAGCACCTCGACGAGGCGAGCGCCGCGTTCGAGATCTACAACTCGCCGCTCTCGGAGTACGCATGCGTCGGCTTCGAGTACGGCTACTCCGCCGCCGCGCCCGAGGCGCTCGTCCTGTGGGAGGCGCAGTTCGGCGACTTCGTCAACGGCGCGCAGATCGTCATCGACCAGTTCATCTCCGCCGGGCTTTCGAAGTGGCGCGAGTCGACGCGGCTCACGCTCCTCCTGCCGCACGGCTACGAGGGGAACGGGCCGGAGCATTCGAGCGCGCGGCTCGAGCGGTTCCTCCAGCTCGCGGCGCAGGAGAACATCCGCATCGCGAACTGCACGACCTCGGCGCAGTTCTTCCACCTGCTGCGGCGCCAGGCGCTCGACGCGACGGCGCGGCCGCTCGTCGTGATGACGCCGAAGGGGATCCTCCGGCTCAAGCAGGCCGGCGCCACGCTCGACGACCTCGCGACCGGCGAGTTCCATCCGCTCCTCGACGACGCGACCGCCGACCGTGCCTCCGTCGAACGCCTCGTCCTCTGCCAGGGCAAGCTCTATTACGACATCGAAGGCCACGAGGAGCGCGGCAATGCCGCGAACGTGGCGATCGCCCGGCTCGAGCAGCTCTACCCGTTCCCGTCGGAGCAGGCGAAGGCGCTCGTCTCCGGCTACCCGAACCTCCGCGAGGTCGTCTGGGTGCAGGAGGAGCCGCAGAACATGGGCGCGTGGCGCGCCATCCGCCACCGGCTCGAAGAGGCGACGCCCGGCGTTCCGCTCACGTACGTCGGCCGCCCGTGGCGCGCCAGCCCGAGCGAGGGCTACCCGACCGCGCACCTGCGCGAGCAGGACAGGATCGTTCGCGCCGCCCTGGGCCTCTAGCTCGCGCTCGAGCTACTTCTTGCGCTTGGCCACGGTCTTGGTCGCGGTCTTCCCGACCTTCTTTGCGACCTTCGGGCCGTGCTTGATAGCCATGGCGTGGAGCTTCCGCCGCTGCTTCGGCGGCAGCCGCCGGTAGATGTCCCATGCGGCGACGGTGAGCGCCCACGCGGAGGGGCGGAGTTTGAGCTTCTTGGCCATGGATCACATCCTTTCATAAGTCGCGGAAGAGAAAACCCGCTGGATTTGCTTATCATTGAGGCCGAGCACGTAAGCCTATGGAGGTTGTTCACCTATGCCGGTAGAGACATCGTCGATGTTCGAGCGCGTCATCCAGGATCACCTCGCTCTCAAGGAGCGCAACGCGCGGCTCGACGGCAAGATGCCGATCGAGAGCTACAAGGAGACGGATCCGCTCGAGAACCATCCGCTTTTCAAGACCGAGGAACAGGCGCTACGCGAGGAGACGATGGATGGCGTCGATCCCGATTTCAGCGACGAGACCCTCGATGACATCGGCGCTGGCATCTGGCCCGGTCAAGACACCGCGCCGGCCGAGCCGACGAGCGCCACTCCGCTGCAGTCCGACGTCGAGGACGCACCCGCCGAGAGCTCTCCCGTGTCCGAGGAGAGCGGTTTCTGGAACACCGGCGGCGCCCGCGACTTCGACTGGGGCGACTAACACGCGCGAGCGAAGCTGACGCTTCGCTCGCGGGTCTAAGGAGCTTCGCGCGGAGACCGCATTCGCCCAGGCGAGCTACGCGGTCGCCGTGATCGTGATCCCGCCGCGCGCCTTCTGCTCCAGCTCCACCGTCACCGCGGCGCGGTCGAGCTCGAGCGCGGCGGCGACGTCGTCCTTGATCCGGACGGCGAGGGCTTCGGCGAAAACGCCTTCGTCTCGGAAGCGGGAGAAGTAGATCTTCAGCGACTTCGACTCGAGGCAGAGCGCCTGCGGGTAGTACGTGATGGACGCGATGTAGAAGTCCGCCTGTCCCGTGATCGGGCACAACGCCGTGAGCTCGTCGCTCGTCATCACGACCTCGGTGACACCAGGATTCGGGAACGACTCGAGGCCGGCGTAGTGCTCGCTTCCGGCATGTCCCAGGGCCACGAACTCCACGGGCACACTCTACGGGTGAAGCGCGTCTATCTCGCGGGGCCGCCGTTTGCGGACGCGTACCGCAGCCGCGCCACCGAGCTCCTCCGGGCTCGCGGCTTCGAGCCGGTCGACCCGATGCGGCGGGACTTCCGCGGCCGGACGGAGGGAAACGAGCACGAGATCGTCGAGGGCGATCTCGCCGACATCGACGCCTGCGATGCCGTGCTCGCCGACTTCAGCGTCGCCGACGAGGGAACGGCGATGGAGGCGTGGTACGCGCACTCGCGCGGGACGCCGGTCGTCACCTACACCGGCAGCGCCTGGGCGCATCCATGGACGGTCTACGTCTCGGCGAGCGTCCACGCCGAGCTCGAGGACGCGATCGACGCTCTGTAACGTGGCGTGATGCGGTTCCCGCTTCCTTTCGTCGTCGGGGCATTGACGATCGTCCTCGTTACCGGCTGCGCAGGTGGGTCGCGCCACGGCAGCACGACGACGACCTCCGGCAAGTTCCCGATCGTCGTGACCCATCCCACGGTTCAGACATCCGGCCTTACGAGCCCGAGAGCACGTGCGCTACATGGAAGCCGCATCGCGCTGCTCTCGCCGTCGCAGCTCGGGTTCATGACCTCCGGCAGCATCAGTTGCGTGTGGTTGCCGAAGCGCCTGACCGTCCTCGGCCCGAGCGCGATCACGATCGACATGCGCGTCAACGGTCGAGCGGATTCGTGTGGCAGCGGCGCCGTCGTCTTCCCGATCGCGGTGAAGATCGACCCGCGGACTATCGACGTCGGCCGGCCGCTCACCGTTCGGCTCGCGTACAAGGTGCAGACCGGCGGGCACACGAACCAGTGGAACAGGACGGCTGTCGCACCGCCGTTCTATGTCCACGGCGTGCCGCACCAATGACGCCCTAGGCCCGCACCGATTCGACGAACCTTCACGAAACGATGTGATCCCTCCGTAGAGGGACGACGGGGGTCGGATCCGCACCGATGCTTTCCTCCGTGGTAGTGCGGACCTCCCACTTGCGGCTGCTCCCGGACGATGACCAGGGCGCCTTTGGCGACGCGACTCTTGTCGAGTCGTATCGCCGGCTGGCCGACGTTTTCCACGAGGTGCTCGCAGAGCAGTCGCTCGACGCCCTGCTCGTGCGCATCGCCGACACGGTCGGAGAGTTGATCCCGCACGACACGCTCACGATCTACGAGGCGGACGAGGCGAACGGGACGCTGAAACCTGCGCTCGCAGTCCACGACCAGTACGTCGACCAGATCATGAGCGCGACCATCAACTTCACCGACGGCGAGGGAATCACCGGCTGGGCGGTGAGCCACGGCGAGGCCGTGCTCGCGAACCAATCGCATCTCGACCCGCGCGTGGCGCAGGTTCCCGGGACGCCGATCGAGCCGGAGTCGTTCATCTGCGTGCCGCTGATCGCACGCGGCCACGTCAAGGGCGCGCTCAACATCTACCGCGACGGCGAGGACGTCGACTTCACCGAGACGGAGTTCGAGCTCGCGAAGCGCTTCGGCGACGCCGCCGCGCTCGCGCTCGACAATGCCGAGATCCGCGCGCGCCTCGAGCACCAGGCGCGCACCGACGCGCTGACCGGGCTGCTCAACCACAGCGTCTTCTACGAGCAGCTCCTCCACGCACTCCAGGAGTCGAGCCGTCTGCACTCACCGGTCGCGGTGCTCATGCTCGACATCGACGACTTCAAGCACGTCAACGACGTCTACGGTCACGCCGTCGGCGACGAGCTGCTCGGATTCCTCGCCGAGGTCTTGCGGGCGAGCGTTCGGCCCGAGGATGCGATTTGCCGGCTCGGCGGAGAAGAGTTCGCCGTCGTGATGGTCGGCTGCCCGGAGGAGAGTGCGCTCAAGGTCGCCGAGCGGGTCAAGGGCCGGCTCGCCGAGTCGGAGTTCCCGGGCGTCGGCCGTCTCGCCGTCTCCATCGGCCTTGCCCTCGGCCCCGAGCACGCGATGAACCCGCGCGAGCTCGCGGCGTGCGCCGAGGCCGCGATGATGACCGCGAAGGCGCAGGGGAAGAACCGCATCGTCCTCTACTCCGACGCCGAGACCCAGCGCCCCGACGCGTCGGGGGTGGCCCGCGACGTGCGCTCGATCGCGCACCTCAAGATGCTCCAGAGCCTCAGCGGCAAGCTCAACCGCATCAACGACGTCCGCGAGATCGGGCACGAGATCGCCGCCGAGCTCCGGTCGCTCATCGATTACCACAACTGCCGCGTGTTCGTGGCCGACGGGACGGATCTCGTCCCCGTCGCCTTCCTCGGCGGGCTCTCGACCAACGTCCCGTCCCTGTCCCTCGACCTGCTCCGGATCAAAGTCGGAGTGGGGATCACGGGCCACTGCGCCGCGCTCGGCGAGTCGATCGTCGTCGGCGACGCCGCGAACTCCGAGTTCGGGCACCAGATCGCGGGGACGCCGGCGATCGAGGAATCGCTTCTCGCCGTGCCTCTGCGGTACGGCTCGCAGGTCGTCGGCGTGATCGTCGTCTCGAAGCTCGGTCTCGACCAGTTCGACGAGGACGAGGTGCGGCTGCTCGAGGTTCTCGCCGGCCACGCGGCCGTTGCGATCGAGAACGCGCGTCTCTTCGAAGCGGCGCGGCGCGAGGCGGAGAGTGCGACCGCGCTCCTCGAGTTCGGTCGTGAGCTCGCGACACTCGTCGAGCGAGACGAGATCGTCGAACGGATCACGAGCCTCTCGTCCGAGGTTCTCGAGAGCCGGTTCACCTCTCTCTGGTTCGAGCACGACGGCGTCCTCCGTCTCGCTGCGGAGTGCGGTCACACGCGCGAGTTCTCGACGTTCCTCGCGAACTGGAGCTTCCCGGCCGATCGGATTCCGGCTGACGGCGACCCGTACGTCATCACCCCCGCCGACTACGAGGACGTCGTGACGAAGGCCAGTCTTCCCGGCGGCAGCTACGCCGTCGCGCCGTTTGCCGTGGACGGACGAGTGGGATGCATCGTCGCCCTCATCGAGCGCGACGACTTCGGCGAGCGCGAGCTTCGCCTCCTCGGCGGCCTCGCGCACCAGGCGAAGCTCGCGATCGCGAACGCCTCGAGCTACGAAGGGCTCGAGCGGACGTTCGTCACCACGGTCGAGGCGCTCGCGAACGCGCTCGAGGCGAATGACGAGTACACGTCGGCCCACGCGCGATCGATCAGCGACCTATCCCTCCACGTCGGCGAAGCGCTCGGGCTCGACGAGCGGACGCTGAAGCAGCTCGAGCTCGGGGCGCTGCTCCACGACATCGGCAAGATCGGCATCCCGAGCGACATCCTGTCGAAGCCCGGTCGCCTGACGGCGGCGGAGAGAAGGATCGTCCAGACGCATCCGGAGCTCGGCGAGCGCATCATCGCGCCGATCGACCGCCTCCAGAGCGTGTGCCCGATCGTCCGCCACGCGCACGAGCGCTGGGACGGCGCCGGCTATCCGGACGGGATCGCCGGCGAGGACATCCCGCTCGAGTCGCGGATCATCTTCGTGTGCGACGCGTACCACTCGATGACGACCGACCGTCCGTACCGGCGGCGCCTCAGCCACCCCGAAGCGCTTCGCCGGCTTGCCGAAGGAGCCGGTTCGCAATTCGACCCGCAGGTCGTCGAGGTCGCGCTCGGCGTCCTCGAGCCGATCTAGTTCTCTTCCTTAGCCTGCCGCCGCGAGCTCGGACTCTCCGCCTTCGAGCGAGTGCGCGAGGCGACGGAACGGCCCGTCCTGCCCGAGGAGCTCTGCCTCGCTGCCGCGCTGCGTGATCAGGCCGTTCTCGACGACGAGGATCTCGTTGGCGCGACGAACGGTGGAGAGACGGTGCGCGATGATGATCGACGTCCGGCCCTTCAGCAGGCGGTCGAGCGCGAGCTCGATCAGCACCTCGGTCGGGCGATCGATGTTCGACGTCGCCTCGTCGAGGACGAGGATGCGCGGGTCCGCGAGTAGGGCGCGTGCGATCGAGATGAGCTGCCGCTCGCCCGACGAGAGACCGGCGCCGCCCTCGCGGACGGCGTGGTCGAGGCCGCCCGAGAGTCGCGCCGCGACGCGGTCGACTCCGACGGCTGCGGCTGCAGCGGCGACCTCGTCGTCCGTCGCCTCCGGCTTCGCGAAGCGGATGTTCGACGCGATCGTCCCGCTGAAGAGGAACGGATCCTGGAGAACGACGCCGAGCTGGCGGCGATACGAATGAAGCTCGACGTCGCGCAGGTCGTGCCCGTCGACGCGCACAGCGCCCTGATCGGGGTCGTAGTGGCGGCCGATGAGCTTCGCGAGCGTCGACTTCCCGTGGCCCGACTCGCCCACGAGCGCGAAGCACTGGCCGGGCTCCAGCCGGAACGACACGCCGTGAAGCACCGGCTCCTTCCCGTACGCAAAGACGATCGAGTCGAGGTCGAGGTCGCCGACGATCCGCGGCAGCGGCGTCGCGCCGGGCTTGTCGTGCACCTCGGATTCCTCGTCGAGGATGCTCGAGATCTTGACCATCGCGGCGCCGGCCGACTGCAGCTGTCCGTACACGTCCGAGAGCTCCTGCAGCGGCTGGAAGACGAGCTGGAGGAGTCCGGTCGCCGTGATCAGCGTCCCGATCGTCAGCGATCCGCTGCCGCCGGCGAAAAGGTGCGCACCGAGAGCGAGCACGGCGACCATCGCGATCACGCCGAGGAACTCGATGGACGGGAAGAAGACGGAGAAGATCTTCTGGACGTACGTCGCCTGCTCGCGGTTCGCCGCGTTGAGCTCGTCGAACTCCGCCTGGAAGCGGCGCTCGCGGTTGAACGCCTGCACGACGGCCATCCCGGAGACGGACTCCGCGATCTGCGCGGTGACCGCCCCGATCCGGTTCCGCTGTTCGACGTTCGCTGCGTGCGAGACCCGCTGGAACCAGCGCGAGAGGATGAGCGCCGGCGGCAGGACGATGAGCGTGACCAGCCCGAGGCGCCAGTCCGCGATGAAGAGCGCTCCGACGGCGGCGGGCAGGAGGATGACGTTCGAGACGAGCGTTGGCATCCCCTGTGAGAGCGTGTCCGAGACGGCGTCGACGTCGCTCGTGAGGCGCGCGATGATCCAGCCCGCCTTCTGCTGCGAGAAGTAGCGGAGCGAAAGGCTCGTGAGATGGTCGAAAAGGTCGCGCCGGAGGCCGATCACGATCGCCTGGCCGATCGCAGCGAGGCCGCGGATGAGGTACGCCTGCAGGATCCAGCCTGCCGCGGCGACGGCGAGATAGACGGCGACGGAGATCGCGAGGTAGCGCGTGTCCTTCGCGACGATGCCGTTGTCGATCGCGTTCCGGACGATGAGCCAGCCGCCGGTCTGCGCAGCCGCGTTGCCGGTCCCGACGAGGATCATCAGCGTGACCGCAAGCCTCCGCCCGTGGAGGTACTTCCTCAGCCTCTTCACGCGGCCACCTCGTCGCCAAAGAGCGCTGCGAAGGGGCCGCCGGCGCCGATCAGGTCGTGCGGCTTCCCCGACTCGACGATCTTCCCGTCGATGAGGACGACCGCGCGGTCGGCGAGCTCGACGGTCGAGAGGCGCTGGGTCGCGATCAACACTGTCCGGCCGGCGAGAGCGGGGCGGAGCCGCGTGACGAGCCGCCGCTCGGTGAACGTGTCGACCGCGGAGAGTGGATCGTCGAGGATGACGATGCGCGCCTTCGTCGCAAGCGCGCGCGCGAGCGCAGTGCGCTGTCGTTGGCCGCCGGAGAGATTGACTCCGCGCTCGCCGATGAGCGTGTCGTAGCCCTCCGGGAGGGTCGGGCCGAAGCTGTCGACACCCGCCGCGGCCGCAGCGGCGAGCGCCGTTTCCCAGTCCTCGTCGCCGGTGCCGGCGGTGAGGTTTTCCTTCAGTGGCACGGAAAAGAGGACCGGCCGCTGCGTGACGAGCGCAACGTCGCCCCGCAGCTCCGCGATCGGCAGGTCGCGCGTGTCGACGCCGCCGACGAGGACGCATCCCTCGGTCGGGTCGTAGAAACGGGGAAGTAGGCTGAGCAGCGACGTCTTGCCGGATCCCGTTGGGCCGCAGACGGCAACAATCTCGCCCGGCTCGATGACGAGGTCGAGGTCGTGGATGACGTCGACCTCGCCGCCGTAGGCGAACCCGACCTTCTCGAAGCGGATCCCAAGCGGTCCGTCGGCCGGAAGATGCTTCGGCTCGGCGGGCTCGGGTAACGGCAGGATCCCATCGAGCCAGGCGAAGCTGCGGCCCGCCGACGCGAGCGCGCGCTGCGCGAGGTTCGTGATCCAGCCGAGGGCCTCGAGCGGCCAGACGAGCTGGAGAAGCAGCGCCTCGAAGAGATAGAACTGGCCGATCGAGAGCTGGCCGTCGATGTACGCCTGTCCGCCGAAATAGACGACTGCCGCGACCGACAAGGCAGGCAGGTAGTAGAGCCCCGGCAGGTGCCGCGACTCGACCCCGGCCTGCCGCAGCACGGTCGCGCGGACGCCTTCGGCCTTGTCGCCGAACCGGTTCTGCACGTCGTCCTCGCGGCCAAACGCCTGCACCATCTCGATTCCGACGACGGCCTCGTCCGCCGCCTCGGTCACATCGCCCTTGCGCTCCTGGACCTCACGAGAGATGGGGGAGACGCGCCGCGCGAAGCGGAAGGTCAGCCAGGTGATCGGCGGCAGCGCGACGACGGTGTAGAGCGCGAGCCGCGCGTCGATCACGACGAGGACGATGCCGACGCCGACGATCATCATCAGGCTCTGCATCCCCTGCACGAGCCCCCAGCCGATGAAGTAGCGGATCGGGTAGAGGTCGTTCGTCGCGCGCGACAGCACCTGGCCGGTCGCGTGACGGTCGTAGAACGCGCGTGGGTAGCGGAGATACGCCTGGTAGAGAAGCTCGCGCATCCGAGCCTCGATCCGGACACCGATCCGCGCGGTCGCGTACCGGCGGAGGAAGTTGATCGGGAAGCGGCAGGTCGCGAGCGCAAGGATGCTCACGAGGTACGGCCACAGCTGCGAACCGAGGTTGGGCCACGACGGCTGGGTCGTATCGATCGCGTTGTCGATCGCGGCCGAGACGAGAAGCGGAATCGCCACCGAGATGACGACGTAGACGAGCGAGCACGCGAGGCCGAAAAAGCCCAAGCGGCGCTCTTCCCACCACAGGGGCATGAGCCTGCGGAAGGTCGGCAGCAGGCCGAGGTCGGGCGGATCGACGGGGTTCACATACGTAGACATGCGTGTAAGGGCAGCCGCGAGGAGCCCCTAACTCGCCGCGGAAACAGCCCTGCTCCGACGATACCAACGAGATCGCCGGATGGACGGACGGGTTTGAGCTATTTACGTCTGGTCGTGCGCCGCGGCGCGGTCGCAGCAGGCTCGAGGTCGGGCTCGGACGGCGGCGTGGGCAGCGGTGTCGGGGACGGCGGCTTGGTCTCCGGCCCCGGCTCGGACGGCTGCGAAGGCGTCGGTGCGGAGCCCGTGGCGCGGCGCCACTGTCGTTCGAGCTCGACGCGCAGGCTCGCAAGCTCGCGCTCGACCCGGCGGATGTTTCGCTCTCGCTCGTCGAGCCGCTCGCGCTCCGCCGTTGCGAGAGCCTTCTCCGCCTCGGCCTCCGCGACCGCGCGCGCGAGGTCGCTCTGCGTCGGCTCGGGCCCCGCGGGTTCGCGCCGCGCCCTCCCGGTTTCCCGGGCAGTTCCCCGGGCGCCTTCCTCCACCTGACGCATGAGCTGGCGCTCGAGCGCGGCGACGTGCCGCGAGTGCTCGGCGAGTGCCCGCTTCATCTCCATCACCTCGGCAAGCGCGTGCTCGTACTGCTCCCGCATGTCCGGCGCATCGGTCACCCCACAAGTGTCGCTTGCGCGGCGGTTGGTCGCAACCGGGTCGCGCCTACAATGCGCTGCGCGGGGCCATAGCTCAGTTGGGAGAGCGCCTGGTTTGCATCCAGGAGGTCGCCGGTTCGAGCCCGGCTGGCTCCATCCGCATGATGTGACGAATACAACGGAAGTGCCTGCAAACAGGCGCATGCTGCTATACCGGTCGCTCGGCGCGAGGCAAGCGGGCTCAAACCGCTGAACATGGTCGTGTGGCTTAGGCGCCGCCGTCAGACGCAACCAACGCGTCCACTCGAACTGAACGTGGCGCTACTCCTCGCTTGATTCGCCCAGGCGCCACGGTTTGAACCACCAGAAATCGTTGGGTACCGGCTCAAACCCGCGGCGACGCAGCAAGTTCTCGATTGCCTGGACTTCCTCCTTCCTGACGCCGAACGGGTAGCACAGAGTGCCGTCATAACGAGGAGCGGCGTGCTTCTGAAGGTGGGCGTCTTGACGGAGCGCCAGCACTCGTCCGGCCTGGTTCGTGAGCCGCATTGCTGAGTTGAGGCCGCGGTGCGCCGGGTCCACGGCTAGGACCGGGATTGCAAGACACCGGATCGGTCCGAGTTCGGCGTGGTTCAGTTCGAGATCGGTGATCGCCTCATATGCGATCACGCGGCCGTCCTCGGCGAGGACATAGACAAGGGCTTCATCGCCATCGTGGAAGCCGGCCGCGTACATCTCGAGGTCGAGTTCGAAGTCCTCCCACCCGGGCCCGAGACGGAACGTTTCCGTTGCCACGTGCGGGCAAAGGCGCAAGAGTTCCGGGGGACTGTGGGACATTAGATCGCGAGAGATCTGCGTGGTCTAGCGCTTGATGATCTTCTCGACTGCGCGATAACTGAGACCGTCGAGTTCAAGGGACAGGACGCCGTCGCGGGCGAGGCTGTAGCGCGGGTCGTCGATTTCGCGCACGCTGCCTTTGCCGAGGGCGACACGCGCGAGATTGCGGGCAACTAGGTGACTATCACTGTCGATGAGACTGAGCCCCTCGCTCGAAGCGGACTCGCCGCTCACTTCCGCCTCTGGCTTTCCTGGCCGTCCGCCGCCATCCGCGTCTCTGCTCCGTCGTTTGCCCATACAGTCTCCTTATGCCAACGATTATGAGTTACAAACGCGAATAGCGCAACACCTCGCCGGGCGAGGGAAGCAAGAGTCTCTCACAAGTCGCGTACGACACGAGGCTAACGGCAGGATCGGGCAGCACAGCGCTGCCTGTCGGTCGAGAGGGGCGTCGTCGGGACTGTTGGACGAAGCTCCTCCTCCAGGCACGACGTCCTCAGCCGGGCCGACCTCGAGCACGGGGACGTGTCAGGGCGGGAAGCCGGCATGTCGCGTGTCAGCTGTACACGCCCCAATCGCGAGGAACGAACCACTCGATCGGGCTCCAAGTCACGAACTCGGTCGGATCGAAATCCTCGGCCAGCCGTTCGATCGATCTGATCTGGTTGGCGAGGAGGCTGAGGGTATGCCGGGCCTGATCGCTGTCATAGTCCCAGAAGTGGTAGCGGTCGGACCTGTCATTTGCCCTTCTGCTCGGCCCATAGTCCATCGGCGCGCACGTTCTCACTAGCTCGTGGCCGTCCTCCTTGCTGAAGAACGTCAACCTCACCCTCGCCTGATCCGCGAGGGCGGCAATGAAGATCGCGTGGTCTCGGTGCATCGACGTGACGATATTCCCCGGCTGACCTGAAGGCAAGCCCCAGCAGCTCCAAGCAGGTCGCAGGTGCTCAAGGGCGCCCGGGAGACGTTCAATCCTCTGGCCCGACTTCTATCAAAGCGCGTTAGGTTCTCACGGAGGGCCGTGAGAGAATGGAGAGGAGGCGGACGAGAGTTTCCGGAGGGTTTGAGAGCTGCCCGGTTAGCTCCATCGGAACCTCGCCCAGAACGAGATCGCCCCGGCATGTACCGGGGCGATCGTCTCGTTCGGAGGGAGGGTTGTGCTGGGTGGAACTCAGGCTGCGCGCTCGAGCCGCTCTTCTACGCGCGCGCGGGCGACGATGTGCTCCCGGTCGCCGAAGCGGAGGGTGGCGCGAACGGCGCGGTTTTCGTCCCACAGCCGGTCGAGCCTCGCGTCGATCGCCTTGATCTCCGCGCGAACGTCCGAGTCGTGCTCGGCAGAGAGTCGATGCCAGAGCTCAGTGCGCTCCTCGCTCAGGCGCTCGATCTCCTCGTGGATCTCTTCGCTTGTTCTCATGCCGGTCACAACGCACGGCATGCCCGGACTTATTCCGGGTCAATCCTCTGAATGTGTTAAGTCGCGCTTACGCGGCGGCGAGCATTTCCCGCACGCGGTCTCCGACGGCCGCGAGCTCGAGCGTTTCGCCGGTTACGTCGCGGAGGAGCTCGTCGGCGGTCGGCTTCTGGCCCTCCGCCCAGAGCTCGTGCAGAAGCGCGCCGGCGTCGCGTTTCGCGAACCACGCGTTGCCGAATTTCTCTCGCAGATACGCGCGGAGCTGCGCCTCGAACGCCCAGGCGCGCAGGTATTCGGACGCGTAGAAACCGGAATCCATGTCGCCGAGGTAGTCGGCCGCGGCGGGCTCGACCTTCGTCGCGTCGGCGAGGAGCTCGACGTAGCGCGGTCGCATCGCGGTGACGTCGTCGGCCGTATGGAACTCGAGCTCGTAGAGGAGCTTCGCGCAGTAGCGACGCACGATCCAGAGGAGCGCCGCCGCGCTCTCGGCCGCGAACGGGTGCGGCTGGGCGAAATCGAGCCGCTTCTGGAGCCAGGCAGGCTCGAACGTCAGATGCTCGAGGAGCATCGCCCAGCCCTCGGTCACGGCGTTGTCGCCGAGCCGCCGCTCCTCCGGCGCGAGTGACGCGGACGTGTGTGCGAAATGCTCCGTGTGGCCGGCCTCGTGGAACAGCGCGCGCCAATCGTCGGGGCCGCCTTGCGGCTTGATGACGAGGACGACGCGGCCGGGAACCTCGATCGGCGAGCAGAACGCGCGCGGCTCCTTGTTCGGGCGGTCCTCGAGGTCGAGCTCGACGTTCGGCTGCGCGTGGAGGTCGACGCCGAGATCGGCGAGTGTCTCCTCGAGCGACGGCAGCATCGCCGCAGCGGGGAATGCGGCGTCCCAGCCCGGGGCGCGGAATGCGCGGCCGACGTCCCACCGCTCCACCTCGCCGAGCCCGAGCCCGAGTCGCGAGCGGAAGAACCGGTCGCCCGCCTCCTCCCACAGGCTCTCCGTGTCGCTGAGGAACGACCGGCATTGCGCGGCGAGGTCGTCGAGCCCGAACCCGAACTCGCGGTACAGATCGGCGTACGTCGGCGCGCCGAGCCGCGCGGTCTCGTCGTGGACGACCTGGGCCGCGTGGAGGTGGAGGCTGTTGAGGTGCTCTTCGGTGAGGTCGGTGCGGAGATCCGACAGCTGCGCGCGCTTCCCGCGGTCCTCCTCGTTCATCAGGCGAGGGCGGAGCATGCGAAACGGGATCTGCTCGTCGTCGAGCGTGGCGCTCAGCGTCGCTTCGAGCTCTGCGATGCGCTCCGCCTCGGCGGTGACGAAGTTGCCGAGATAGCCCTCGCACGCGAACTTCCACAGCTCGCGCCGCTTGCGGATTCCGGCGACCGATGCGCCGAGTGAGAGCGCCGTGTCGAGCTCGGTCAGCCGCGCGTGCCGTTCGTAGATCGGCGCGAGGTCGTACGTCTCTTTCTGGCCGGAGAAATGGAGATACGACTCCTCGTCGAGCTCGGAGCCGAAGCGCTCGGCCTCGGCTGAGAGCCCGTCGATTTCCCGTTCCTGAAGCGGCTCCGCCATGAGCGTCCGTAGGATACGGGCCGTGCGCGAGATCGTCCTCGAGACCGAGCGGAAGCTCCAGCTGATCGAGGTCACGGACCAGATTCGGGACGCGCTCGGCGACGCGAAGGGCGCCGCCGCGGCGCTCGTCTACGTGCCGCACACGACCGCCGGCGTGGCGATCAACGAGCGCATCGACCCCGAGCTCGTGAGCGATCTCGAAAACGCGTTCCAGCGCGTCGTCGGCGACGACTGGGAGTGGACGCATGAGGACGAAGACGGGCCGAACGCGCCATCGCATGCGCGCGCGTCGCTCGCGTCGAGCCCACAGGTGCTGATCCCGTTGCAGGACGGCAGCCTCGCGCTCGGCACGTACCAGGGCGTGTTCTTCTGCGAGTTCGACGGCCCGCGCACGCGCAAGATCTACGTCACGACCCTGAGCTAACGTCCACGCCGTGAGACGGATCGTCGCCGCGGGGCTCGGAGCCGCCGTCCTCTTCGCGGTGCTGCTCTCCGCGACGGGCGAGCTTCCCCGCGACGAGGCCCGCGCCGCGACCGTACGCGTGGGGATCCACAAGATCCGCCACGTCGTGATCATCATGCAGGAGAACCGGTCGTTCGACTCCTACTTCGGCACGTATCCCGGTGCCGATGGAATCCCCGGGCTCGCGGGCAATCCCGGCCCGATCCCCTGCTCGCCGGACCCGAAGACCAACACGTGCGTCGAGCCGTATCACGACCACGCCGATGTGAATTCCGGCGGCCCGCACGCGACGGCTCATGCGCTCGCCGACATCGACGGCGGGCGGATGGACGGGTTCCAGCAGGAAGCGCGGAGCGCGATGAGCAATGCGTGCAGCGATCCCGACGACCCGAACTGCGTGGGGAGCAGCTCCCCCGATGTGATGGGCTATCACGACGCGAGCGAGATCCCGAACTACTGGGCGTACGCCGAGCATTACGTCCTGCAGGACCACATGTTCGAGTCGGAGAACTCGTGGAGCCTTCCTGCTCACCTCGCGCTCGTCTCAGGGTGGTCGGCTCGGTGCTTGGTTCCCGGCAACCCGATCAGTTGCGTCACCTCGCTCACCGCCCCGTTCGGCGCCCGAGCTCGCGTCGGCCGCAAGATCGACTATCCGTGGACGGACCTCACGTACCTCCTGCACCGTCACCACGTGGAGTGGCGGTACTACATCGGCAAAGGGAAGCAGCCCGACTGCAGCGACGACGGCATGTACTGCAGGCTGCCGAAGCAGTCGCCCGAGACGCCCGGTATCTGGAATCCGTTGCGGCGCTTCGACACGGTGCAGAGCGACGGCCAGCTCGGCGACATCCAGCCGGTCTCGAAGTTCTTCGCTGCGGCGCAAGCCGGCCGGCTTCCGAACGTCGCCTGGATCGTTCCCTCACAGGCGGTGAGCGAGCACCCGCCGGGCGCGGTGAGCGCGGGTCAGGCGTATGTCACCGGTCTGATCGACGCGATCATGCACAGCCGCAACTGGCGATCGACTGCGATCTTCCTCGCGTGGGACGACTGGGGCGGCTTCTACGACCACGTCGTGCCGCCGGTCGTCAACGGTGAGAGCTGGGGCTTGCGCGTGCCCGCTCTCGTCATCAGCCCGTACGCGCGCACGGGCTACATCGACCATCAGGACTTGAGCTTCGACGCGTACCTCAAGTTCATCGAGGACGACTTCCTCGGCGGCCAGAGGCTCGACCCGAACACCGACGGCCGCCCCGATTCGCGGCCCTCTGTCGTCGAGAACGCGCCCGAGCTCGGCAACCTCGCGAACGACTTCGATTTCACGCAGAAGCCGCGACGCCCGGTCTTCCTGCCGCGGAAGCCGTCCGTCTCGTAACGCCCGCGTCGCTACGGTGCCGGGCATGGCGGCGCCGGTGGTACGGGGAGAAGAGCTCGAGCTCGACGTCGAGTCGCTCGCGTTTCCTCGCGGCAACGGCGTTGCGCGGCACGGTGGCTTCGTCGTCTTCGTACGGCGCGGATTGCCGGGCGATCGGGTTCGTGCACGCGTCACAAACGTGAAGCGCAGGCATGCGGAGGCGGATGCGATCGAGATCCTCAGCCCCGGCTCCGATCGCGTCGACGCGCCGTGCGCGCACTTCCCCGAGTGCGGCGGCTGTCGCTTCCAGGACTTCGCGTACGAGGCGCAGCTCGCGCAGAAGGAGGCGCAGGTTCGCGAGTCGCTCGTCCGTCTCGCGGGCATCGCCGAGCCGCCGCTCGAGCGGATCGTCCCGTGCGAGCCGGAGATCTTCCACTACCGCAACAAGCTCGAGTACTCCTTCACGCAGACGCCCGACGGCGCTGCGCTCGGGTTTCATCGCGCCGGGCGCTGGGACGAGGTGCTCGAGGTCGAGCAGTGCTGGCTCGTCGACGATGCCGCGAACCGCATTCGCGACGCGGTGCGCGACTGGGCGCGCGAGGAAGGTCTCGCGGCGTACTCGCAGGAGGATGGCAGTGGCTATCTCCGGCACCTCATCGTGCGGCAGGGGCGGAACACGCAGCAGGCGCTCGTCCAGCTCGTGACCGCGCCCGGCGACAAGTTCGAGGCCGGCTATTTCGTCGACGTGTTGCGGAAGATTCCCGAGGTGCGCTCGATCCACTGGGCCGTGAACGACACGCCGGCCGAGGTGACGAACCTTCCGACGCGGCTGCTCTGGGGCGACGAGTGGATCGAGGAGGAGCTCTCGGGCCTGCGCTTCCGCGTTCGGCCGAACGCGTTTCTCCAGACGAACACCGCGATGGCCGAGCGGCTGTACGGGCTCGCGCGCGACGCGGCGGGACTGACCGGCGCCGAGACCGTGTGGGATCTCTACTGCGGCATCGGCACGATCGGATTGTCGCTCGCGAAGGACGCGCTGACGGTCTGGGGGATCGAGGTCTCGGAGGAGTCCGTCGCGTGCGCGCTCGAGAACGCAGAGCTGAACGGCATCACGAACTCGGCGTTCTTCGCCGGCAACGTCGGCGAGGTCGTCGAAGAGTTGCTCGAGCGTTCCGGCGCGCCCGAGGTCGTCGTCGTCGACCCGCCGCGGGCAGGGCTCGCCGGCAAGGCACTGAAGCGGCTCGGTCGGATCGGCGCGCCGCGGCTCGTCTACGTCTCCTGCAATCCGACGACCTTCGCCGGTGACGTCAAGGCGCTACGCGACGAGTACGGCTACGAGCTTCTGCGGGTGACTCCGGTCGACATGTTCCCGCACACGCCGCACGTCGAATGCGTGGCGCTGCTCGAGCGCGTCGCCTAGGCTCCGGCGCGTGAGGCTCTTCCGCAAGAAGGAGACGTACAACGAGCAGATGCTCCGCGAGGCAGGGGCGGACGGCGTCGTCTCCAGTGCGCCGGAGCCCGCGGCAGAGCCCACGCCGGAGCAGAAAGACGCGATCGACACGCTCGACGGGATGGCGGACGACGCCGTATGGCGCGAGATGCCGGAACGAGGGCTCTTCGGGCAGTTATTGGACCCGCGGAGGTACTGGTGGTGGGGGAGCTGGTCAGATCCGCCCCCCGGCGCCCCCGGTTTGCGCGACGCGCTCCGCGAGGACGACGAGAAGCCGAGCTAAGCCGTGATCTTGTACGCGTCCGGGTGGTGCTTCTTGCACACCGGATGCCCGTGATCCGGATGCGGGTGCCATGACAGCCGCCAGCAGTTGTGGACGTGGCAGTTGTGGTTGCGCCAGAACAGCGCAGTCCAGCCGACGAACGCGGTCAGGAGGGTGATGTCCGCGAGCGGGCCGCTGACGAAGTTGTAGCCCGGGCCTGTCGCCCAGTGGAGGTAGTAGTCGATGCTCCCGAGGACCACGAGCGAGACGTTAGGCGCGCTTTCGGACGACCTTCCAGAGCAGGTCGGCGTTCGCGCCGAGGAAGCCGAGCGAGAGGAACGGCAGCGCCGGAAGCCCGTTCAAGTTCGCCGCGACCGTGATCGGGAGCGTTATCGCGTAGAGCCCGGTCGTTGCGAGCCACGTCCAACCCGGCCGCAAGTTGAAGCGGTGGGCGGCGCCGAGGAACAACGCGTAGAAGAGGATGTCGGGCGGCCCGAGCGCGGCACTCGCGCCGTGCGGCCCGACGAACACGACGGCGACGTCGTTGTAGATCGAAATGTGGTGATTGACGATCTCGTGCGTCGGCGCCCCGGGCGCGAAGACGGAGTACGCATCGACGAACGGGATGATCGCCGCGACGACGACGATGAGCGAGACGTCGTAGAAGAGGTAGAGGAACGCCCAACCGGCGAAGACTCCGGCCCAGAGCTTCGCGAAGTTCTCCGCAAGCGGCCATCCGGCCTGACTGAGGCCGAACGCGACGAGCCCCAGCCCGAGCGCTACGCCCAGGTGGACAAACCACGGGAACCGCTCGAGCGGCAACGCGAGGAAAACGAGCAGGAGCGTTCCCGGCAGGACTCCCGCGGAGACGATGACGACCGTCGGCCACGTCCCGACTGCGGCAAGGTGCGGCGCGACGGCGAACCACACGACGACCGTCACGGCAAGCGCGACGAACACCGCGATACGACGTCGGCCGTCTAGTACGGAGGAGTCTGGCTCCACCACTCGCCGAGCATCTTGAAGGCGTTCCAGAACGCCGTCTTCGCGGGCTGCTCGTCGAGCGACTCGTCGATGTCCGGCGTGACGAGCCCCTGAATCGTCGGCGTGAGCTCCTGCAGCTCTCCCTCCGTCGGCTCGAGCTCGCGCGCGAGCGGGAACTTCACGGAGTTGAGGAACTCGCGCGCCGGCTCGCCCATCACGACGACGAGCTTCGGCTGGACGATGTGGAGCTCGCGCGAGAGGAAGGCGCGCGACTCGTCCTCGTCGCCGTCCACGAATTTGAGGCAGTTCGTCCCGTACACCGCGAGCGGGTCGACGCGGAGCCGCTGCAACGACTTGAGGAGCGCATTGCCCGAGCGGCCGTAGAACGCGACGCCCTCCTGCAGTTCCGACGCGCGCGGCGTGTGCTTGAGGAGGAAGACGTCGGCGAGCGGATGTCCGGAGCCGAGCACCGGCACACGGGAGCCGGCGCCGGCCTGCGCAAGCTCGTCCCCGAGAGCGTTGATCTCGGTGATCGCCTTTTGCAGGTACTTCTCGAAGATTTCGTCGGTCGCCACAGTCACTGATGCCCCGTGGAGAGTTTCGGTGCTAGCGGACTCTCTCCTTGGACATGCTCTTCGCTTGGGCCATCCACTTGAGCCCCTGGAGGTAGACGAGCGACTTCGGTCGGCGCAGAACTTCGGCGGTGTGGAGCGAGACGAGGAACTCCTCCGGCCCGCTGAAGCGGCGCATGCGCACGACGCCCGTCCCGACGCCGGCGAGCACGTGCGCGTCGGATCCGGCCCCGGCGAGGAGGTTGTACTTGCGCGCGAAGCGCTCGGCCTCGTCGTTGTAGTTCTCGAACAGCAGCCGCGCGTTGTAGATCTCGAACACGTCGATGTCGGCGAGATGGCGATGGATCGTCGCCGGCTCGGGGATCGCATGCATCCGGTCGAACGGGTGGGGGAGATAGACGATGCCCTTCTGCGCGCGGATCGCCTCGGTCGTCTCGCCGAACGACATGCCGCGCGGGATCTCCTCTTTGAGGAAGAGGCCGATCACCTCGCCCTGGTCGGCAGTCTTGATCTCCTCGCCGGGGATGACGATGAGCTTCCGCGCGCGCGCCTTCTCGACCGCCTCGAGCGCGCCGCCGAAGACGTTGTGGTCGGTCACCGCGATCGCGCCCAAGCCTTCGCTTTCGGCGTGGGCGAGGAGCTCGTCCACTTCGATCGAGCAGTCGTGGGACCAGCTCGTGTGAAGGTGGAGGTCGACGAGGATCCAGTCGTTCTCGCGCTGCGCGGTCTCGGTGCCGGCAGCGGCCGAAGCGCGCGTGCGGCGGCGCGAGGCGAGGCTCCCGTAGACGCCTTCGACGTGGTCGGCGAGCGCGGACGTCGTCTGCGCTTCGGCAGAGGCGAGGCTCTCGTCGGTCCGGCGCGCGCGGAAGGTCTCGTCGGAGATCAGGCGACCCGTCTCTGCGGCGGCGAGCTCCGGCTGCGCGGCGCGCCCGACGGGCGCGGCGATCGCTGCTCCGGCGGTCTGCGCCTCGGCGAGGAGCCGCGCCGAGCCGCCGAGCGCGGGGACGAAGATCGCGGCCGAGCGGAGGATCTCCGCGCGTGCCGCTCCGCTCCGCGCGGTGCGCACCCGCATCCGTCCGCGCAGGCGCCGCGAGGCCGACGGCGTCGACGCGGGCGTGCGCGTCCGGAGGACGACGAGCTCCCAGCCTTTCTGCTGCTCGAGCTCGTGCACGAGCGCGCGGAGGAGCGGCCGCTCTCCCTCCCGCCACTCGAGCACGACGAGCTTCTTCTTCGCCGCCGGCGCGAAGAGCTTCGGGTCGATCCCCTGCGGCACGAGCTCGTAGCGGCCGGGGAAACGCGCCTCGGCGGCGGTCGCAACGTCTGGCGTCGTTGCAAGGAGTGCGTCGATGCGTGCGAGCAGCCGCTCGCGCTGTGCCTTGCCCGGCGGGTAGCCGAGGCGATCTGGCGAGAAGAACGTTGCCGCCGTGAGCGCGTTGGAGTCACGGAGCGCGAGGTACGAGAGGCTCGGGAGTCCCGGCTCGAACCCGTGCACGACGTCGAACTGCCCGCGCGCGAGTGCAAGTGCGAGGTTCGCGCGGACGCCGACCGGAACTCCCATTCTGCTTCGTCGCGAGATCCGCACCGCCGGCCCGATCGCCACAAACTCCCGTGGTGACACGTCACTGATGAGTGCGCGCCTCCCCGCGGCGAGGTCGCGGGCGCGATTCGACGGCGCGAGGACGGTCACGTCATGGCCGCGGTGCCGCAGCTCCCCCGCAAGTGCCGCAACGTGCTCGTTGACGTCGTGAGGCTGCGACCAGGCGAAAGGCGTCACGAGAGCTATACGCACGCCGTCCATGTTATGGCCGCTCTAGAGGTCGAGCACCATCTCGTGCTGACGGACCGCGACTGTGCCGCCGAGCTCGCGGAACACTGCCGCCGCGGGGTCGTTGGCCGGCAGGTTCAGCACGAACGCGTTGCCGAACGTGCGGAGAGCCCGGATTAGCGGCTCCGGGTCGCCGGTGTACTGCTGGAGCTGCGCCGACTGTCGCGCGGCGAAGAGCATCGCGCCCGAGTCGGTCACCCAGCCGCGGATGTCGTCGGCGTGGGCGAGGGTCGCGTCCGCGCGCTGCCACGGATCGTGCTTCGACGGGATCAGTGCTCTCGCCTCGGCGACCGGTACCTCGCGGCCCGGCGGTTCGTCGTCCGCGCCGGGGAGCGTCCAGACCTCGACGTCCTGCACCGTCCGGTAGCCGAGCTTCTCGTAGAGCGCGAACGCGCCGGTGTTCTCGGTGATTACCTCGAGCCAGACGCGCTCGACTCCGCGCTCGCGCGCCTTCTCGTGGATGGCTTCCATCAGCGCTTTGCCGACGCCCGAGCGCCGCGCGGTCACGACGACACCGACACCGCCGACCCACGCCTCGTTCCCACGCACCGCGAGGTTGGCGAAGCCCACCGGCTCGCCGTCGCGGTACGCGACGCGCGAGGCATCGAGATCGATGTCGAGCGTCTCCACCATCCGCCCGAGCCCTTCCTCGTCGATGTGCATGGGGACGACGTAGTCCTCGTAACCCGCGTTGAACAGCTCGACGCGCTCGGCGAGCGAGAGCGGGGCCGCGGGACGAATGTCGAGGCTCATGTCTCGCAGTATCCCTGTGTGACCGCTAACACGGCGAGGTTGGCGAGCGGTGCCGGCCGCGTTCTCGCCGCCGGCACAGCTCCGCCACCGTTGTTCCTACGCCTTCGCTTCGGCCTTGCTCTTCGTGGCGACCTTGCGGGCGTTCTTCTTGATGAACTCCTCGGTCAGGTCGTACGCCTCGTCGTCGACGATCTGCTGCGGCGGCGACTTCATGAGGTACGAGCTCGGACCGACGAGCGAGCCGGCGACGCCGTTGTTGAGCGCGAGCTTCGCCATCCGGACGGCGTCGATGACGATGCCGGCGGAGTTCGGGGAGTCCCAGACCTCGAGCTTGAGCTCGACGTTGAGCGGCACATCGCCGAAGGCCGAGCCCTCGAGCCGGATGTACGCCCACTTGCGGTCGGTCAGCCAGGGCACGTAGTCGGACGGGCCGACATGGACGTTGCCCGCGCCGAGGTCGTAGTCGAGCATCGACGTGACGGCGTTCGTCTTCGAGATCTTCTTCGACTCGAGCCGCTCCCGCTCGAGCATGTTGAGGAAGTCGGAGTTGCCGCCGACGTTGAGCTGCATCGTCTTGTCGAGATGGACGCCGCGCTCGCGATAGAGGCTCGTGAGGACGCGATGCGTGATCGTCGCGCCGACCTGCGACTTGATGTCGTCGCCGATGATCGGCAGGCCCTTCTCCTCGAAGCGGCGGTTCCAGTAGTCCTCGCGCGCGATGAAGACCGGCATGCAGTTGACGAGCGCGACGCCGGCCTCGAGGCACTGCTCGGCGTACCACTTCGCCGCCGCTTCGGAGCCGACGGGGAGGTAGCTGACGACGACGTCGGTCTTTGTGTCGCGGAGGATCCCGACGATGTCGTCGGTCTCGCCCGGCGCCTTCTCGACAATCTGCGAGAGGTACTTGCCGATCCCGTCGTGCGTCATCCCGCGGGAGACCTTGATGCCGGTCTTCGGGACGTCGGCGAACTTGATCGTGTCGTTCGGATGCGCCCACATCGCGTCGGCGAGGTCTTCTCCGACCTTGCCCTTGACGACGTCGAACGCGGCAGTGAACTCGATGTCGCGGATGTGGTAGCCGCCGAGATTGACGTGCATGAGACCGGGAACGAACTGGTCGTCCGGCGCGTCCTTGTAGTACTCGCGGCCCTGGAGCAGCGAGTTGGCGCAGTTGCCGACGCCGACGATCGCGACGCGAACTTTCCCGTCGTCGAGGCGAGCGACCCCGTTCGACGACGAGCCATTGCTATCGGACATCTGTACCTCCGGAGCGAAGTTGTGTGCGGACATGCAGGACGCGCTGGCCGACCGTGAGCCACGTGATGGCGCAGAGGATGACGACCGCCCACGGCAGGCCGCCCCACGGGGCAAAGACGAGGCCCGCCGTGATGAGGACGACTCGCTCGGCCCGGGAGCCGAAGCCGACGTCGCCGCGCAGGCCGATTGCCTCGGCCTTTGCGCGGGTGTAGGAGACGAGGAACGATCCCGTGACCGCCGCGACTGCGACGACGACCGCCCAGAACTCGCCCGAGCGGGCGAAGATCAGCGCGATCGCGGCGATCATCGCCGCCTCGCCGACGCGGTCGGTGGTCGAGTCGAAGAACGCGCCGAACGGCGTCGTCTTTCCCCCGACGCGCGCGAGTGCGCCGTCGAGGATGTCGAAGAGCGAGCCGACGACGAAGACCACGGCGCCGAGCCAGTAGAAGAGCCACGGGTTGTGGTTCTCCATTCCCACGAGGACGGCCGCGACGAGACAGAGCGAGACGCCGGACACCGTGAGGCTGTTCGGTGTGACACGAGTCCGTGCGAGGCCCGTCACCGAGCGGCTGGCGAGTGAGCGGAATCCGGCGGTGTAGCCCTGCTGAACGCGCCGGAGCCGTGGAGTCGTATTCATCTCCAACATCGCAATCCTGCTATGGCGAGACTATAGCAGGTTTGCGATAGAGGGGCCAGCCACTTTCGTGCGCCCCAGGACGCGCGGCGCTCCCATCGTCGCGATGAGGGAGATGACGGCGACACAGATTCCGGCGATGACGTCGAGGACGTAGTGGTTCGCGGTGGCGATCACGCAGAACCACACCCACACCGGCCAGAGCGCCCACAGCGCCTTCGACCACCAGTGACGACAGCTGAGCGCGAGGAAGAAGCCGACGATGAGCGCATCGGCGGCGTGCAGGCTCGGCATCGCGGCGTACTGGTTCCCGAACGTGTGGATGACCGCGCTCGAGTGGTTGAAGCCGCCGACGAAGAATCGGTGCGGGAACATCCACGGCGGCGCGGTGGGCTCGAGGGCGTAGCCGACGAGACCGATGAGGTTCGCGAGGAGGATCGTGTTCCGGAACTTTGCGAAGCGCTCGTGGCGGCGGAGGTAGACCCAGAGCAGCGTGAGCGAGATCACGGTGAACTCTGAGTTCCAGTACGTCCACGCGGACACCGTCACGAGGAAGTGCGACGAGTCGACGATTCTCTGCACCGACTGCTCGTAGAGGTGATGCGTGAGGCGCAGCTCGAACGACCAGACGCGCTGGCCGTTGATCAGAGCCTTGGCCGAATCACGGTCGGTGAGAGTGCGCACCGCGAGGTACGTAACGTAGAACCCGATCCACAATGCGATCTGCGCGCAGAGGTGCAGCCAGCCACGCGGAAGCACCCTCTGCCCGAGCGCCACGACTCGCTCCATGCCGGTAACTCTAAACGGCGGGGAGGAGGACGGCCTAACCCCCTATGTACGACATCTCGACTTTTGGCCTCGTTGCGGTCTCCGTGGTGCGCAATTCCGAGTAGCGATCGGTGCGGTTGGACCACACGCCGCGGAGCGTCTCGGCAAGCTGCTCGTCGGTCTCGCCGCTCCTGAGCGGAGCGCGGAGATCGTGGCCACGAGCCGCGAAGAGGCAGGTATAGAGGCGGCCTTCGGCCGAGATGCGGGCTCGCGAGCACGCGCCGCAGAACGGCTTCGTGACGGACGCGATCACGCCGATCTCGCCGGCGCCGTCGGCGTAGCGGAAGCGACGGGCGGTCGCGTCGGGACTCTCGAGGTCGATCGGCTCGAGCGGCCAGCGCCCGCCGATCCGCTCGACGATCTCGTCCGCCGTGACGACGTCATCGAGTTGCCAGTGGTTCGTCGTCCCGACGTCCATGAACTCGATGAAGCGAAGGACATGGCCGGTGCCGCGGAAGTGCTCGGCGAGAGGGACGATGTCGTGGTCGTTCGCGCCGCGCTTGACGACGGCGTTCACCTTCACCGGCAATCCGGCTGCGGCGGCGGCGTCGATCCCGTCGAGAACGCGCTGGACGGGGAAGTCGACGTCGTTCATCGCGCGGAACGACGCGTCGTCGAGCGAGTCGAGACTCACGGTGACGCGGCTGAGCCCGGCGGCCGCGAGCGCGTTCGCCTTCTCCGCGAGCAGCGCGCCGTTCGTCGTCAGCGCGAGCTGAAGCTTGGAGCCGTCGGGGCGCTCGATGGCGGCGAGCATCTCGATGAGGTGCTCGACGTTGCGTCGCACGAGCGGCTCGCCGCCGGTGATGCGCACGGTGCGAATGCCGAGCTGCGCGAACACGCCGACGACGCGCGCTATCTCCTCGAGCGAGAGCAGCTCCTTGCGATCGAGGAACGCGTACTCGCGCCCGAAGACCTCCTTCGGCATGCAGTACACGCACCGGAAGTTACAGCGATCCGTGACGGACACGCGCAAGGTCTCGAGCGGACGCCCGAGCCGGTCAAGAAGTGGTTCCATGCGAGACAGGGTATCCCGCTACAAGCGCGCTATTCGGCCCAGACCTTGACGAGTTCGACGAGCGTCGCCGCGGCGAGGCCCATGTCCTCGACGCAGATCCATTCGCGCACGCTGTGGTAGTCGTGGCCGCCGGTGAAGATGTTCGGCGTCGGTAGGCCCATCTCCGTGAGCGCCGAGCCGTCGGTGCCGCCGCGGATCGAGGTGCGGAGCGGCTCGAGGCCGACGCGGCGTACCGCTTCCTCGAGGTTGGCGACGATCTCGGGGTGCTGGTCGAGCATGTCGCGCATGTTGCGGTACTGGATCCGTTCCTCGACCTCGATCGTGCAGCGCGGATCGGTGGCGGCGACGTCCTCGGCGAGCGTGCGGAGGAACGCGACGTGCCCGTCGAGCAGGTCGTTCTCGAAGTCGCGCACGATGAAGCGCAGCTCGACCTCCGACGACTCTCCCTCGATGACGACGGGATGGATGAACCCCTCGCGTTCCTCCGTCGTCTCCGGTGAAAGCGAGTCGTTTGGGAGCCGCGCGATGATTTCGGCGGCGAGCTTGATCGCGTTCACGAGCTCACCCTTCGCCACGCCGGGGTGGATCGTGCGGCCGCGGATCTTCATCCGCACCTGCGCGCCCGAGAACGTCTCGGTCTGCACTTCGCCGGCTGTCGAGCCGTCGACGGTGTACGCCGCAACGGCGCCGAGCTCGTCGATGGGGAGGTGGATGACGCCGCGCCCGATCTCCTCGTCCGGGTTGAAGACGACCTTGACCGGGCCATGCGGGAGATCCGGGTTGGCGACGAGGTAGCCGATCGCGGCGACGATCTCGGCGACGCCCGCCTTGTCGTCGGCGCCGAGCAGGCTCGTCCCGTCCGTGACGATGAGCTCGTGGCCGGCGTGGTGCGCGAGCTCCGGCGACTCCGACGGGCGGATCACGTGTCCCGACGTGCCGAGCTCGATCTCGCCGCCGTCGTACGTGACGCGCTGCGGGTTCGCCTTGCCGCTCGCCTCGCGCGCGGTGTCGACGTGCGCGAAGAGCGCGATGGTGGGGACGTCGTGGTCGACCGTCGACGGCAGCGTCGCGGTGACGTAGCCGTTGCCGTCGATGGCCGCGTCGGCAAGCCCGAGCCCTGCGAGCTCGTCGCGCAGGAGGTTGAGGAGGACGAGCTGGCCCGGGGTGCTCGGGTACGTCTCCGAATCCTCGTCGGACTGCGTGTCGATCTGCGCATAGCGGATCAGTCGCGCAGCCGCGTCTTCCGCGAGCTCCGCCGCGAGCGTCATCGACCCCTCCGTCGCCATCGCCGCCGAGCCTACCTGGGCGCGGACGAAGCGCAGGTCGGGTGCGTGCCCGTAGCGTTGCGGTGATGCTCCTGCGGCTCGTTCAGCTGTATGCCGGCCTGCTCCTGTACGGAGTGAGCTCGTCGCTGCTCGTTCTCGCAGGGCTCGGCCTCGACCCGTGGGACGTGTTCCACCAGGGCTTGTCGCGGACATTCGGTCTCGCGATCGGGACGTGGACGATCCTTGTCGGCGCGGCGGTTCTTCTCCTCTGGATCCCGCTGCGGCAGCGGCCGGGGCTCGGGACGATCAGCAACGTGATCCTCGTCGGCGCCGTCATGAATGTCGTGCTCGCTCACGTCCACGCGCCGCACGCGCTCACGTGGCGGATCGTGTGCCTCGTCGCCGGCGTCCTCTGCTGCGGTGTCGCGACCGGTGCGTACATCGGCGCCGGATTCGGGCCCGGCCCGCGCGACGGACTGATGACCGGCCTCGCCGCGCGGGGGCACTCGATTCGTGTCGTGCGGACGGCTCTCGAGATCACGGTTCTCGTCGTCGGGTGGATCCTCGGCGGGACGGTCGGCGTCGGGACGCTCGTCTACGCGCTCTCGATCGGCCCGCTCGCGCACGTCTTCATCCCGCTCTTCGCGCACGGGCGCCGCACGCCCGAGGGCGCGCTCGAAGCCGTCTAGAAGCTGAGGACGACGTCGCCGGCGGTGACGTACGGCGAGGACGCCAAGTCCGGCAGGTTCTCCGCGAGCCACGCTGCTGCCGCGGCGGTTCCGGCGTCGGCGCCTTCCTGCGTGTCGAACACGCTCACGGTTGTCGTGCCTTCGGTGAGCTTGAGGACGTAGTAGGCCCGGAAGCCGTCGATCCCGCCGATGATCTCCCGCACGTCGCTCTCGTGCTCGACCAGCGCGTCGGCGAGGTCGCTGTTGCCGGAATACGCCCGGATGGTCGCGTACATCTGAAGCCTCCTCTGGAGTCGATTGCGTCGGCGCAGAGTGTTTCACGTCGCGGTATCGGAGGAATCTGCTACGGTGCGACTCAGATTTCCTCATCGTAAGCAGCACATAGGAGGCACCACACCACATGGCTAAGACCATCGGCATCGACCTCGGCACGACGAACTCGTGCATGGCCGTGATGGAAGGCGGCGAGCCGGCCGTCATTCCGAACGCGGAGGGCGGGCGCACGACGCCGTCCGTCGTCGCGTTCACGAAGGACGGCCAGCGGCTCGTCGGCGCTCCGGCCCGGCGACAGCAGGTCACGAATCCGCAGAACACGATTTTCTCGATCAAGCGCTTCATGGGGCGCAAGTTCGACGAGGTCAACGAAGAGATGACCATCGTCCCGTACGAGGTCGAGAAGGGCCCGAACGGCGACGTCCGCGTCGAGGCCGAGGGGAAGCAGTACGCCCCGCCGGAGATCAGCGCGATGATCCTCCAGAAGCTCAAGACGGACGCCGAGGCGTATCTCGGCGAGTCGGTCACCGACGCGGTGATCACCGTCCCCGCCTACTTCAACAACGCTCAGCGCGAGGCGACGAAGGACGCCGGCAAGATCGCCGGCCTCAACGTTCTCCGCATCATCAACGAGCCGACGGCGGCCGCTCTCGCGTACGGCCTCGACAAGGAAGGCGCCGACCAGACGATCCTCGTCTTCGACCTCGGCGGCGGCACGTTCGACGTGTCGGTGCTCGAGCTCGGCGACGGCGTCTTCGAGGTCAAGTCGACCGCCGGCGACAACCATCTCGGCGGCGACAACTTCGACAAGGCGATCGTCGACTGGATGGCCGGCGAGTTCAAGAAGGATCAGGGCATCGACCTCTCCGCCGACAAGATGGCGCTCCAGCGGCTCTACGAGGCCGCGGAGAAGGCGAAGATCGAGCTGTCGTCGACGATGACGACGCAGATCAACCTCCCGTTCGTCACCGCGACGCAGGACGGCCCGAAGCACCTCGACCTCACGCTCACGCGCGCGAAGCTCGAGGAGATCACCGCCGACCTGCTCGCCCGCACCGTCGACCCGACGAAGCAGGCGCTCACCGACGCCGGCCTCGACGCGGGGAAGATCGACCACGTCGTCCTCGTCGGCGGCATGACTCGCATGCCGGCGGTGCAGGAGAAGGTCAAGGAGATCGTCGGCAAGGACCCGCACAAGGGCGTCAACCCGGACGAGGTCGTCGCCGTCGGCGCCGCGCTGCAGGCCGGCGTGCTCAAGGGCGAGGTCAAGGACATCCTTCTCCTCGACGTCACACCGCTCAGCCTTGGGATCGAGACGAAGGGCGGCGTCATGACGAAGCTCATCGAGCGCAACACGACGATCCCGACGAAGAAGGCGGAGATCTTCACGACGGCGGAGGACAACCAGCCGTCGGTCGAGGTGCACGTCCTGCAGGGCGAGTCGGAGATGGCGAGCTTCAACAAGACGCTCGGCAAGTTCCAGCTCGTCGGCATCCCGCCGGCGCCGCGCGGCATGCCGCAAATCGAGGTCGCGTTCGACATCGACGCGAACGGGATCATCCAGGTCACCGCGAAGGATCTCGGCACCGGTACCGAGCAGCAGATCAAGATCGAAGGCGGCTCGGGCCTGAAGGACGACGAGGTGCAGCAGATGATCCGCGACGCGGAGGCGCACGCCGGCGAGGCGAGCCGTCTGAAGGAAGCCGCGGACACGAAGAACATGGCCGAGACGCTCGCGTACCAAACCGAGCGCTCGCTCAAGGAGCACCGTGACAAGATCGACGAGGCCGACGCCTCGACGATCGAGGGCCGGATCATGGAGCTTCGGACGGCGCTCGAGGGCGACGACCTCGCGGACATCCGTGCGAAGACCGAGGCGCTGACCGAGGCGTCCCACAAGCTCGCGGAGGCGATGTACGCCCAGGCGCAGCAGCAGGCGCAGGCGTCGTCGGCCGGCACGAACGGCGACTCGGGCTCCGAGGACGAGGTCGTCGAGGACGCGGAGTACGAGGATGTCACCAGTGAGTGACGAGCACGTCGAGAACGAGTCCGTCGAGACCGAGGTAGCCGCGGACGAGGCGATCGAGGAGCAGGAGCCGGAGCAGGACGACCGGCTCCTGCGCCTCGCCGCCGACTTCGAGAACTACAAGAAGCGGGTGGCCCGCGAGCGGGTGGAGTACGTCGCGCACGCGAATGCCCGGCTCCTCGAGGAGTTGCTCCCCGTCGTCGACGACCTCGAGCGGGCGCTTGCCGCGGCCGAGCAGCACGAGGAAGGGCAACTCGAGGAGGGCGTTCGCCTCGTCCACCGCTCCCTCGCCTCGCTGCTCGAGCGGAACGGGATCGAGCTCATCGAGACCGACGGGAAGTTCAATCCGCACGTCCACGAGGCGCTGCTCGCCCAGCCGGCGGAAGGAGCCGAGAGCGGCTCCGTGCTCGACGTCGTCCAGAAGGGCTACAAGCTCGGCGACCGCGTCGTCCGGCCCGCGCGGGTGATCGTCGCGGAATGAGCACGTCGCTCTACGACACGCTCGGAGTGAAGAAGGGCGCCTCGCAGGACGAGATCAAGAAGGCGTACCGCAAGCTCGCGCGCCAGCACCATCCCGACGCGAACCCCGGCGACAAGTCCGCCGAAGAGAAGTTCAAGGAGGTCCAGACCGCGTACGACGTCCTCTCCGACGAGAAGAAGCGGAAGGACTACGACCGCTTCGGCTCGACGAACGGACGTGGCCCGACGGGTCCCGGCCCGGGCGGCCCCGGCCCGGGCCCGGTCAACGTCGACTTCGGCGATCTCGGGGACATTCTCGGCGGGATCTTCGGGAACGCCACCGGCGGTCGCGGGCGCGGCCGCGTGCAGGCCATCCGCGGCAACGACCTCGAGACGGAGGTGCGTCTCTCCTTCGAAGACTCGCTCCGCGGCGCCGAGGCGAAAGTCCCGGTCGAGGTGACCGTCGCGTGCTCCGACTGCGGCGGCACAGGTGCGCAGCGCGGCACGGCGCCGGTCATCTGCCCGCAGTGCAACGGTCGCGGCGTCACGTCCGAGAGCCAGGGCCTGTTCGCGCTCTCGCAGCCGTGCCCGCGCTGCCGCGGCAATGGCACCGTGATCGAGAAGCCGTGCGCGAAGTGCCACGGCTCCGGCCGCGAGCGCCGGCTCCGCACCTACACCGTGAAGATCAAGCCCGGCGTGAAGGACGGAACGAAGATCCGCCTGAAGGGGAAGGGTGAAGCCGGTGCGAACGGCGGAGCGAACGGCGATCTCATCGTCATCACGCGCGTCGCCGCCTCCGACACGTACGAGCGCCGCGGCGACGATCTCCTCGTGCAGGTGCCGGTGACCTACGCGACCGCTGCGCTCGGCGGCAAGGTCGACGTCCAGACGCCGGAAGGCGCGGTCTCGCTCAAGATCCCTGCCGGCTCCGAGGACGGCAAGCTCCTGCGCATCAAAGGCCGCGGCGCGCCGAAGCTCCAGGGCGCGGGCAAAGGCGACGTCCTCGCGCGGGTGCGGATCCAGGTGCCGAAGCGCATCAACAAGAAGGAGCGCGAGCTACTCGAGGAGCTGCGGAAGGCCGGCGGCTGATGAAGCAGCGCATCGCGGTCTGGGCCTTCGCGCTTGTCGCTGCTCTTGTGCTGGTGCACTTCGGCGTCTACCGCGGCAGTTGGAGCTACCTCCCGGTCATGCTCGGCTTGATTCTCGTCAGCGAAGTCGTCAGCCGAGTTGTCATTCGATGGAAGCGCCGCTGATGTCCGACCATGACGATCTCCTCGAGCAAGGCCCGCGGCAAGCTCCCGAGCCGGAGACGGCGGAGCAGCGTTCGCGCCGGAACGGACTGCGGGCCGGTGGCGGTGCCGTCGCCGCGGGCGGGATCGGGCTCGCGAAGGCCGGCCTCCTCAGCAAGATCCTCTTCTGGTTCTTCGTCTGGAGAGGCGTCGGCCTCGGCGCCCACATCGGCGGCGTGGTCGGGATCCTCGTCATCGCGGCCGTCATCGGTGGTGCGCTCTACTGGCGGAGGAGCCACGCGTGATGGACGACCGGCCGATCTACATGATCAGCGTCGCCGCCGACCTCGTCGGGATGCATCCGCAGACGCTGCGGATGTACGAGACGAAGGGCCTCGTGCGCCCGCAGCGCACGCCTGGCGGAACGCGGCTCTATTCCGAATACGACATTGCGCGGTTGCGCATCATCCAGAAGCTCACGAACGAGCTCGGGCTCAACCTCGCCGGCGTCGAGCTCGTGCTGCGGATGGAGGACGAGCTGCGGCAGGCGAAGGCGCAGATCGAGCGCCTCGAGCGGCAGATCCGCACCGAGGTGGAAAGCGTGCACCGGCAGTACCGCCGCGACCTCGTCGTCTACCGCGAGGAACGGCTGCCCGAACGGCGCTGATCATCCCGTCGGCCGATAACCGGGTCGTCACCCGGGTTACACAATCGCGGGAATGTGGATGCGCCGCCTCCTCGCGCAGCTCGACGACGCGATCGACCTGCTGGAAGGCCTCGGTAGGATGCTCATGCTGATGGACGTCAAGCTCGAACGGATCGTCGAGATGCTCGAGGAGGACGTGTGAGCAAGAAGAAGCGCGAAGATCTGCAGGAGTTGCTCGAGCGCGGCCGGCAGGTGCGCGAGGAGCTCCGCCAGACGATCGAGCGCGTCGAGGCGCGACGAGCCGCAAGGCGGGCCAGGTTCGGCCCGGCTGACCGGACCTGATTGCTCGTCGTCGCCGCAACGGAGACGGAGCTCGCGGGCCTTGTTGGCGTCGACACGCTTTGCTGCGGGGTCGGTCCGGTCGAGGCGGCGGCCCGAACCGCACGTCGGCTGTCCGAGGCGAAGCCTGACTCAGTGCTCCACGTCGGCATCGCGGGGTCGCGCACGATCGATCCGCTGACGGTCGTGCTCGGATCGATCGCCGTCTACGAGGACTTCAGCGCGGCGATTCCCGTCGTCGACCACGTCGAGCCGGACGAGGCGCTCCTCGCCCGCGCGCGTGCGTGGCTTCCCGACGCAACCGTTCTGCCGATCGGCACGTCGGCGTCGGTCGGCGGCACGAAGCGCTGCGAAGTCGAGGCGATGGAAGGGTTCGGGGTGCTGCGCGCGTGCGCGCTCGCGGGTGTTCCGGCCGTCGAGATTCGCGTGATCGCGAACTCGCCCGACGAGCCGGATCGCACGAAATGGCTGTTCGCGGACGCGCTCGGCGTCCTCGCGGCGACGCTAGAGAGACTCGACGTCTTCTAGGAACTCGGCGTTGCCGTGCTCGGTCGGCGCGCCGTAGGCGAGGACGAGAATCTCCTCGTCGGTCTCGTTCCGCATCTGAAGCGGCGTGCCCTTGTGGACGACGACGACTCCGCCCGGCTCGACGTCGACGCGCTCGTACGGCTCGCCGAGGAGCATCGTCAGCGTGCCCTTGAGCGGGACGAAGACCTCTTCCTGGTCGGGGTCGAGATGGCGCCGGCCGCGCGTGTGGGCGGGATAGCGCCACATCCGCGCGCGCGACTCGGTCATGTGCGCGGGATCGGTGACCGACGCGGCCTGGCGCGGTGCCTCGCCCTCGTGGCCGGGCCGCTCCTCCCACGCGAGGTCGGCGTAGTGGACGACGTCGTAGCTCATCGCGAGCGACGATACCCTCCGCGCCGTGGCCGAGTCGCGTCCAGTCGCCCTGCCGCCGGCCGAGCGCCCGGTCGGACAGCTCGTCGCCGAGTCGGTGCGCTTCTACGGCGACCACTTCTGGCAGGTGATTCCGCTCGGCCTCGTGCTCGCAGCGCTCGACGCGAGCACGCTGCACCGCTCCGTGCCCGTACAGACGGCGATCTTGTGGGCGTTCGCTCCGGTGTTTTCCGCCGCCTACGTCTGGGCGTCGAGCCTCGTCCACGAGAAACCGTGGTCCTGGCCGGCATTCGGTGCGGCGCTTCTCGTCTTCCTGCCGTTTCCGATTCTCGTGCGCCTGTTCTTGCTGCCCGGATTGATCTGGTTCGCGCTGCTCGGGTTGGCGGTACCGGCCGCCGTCGTGGAGCGGCTCGGGGCGTGGTCGGCGCTACGCCGCGGATGGCAGCTCGCTCGTGCCGACCTCGTACACGCGATCGCAAGTCTCGTCACGCTCGCGCTCATCTATTTCGTCACGCGCTACGCCCTTCTCGTCGCGATTCAGCTGTTCGGCGATCAGACCCAGACGGCGGCCGGCATCTGCGCCGACGTCGTCCTCTCGCCGCTCGTGTTCATCGGAGCGGCGCTGCTGTACGTCGACCAGGCCGCGCGCGTCAAGGTCGTCTAGGCTCCCGCGCATGCCGATCTACATCCTTCTCTCGCGCGTCTCGCAAAAGGGAGTCCAGACGCTCCAGACGAATCCGGGCCGGCTGCAGGAGGTGAACCGGGACGTCGAGGAGCTCGGCGCGAAGGTGCTCCACCAGTGGGCAACGCTCGGCGAGTGGGACTTCATCAACATCGTCGAGGCGCCTGACAGCGCGACGATCGCGAAGGTCTCGGTCGCCCTCGGAGCCCGCGGCTCGACGCGCGTGCAGACGCTCGAGGCGCTCTCGATCGACGACTTCGTCAGCGCTATTAGCTAGCGACGACGCGCCGAACCGTCACGCCCCAGGCCTCGCCCGAGGCGAACAGCTCGTCGGGGTCGACCTCGCCGAGGAAGCCGAGGAAGTGCGGCTCCGGATCGTCCTCGGTGCAGCCGTAGACGGCGGCTTCGAACTCGGCGGGAGGCACGTCCTTGATCCCGCGCGCCATCTCGTCGAGGCGGCGTTCGGCCTCTTCCGCGGCCGGCCCTTCCAGGTACCCGCGCGCCATCAGAGGAGCGTACTGGCGACCGCAATCTCTGCGGCGAGACGCGCGTTCTGCGCGATCAGCGCGCGGTTTGCCTCCTGCGTCCGGCCTCCGCTCTCGCGATGGAGGTACGAGAGGACGAACGGTGTGACCGCCTGGCCGGACACTCCCTCCGATTGCGCGGCGGCGAGTGCTTGCTCGAGCAGCGGCTCGACATCCTCGAGCGGCTCGTCGGGAGGACGGCCGACGAGGAGGCCGGCGCCGCCGAGCTCCCAGTGCGCCGCCGCGACCTGCGCCGCCTCCGCTGCCGACTCGACGCGCGCCGAGACCGGCGGTCCGCCGGCTGCGCCGTAAAACAGCGGAAGCGTGTCGACCCGGAAGCCGAGCACCGGCACGCCGAGGGTCTCGAGCAGCTCCGCCGTCGCGGGGACGTCGAGGAGCGACTTCACGCCGGCGGAGACGACGAGCGCCGGCGTGCGCGCGAGCTCGCCGAGGTCGGCGGAGACGTCCGGCGGGTGCGGGAAGCCGCGGTGCGCGCCGCCGATCCCTCCTGTGGCCATGAAGCGGATCCCGATCGTGCGCGCGACGGCGAGCGTTCCGCCGACGGTCGTTGCGGCGACGGCGCGCTGAGCCACCGCGGCGCCGAGGTCGCGCGGGCCGGCCTTGCGCGCGGAGACGTCGAAGCGTCCGAGCTCCTCCTCCGTCAGCCCGACGCGCACCTCGCCGTCGAGCACGCCGACGGTCGCCGGCACCGCGCCCGCGGCGCGCACCTGCGCCTCCGACTCGAGCCCGACCGCCACGCCTTCGCCAGGCGGGAAGCCGTGCGCAACGAGCGTCGTCTCGAGCGCGACGACAGCGCCACCGCTCGCGAGCGCGTCGCGCACCTCGGCCGAGACGCGGACGGTCACGCGGGCCGCTCCATCGTCATGAACTCGTGGTCGCCGAACTTCTCGAACGTCCGCACGTGGCGATCGCCGACCTCGCGGAAGCCGAGCCGTTCGTACAACGCGATCGCGCGCCCGTTCCACGACGCGACGTGGAGGCGGAACGTGTGCGGAGACCACTCGCCGCGCGCGTAGTCGAGCTCGTCGCGCATGCACCGCTCGCCGAGCCCGCGACCGCAAAGGTCGGGACGCAGCCCGATCCCGATCTCGATGACTCCCGGCTCCGGGTGATCGAAATACCAGAACGCCTCGACGCGGCCGTCCTCGCCGAGCGCGACGCGGAACCGCTCGGGGTTCAGCGGCGGATCCTCGCCCGGGTCGTAGAAGTCGTACGGCGGCGGGTAGTGCCACTCGAGTGTCTCGGCGAGGCTCACGCGGCACGCTCCATCTCGACGAAGCGGCTCTCCTCGGCCGAGCGCACCTCGCGGAAGCCGGCGCGGCGGTACGCGCGCAGCGCGCGCTCGTTCCAGCGCGCGACCCAGAGGCGGAAGTGGCGCGGTCGCCACTCGCGCCGCGCATAGTCGAGGCCTGCCTCGATGAACGGCTGCGCGAGCCCGCGTCCGGTCAGATCCGGCCGCATCCCGAGCCCGATTCGCACCTCGTCGCCCTCCGGGACGAAGTTGAAGAAACCGACGAGCTCGTCGCCGTCGATGACCGCGCGCAGATGCGTGCGCCGCGCCGGGTTCGCGAACAGCTCGACGCGGCGCGGATCGGCCGACGTGTCGTACCACTCGTACGGGAACTCGTACCGCCACTCGGCGATCGCCGCGGCGTGGTCGTTGCTCAGCGCCTCGATGTTCACGGCAGCGACCCTACTTTCGCGACGCACCGCGCAGCCGCCTCGATCCCGCGGCGCGCCGCCTCTTCGAGCGAGCCGCCGAGGAGGAACCCCGCCGCGAGCGCGTCGCCGGCGCCGGTCGGGTCGACCACGTCGACCTCCAACGCGGCGAAGTCGAGCTTCGAGTCGGCGGTGAAGACGCTGCAGCCGCGCGGCCCGCGCTTCAGCACGCCCGTCGGCGCGGAGAGATACGCGCCGCCCAGCAGCTCCCACTCCGCCTCGGTCGCGAACAGGACGTCGGGCGCGAGCTCGTCGAGGATCTCGCGGAACCGAACCGGGCCGAAGCTGCGGATCTCCGTCCACGCGGCGACGTCGACCGAGATGCGCGCTCCCGCCTCTCGCGCGAGCCGAGCCGCGAGGAGAGCCGTCGCGCTGATCGGCTCCCGCACGAGCGCGTAGCCCGAGACGTGGAGGACGTCGCACGCGAGCCACGCCGCGTCGAGCTCCTCCGGCGCGAACGTCGTCGCCACGCCGCGATCGGAGGCGAGCGCGCGATCGCCGGTCTCGACGACCGAGACGACGACGCCGGTCGAGCCGCTCGCGACCGGGCCGAGAAGCTCGACGCCGTGTGCCGCGAGCTCGCGCGCGACGAGCTCCCCCGCCGGGTCGTCGCCCCGCTTCGCGATGCAGCTCGCCTCGGCGCCAAGCTCCGCCGCCCATGCCGCGACGTTCGCCGCCTGGCCGCCGGCGCCCGCGCGCGTCGCCGCACGCACGTCGCCGCCGGGAGCGAGCGGCTCCTCGGGCCGGACGATCACGTCGAGCAAAACGTCGCCGAATGATCCGATGCGCAAGGCACAATCGTCCCATGGAGAACGACCGCAAGGGCGGAAGAGCGTTCGATTTCCTCCTCGGCGGCCTTGTCGGCGCTTCGGCCGCGGTCGCGACGGCGCGTCGCCGGCGGCGGCTACGGCGGCTCCGGGAGGAGCGGCTCGAGCGGCCGGCGGGGCTCGGCGCCTTCGAAGGAGCGCCATGCTTCGAGGAGCTTCTCGAGCAGCAAACGGCAGGGATCGGCGAATGACGCGGATAGATTCGACGGTTTCTTGGGTAGATAGGCGAGAATAGGAAAACACTTGCTCCGTTCTTCACGTCTCATCGTCGTTCTTGCGGTCGCTTCGGCGGCCGTCGCTGCGCTCGCTCTGCCGGGCGTGGCTTCCGCGCGCGTAATGCCGCTCAACGCGCCGTTCCGGGTCGTCATCGTCGATCGGCTGAGCGACGACGCGTTCGCGGCGCTTGCGCAACGCGGCGCCGTCGGCCTCATGCGGCCGGGCTTCGGCCCGACGACGAGCCACCGCAGCGCGTTCGCCGAGCTCGTGCGCGGTGCCGAGGTGAACTCGCACATCGGGGGCACGCCGCCGGGCAAGCCGCTGATCGGGACGGACGAGGAGCGCGGCGCGTGGCTCGTTCGCGGGTGCCGCATGTGCATCATCCTCCAGCTTCCGCCGCGTACCGGCACGATCCACAACGACAGGCTCTACCGCGTCGCGATCGTCGGCCGCGGCTTCCACGGGCTTCTCGCGTCGCCGACGACGCACATCCCGGGTCTCGTCTCGATCGTCGACATCGCACCGACTGCGCTCAATCGCACCGCGACGAGCCTCTCGTCGGTCGCGGCGCACAACCCGATCGCACGCCTCGACTCGCTCGGGAAGCAGATCCAGGCGAACAACCGACTCAAGTACGCCGCGTTGTTCATCATCGCGGGACTGCTGCTCCTGCTCTCGTTCTTCGGCCTGCGGGCGGCGGTGACGGCGGTGCCGGCTGCGCTGCTCGTCAACCTCGGGCTCGGTGTCACGCAGGTCTCGAACGAGGTTGGCCTCGTCATCGGGATCACGGCCGGGACGGCACTTCTCGCGTTCGCGCTCGCGCGTGTCTGTCGGAGCGACGATTCGCTGCTCGCGCTCTACAGCGGTGTCGTGTTCCTCTACGCCGCGGCGATGGTCACGCACCCGCAGTGGCAGGCGATCAACCCGCTCGGCCCGACGCAGAACTCGCGGTTCTGGGGGATCGGCAACCAGGTCGAGACGCTGCTCCTCGCGCCGCTCCTCGCCGGAGCCGTGCTCGCGCGGCGGCGCTTCGGCCCGCCGGGCTTCGTGCTCTTCGGATTCCTCGGCCTCGTCGTGATGACGGACAGCCGCCTCGGAGCCGACGGCGGCGGCGCGATCGTGCTCGGCGTTGCGCTCGCGGTCCTCGGCTGGAGACTCTTCCGCCTGCGGCTGAGCGGGTTCATCGGACTCCTCGGCGCGGCCGCCGCATGCGTTCTCTGGCTCGTCCAGCGCGGCCTCGCGCACAGCGGCCCCGACCACCTCCGTAGCGCGTTCTCCGGCAACGGGATCGGACTGCTTTCCTCGCTCGCGAGCCGCTGGCCGCTCTCCTATCTGCCGGCGCTGAGCGCGTGGATGCTCGTCGTCCCGCTCCTGCTCGTGCTCACCGCGGCGTTCGTCGTCGCGTGGAGAAGGACGGACGTCGAGGCGACGCGGGATCTCCTGCTCGCGCTCGGCGTCGCGCTCGTCACGTCTCTGCTCGTCAACGACTCCGTCGCATACGAGCTCGCCGGCGGCATCGCGGTCGTCGCTGCGGCTGCCCGGTTCGTTCCGACGAGCGCGCCGGTGCGTCTCCGTGTCCGCGTGCCCGTTCTCCGCCGGACCACGCTCGCGGCGGAACCGGTCTCGTCGGAATCGCCCCCGTCCTAGGTACGGTCCGGCGCGTGCCGATCTACGAGTATCGCTGCCCGAAGGGCCACCACTTCGAGCGCTTCCAGTCGATGACCGCGCCGGCGCCGGAGAACTGCGACGTCTGCGGCGCCTCGCCGGTCGAGATCGTCCTCTACCCGGTCGCCGTCCACTACAAGGGCTCCGGCTTCTACACGACCGACTACGGCAAGGGAAAGGCGGCGAAGAAGGAAGGCAGCGGCGGCGACGGCGGCTCGTCCTCGAGCAGTGAGAGCAAGAGCGACTCGAAGCCGGCCGAAAAGAAGTCCCCCTCGAGCGGCGACTAGGCGTGGCCGAGGACCTGGTCCGGGTCGCGGTCGCTCCGAACACCGCCGCCGCGGCGATCATCGCCGGGATGCTCCGGGCGAACGGCGTGGAATGCGAGGTGCGCCAGACGAACTTCGGCGCCGGAAGCATGGACGGCATGCCCGGTGGCGCGCAGCAGATCCTCGTTCGGGAGAGCGACGCGGCCACGGCTCGCGCGTTGCTCGACGAAAGCTCCTGAGCGCTCTCAGCGGCCGAGATCGTCGATCTCGTGCGCGCGGTGGTACTTGTCGCCCGCAACGATGATCGCGACGACGGCGTCGCCGACTGCGAGCTTGCGATTCGCGGCGTACTTGCCTCCGAAGTAGATCGGAATGCCGGAGGGGACGACGAGCGGGATCTCCTTTCCGAGCAGCGGCAGATCGGTCTTGTCGGTCGACGAGATCTGAACCTTGAGCATCGGCGTCAGCTGGGTGATCGTCCCCATGATCCAGTCGCCCTTCGCCCTTCCGGGAATGGGCGCCACACGCTGCTGCGGGAGGAGCACGGGGGCGCGAGGCTTCTGGTCGAAGTCGAAGTCGCTCGCGAGGTCTCCGAGGATCGGCGCGTTCTCGCGCACGTCGGGCCGAGGATCGGGGCGCCCGTCGGTCGCCGGGTCGAGCCGCCCGGTGAGGAAGTCGTCCTCGATGAACTTGAGATATGCGTCGAAGCTCAGGGTCTGGTGATCGATGTACCCGTGCTTCGCATAGGGGCTGATGACGAGGGCCGGAACGCGCAGTCCGTAGCCGTTCTCGTCGACTTTCGGCGGCCTGACGTGGTCGTAGAAGCCGCCCCAGTCGTCCCACGTGAGGAAGATCGCGGTCGAGTTCCAGTCGGGTCCCGCCATGATCGTGTTGATCAAGCCGGTCACGTAGTTCTCGCCGACGCCGACGCTCGACGGCGGGTGCTCGCTCACCGCGTCCGCGGGCGTGACCCACGAGACGGACGGCAGGGTGCCGTTCCGGGCGGCGTCGTAGAAGTTGGCGACGGGCTGGATGTTCCCGAGCTGGTGGTCCTGCCGCACGTCGTCGAAGTACGGGAGCGGATTCCAGATGCCGGGCGTCTCGGCGTTCTGCGGGAGGGCCTTGCAGGTCGCCTGGTCGTCCTCGCAGTCCGGTTGCGTTCCCGGGAAGACGTAGTAGCCCCAGGTCACGCCTGCGTTGTGGAGCAGATACGTGATGTCGGTCCAGGCGTAGCTCGGCCCGGCGGGCGGCGTTCCACTTCCCCCGTACGCGGGCGGGAGCGGGACGTTCCGATCCCGATTGGCGCAGCTCATCGGGTCGTGCCGCTTCGTGCAGGTGGCCGACCAGCCCGAAACGGTGAAGAGGTGCGCGGGCAGGCTCCACGAGAGGTCCGACTGGAACATGCGGTCCTGCAGCACGAAGTTCTGCGCGTACTTCCAGTAGTTCGGGATCTCGGCGGCCGTGTGGTAGCCCATCGTGTCGCGGTGGACACCGGCGGTGCACTGCGGGTCCTCCCCGGCTGCGCAATGTCCACCCGTGGCGTCCACGCCGAGCTTCACGAAGCCGTTCATGAGGCCACCGTGGATGTCGGCGACCCCGGCGACCTTGCCGTGCGGGCCGCCGCCGTTGACGAGGTTCGTGTCGTGGTACGGCTTCATGCACGTCGACGACTTCGGGACGGGCAGGCACGGCAGCGTGCCGGGATTGCCGGCGAGACCGGGGATCCCGTCGGCTCCCGGATACGTCCCGAAGTAGGAGTCGAACGAGCGGTTCTCCTGCATGATCACGATGACGTGCTGGATCTGGTGGATGCCGGTTCCCGCGTGCACTCCACGCCCCGTCGTGCCGAGCACGCCGGCAGCGACGAGGATGAGCAGCGCGAACAGCGATCTCCGAAACGTCACCGGCTATGTATACGGGGCTGAGTGCTCCCCGTCCACGCTAACCCGCTGTTGAACAGTCGAGGAGGCCGTCGGGCAGACCGACGGCGAGCGCCGTGCGGAGCGCGACAGGCACATGGCAACCGATCGTTCCCTTCCCGAACCCGACGACGGTCCAGTGCGAGCCGATCTTCCGCGCGACGAGATAGTCGGTTCCGTCCGGACTCCCGTTGGCGGCGGTCACCGCCATCGACACAGCGGCCCAGCGCGGGTTGCTGGGAGCGAAACGGATGTGGTCGACCTTTACGTGCATCCCCAGCTCGCAGCAGCCGCCGCGGTTGTTGTCGACATAGTCGACGACGAACTTCGACAGTTCGTCCCGCGGGCTCGTCGAACCGCTGCCTCCGCACCCGGCTCCACCGGAAACCACGAGAACGGCGGCGATGAGCGCTCCGACCTTTGCCACGACACTCACGCCCGCTTACTTGAACTTGCCGCTCGAACCGACCGTGCAGCCCGGCCCGGTGAGATTGTCGTGCGGCAGCGGCGGCGGAGGGGCGAGACCGAGCACGGCCGCGAGCACCTTCTGCTCGCCGTACGGATCCGGCTTGACGGCGTCGCCGTACGGCGAATAGGGATCGTCGGTTCCGCCGAGCCGGCAGTGCAGGTCGCTCCCGGCCGAGGAGCGGAACTTCACCCACGCAAGCTGCATGAGCTGCCAGGTCGAGAGGTCGGTGGCGATCGGCTTGAGCAGGGAGCCTCCGCTGAATGGAAGAGAGAAGAACAGCGACGGGCTTGCGAGCTTCGCGAGCGTCGCCTGCTCGACGAGCTGCTGGTCGCGCTGGCGTGCGAAGTCGGTGTACGACGTGTCGAGCTGGTTCTCGCGGATGCGGGAGAAGATGAGCGCGCGGTGGCCGTCCATGTGCTGCGGTCCCTTGTTGAAGTGCCAGCCTTTCCATTTGGCGCACTTGCTCCCGCTGTAGGGGCAGTCGAACTTGTTCGAGAGGATCTCCTCCGGCACGTTCACCGTGATGCCGCCGACGGCGTCGATGAGCTTCTCGAACTGGTTGAAGTCGACGAAGACGACGTGGTTGATCCGCAGCTTGCGTCCGAGCAGCTTGTTCACCGTGCGAATCGCGAGCTTCGGGCCGCCCTCTTGCATCGCCGCGTTGATCTTGTTCGTGCCGTGCCCGGGGATCTCTGCCTCGAGATCGCGCGGGATAGAGAGAAAGACGAGCCGGCCGTGGCCCGGATCGGTATGGAGAACGGTGAGCGAGTCTCCGTGCTGGTCGGCGCTTCGTCCTTGCGATCCCTTCCCGGTCGCACGGTCCGTGCCGATGAGGAGGATGTTCGTCGGCGAGTCGTACAGAGAACCGGAGTCCGGCGTGAGCGCAGGAGCAACGCTCTTCGGCACGCGTTTGTTCGCCGCCTTGACTCCGCTCTCGACGGAGAGGTAGCCGGCGACCGTCCACGCGATGAGAAGGAGGATCAGCGAGAGGCCCGTGACGAGCGTCCACCGCCGCCACGTCCAGCCGAACCACAGCCGGCGCCGCCCGCGGCGGTCACCCTTGCGCGTGATCTTCCCGGTGCCTTTCCCCGCGCCTTTACCCGAGCCTGATGACGGTGGGCCTGGCCCGTCGCTGCGTTTGGCGCGCCGCATATCCCGGTCGCGCCGCGCGAGCGGGACCTTTCCCTTGTCTCGCCCCCCGCGGTAAACCCGGTACGGCTTCTCCTCGGAGGCGCCCATCCGTGCAATTACGGTACCCGCCGTGGAAGACCTCCACGCAAACCCCGGCGACGCCGTCCTCTATCGCAACGTCTTCCGCGGTCGCGTTCGCAGCTGCTTCCCGTCCCATTACGTCGGGCGCTGGGACGCGAGGCACGGTCTGTACTGTCAGCCGGGAACGCAGTGCAAGCGTTCGAAGTCCGCGGAAGACGTGAGCTACGCCCAGGCGCTGCTTGCGGATGGGCCGGCGTTCGACTTCGTGTGGAGCAGGACGCACCGGCTGCGTTTCGTGCGCGAGGGCGACGCGCACACGGTCGAGCTCTTCTGGGACGAAGCGTGGGGATTCCTCGGCTGGTACGTGAATCTCCAGGCCCCGCTCGTCATTCGTGGCACGTGCTTCGACACGACCGACCTGGAGCTCGACGTATGGGTGCGTCCCGACGGGACATGGGAGTGGAAGGACGAGGACGGTTTCGCCGAGATGCAAGAGCTCGGGATTCTCGACGCCGCTACCGCCGCCGAGCTACGCGCCGAGGGCGAGCGCGTGATCGCCGAGCGCCCGTGGCCGACCGGCTGGGAGGACTGGCGCGCGCCGGCGGAGTGGGCGCCGCTCGAGCTGCTGGAGGACTGGCATGTCGTCTGAGCTCTGTGCTGGCGACGGCGTCCTCTTCCGCAGCATCTACGAGGGGCAGGTTCAGTCGGCTGGCTCAATGCGTTACGTCGGAAAGAGCGGCGCCGGGCACCTTCTGTACGTCCGGCCTGGCGATGAGATGCGCCGACGCGGCACCTGGAGCGAGTGGGACCGGGACGCGGTGCCGGAGTTGCACGTCTGGGATCGCACTCACCTCCTCTGGCTCGTGCGCGAAGGCGGCGATCTTCATGCGCTTGGCCATTTCTGGGACACGAACTGGAGTTTCCTCGGCTGGTACGTAAATCTCCAGGCGCCACTTGTCGTCCGTGGGAACCGCTTCGACACGACTGACTGGGCGCTCGACGTCTGGATCGAGCCGGACGGAAGCTGGGAATGGAAGGACGAGGATCATTTCGCAGCGGCGGTCAACCGTGGCTTCCTCGACGAAGCAACCGCAGGGGAGATCCGCGCCGAGGGAGAGCGCGTGATCGCCGAGCGTCCGTGGCCGACGGGGTGGGAGGACTGGCGCGCGCCGGCGGAGTGGGCGCCGCTCGAGCTGCCCGAGGACTGGCATGTCGTCTGAGCTCTGTGCGTTCTCGATCCCGTTCCGCGACCTCGCGCCGGTGGTCGACGAGTGGCGCGAGCGGACGTGCAGCACCAAGCCGTCGCACGGCGTTCCGCCGCACGTGACGCTCCTCATCCCGGCGCCGCCGGACATCGATGCAGCGGTCGAGGCGCTGCGGTCGTTCAGCGCGTTCGGCGTCATGTTTTCCGCGTTCGGGCGGTTTCCGGGGACGCTTTGGCTCGCGCCGGATCCTTCCGCTCCGTTCGTCGCGATGACCGAAGCGCTGATCGAGGCGTTTCCTGACTACGCGCCGTACGACGGCCTGTTCGAGGGGATCACGCCGCATCTGACGGTCGCGCAGGGAGACGAGCTCGATGCGGCGGAAACGGCGATCGCAACCGCGCTCCCCCTTACCGCGCGGCTCTCGTCCGTCGTCCTCTTCGCGCAGGCGTCCGAGGATCGCTGGGTCGAGCGAGCGGAGTTCGATCTCTGATGCCGCTCGCCGTCTGCGCGACACCGATCGGGAACCTCGAAGACGTGACGCTCCGTGTCCTCGCCGAGCTCGCCGCGGCCGATGTCGTCCTCTGCGAGGACACGCGTCACACGCGCGGGCTGCTCCAGAGGCATGGCATCGACGCGCGCCTCGTCTCGTACCACGAGCACAACGAGGCGCAGCGGACGGCGGAGCTCGTGCCGCGGATCGCCGGCGGTGAACGCGTAGCGCTCGTCTCGGACGCCGGGATGCCGGGCGTGTCCGATCCGGGGGCGCGCCTCGTGCGCGCGGCGCTCGAGGCCGGGGCGGAGGTGACGGTGCTGCCGGGCCCGTCGGCGGTCGAAACGGCGCTCGTGGCGTCGGGACTCGTCGCGGAGCAGTACCGGTTTCTCGGTTTCCTGCCGCGGGGCGAGAAGCGGCTGGCCGAGCTGTGGGGCGAGCTCGAGGCGTGGCCGTGGCCGGTGGTCGCATTCGAGTCGCCGCAGCGACTTCCCGCAACGCTGCGCTCACTCGCGGAGGCGGCGCCCGAACGCGAAGTCGCTGTGTGCCGGGAGCTGACGAAGCGCTTCGAGGAGATCGCGCGCGGGACGGCGCCCGAGCTTGCGAAACGGTTCGCGGCGCCGCCAAAGGGCGAGATCACGCTCGTGCTCGGGCCGGGCATCGAGTCCGGGCCGGACGAGTCCCCGGCGCTTGAAGCGGTCGCGGAACTTGTCGTGGCCGGCGTGCCGCGGAAGCAGGCGGCGGAAATCGTCTCGCGTCTGACCGGCGTCGCTCGCAACCGCCTGTACAAGCAGTCGCTGTAATCAGATTTGACAACGCCGCCGGCGGCAGCTACCTTACGCCTCGCATGTTGCTGAAACTGACAACAGTCGTGGTGATGTTCTTTGTCTGGGTGCCGGTCGCGAGCGCGTGGAGCTGGCCGGTGAACGGCCCCGTGCTCGAACCGTTCTCGTACGACGAGGCGCATCCGTACGCCGCCGGCCAGCACCGCGGCATCGACATCGGCGCAACGGCGTCGGGGGATCCGGTCGCCTCGCCCGAGAGCGGGACGGTGAGCTTCGCAGGCTTCGTGCCGACGAGCGGCGAGAGCCTCACGATCCAAACGACCGACGGATACTCGGTCACGCTCACGCATCTCGGTTCGATTTCAGTTGCAGCAGGGGCCGCCGTCAGTGAAGGCGACGTCGTCGCAACGGTCGGCCCGAGCGGCACCCCAGAGCAGTCGGTCCCGTACGTCCACCTCGGCATCCGCTTGACCAGCGACCCGCTCGGCTACCTCGATCCGAGCGGATTCCTGCCTCCGCCGGCACCTCCGGCGCCCGCACCTACGCCGAAGCCGGTGCCGCATCCGGTGAAGCAGCCCGCGCTCGCACCGGCGCACGTCCCGCACGGCGGCGGACTCGTTCTCGAGACTCCAACCGTCGCGCCGCCGGCCGTCGTGGCTCCTGTTCAGCCGGTCCACGTGTCAACGCCGAGCTCGAGCCCTGCTCCGAATTCGACTCCGTCCCCGTCCCCGGCCCCGCAGGTATTCCGCACCGACGCGCCGCAGATCCGTCGCCCGACGGCCGAGCCGGTCACTGACGGGGTGCCGGTCTTCCTCAAGCCGTTCGCGCACGCGTTCGCGACCGAGCCGATCGCGCTATCGATCGCGCCGGGGATCGTTGCGCTGCTCCTGGCGCTCGCCACGGCCTACACGTGGAGTCGGCGCCAATCGCCGCTCGCAGCGAGGGTCACCGGCTTCAGATCTGGGCTGCCGCTGCGACGCGCATCCTGAGGAGCCGAGACGCCGCTCGTATCATGAGTGGATGCGCTTCTACCTGACAACGCCGATCTACTACGTCAACTCGACGCCCCACATCGGGCACGCGTACACGACCGCGATCGGCGACATCCTCGTTCGGAACAAGAAGCAGCGTGGCGCGGACACCTTCTTCCTGACCGGCGTCGACGAGCATGCGACGAAGGTCTGGCGCGTGGCACAGGAGCAGGGACTCGAGCCGCAGGAGTACGCCGACCGCATCGCTGTGCCGTGGCGGGAGCTCCCGGCGCGGCTCAACGCTGACGTCGACTTCTTCATCCGCACGAGCGATGACGGTCACAAGCGCTTCGTCCAGGGCTTCCTCCAGCGCCTGTACGACAACGGCGACATCTACCAGGACGTCTACGCGGGGCTCTACTGCGTCGGGTGCGAGGCGTTCAAGACGGAGGAGGAGCTGACGCCCGAGGGGCTCTGCCCCGATCACTTGATCAAGCCGGAGTGGATCGAGGAGACGAACTGGTTCTTCCGGCTCTCCGCGTACCAAGACAAGCTCCTCGCGCTCTACGACGAGCGGCCCGATCTCGTCCTTCCGGACTTCCGTTACAACGAGGCGCGTGCGTTCATCGCGGGCGGGCTCCGCGACTTCAGCATCTCGCGCGCGGGGCAGCCGTGGGGAATCCCGTTGCCGTGGGACGAGAGCCAGGTGGCCTACGTCTGGGCCGATGCGCTCACGAACTACCTCAGCGCGCTGACGTACGCGCGCGACGGCGAAGACCTGCGCGACCGATTCTGGCCTGTCGTCCACCACCTTCTTGCGAAGGACATCCTCCGTTTCCACTGCGTCTACTGGCCGGCGCTTCTTCTCTCGGCAGGCTACGAGCCGCCGCAGCAACTCTTCGTGCACGGCTACCTCCTGCTCGACGATCGCAAGATCTCGAAGTCGCTCGGCAACGTCGTCGACCCCCTCGAGCTGATCGACGTCTACGGCGCCGACGCCGTTCGGTACTGGATCGCGCGCGCGGTCTCCTTCGGCCAGGACGGGAGCGCGTCGATCGACGGCGTGCGTGAGCGGTACGAGAACGAGCTTGCGAACGACCTCGGGAACCTCCTGTCGAGGACGACCGCGCTGATCGCACGGAGCCGCGACGGGAAGGTGCGCCGCGGCGAAGCCGAGCCACCGCTCGATCTCGAGGCGCTCGGCGCAGACGTGGCGGAACGGCTCGATCGCTTCGACGTCACCGGTGCGCTCGATGCGGCATGGGACGGCGTTCGCGCTCTCAATCAGTACGTCACTGCCGAGGCGCCGTGGCAGCTCGCGAAGGACGAGGCGAACGAGGCGCGCCTCGACGGAGTCCTCTACAATCTCGTCGACGGCCTGACCGCCCTCGCCGTCGTGCTCGCCTCGTACCTACCCGAGACGGCGCCGCGGATCCTCGCAGCGCTCAACCAGAGCACCGACCTGTCGTGGGAGCGTGTTCGGACCGGCGTCGCCGAGGAAGTGGACGGGGTCGCGGCCTCCGAGCCGCTGTTCCCGCGCATCGAGCTGCCGCAAGCCGCTGCGTGATCGACACGCACGCGCACCTCGCGGCGCTCGACAATCCCGACGCTGTCGTCGAGCGTGCCGCCGCCGCCGGGGTGACGCGCATCCTCACGGTCGGCACCGACGTCGAAGACTGCCGGCGCAATCTCGCCATCGCCGAGGCGCACGAGGGCGTCTCCGCGATCCTCGGTCTCCATCCCCACGAGGCGGGCGACGCGACGGAGGAGGACGTCGACGCGCTGCGCGAGCTGTTCGCGCACCCGAAGGCAGTCGCCGTCGGCGAGACCGGGCTCGACTGGTTCCGCGACTACGCGCCACCCGACGCGCAGCGCCGTCTTTTCGCACAGCAGCTAGAGCTCGCCGAAGAGCTTGGCAAGCCGGTCGTGATCCACACGCGCGCCGCCGACGAGGACACCCTTGCGGCCCTCGCCGACCACGCCGGCACCGTCGTTCTCCACTGCTTCTCGTCACCGCACCTGCTTCCGACCGCGCTCGAGCGAGGCTGGTACATCTCGTTCGCCGGCAACGCGAGCTTCCCGAAGGCGGTCGACCTCCGTCTCGCCGCGACGCAGGTCCCGGCCGACCGGATCCTTGCGGAGACCGACTCTCCGTACCTCGCGCCGCAGCCCGTGCGCGGCCGCCCGAACGAGCCGGCGTACGTCGTCCACACCGTCGCGGCTCTCGCACAGGCGCGCGGGGAGGATCCGGCCGAGCTGGCGAGGCAGATCGACGCGAACGCGACTGCATGCTTCAACCTGTGAAGAAGCAGTTCGGCCAGCACTTCCTCGCGGACTCGAACATTCTCGGCGTCATCGAGCGCCTCGCCGAGCTCGCCTCGGACGACGTCGTGCTCGAGATCGGCCCGGGCGCGGGAGTCCTCACGCGCTTCCTCGCAGAACGCGTGCGCCACGTCCACGCGGTCGAGATCGACCGCGACCTCGAGCCGGCGTTGGCCGACATCGCACCGAACGTCGACATTGTCTTCGGCGACGCGCTCCAACTCGACCTCCCGCGGGACGCGACAAAGCTCGTGGCAAACCTCCCGTACAACGTCGCGACGCCGCTCGTCGTGGAGAGCCTCGACGGCCTGCCGAACATCGGTCTGTGGTGCGTCATGGTGCAACGGGAAGTAGCCGACCGGTTCTTCGCCACGCCGGGGACGAAGGACTACGGCGCGGTGTCGGTGCTCGTCCAGCTCGCCGCCGAGCGCACCGGCTTTCATCCCGTCTCGCGCACGGTCTTCCGACCGCCGCCGAACGTCGACTCGGCGCTCGTCGCCTTCCGGCGCATCGAGCTGCCCGCGAGCTTCGCGCGGATCAAGCAGGTCGTGCAGGCAGCGTTCGCGCACCGGCGGAAGACGCTTCCGAACTCCCTCGCGCTCGCGGGTCTCGTCTCGCGGGAGCGGGCGGCAGCGGCCCTCGACGTGCTCGGCCGGCCGGAGAACACACGCGCCGAGGCGCTCGCACCGCGCGAGTTCGTCGCGGTCGAGGAGGCGCTGCGATGAGCGAGCTGCGCGTCGGGTCGACCGCGAGAACCGAGCTGATCGACGTCACGGAGCGGGTGCGCGAGGCGGCGGCTGGTCGCGACGGCACGCTCGTGACGGTGTTCGTCCCGCACACGACAGCGGGCGTCGTCGTGCAAGCCGCCGGCCCCGGCGCGAGGGCCGTGGCCGGAGACGTCGCGGCGGCGCTCGAGCGCCTTGTCGACGAGGACGCGCCGTGGGAGCACATCCACGAAGGCGATCGCAATCCGTGGGCGCATGTTCGCGCAGCGCTCACGGCTTCGTCGGTCGGGATACCGCTCGTCGGCGGCGAGCTCGCGCTCGGCGAGCACCAGGCGATCTACCTCGCCGAGTTCGACGGGCCGCGCGAGCGGACGCTGACGGTGACGGTCACGTGATGCGCGCCCCGGCCGCGGCGAAGATCAACCTCGCGCTCGTCGTTGGCCCGACGCGCGACGACGGCAAGCACGAGGTGCTCACCGTCCTCCAGCGCATCGACCTCGTCGACCGGATCGAGATCGACGAGGCGCCGGCGCTCGTCGTCGACGGATTCAAGGACGACACGCTCGTTCGCACTGCCCTCGAGCGTCTCGCCGCCGCGGCTGGAATCGAGCCGCGCTGGCGCGTGAAGATCGAGAAGCACATCCCACTCGCGGCGGGTCTCGGCGGCGGCAGCTCCGACGCGGCGACCGCGCTGCGTCTCGCGAACGGCTCGCTCCCTGAGCCGCTCCCGCCGGCCGAGCTGCACACCGTCGCGGCCGGGATCGGCGCCGACGTGCCGTTCTTCCTCGAGCACGGCCCGCAGCTCGGCTCCGGTGACGGCAGTGATCTCGCCCCGCTCGAGCTGCCACAGGATTTCTGGGTCGTGATCCTCCTCCCGCGCGACGCGAAGAAGAGCTCGACCGCGGACGTCTACGCGGCCTTCGACGCGCGCACCGGCGAACGCGGCTGGGACGAGCGCCGCGCCACGCTCCTCGATGCGCTCGCGCAGGTCAAGAGCCCGCGCGACCTCTCCGCGCTCCCGCCGAACGACCTTGCGAGCTCGCCACTGGCGGAGGAGATCCGCGCCGCGGGAGCGTTCCGCGCGGACGTTTCGGGAGCCGGCCCGACGCTGTACGGGCTCTTCCTCGACCGCGCCGACGCCGACCGCGCAAGGCGCTCGCTCAAGCGGCTCGGGAAGACCTGGGTCGTACCACCATGCTGGTACGGTTGACCCGTGATCGAAGCCTCTCCACACCGCACTGTTGAGCCGGGCCTCGGTGGCAGGCTCCGCTTCCATCGGGTCCGGATCGCGCTCTGGATCGCCGTTCTCGAGGGCGTCGTCGTCTTCTTCTCGCACGACCTGACGAAGTGGACCGTGATGTTCCTCGCCGCCATCGCCGGCCTCCTGTATCTGCTCGGCCGGAACGCGAAGTCGAACCTCATCCGGCAGGTGCTCTGGATCTTCGCGGCGTCGCAGTTGCTCGCGTTCGTGCTCGTCATGCTCGGGTGGATCGTGAAGTGGGCTCTCATTGCCGGGCTCATCGTTTTCGCCATCGGCGCCCTCGCATATCTCTTCGTCGACCGTCGCTAGACTCGCTACTGCCCTGGGGCGTGGCCAAGTGGTAAGGCAACGGGTTTTGGTCCCGTGATCCCAGGTTCGAATCCTGGCGCCCCAGCCACTCTCATTGACATGGCCAAACCGCTCGCAGCAGTCGTAATGGCCGGAGGGATCGGCACGCGCATGAAGAGCGCGACGCCGAAGCACCTTCATCCGCTGCTCGGCCGGCGGATGGTGGACTGGGTCGTCGAGACCGCGCGGGGCGCCGGGGTCGAGCGGATCGTCGTCGTCGCCTCGCCGTCCACGCGCGAGCTCTACGACGGCGTCGAGGTGGCCGTGCAGCAGGAGCCGCGCGGGACCGGCGACGCCGTCCGCTGCGCGCGCGAGGCGCTCGGCGATTTCGACGGTGACGTCCTCGTTCTCAACGGCGACGTGCCTGCGCTGCGGCCGGAGACGCTCATCGCGCTGCTCGAAACACACAGCACCGCCGGAGCCGCAGCGACCGTCCTCTCCTTCGAGCCGGCCGGCGCCGCGGCGTACGGCCGCATCGTGCGAGACGCGAACGGTGGGCTCGCGCGGATCGTCGAGGCGCGTGACGCGTCACCGGAGGAGCTCGCACTCGGCGAGGTCAACTCCGGGATCTACGTCTTCGACGCCGCGAAGCTTTGGCCGGCGCTCGACCAGCTCACGCCGCAGAACGCACAGGGCGAGCTGTACGTGACCGACACGCTCGGCATCCTCGTCGGCGACGGCGAGACGTGCGCGGTTCAGTGCGTGGCGGATCCGCTCGAAGCGGACGGCATCAACACGCGCGTCGAGCTCGCGGCGGTCGCGGCGCGGCTGCGCGATCGGATCAACGCCGGGCACATGCTCGCCGGCGTCACGATCGTCGACCCGTCCTCGACCTGGATCGACGCCGGCGTCGCGATAGAACCGGACGTCGTCATCCATCCGTTCACGGTCATCCGCGGCGAGGTGCGGATCGCGACCGGCGTCGAGATCGGCCCGTTCGCGTCGATCCGGACGCGCACCGAGCTCGGCCCAGACGCCAAGGTCGGCACGTTCGTCGAGCTCAAGGCGGCGAGCGTCGGAGCGCGCACGAAGATCCCGCATCTCTCGTACGTCGGCGACGCGGAGATCGGCGAAGACACGAACGTCGCGGCCGGAAACGTCACCGCGAACTTCAGCCACATCCCGGGTCAGCCGAAGAAGCGCACGACGATCGGCAGCAACGTCAGGACCGGGGTCGACAATACGTTCCTCGCGCCCGTCGAGATTGGGGACGACACATGGATTGCGCCAGGGACGGTGATCACGGAGAATGTTCCTCCCGGCTCGCTAGCCGGATTTGCCCCGCGCCAGGTCAACAAAGAAGGGTGGGTCTACGAGAACCATGGAAACCCCGACGGCGACTGAGCTGGCACTGCCGGGTCTCGAGGGGAGTCTCGTGACGAGCGGCCCCTCGCCCGAGCACGTCATCGTCCGCGGGACGCAGAAGCGGCTCATGGTCTTCTCCGGCCGCTCGCACCCGCAGCTCGCGACATCGATCGCGGAGAAGCTCGGAGTCGAGCTCGGTGACGTCGAGCTCAAGACGTTCGCGAACGACGAGACGTACTGCCGCTATCTCGAGTCGATCCGCGGCGCGGACGTCTTCCTCGTCCAGACCGGCTGCCCGCCGGTGGACAAGAACATCATGGAGCTCCTGCTCATGATCCAGGCGGCGAAGCTCGCGTCGGCCAAGCGGATCACGGCGGTCATCCCGTGGTACCCGTACGCGCGGCAGGATCGCAAGGCCAAGCCGCGCGAGCCGATCTCGGCGCGCCTCTTCGCCGACATGCTCCAGCTCGCGGGCGTCGACCGCGTGCTCACGATGGATCTCCACGCGGGCCAGATCCAGGGCTTCTTCACGATCCCCGTCGACCACATGACCGCGCTGCAGCTCTTCGCGACGCATTTCCGCGACCTCGGTCTCACCGGCGACGGTGTCGTCGCGGTCGCGCCCGACGCCGGCCGCGCGAAGCACGCCGTGCGCTTCGCGGAGATGATCGACGCGAGCTTCGCGATCATGCACAAGATGCGGCCCGAGCACGAGCGGGCCGAGATCACCGAGGTCACGGGCCGCGTCCGGGACAAGATCGCCATCATCGGCGACGACGTGACGATCACCGGCGGCACGCTCATCGCCGGCGCGCGGGCGCTCAAGGAGCAGGGCGCGACCGAGGTCAACGTCTTCGTCACGCACGCGCTCTTCTCCGACGCCGCGCTCGAGGAGCTCGGCAACTCGGAAATCGATCGGATCGTGATCACCGACAGCGTTCCGGTCGACGTGCGGAACCGCCCGGACAATCTCACCGTCCTCAGCGTGTCGGGCCTCCTCGCCGAGGCGATCATGAACGTGTTCGCCGACGACTCCGTCTCGGCGATCTTCGGCGGCGAGAACCAGCTGTTCTAACGTCAACAGTTCGAAAAGCCAAGTGGCGGTCCAGCTATCGCACAGGCACACTGACGGCTGTGATGGAGCGCGCTGTGAAAAGCTGCGTTATCGCTGCTGTGACGTTCGGGGCGGCGGCTGCTCTCGTGTTGCTCGCTCCGGCTGTCGGCCTTCCGGCGGCGGCGCAGGTGTATGGAGGGCCGGGGGCGCCCCCGGTAACCACGTTCCCGGCTGCCGGCACGCTGACGATCAGCGCGGTGCGCGCCCGCACGCGGCCGAACCCGCATGCCCACGTCGTCAAGGTCATGCACTACTTCCGTAGCGACTATCGCCGCCAGGAGATGTTCGCCGTGGCGACCAAGGTCGGCACGGACGGCGCGTGGTGGTACCACATCAGCGTTCCCGGACGGCCGAACGGGCGGATGGGCTGGATCCCGGCCTATGCGGCCGACCTGAAGCCGACGGTGGCGAAAGTCGTAGTTCACCGCCGCTCGCGCAAGATCGACCTCTACTGGCACGGCAAGCACGTGTGGCACGCGAAGGTTGCGGTCGGTGCTCCCGGCATGGAGACGCCGCTCGGTCTCTACTACGCGACGGTGCGCTTCGTCCCGCACGGCGACCCGTACCTCACGACGTACGCGGTGGAGACGAGCGGGTACTCGAAGCTGAGCGATTGGCCGGGCGGCGGGATCTTCGGCATCCACGGCACGCCTGAACCGTGGCTGCTCGGCAAGGCCGTCTCCCACGGCTGTGTCCGCGTCTCGGCGGCGACGGCGCGCAAGCTCCGCCGCTACGTACCGCTCGGCACGCCGATCTACATCACGAAAACGTAGGTGTGCTACTCGGGCTGCAGCGCGGCCCACATTCCCGCGAGGCCGTCCGCGAGCGACGTGGTCGGGCGCCAGTCGAGCTCGCGCTCGGCGCGGCTCGGGTCGATGACCGTGCGCCGTAGCTCGCCGAGCCGCGCGGGGCAGAAGGTCGGATCCCGGTCGACTCCGGCCGCGGCGGCACAGAGGCGATAGAGGTCGACGATGCTCGTCGCGACGGCCGTTCCGACGTTGTAGACGCCCTCGCCGTCCTCGGCTGCGCGGAGGAATGCGGCGGCGATGTCGCTGACGTGGACGAAATCGCGTTCCTGATTCCCGTCTCCGAAGATCTCGACCGTCTCGCCTCGCGCCAAGCGGTTGAGGAAGATCGAAACGACTCCGCCTTCCTGCTTCGGAAGCTGGCGCAGCCCGTAGACATTCGCGAGGCGGAGGATGACGTGGCGGGTGCCGTGGAGGCGGTTCCAGCCGGCGACGTACTCCTCGCCGGCGAGCTTCGAGATGGCGTACGGCGCGATCGGCAGCCGCGCGTGATCCTCGGTGGCGGGCTCGTCGCACTCGCCGTAGATGACGCCGCCGGTCGACGTGAAGACGACGCGAGCTCCCGCCGTGCGCGCGGCCTCGAGGACACGCACCGTGCCGACGACGTTTGTCTCCGCGTCGAACGCCGGCCGCTCGACCGACGTCCCGACGTCGGCCTGCGCAGCGAGATGGAAAACGACGTCCGGGTGGAGCTCGGCGCCCAGCGTCTCGACCGCAGGATCGCGGACGTCGAGCTCGTGGAGCTCGGCGCCGCCAGAGAGGTTGTCACGCGAGCCGGTCGAGAGGTTGTCGAGGACGTGCACCTCGTCTCCGCGGGCGAGGAGCGCGTCGACGATATGGGAGCCGACAAAGCCCGCGCCGCCGGTGACGAGCGTCCGCATGCGGCGAATCGTAGGCAGATCGCGCCGTTGGTCCCCCGTTAGGGCATCGGAGTACCTTGACGGCCATGACTCGTCGCCTTCTCATCGTCTCAGTCGCGCTTCTCGCGCCCCTCGCGCTCGTCGCAGCCACGAGCCACGCCTCCTCGAGGACGTACACGCCGTGCCAGCAGGTCGATCTCCCGACCTGGTCGCCGGACGGGACGCACATCGCCTACTACGGCCGGCGCTGGCCGCAGCCGAACAACGGCAACAACGTCCTCCAGGCGTACTGCACGATGGACGCCAACGGGACGAACGCCCAACCGCTCGCGCACACGACATGCCAGTCGAAGTGCCAGGATCCGCCCGGCCAGATCGTGTGGCTGAAGACGGACAAGATCCTCTGGCTCGTGGACGGCGGCCCGATCTACCAGGCCACGCCCGGAAGCAAGCCGGCGAAGCTGACGACGATCAACGACGAGTCGTTCGCCGTCGACGCCGCCCAGACGCGGATCGCCTCGGGGCCGAACTTCCCGGGGTGCCTGACCTGCGCCGGGCCGGTAAGCGTCTTCTCGCTCGCGACGGGCCATCGGGTCGGCCGCGTCGGCGGGAGCAAGTTCGACAACATGTTCCCGAGCCTTTCGCCGGACGGCAAGCGCGTCGTCTTCGAGCGCGACCCGACGAGCGACACCGGCAAGACGTACGGCCTGTGGACGGCGAGCTCGAGCGGCTCTTCGGTCCGGCAGCTCGTGAAGACCGGGTTCCAGCCGCTGTGGTCGCCCACGGGCAAGAAGATCGCCTACATCGCGCACGTTGGGGCGACGGCGACCCTGCGCCTCATCTCGGCGGGCGGCGGCAAGAGCCACGCTCTCGTCTCGAAGAACGTCGAGAACGTGTTCGGCTGGTCGCCCGACGGCACGCACATCGCGTTCGAGTCGGGCACGGGGACGTTCGGAACGCTCTCCGTCGTCGACGTCGCGACCCGGCACGTGACCGCTCTCCTCAAGATGAAGTACGCGCCTACTGCGGCGTGGGCGCCGAACTCGCAGGAGCTCGTCGCCAACTCCACGACCGCGAAGAAGTGCTGGTCGACCTACACCGTCCCGGCGAACGGCTCGACGCCCACGCGGATCTCGACCTGTAGCTAGGAAGACGCCGCGGCGAGGCGGCGCTGAACGAGGCGGTTCGCCGCTTCGTTGGGCGTGATTCCGTCTGCGTCGGCCTCCGCGAAGAGCTCGCGCAGCGTGTCGGCGATGCCCGCGAGGCCGGCCTCGATCCCGTCGGCGTCGTGGCCCTCGTCGACGAGAGCGACGAGGTAGATCACGCCGCCCGAGTTGACGACGTAGTCCGGGGCGAAGAGGATGCCGCGCTCGTGGAGACGATCCGCGTCCGCCGGCTCGAGGAGCTGGTTGTTCGCGGCGCCGGCGACAGCGCGGCAGTTGAGGAGCGGGATCGACTCGCTGTTGAGGACGGCGCCAACCGCGCACGGCGCGAAGACATCGACCTCGAACCCGAAGACGTCGTTTGCCGCGACGGTCTCGAAGCCCGTCGCCGCAGCGCGCGCCTCGTCGACGTCGCTCACGAGCACGCGCGCGCCGGCGTCCGCGAGCTCGCGCGCGAGGTTCGCTCCGACGGCGCCGACGCCCTGGATCAGCACGCTCCGCCCCGACAGGTCGTCCGAGCCGAAGACGTGCTCGACGGTCGCTCTGATGCCGTGGAAGACGCCGCGCGCCGTGCCGGGACCGCTGTCGCCGCCGCTTGCCGACGCGCCGTACACCCACGGGCACGTCTCGGCGACGATGTCGAGATCGTCCGGCTTGATGTTCATGTCGCCGGCCGTGCGGTACGTTCCGCCGAGCGAGGCGACGAGCTTGCCGTAGCGGAGCAGGAGCCGCCGCCGCGCCTCGCCCGTCGGCAGTTCGCCCGGCACCGCGATCACGGCCTTGCCGCCGCCGCGCGGATATCCCGTCCCCGCGAGCTTCTGCGTCATCGCGGCGGACAGGCGCAGCACATCGCGCAGGCCGTCGGCCGGCGTGGGGTAGACGCGCATCCGCGTGCCGCCCACGGCGGGGCCGAGCGCGGTCGAGTGGACGCCGACGAACATCCACGCGCCGCTCTCCTCGTCGTGGCGGATGACGGCGTGCTCGCCGTCCCAGCCCGCCAGCAGCTCCTCGAAACTCATGGCCCTGACGCTACACTCCGCCGCCGGATGGCCGGAGAACGTACAAAACTGCTCGTCCAGCAGCGCGAAACGCTCGGCTCGGCCGAGTCGCGGCGGCTGCGTAAGACCGGCTACGTGCCGGGCGTTCTCTACGGCAGCGGCGAGCCGATCGCGATCTGCGTCGAGTCGCGCGAGCTGCGTCGGGCGCTCACGGGCGCCGCGGGCCTGCACTCGATCCTCGACGTCGAGATCGACGGCAAGGGCAAGACCCACGCCTCGATCCTCAAGGAGTTCCAGGTCGACCCGGTGCGCGGCGGCGTCACCCACATCGACCTCCAGGAGGTGCGGCTCGACCAGCCGATCAACGCCTCCGTCTCCGTCAACCTCATCGGCGGTGACGACGCGCCGGGCGTGCGCGAGGGCGGCGTCCTCTCGCAGGTTCTCCGCGAGGTCACGGTCGAGGCGCTCCCGCTCGAGGTTCCCGAGCACATCGACATCGACGTCTCGGAGATGGAGATCGGCGGCACGCTGCGCATCGCCGACCTCACGGCTCCCGAGGGCGTCACGATCCTCGGCGACGAGGACTCGGTCGTCGCGACCATTACGGCTGCGTCGCGCGAAGTCGTCGAAGAGCCGGCCGAGGGCGAGGAGGGCGAAGAGGGCGCCGAGGGCGAGGCTGCTGCCGAGGGCGAGGGCGGCGAGGAAGCTGCCGACGGCGACGCCGAGGCGGAAGCCTCCGGCGACGACGCACCCGCCGAGGAGTAACCCTTGTACCTCGTCGTCGGCTTGGGTAACCCGGGCCGCGAGTACGCCCGGAACCGCCACAACGTCGGTTGGATGGTCGTCGACGAGCTCGCGCGCCGTCATCAGGGCTCGTGGAAGTCGAAGTTTTCCGGCCAGATGGCCGAGATTCGCGTCGGCGACGAGAAGGTGGTGCTGCTGAAGCCGGAGACGTACATGAACGACTCCGGGCGCTCCGTTCAATCGGCGGCCGCGTTCTTCAAGATCGAGCCGGAGCACGTGTTCGTCGTGCACGACGAAGGCGACTTCGACCTCGGGCGCCTCGAGACGAAGTTCAGCGGCGGCCTCGCCGGCCACAACGGCCTCCGCTCGATCGCCGAGCAGCTCGCGACGAAGGACTTCGTCCGGTTGCGCGTAGGTGTCGGGCGTCCCGAACGCGGCGACCCGCGGCCGCTCGCCGATTGGGTGCTTGCGAACTTCGAGCCGCACGAGCACGTCGAGGACATCGTCGAGCGTGCCGCCGACGCCGTCGAGGCTCGCGTCACCCGCGGCTGATGGCGTTCGTCCCCGGTGTTCGCCACCTCACGCGCGCGAAGGATCTCGCGGACCGCCGCTACGCCGATCCGCTCGACGTCGACGACCTCGCCCGCGCTGCGGGGCTCTCGCGCGCGCATTTCAGCCGCGAGTTCCGTCGCCACTTCGGCGAGTCGCCGCACACGTATCTCCAGACACGCCGGCTCGAGCGCGCCGCGGCGCTCCTCCGCACGACCGACCGCAGCGTCGCCGAGATCTGCTTCGGCGTCGGCCTCGCGAGCGTCGGCTCGTTCACGTCGAGCTTCACGCGGACGTTCGGCGTGTCGCCGACGCGCTACCGCGCGACCTTCCCGCCCGCGTCGGCGCACGCGGTCGTTCCCGGCTGTGTCCTCCGCGCGTACGGGCGTCCCGCAAACAGCACAAATGGAGAAGGCGCGGCGGTGCCGAGTTCCTAGGCTGGCGTCACAGCCAACGACGAGGAGGAACCACCGTGATGAAGATCGCAACAGCCCAGATCTGGGTGTACGACCAGGACGAAGCGCTCGCCTTCTACACCGACAAGCTCGGCTTCGAGGTACGCGCCGACGTCACGATGCCCGAGCTCGGCAACTTCCGCTGGCTCACCGTTGGGCCGCCGAGCCAGGAGGACGTGTCGCTCGTGCTCATGGCGATTCCCGGCGCGCCGGTGCTCGACGCGGAGACGAAGGAGCAGGTCGAGTCGCTCATGGGCAAGGGCTTCGCCGGCACCGTCTTCTTCGCTACCGACGACTGCCGGCGCGACTACGAGGAGCTCGCCGCGCGCGGCGTCGAGTTTACGGAGGAGCCGGAGGCGCGGCCGTACGGGATCGACGCGGGATTCCGCGATCCGTCGGGCAACCGCTTCCGCCTCACCCAGGTTGCCGAGGAGTTCGCTTCCGCTTAGGCGGGAGCGAACTCCGTCGGTACCGTCACTCGCCATGCTCGCGCGCCTCGCTCACTTCGTCTCGCGCCATCGCCGTGCGGTGATCTTCGCGTGGCTGGCGTTGACGCTCTTCGGCATGTTCGCCGCGAGCCAGGTGAGCAAGCGCTGGTACCAGAGCTTCTCGATCCCCGGCTACTCCGCGTACGAGACGAACCAGAAGATCCTGCAGGAGTTCGGGACCGGGATCCGCCCGCCCGATGTCGTCGTCTTCCACACGAACGGCGACGCGATGCAAAGCGCCGCGATCAAAGCGGCGATGGCGCGGGCCGCGGCGGCGGTTCCGGACTCGCGCGTGAGCTCGTACTTCTCGACGCGCAGCCCGATGTACACCTCGGTCGACGGCCACACGACGTTCGAGGAGATCTACCCGCCCGGCCTCGCGACGTTCTCGACGACGAGCGGTGCGACCGACATCCTTGCCGCCGCGAAGAAGGGGCTGCCGCCGGGGATCGAGGTCAACGTCACCGGGCACGACCCGCTCGAGGAGGCGAGCTCGCACGGCGGCGGAGCGGGGAACGTCCTGGTCGAAGCGATGATCGGTGCCCTCGGCGCGATCGTCATCCTTCTTTTCGTCTTCGGGACGCTGCCCGCGATCCTCATGCCCGTCGCCGTCGCGGCCGCCGCGATCCTCAACACGTTCACGCTCGTGTGGGCGCTGACGTACATCACGAGCGTCTCGATCATCGTCCAGTTCCTCATCGCGCTCGTCGGGCTCGGTGTCGCGATCGACTACGCGCTCCTGATGATCTTCCGCTTCCGCGACGAGCTGCGAGAAGGCGAGGACGTCGAGACGGCGCTCGTAGAGACGATGACGCACGCCGGCCGTTCGGTCATCGTCTCGGGCTCGACGGTCGCTGTCGGCCTGCTCTCGATGATCATCCTGCCGCTGCCGTTCATCCGGTCGATCGGGATCGGCGGCATGCTCATTCCGGCCGTTTCGGTTCTCGCGGCGATCACGCTCATGCCGGCGCTGCTCGCGGTGCTCGGCGAGAAGATCAACAGCGTGCGGATGCTGCCGAAGCGCTTCACCGACGACGGCCATCCCGAGGACGGCGCGTGGGGGAAGTGGGGGCGGTTCGTCCTCCGGCGCCCGTGGGCCGTCGCCGGGACGGGCCTCGCGATCGTGGCCGTGCTCGTCGCGATCGGCATCCAGCTCAACCCGAACGAGGCGCAGCTGAAGGACTTCCCGGGCATCGGTACCGCGATCGCCGGGCGCCAGATGCTCGCCGACGCAGGCATCTCGCCCGGCGTGATGAAGCCGTTCGTCACGCTCGTCACCCAACCGGACGGCCGCCTGGCCCCCATCCCGCCAAGAGCCGTGGCGCAGACCGAGAGCGCGGTTCCCGGAGTCGTCGGTGCGGCCGCGCCGCCCGGCCCGGGTTGGAATCGCGGCGGATACTCGCTAGTCGAGGCTTTCCCGGCGATCGATGGCGCCGCGCCGGGGATACAGGGCATCATCAACCGCGTCAACGCCTCGATCGCCGGGCCATATGTGACGCTCGGCGGCCAGGCGGCCGTCGACCGTGACTTCATCCACGCCGTCTACGGGAACTTCGCGTACGTCCTCGCGTTCGTGCTCATCCTCACGCTCATCCTCCTGACGCGCGCATTCCGCTCGATCGTGCTCGCGGTCAAGGCCGCCGTGCTCAATCTCATCTCGCTCGGCGCGGCCTACGGGATCATCGTCTTCATCTTCCAGAAGGGCCACGGCTCGTCGCTCTGGAACATCACCGCGACGCAGGCGATACCGGCGTGGATCCCCCTGATGATCTTCGCGTTCCTTTTCGGCCTCTCGATGGACTACGAGGTGTTCATGCTGTCGCGCATGCGCGAGGCGTACGACGAGACCGGCTCGACGGATCGGGCGATCGAACTCGGCCTCGCGCGCACAGGGAAGCTCGTGACGAGCGCGGCGCTCATCCTCATGTTCGCGTTCCTCGTCCTCTCGTCGAGCCCGGGCTACGAGATCAAGGTGTTCGCGATCGGGCTTGCGGCAGGGATCATCTTCGACGCGACCGTCATCCGCGCGTTGCTCGTCCCGGCGGTCATGAAGTTGCTCGGCGAGGCGAACTGGTGGCTGCCGGACTGGATGCGGCGCGTGCTCTTCATCCGCGACGAGCCCGAACCCGCCGCTCCGCCTGCGCTAGAGAGCTGAGACGGCCGGCGCGCGGTCGGCTTCGGGCTCGTCCCGCCGCTGAACCGCGCGTATCTCGCGGACGAACGCGACGACGGCGATATTCGGGATGGCCATCAGCGCTGCGGCGAGCAGAAGCGTCGGGCGCACGCCGAGCGCGCTTGAGAGCGGCCCGGCGAGGATGTTGCCGAGCGGCATCAGGCAGATCGAGAGCAGCGCGTCGATCGATGCGACGCGGGCAAGGCGGTCGGGCCGAACCTCCTGCTGCATCGCCGTCTCCCAGAGCGCGTTGCCGACGAGCACCGAGCCGCCCATCACCACTCCTGCGGCCATCACCGCCGGCAGCGGCAGCGGCCGGATCAGAGCGAGTGCGGGGGCGGCGGTGAGCGTCCAGATCGTGAACGCCGCCGCGACCGGGTGTTGCGGCCGGATTCGGAGGGCGATGAGTCCACCGAAGACGCCGCCGACCGCAACACCGCCGACGATCAGTCCCCAGGCCCAGGCGCCGCCGAGCTCGCCGAACGCGACGTGCGACCCGACGACGATGTAGGCGCCGATCCCGATGTTGCCGATCGCGTAGCCGAGGAATCCGGCGGTCAGCCACCGATGTGCGCGCACCTCGTGCCATCCGTCGGCGAGATCGCTCCAGAAGCGCTGCGCGTGCGGCCGCACAAACGGCGCGACGCGGACGGCGCTGATGAAGAGCGCGCTGGTGAGGAAGCTCGCGGCGTCGATCGCGAAGACCCAGCCGCTACCGGCCACGGCAATGATCACGCCGGAGAGCGCAGGCCCGAAGATCCGGGTCGCGCTCGCAGGAAGAGCCATGAGCGCGTTCGCCTGCTGCAGCCCGCCGGCACTGACCGTTTCCGGGATCAGAGCGGTCGAAGCCGGGTTGAAGAAGCCGGCCGCCGCTCCCGCCAGGCCCTGCGAGATCGCGAGTTGCCACACGTGCGCCGTCCCGTTGAAGAGGAGCACCGCGGTCGTGCCCTGGGTCGCGAGGCGGGTGAGATCGGCCGCGATCATCACCGCCCGGCGCGGCAACCGGTCGGCCCAGACGCCGCCGACGAGCGTCATCGTCCCTCCGCCGACGAGGTTCGCCGCGAGGACGACGCCGACCATGGTCAAGCTGCCGTGCAGGTCGTGACCAACCGTCCAGATGAGGGCAACCGGGATGAGCGAATCGCCGACCGCTGACGCCGTACGTCCCAGCCAGAGGAGACGGAACGGACGCTCCTTCAATGGCCCAAAGCGCGTGACCCCTCGCACGTCTTCCAGAGTACGCGCAGAAGCTTCGCATTACCATCGACCCAGCGGAACCGCCGGTTCCGCCCGTCGTCATGGACCGTCCCGTACTTCACGCCGTAGTTCGCGAGCTCGTCGAGGACGAGCGCGTCGCCGCGTTCGTCGACGCACTGCCGACCCGCGCGCGGGTGTCCGAGGCGGCTCTGCCACCGCTCCTTGCGACGCTGCACGAGAAGCTCGGGCGCGGTCTCGTCGTCTTGTTGCCGGAGGACGCCGACGCGCGCGACACGGCCGACGCTGCAGCGTGGTTCCTCGGCGACGACGCGGTCGGACTGCTGCCGAGCCGAGGCGTGTCGTACGAGTCGGGGCTCGCGCCGCCGCCGCATCTCGTAGGCGAGCGGGCGCGGGCGCTCCACGTCCTCGAGCGCGGCGGCCTCGTGTGCGCGTCGGCTCGCGCGCTCGCGGAAGGGCTGGCGCCCGCGGAGGCGCGTCCCGCTCCCGTCGAGGTGCGGCCTGGAATCGAGCCCGGAGTCGAGGCGCTCGCCGAGTCGCTCGCGCTCGCGGGCTACGACCGCGTCGAGCGCGTGGACGACCGCGGCCAGTTCGCGGTGCGCGGCGGCATCGTCGACGTCTTCCCGACGACCGGCCGCGAGCCGCTGCGCGTCGAGTTCTTCGGCGACGAGATCGAGTCGGTGCGCGCGTTCTCACCCTTCACCCAGCGCGCTCTTCACCCGGTCGCGGAAGCGACGCTCTACCCCGCCGCAGAACGCCGCCTCGACCTCGGCGAACCGACACTCGCCGACGACGATGCGCCGCCGCCGGTTCCCGACGACCTTGTCGCGGCGCTCGACGGCCCGCCCGACTTCGTGTTCGAGCCCGACGCCGTGCGCAAGGTGTGGGACGAGGACAACGTCGAGGCCGTGGATCTCGACGGCGCGACCGAGCTCGACCCGTTCCCGCAGAACCAGCCCTTCGCGTTCGAGGCGCAGAAGCCGGCGATCGCGTCGCGCGGGCTCGCCGAGGCGGAGAGCGAGCTCGCCGCGCTCATCCGCACCGGCCAGCGAGTCGTCGTCGCGTTCCCGCATCGCGGCGAGGCGCTGCGCACGCAGAACCTCCTCCGCCGCGTCGAGGCACGGGTGCTCGAGCCGGGCGAGGACCTGCCGGAGGAGCCGGAGCTCCTGTTCGCGATCGCGCCCGCGAGACGCGGCTTCGTCTGGCGCGACCTCGGCCTCGTCGTCCTGCCCGACCACCAGGTCTTCCGCCGCCGCGCCCCGCGCGAGCGCCGCCTCGGCGGCAAGGCGCTCCAGAGCTTCGCCGACCTCCGCACCGGCGACTACGTCGTGCACGAGGACCACGGCATCGGGAAGCTCCTCGGCTTCGAGACGAAGACCGTCGCGAGCGTGACGCGCGACTACCTCCTGCTCGCGTTCCGCGGCGAAGACCGACTCTACGTCCCGCACGAGCAGCTCGGCAAGGTCTCGCGCTACGTCGGCGCCGACGCCGGCGCGCCCGCGCTTTCGAAGCTCGGCGGCAAGGCGTGGCAGACAATGAAGTCGCGCGCGAAGGAGTCCGTGCGCGAGCTCGCCGGCGAGCTCATCACCCTGTACGCACAAAGAGAGACGCAGGAGGGAATCGCGTACGACCTCTCACACCAGTGGCTGCCGCGGCTCGAAGCAAGCTTCCCCTTCCGCGAGACGCCCGACCAGGCGACCGCGATCGAGTCGGTCATGGAGGACCTCGAGGCGCCGCGCCCGATGGACCGGCTCGTCTGCGGCGACGTCGGCTTCGGCAAGACCGAGGTCGCCGTGCGCGCCGCGTTCGCCGTCGCGGTCAACAGCAAGCAGGTGCTCCTCCTCGCGCCGACGACGATCCTCGCCGAGCAGCACTACAACACGTTCAAGGAGCGCTACCGCGACTTCCCGGTCCGCGTCGAGATGGTCTCGCGCTTCGTCGCGCCGAAGGACACGCGCACGATCCTCACCGACTTCAGCGCCGGCAAGGTCGACGTCCTCATTGGCACACACCGAGTCCTCTCGCGCGACGTGATCCCGAAGGAGCTCGGTCTCGTCATCCTCGACGAGGAGCAGCGCTTCGGCGTCGCGCAGAAGGAGCTGCTCAAGTCGCTGCGCCTCGAGGTCGACGTCCTCACGCTGAGCGCGACGCCGATCCCGCGCACCTTGCACCTCTCGCTCGCGGGCATGCGCGACATCTCGATCATCGAGACGCCGCCCGAGGGGCGCCGCCCGATCCGCACGACCGTCGGCGAGTACGACGAGGAGCTCGTGAAGCTCGCGCTCGAGCGCGAGGTCGAGCGCGAGGGCCAGGCGTTCTTCCTCCACAACCGCGTCGAGACGATCGAGGAGCGCGCCGCGCAGCTCGGGCAGCTCTGCCCGAACCTCCGCTTCCTCGTCGCGCACGGGCAGATGAAGGAGAAGGATCTCGAGGAGAAGATGCACGCCTTCCTCCGCGGTGACGCCGACGTGCTCGTCTCGACGACGATCATCGAGTCGGGCATCGACATCCCGCAGGCGAACACGCTCATCGTCGAGCGTGCCGACATGCTCGGGCTGAGTCAGCTCTACCAGATCCGCGGGCGCGTCGGCCGCTCCGACGCGACGGCGTACGCGTACCTCTTCTATCCCGACGCGCGCGAGCTGACCGACGAGGCGCGGGCGCGGCTCTCGACGCTCGCCGACCACACGGAGCTCGGCGCAGGCTTCGCGATCGCGATGCGCGACCTCGAGATCCGCGGCGCGGGCGAGCTGCTCGGCGCGGAGCAGTCGGGCCACGTCGCCGCAGTCGGGTTCGAGCTCTACGTCGAGCTCCTCAACGAGGCCGTCGCGGAGATGCAGGGTCAGAAGCGCACCGTCGGGCGCCCGGTGCGCGTGGACGCGCGGGTGGATGCCTACGTCCCGGGCGCGTATGTCGATTCCGAGGCGCTCCGCATCGACGTCCACCGCCGGCTCGCGCTCGCGGAGACGGAGGACGAGCTGCGCGAGCTCCAGCTCGCCCTCGAAGATCGCTTCGGCCCGCTCCCCGAGCCGGTCGAGAACCTCTTCCGCATCCAGGAGGCGAAGATCAAGGTCGCGCTCCTCGGCGCCGACTACCTCGTGTTCCAGGGCGGGAAGGCGACGGTCGGCCGGCTCGTGCTGGGCTCGGGCGAGCTGCGCGAGCTGCGGGATCGCGCGAAAACCGCTGTCTACACCTCGTCTAAGCAGGAGATAACAATGCGCGGGCAGGAAGAATTAGCCCAAGCGGTTCAGTTGGTCGATGCTATCTTGGACGCGCGCCGAGCCGCCTGAAGCCAAACTCGCGTGGCGGCGCTCCCGCGGAATTCGACCTCACTGGATGGAAATGAAGACTCGCCTTCTCTTTATGCCTCTACTGCTTGCGCTCGTCGCTTCACTCGCCGCCTGCGGCGGCGGCTCCCAGAATGTTCCCGCGAACGCGATCGCCGTCGTCGGCGGAACCCCGATCACGACCGCTGAGTTCAACACGTTCTTCGAGCAGGCGCTCGAGAACGCCGCCAATTCGACGGGCGGAGTGAAGCCGCCGGTCGGATCGGCCCAGTACACCGCCATCAGGAACCAGGCGATTGCCGAGCTCGTCGAGATCCAAGAGCTGAAGCAGCAGGCGCCGAAGGAAGGCGTCTCGGTGAGCCCGAGCGATGTGGACAAGTACATCGCAAACCTCATCAAGACGAACTACGGCGGGAGTCAGAAGAAGTTCAACGATGCGCTGAAGTCGGCGAAGCTCACGCTCGACGAGGCGAAGCAGCAGGTGCTCGTCAGCCTCCTCGCGAAGGGAATCCACGACAAGGTCACCGCGTCCGCGAAGGTCACGGACTCACAGGAGTTGGCCGACTACCACAAGAACATCGCGCAGTACGTCGTGCAGGCAGCGACGACGCGCGAGGTCGCTCACATCCTCGTCAAGACGAAGGCGCAGGCGAACAAGATCGAGCAGAAGCTGAGGAACGGCGCGAGCTTTGCAGCCCTGGCGAAGAAGTATTCGACGGACACGGGCTCTGCGGCGAACGGCGGCAAGCTCTGCATCGCGAAGCCTGTCTCGGCCGGCGTGTGCATCCAGACTGTCGCGCCCTTCTCGAACGCGGGGTTCAAGCTCAAGACCGGGGCAATCTCCGCGCCGGTGCACAGCCAGTACGGCTGGCACGTCATCACGGCGCTCGGGCCTGTCAAGAATCAGAAGCAGCACACCGCGCCGTTCAGCCAGGTGAAGTCGACGATCGAGCAGCAGCTTCTCCAGCAGGCGCAGGAGGCGCTTTGGTCGACGTGGACCGCTCATCTGACCGACGAGTACAAGGGCAAGGTGAGCTACCAGACCGGGTACGCGCCGCCGACGACGACGGCGATCCCGACCTCTCCTCCCGTAACGACTGGCTGACGTGGAGGGTCTCGCTGAGGCCCTTCTTGAACTTCAGGCTCTGACGGAGCGGTTGCGCCGCGAGTGCCCGTGGGATCGCGAGCAAACGGCGCCGACGATCGTCCCGCACACCGTCGAGGAGGCGTACGAGGTCGCCGACGCTGCCCTCGCCGCTGACGACCCGAAGCTGCTCGACGAGCTCGGCGATCTTCTTTTCCAGGTCTACTTCCTCGCTCTGCTGCTGGAGGAGCGGGGC
>DASXLJ010000017.1:0-43654 GCA_036496305.1 Gaiellaceae bacterium | reverse complement strand
GCTCCGGTCGAGCACGGTCGTCGAGTCGAGGTGCGCGAACGTGTTGGCCGGTGCCGGGTCCGTCAGGTCGTCGGCGGGAACGTAGATCGCCTGCACCGACGTGACCGAGCCGGACTTCGTCGACGTGATCCGCTCCTGCAGGCCGCCCATCTCGGTTTCGAGCGTCGGCTGGTAGCCGACCGCCGAGGGCATGCGGCCGAGCAGCGCCGACACCTCCGAGCCCGCCTGGACGAACCGGAAGATGTTGTCGATGAAGAGCAGGGTGTCCTGGCCCTGGTCGCGGAAATACTCCGCCATCGTCAGGCCGGAGAGACCGACGCGCAGGCGCGCTCCCGGCGGCTCGTTCATCTGGCCGTAACACATCGCGACCTTGTCCATGACGCCCGATTCCGTCATCTCGAGCATGAGGTCGTTGCCCTCGCGCGTGCGCTCGCCGACGCCGGAGAAGACCGACACGCCGCCGTGCTGGAGCGCGACGTTGTTGATGAGCTCGGTGATCGTCACGGTCTTGCCGACGCCGGCGCCGCCGAAGAGGCCGACCTTGCCGCCGCGGACGAACGGCGCAACGAGGTCGATGACCTTGATGCCCGTCTCGAAGATCTCGATCGTCGGGGAGAGCTCGTTGAACGCCGGCGGATCGCGATGGATCGGCCACCGCTCGCCCGTCGCCGCAGGCTTGCCGTCGACGGGGTCGCCGATGACGTTCCAGATGCGGCCGAGCGTCACGTCGCCGACCGGGACGGAGATCGGCTGCGCCGTGTCGACGATCTCGACCCCGCGCGCCAGTCCGTCGGTCGAATCCATCGCGACGGCGCGGACGCGGTCGTCGCCGAGATGCTGCTGCACCTCCGCGATGAGCTCGCGCGTGCTGCCGTCTTCCTCGGGCACCTGCACGCTGAGCGCGTGGTAGATCTCGGGGAGCTTGTCCGGGAAAACGGCGTCGAGCACGACGCCCTTGATCTCGACGATCTTGCCGGTGTTCTTGTCGGCCACTTTGAGTTCTCTCCCCTGGATCCGTTTGGTGGTCGGGTGCGGGCGCAGATTAGCCGAGTCGCCCGCTCAAACCTCGGGAGAAGCGGCCGGCCAGAGACCCGCCGGAGCGTCCACGAGACGCGCGAGCGCGTCGAGCACCGGCTCGTACTCGGCGCGGCGACGGCAGAAGCGCTCCCACGCGAGCTCGTGGTCGTCGACGAGGCTGACGCCGACCTCCTCGAAATGGACGAGAACGCGCTCGAAGGCGGCGCGGTCGACCGGCTCGATGTCGCGATCGGAGATGCGATACGTGAAGAAGGCGCGCAGCCGCTGCACCGCCCCTAGACCGGCGCGGTAGAACATCCACGCCGCCGCGTTCCCCGGCCCGGAGGCGTCGATCGCCGAGAGCCGGAAGTTCGCGGCTTCGAGGAGCGTCGCCGTCGCGGTCACCCACGAATGGTCGGGCTCGGAGGAGCGGAAGAAGACGAGCATCGGATGCGTGTAGTGCGTCTCCCCCACGTCGACGATCCACCGCTCCCATTCGGGCCAGAGCGCGTCGAGCGTCTCGATCCCCGCGAACACGTGATGGCGCTCGATCAGCGTGATCGCATTCGGCGGCGAGCCGGCGCGGGTGTCGAGCATCGCGACGACCGACTCGCGGCGCGCGAAGCCCGAGTTGAGCGTCGGGAGGTACGAGATCACGAGCGCGAGGAGGGCGAGCCCGACGGTTGCACATGCAAAGGCAACGATCGCTCCACCGACGCCGGCCGGCTTGTCGAACCCGAGCGTGAAGAGCGACGAGCCGCTGACGACGAGCGCGTCGCCGAAGCCGTTTTCGTCGATCGCCCAGAAAATCCCTGCAAATCCCAGCAGTGACGTGATGAGCCACAGGAGCGGCAGGCCGAGCACGGCGATCGGCGCGCCGTAGACCATGATCCCGTCGATCGCCTCGCGCTCGACCGCGCCGCGCGCGCGAGCGACCCAGCGGAGCAGGCGGAAGACCCAGTAGAAGACGACGCGCGAGCGAACCTGCACGCCGCGCGGGATGACGAACGCGCGAATCGCCTCGAGCAGCGCCCACACAACGGCACAGCCGCCGACGATCGCCACGAGAATCCGAACAGCCTCCACGGGGCGAGCCTATCCCGGCGTGACTTTCTCGCGGCCAGCGTCGTACACTCCCCCGATGAGGCGCTTGCTCTCTGCGGGAGCACTGCTCGCTGCGCTGGCGCTTGCCGTGTCCGCGTGCGGGAGCAGTCACGCGAAAGCCGGTCCGCCGACGCGTGTCAGCTCGAGTCGGCTCATCGAGAACGGGAACTTCCGGATCACGGCGACAGCGGAAACGCCGGCGCAGCCGGGGAAGCGGCTGCGCGTCACGTTCGGCGTCACGAACGTGTCGAACCGGGCGCGGTCGATCCAGCTCGGCTATCCCGAGAACTTGTGGTTCAAGGCGGGCATCCCCAACAGCCCGGGTTACGACTCGAGGTACCTGTCGGGAATGAGCGTTGGCGGCCCCGCCTCGGCGACCAAGATCAAGCCCGGCAAGTCGGTGACGAGGACACTCTCCGACCTGCCGGTCAGCTGGAGCGGGCCGCTCCAGATCACGCCTGGCTTCAACGGAACCGCACTTCAAACGCTGACGGTGCCGGTGGCGGTGCCGACCGGGCGGCCGCCGAGCAACGGCGCGGCGATGGCCGAGGTCGTGGCTTCGACCGGCCATCTGCTCGACAACTGCCGCCCGACTCGTCCGGGTGTCGCGGTGAGCGGCGAGATCAAAGCGCCGAGGAACAGCGCGCCTCCGATGAGCGCACGCTGCTCGATCAGTCTCCAGCACGAGCACGGCTTCGTCCGCGCTCAGGTGTTCGTCACCATCCCGGCGGGGCATCGAGCACACGTTCAGGAGCCGTACGAGTTCATCCACTATCCGAAGCCGAAGTGGAACAACACCGAGGCAATCGCCTGGTTGTTCGTCGTCACCCACAAGGGCGCTATATCGACGAACGCGTTCAACATGACCGCGGCAAGGCACGTGCGCCAGCGCCTGCAGGACGTCAAGCGAGGATCGGTCTACGCGGAGTGCGGCACCATCGGACCGATGGGCGGCGATTCCTCCGGGCCGACCGTCGATTTCGTCACGCTCTGCCGCTGATGAGATTCGCCCTCGGTTCCGTGGTGCTCGCCGCGGTCGTCCTCGCGGCGTCGGCGTGCGGCAACAGCCATTCGACGGGCGGTTCCGGCAACAGCTCGAGTCGCCTCATCCTCGGCGGGAAGGTGAAGTGCACCGCCACCGTGACGACGCCGGTGCAGATCGGCCACGAGCTCGGCGTCTCCGTCAGCCTCCAAAACGTCTCCAAGGACACCGTCAACGTGCTGCCCGCGTACGGCGGAGTGTGGGCGCTCGTGAAGAGCCCCGATGGAACGACGTACGACACGCGCGTCCCGCTCGAGAACACGTCCGGCCCGCCGCCGGCGCCGATTCCGCTCAAGGCCGGCGAGACGAAGACGACGACGCTCGACGATCTCCGCGTCCGCTGGGAAGGCCCGCTGCGCGTCACGCCCGGCTGCGACGTGTCCGGAGCGCCGCCGGTTCGTGTCGCCGTGACGTCCCCCGGTCTCCCGGCGAGCGAGACCGCGGCCGTGAACGCCGTCGTCGCAGCCACCGGACATCTGCTCGACAAGTGCCGCCCGCGTACGTCGGGCGTCTCGGTCGCCGGCCGCATCGATCCGCCGAGCGGGAACGCGCCGCCGTTACAGGCGCGCTGCTCGATCGACCTCCAACGGAGACAAGGCTTCTACAACGCGCAGGTGCTCGTCGTCACGCCACCCGATCTGTCGGGCGTACACGTCGACGCTCCCTATGAGGGCCTGACCGCGCCGTTTCGCCGGAACGAGAACACCCAGGCGATCGGCTGGCAGTTCGTCGTTACGAGAGACGGCGCGACGTCCGTCAACTCCGCCCAGACGGATACAACCCGTTCCGGGCAAAGAGGCTTCATTCCGGCGTGGACGTGGACCGGCACGACGTGGGAGCCGGCGGACGGCGTTCGCTGCGGCGGCAGCGACGGCGGCTCCGGCGGCGTGAACGGCCCGGACGTCCGGTTCGTCTCGTTCTGCGGGCCTTAGCCGGCAGCGACGACCGGAACAGGCTCGTCGTCGGAACCGCGCAGCAGCGCGGCTGCGAGGCCGAGGCTCGCGAGCAGGAGCAGCGCCGGCAGGCCGACGAAGAACGCGTCGAGCGAGACGTGGCGGAGGATGTAGCCCGCGGCGATGAAACCGAACGGCCCGGCCATCGTCGCAACGGTGATGACCGCGGTCATGACCTTCGGCCGCAGCTCGACCGGCGTGCGCACCGTGAGAATCCCGAATATCGGCGCATTGACGAGCGGCGTGAAGAAGGCAAAGCCTGCGACGGCGACCACCGCGACCGGCAACGCGGTCGTCGGCGCGAGGAGGAAGAGCGGCAGCGGCATGAGGACGATCGCGACGGCGGCGAGCTTCTGCAGTGACATCTTCTGCGTCACCTGCTGCGCGACGATCGACCCGAGCAGCGCCCCGATGCCGAAGCCCGCGAAGAGGACGGCGAGGTCGTAGCCGCTCTCGTCGTACCGGAAAATGTCCACTGCCTGGACGCCGAGGACGATCCCCTGCGCGACGAAGTTGAGGACGCAGGCCGCGATCATGATCGGGCCGAGCAACGAGTCCTTGAGCAGGAACTTCAGCCCGGCGAGCACGCCCTCCTGCTCGGCCGCCGACTCGACGCGAGCGCCTGCGCGGACGACCGTCGCGATGATGAGAAACGAGACGACATACGTGCAGCCGTCGACGACGAGCACGGTCGCAGGCGTGGCGAGGGCGATGAGCACGCCGGCGAGGACGGGCCCCGCGAGCTGCGTGATCTGGTTCGCGCCGGAAAGGATGGCGTTGACGCTCGCGACTGCCTGCTCGTCCTCGCCGGCGATCTCGGGAATGACGAGCCGCGACGACGCGTAATACGGTGCGGCGAAGATCCCGATCGCGAACGCCGTGGCGAGCAATGCCGGGAACGACAGCTTGCCGTAGTGGTGGAGGACCGGGATGACGAGCATCAGCGGCCCGCGCGCCGCGTCGGAGATGAGCATCGTCCTCTTCGCCCCGAGCTTCGCGATCACCGTCCCCGCCGGGATGCCGAAGATCGCGATCGGCAGCATCTCCGCGGCGAGAACCCACCCCATCTTCGCCGTCGATCCCGTCGTCAAGTAGACGAAGAACGGGAGCGCGACGAACGTCATCGACGAGCCCGTCAGCGAGACGAGCTCGGCGGTGATCAGGCCGACGAGTGAGCGGTTCCTCCACATGCGGCGACAAAATAATACGTATGTACGGTTTTGTCAACGCCACTAGTATCCGGGCCGTGCCGAAGGTCACCGAAGAGCACCTCGAGGCGCGCCGTACCCAGATCGTCGACGGCGCGCGCAGCGCGTTCGCGAAGTACGGCTACGACGGCGCCACCGTCCCCCGCCTCGAGGAGGCGATCGGCCTTTCGCGCGGCGCGATCTTCCACTACTACGGCGACAAGCGGGAGCTCTTCGTCGCCGTCGCGGTCGACGTCAACCGCCACTTCCTCGAACTGCTCTCGACCGGCGGCCTCGCCGAGGCGCTGCGCGCGATCGCGGGAGAGGATCCCGAGTTCCTCGCCGTGCTCATCGAGACCCATTCCCGCATGCGGCACGACGAGGATTTCGTGCGCAGCATGACCGAGGCGTCGGAGGAGCTCGGCCCGCCGCTCGAGGCGTGGTTTCGTGACGCGCAGAAGGGGGGCGTCCTCCGCGCGGACATCGAGTGGAAGAGCCTCGGACGCTTCGCCACGATCGTGACGAACGGCCTGGCGATGCGCGTCGCCGGCGGCGAGGAGTCGGACGTCGAAGCGGTGATCCAGCTCCTCGACGACGCGCTCGGCCCGCGGCACTAGACGATCAAGTGGCCGGTCCGGCGTCGGCGCGCTCGAGACGGAGCGCCGAGAGCGCGTAGACGACGAGGTACCCGATGAACAGCGACACGGTGAGCGCGACCAGTGCGGCGACCGTCGTCGGCGCGTTCATCGGGTTGTCGGTTCCCCTCTCAACGACGGCAAGAAGAAGGTGCGGGCGCGCCACGACGTCCCAGCTGTTGACGTGCGCGAAACGTCCGAGGTAGATGCCGATGCTCGCCAGTCCGAACGCGCACACGACGGCGACCCAACCCACGCCGGCGCTCGCGCGCCGCGCGATGAGCGCATGGATCAGATAGAGCGAGACGAAGCCGAGCATGAGCGCCGTCCACGCGAACGAGGACAGCATGAGGGCGTCGTACCAGAGCGCCGCCGGCCCTTCGTCGGCGGCGCCGAGGTGGATGAAGTCCGTGACCACGTACGGCGCGTTCGGGAAGAACAGCAGCCACACGATGACGAGAGCGCCGACGCCGGCACCTATCCCTCGCCGCGCCCGACGGAAGGCGAAATACGCGGCGACGAGCGGCACCCAGGCGAGAACGAGATTCCAGACGAGAAACGTGTAGTGGAGGCTGTGCGTCTCGTAGATCCGGCCGGCGAGCGTTCCGACCGAGATGAGGGACGCCGCCAGCAGCGAGAGCACGACGAGCTCGAATCGCCGTTCCACCGGCTAAAGGGTAGCCCCGCCGGCGCGCCGGAGTTCGGCCGCTTCCTCGGGAAGCGACCCTCGCCTCGGCCATTGCTCGGAAACACCTCCTAGCGGTGCGCGCGGCGAAATGGTGTCCGACACCGCCTAGTAGAGCGGGTGTCTTGTCAAGGCCGGAGTGTGTCGACTTCGCACCAAATGAGGTCTCAGCACGAAGGCCGACAAGACCGCGCTCTTCCCGGCCGGAGTTCCTCAAACCCAGCGAGCGAGTCCGCAGGACTCGCGAGCTACCTAGCCGGCGAGGGCGTCCGCGCCGGCGACGATCTCGAGGATCTCCTGCGTGATCTGCGCCTGGCGCGCGCGGTTGAGCGAGAGCGTGAGGTTGTCGATCAGCTCGCCGGCGTTCTTCGACGCGCTCCGCATCGCGTTCATCTGCGACGCGAGGAACGCCGCCGCCGAGTCGAGCAGCGCGCGGTAGATCTCCGTCTCGAGGTAGACGGGCAGGAGCCGTTCGAGAATCTGCTCCGGCTCCGGCTCGTAGATGAAGTCGGCGCTCGGCCCCTGCTTCTCCGCTTCGTCGCCGCTCGTGTCCGCGGCGAGGACGTCCTCGCCGATCGGCAGCAGTTCGGTCGTTGTCACTTTCTGGACGAGAGCCGACTCGAAGCGGTTATAGACGAGGAGAACGCGGTCGACCTCGCCGCTCTCGTACAGCTCGGCCAGCCGGTGCCCGACCGCCTGCGCGTCGTGGTAGCCCGGCTTGTCGGCGAAGCCCGCCCACTCCCCGGCGAGCTCGTAGCGGCGGAACTTCAGCGACGACGCGCCCTTGCGCCCGACCGCGACCCACGCGACGTCCTGGCCAGCCGCCCGCGCCTCGCGCTCGAGCTCGAAGCCGCGACGCAGCACCTGTCCGTTGAACGGCCCCGCAAGCCCGCGGTCGCCGGTGACGAGCACGATCGCGACCCGCTTCACCTCGTCGTGCTTCTGCAGCAGCGCGAGATTGCGGAAGGACGACGCCGCCTGCGCCGTGCCGACCATGAGCTCCTGCATCCGGTCGGCGTACGGGCGCATCTCGGCGCTCCGCGCCTGGGCACGCCGCAACCGCGCGCCGGCCACGAGCTCGAGAGCCTTCGTGATCTTGCGCGTGTTGCGGACGGAGTTGACCCGCCGCCGGAGATCCTGGAGCGATGCCAAGGGTTAGACCGCGGACTCGCCCTGGACGTTGAAGCTCTTCTTGAACTTCTCGATCTCGTCCGTCAAGGACTTCGCCGTGTCGTCGGCGAGGTCGCCCGACTCGCGGATCGTCTTATAGACGGTGCCCTCGGTGCGGAGATGCTCGCGCAGCTCCTCCTGGAACCGCTGCACCTGCGGCGTCGGGACGTCGTCGATGAAGCCCTCGTTGCCGGCGTAGATCGCCGCGACCTGCTCCTCCATCGGCCACGGGTCATACTGCGGCTGATTGAGCGTCGCGACCATCTTCTCGCCGCGCGTGAGCGCCTGCTGCGTTGCCTTGTCGAGCTCGGAGCCGAACTGCGCGAACGCCTCGAGCTCGCGGTACTGCGCGAGGTCGAGCCGCAGGCGGCCGGCGACCTTCTTCATCGCCTTCGTCTGCGCCGCCGAGCCGACGCGCGACACCGAAGTGCCGACGTTGACCGCCGGGCGGACGCCCGAGAAGAAGAGCTCGGAGTTGAGGAAGATCTGCCCGTCGGTGATGGAGATGACGTTGGTCGGAATGTACGCCGAGATGTCGCCGGCCTGCGTCTCGATGACGGGGAGCGCGGTGAGCGAGCCGCCGCCCTCCTCCTCGTTGAGCTTGCACGCGCGCTCGAGCAGCCGCGAGTGGAGGTAGAAGACGTCGCCCGGGAACGCCTCGCGGCCCGGCGGGCGGCGAAGCAGCAGCGACAGCTGGCGGTACGCGTCGGCCTGCTTCGAGAGGTCGTCGTACATGACGAGCGCGTGCTGGCCTTTGAAGAGGAAGTACTCGCCCATCGCGGCGCCCGCGAACGGCGCCATCCACTTGATCGGCGCGGCCTCGTGCGCGGCGGCGGAGACGATCGTCGTGTACTCCATCGCGCCCGTCTCGCGCAGGCGCTCGTAGATGCCCGCGACGGTCGACGCCTTCTGGCCGATGGCGACGTAGATGCAGTGGACGTCGGTGTCCTTCTGGTTGAGGATCGTGTCGATCAGGAGCGCTGTCTTGCCGGTCGAGCGGTCGCCGATGATGAGCTCGCGCTGGCCGCGGCCGACGTTCGTCATCGAGTCGATCGACTTGATGCCGGTCATGAGCGGCTCCTTCACCGGCTGGCGCGCGATGACGCCCGGCGCCTTGAACTCGAGCGGCCGCCGCTCGGTGGTCTCGATCGGCCCGCGCCCGTCGATCGGGTTGCCGAGCGGGTCGACGACGCGGCCGAGCAGCGCCTCGCCGACGGGAACGCTCGCGACGCGGCCGGTGCGCTTGACCGGGGCGCCCTCGCTCACCTTCTCCCACTCGCCGAAGAGCGCCGCACCGACGACATCCTCCTCGAGGTTGAACGCAAGCCCGACAACGCCGTGCTCGAACTCGAGCATCTCCATCGCGACGGCGTTCTCGAGGCCGTAGACCTGAGCGATGCCGTCGCCGACGGCGAGAACGTTGCCGACCTCCGCGAGGTCGGTCTCGACATCGTACTGCTCGATCCGCTGGCGCAGGATCGACGTGATCTCTTCGGGGCGCAGTTTCATTTATCTCCTCACCAATTCGGTTCGTAGTCGTTCCAATCTCCCGCGGACGCTCGCGTCGACGCGCAGCGAGCCCGCCTGGAGGACGATGCCGCCGACGAGGTCGGGGTCGACCTTCCGCGTGGCGTCGACCTTGCGGCCGGCCGCCTTCTCGATCTCGCCGAGGATCGCGTCCGCCTCGGCGTCGCTGAGGTCGCGCGCCGTCGTCAGCTCGACGGTGAGCCGCTTCTCCTCGCGCGCCATGAGCTGCTCGAACTCCTTCGCGATCTCCTCGATCTCGGCCGCGCGGCCCTTCTCCGCCGTCACCCGGAGGAAGTTGGTGAACAGCGGCTCGTCGTCGCCCGCGATGTCCGCGAGGATTCCGGCCTTCGCGTGCGACTCGATCTGCGGGTTGCGGAGGACCGAGCGAAGCTCCTGCGAGGAAGCCACAGCGGCCGCGAAGTCGCTGAGCGCCTCGTGCACCGGCGCGAGCCGGCCGGCGTCCTTCGCCGCGCCGAAGAGCGCTTCGGCGTAGATGCGGTGCGCGGCAGCCACGAGTTAGTCGTTCTCCTCGAGACGGGAGAAGTCGAGACCCGAGATCGCCTCGGAGATGAGCGCGCGGTCACGCTCGGCGTCGAGCGTCTTGCCGACGACGCGCGCCGCAGCCTCGAGCGTGAGCTCGGCGACCTCGGCGCGGATCTGCGCGAGGGCGCGGGTCGTCTCGGCCGCGATCTCCTTCTTCGTCTCCTCGAGCCGGCGCTGCCGCTCGGCCTCGGTCTCCTCTTTCATCCGCTGCTCCATCGAGTCGCGGGTCTTACGCGCCTCGGCGAGGATCGATTCCGCCTCGCCACGCGCCTCGGCGATGAGCTGTTTGTGCTGCTCGAGGAGCTTCTGCGACTCGTCGCGGGCGTCTTCGGCAGCCTTGATCGACTCGGCGATCGTGTCCTGCCGCTTGTCGAGCATGCCCTGGATCGGCCCGAACGCGTACCGCTTCAGGACGAACAGCGCGATGAAGAAGCAGACGATCGTCCAGATCATCAGCCCCGGCGTGACCGAGATGAGTGGGTTCGACGCGAGCACTTACTTGACGAGAACGTAGGCCAGGATCGAGCCGAGCAGGCCGTAGAACACGACCGCCTCGGTGAGTGCGAACCCGAGCCACTGGATTCCCTGCAGTTCGCTCCGAAGCTCGGGCTGGCGAGCAACGGACTGGATCATGGAGCCGAAGATGATGCCGATACCGACACCGGCTCCGGCAGCGCCGAGCCCGACGCCGAGCGCGAGGCCGATCGCCTTGCCGGCCTTCGTGACGTCGCCGGTCGTTGCGGCGAGGATGCTGAGCATTTCGTTTCCTCCTTAGTGCTCCGGCTCGATCGCCGAGCCGATGTAGATGGCGGACAGAGTGGCGAAGATGAACGCCTGGATCCCGATGACGATGATCACCTCGAAGAGGTAGAAGAGCGTCGCCGGGATGACCATCGCGAACAGGACGTACGACTCGAAGATGAAGATCAGCCCGAGGAACGTGAGGATGAGGATGTGTCCGGCGAGCATGTTCGCGAAGAGCCTGACGCTGAGCGAGATGAGGCGCATGAACTGGCCGAGGATCTCGAGCGGCACGATGAGGATGAGCAGGCCTTTCGGCGCCTCCGGGATCCAGCTCGCGAAGTACCGGCGCGGGCCGTTCCACTTGATCCCCTCGTAGTGCGTGATGCAGAACGTGATGAGGGCGAGCGCGAGCGTCACCGAGAGCGAGCTCGTCGCGGCGTAGATTCCCCATGTCGGGATGTAGTGCCCCACGCCACTTCCCGCGATCCTCTCGCCGGTCAGCGGCAGCGGGATGAACCCGAGCAGGTTGACCATGAAGATGAAGAGGAGGAGCGTCGCGACGTACGGGAACCAGCGGCCGAGCGCCTTCGTCGGCAGCCCCTGCTTCGCGATCTGCTCCTGCGCGAGCTCGTATAGCGCCTCGCCGACCGTCTGCCGCTTGCTCGGCAGGAGCGCGAGCCGGCTGCGCATCGTGAAGATCCCGAGCGCGCACGTGAGAGCGGTTGCGAGCATGAGATACGCGACCGCCTTCGTGATCGACAGGTCGAGCGGGCCGATGTGGATCGAGACCCACGGGTGCTGCTCGAACTCCTGCGTCGGGTCGAAATTTCCTGCGGACGCGACCGGCGCAGCGACGAGCGCGAGGATTGCGACGATCAGAAGTGTCCGCAGCCTCGTCACCGGGCCGAGCTCCCGAAATAGGTGCTGAGCGAGAGCCCGAGCTCGAACGTGTACGCGAGGCCGTAGGTCAAGCCGGCCGTCAGCGCGACGTCCTGGCTCTTCGAGAGTGCGGCGAACAGGACGACGAGGAGCGCGAGCGTCTTGAAGAGGAGCCCGAACGCCTGCATCCCCGAGTTCGCGACGCCGCCGTCCTTGTCGTTCCGGAGCCGCGCGAGGAGGAAGTCGATGCCGTGGAGGCCGAGCCAGAGCACCGCGGCGAGCCCCCAGCCGGCGATGTTCCAGCCGAGGACAAGGAAGACCGGCAGGAGCAGCAGGACGACGGCCGTCCCGCACAACGCCGGGAGCAGATGGTTCGGCTCGTCGCGCGGTGTGGAGAAGACCGAGCCCAGCATCAGACGCTGTACCGGCGGTAGACGGCGAAGATCCCTCCGAGGATGCCGACGACGGCGCCGATGAGCGCTCCGATCGCGGCGGAACCGGCTGCGTACCCGATGAGCACGCCAAGGCCGATCCCGACGACGAGCACGGCTAGAAGAACGCCGCCGGCTCCGGCGGCGTCGAACTGCGACGACGTGGTCCCCTGCATCCCGGGGCGAGAATAGCACCGTGCCAGAGTCGGCCCACCCGGTACTTTGTGACACCGGAATCCCGCATGGGTAAACAACCTCGCCTCTTGTTCGTGCACGGTTCCGTCGTCAACGCGGAGCTGACCTGGGCGGCGCAGAAGCCGCTCGCGGATCGCTTCGAACTCGTCCTCCCGAACCGCCGCGGTTTTCCGCCCGGGCCGGACGTCGATCACGTCGATTTCGAGGACGAAGCGGTCTGGTTCGAGCAGTTTCTCGAGCCCGAAACGCACGTCGTCGGGCACTCCTACGGCGGCGTGATCGCGCTGCTGCTCGCGGCGGCGCATCCGGAGGAGCTCGGCTCGCTCACGGTGATCGAGCCGCCGGCGACCGCGGTCGCGCGCGGAGTTCCCGCGGTCGACGCGTTCGTTGCGGGCGCCGAACACCTGTGGAGCGAGGGGCCGCGTGATCCGGGGGCGTTCCTCCGGGCGTTCTTCACCGCGGTCGGGACGCCGGTGCCGACGGGCGAGTTCAACGCCGCGCTGCTGCAGGGCGCGAGGACGCTGATGGTCGAGCGCCTGCCGTCTGAGGCCGAGATCCCGCTCGACACGCTCGCCGCGGCGCCGTTCCCGAAGCTCGTCGTGACCGGCGCGCACCACGCCGCGTTCGAGTCGATCGCCGACGTGCTCGAGGAACGCCTCCCGGCGGAGCGCCTCACCTTCCCGGGCGTGGGCCACTCCGTCCAGCGCCTCGGCGCGCCGTTCAACGACGCGCTCGCAACCTTCGTCCTCCGGACCGAAGCCATGTCCGCATGAGCCGTGTCCGGTATCTGATACCGGACACGGCCGGTTCGGACGCAGAGCGCCATCGTCCGCGAGCTACGCGTTGCCCCGCTGTGCAGGGCTTTCGCCGCGACGGCCATGTCCGCATGAGCCACGTCCGGTATCTGATACCGGACGTGTCCGAAGCGGACTAAGCCGTTTTCTTGAGCGGATCGTTCGCGCGGCGGCGTTTCTGAATCGGATTCGCGAGCTTCACGATCTCGAGCACGTAGACGACGTACACGGAGAACAGCACCGCGACGAGCCCGAACGCGGCCGCGAGCAACGTCCACCACGGATGCCACACGCCGTGGGCGCGGAACGGGACGAACCGCGTCGCAAAGGCGGCGAGCGAGAGCGACGCGCACCACGCCCAAATCGTCAGCGCCGCCCGCCGCTGCGTAAAGCCGCGCCGGAGGAACCGGTGGTGGATGTGCGCCTGATCCGCCACGAAGACCTTCTCCCGGTGCCGCAGCCGGCGGAGGACGACGAACGTCGTGTCGACGATCGGCACCGCGAGCACGAGCAGCGGGAAGAACAGCGCGACGGTCGCCGCCGTCTTCAGGAGCCCCTGCACCGCGACCGTCGCGAGCACGAACCCCAGCAGCATCGCGCCGGAATCGCCCATGAAGATCCGCGCCGGATAGAAGTTGTGGCGCAGGAAGCCGACGCATGCGCCGAACACGATCGCCGAAAGGATGGCCGCGTCGACCTTCCCGAGCGACAGGGCGATGATGCTGAACGTCAGGCCCGAGATGGCGGCGACGCCGGCGGCAAGCCCGTCGAGGCCGTCGAGGAAGTTGAACATGTTCATGATCGCGACTATCCAGAGCATCGTCAGTGGAATCCCGACGTAGCCGTGCAGTGCGTGGATGCCGATGAACGGGAACGTGAACCGGTTGACCCAGATCCCGAAGCCGACCGCGACGCCGGCCGCGGCGAACTGGCCCGCGAGCTTCAAGAACCACGGCAGGCCGCGGAAGTCGTCGATGATCCCGACCGTGACCGCGATCGCCGCGCCGAGGAGAATGCCGCGGTTCTCGCGCCCCGTGTGGAGGAATGCGAGCGCCGGCACGAGCAACCCGAGGAAGAGCGCGAGGCCGCCGAGCCGCGGCACGGGCAGCGTGTTGATGCGCCGCCCTCCCGGGAGGTCGACGATGCCGAGCCGCCGGGCCATCCCTCCCACCGCCGGCGTGAGCAAGACAACGACGACGAACGCGATGAGCGCTCCCCAGACGACGTCGAGATTGTCGGCGAGCTGGTCGAAAACGCTGAGATGCGGGCTGGTGGACCCGAGAACCACGGTCTCAGCGTACTTCGCCGCCTAGACGGGTTTGCCTCGGCCGCTACTTCCAGAGTTGCGGCGGGAGGTCACCAAACCGGCGAACCGACTGGACGCGCCCGTGCGGGTCGAGAGCCACGATCCAGCCGCCACCGCGCTGATGCGGACCCCAGCCTCCGTCCCGTCGATGCCCGAAGTCGCCCCAACCCTCATGGAACATGATCGAACTCGGGCGGTGGTCGTGCATCCCGGCGATGTCAGTGCGGCACCGGCCATCCACCGTCCCGGACGCGCCGCGCGGGATGACGCAGCGAATCCCCGTCATCGTCGTGTACGGGAAGATGTCGAACAATCGTTTCGCACGGTGAGCATTGGCTATCGCGGAGATCGTCGACGCATCGACCCCGCCGAAGCCGGTCATCCCCGCGGGCTCGCTGAACATGATCCAGGCGTAGCGAGGCGGCTGCCCACAGCGTCTCTCGCACGGCATGTTGGCCGGCGGGAATTTGAAGTGCCCCTCGAGCGTGGCGACGATCTGCTTGTTGCCGGCGAGATCCCGAACAGTCTCGATCCGCATGATCTTGGGATTCCCGTTGGCGAGGAGCTGCTTGGACTCCTGCCGGACGGCCGCTTGATAGCCGCTGCCGCAACCCGTCACTACCGCGGCAACGAGAACGAGTCCGCATGCAAATGCGAAGAAACGAGACATCGCCCCGTTTATACGCCCCGCGAGGGACTTCTGTCACATCGGCTACAGCTACTTCGTGCCGTACAGCCGGTCGCCCGCGTCCCCAAGGCCCGGGACGATGTAGCCGCGTTCGTTCAGGCCGCGGTCGACGGACGCGCACACGATGTGGACGTCAGGGTGCTGGCGATGCACCTCCGCGATCCCCTCCGGGGCCGAGACGATGCACACGAGCGTCACCGACTGCGCGCCGGCCTCCTTCACGGCGTCGATCGCGGCGCAGCTCGAATGGCCGGTCGCGAGCATCGGGTCGAGGATGATCGCGTCGCGCTCGGAAAGGTCGACCGGCAGCTTCACGAAGTACTGCACCGCCTCGAGCGTCTCCTCGTCGCGGTACATCCCGATGAAGCCGACGCGCGCGCTCGAGACGAGCGACAGCACGCCGTCGAGCATTCCCATCCCCGCGCGCAGCACCGGACACACCGCGACCTTCTTCCCCGAGATGCGCTGCGCGGTCATCTTCTCGAGCGGCGTCTCGATCTCGGCGTCCTCCGTCGGCATGTCCTTCGTCGCTTCGTACGTGAGGAGGAGCGTGATCTCCTCGGCGAGCTTGCGGAAGTGGACGGTCGGCGTGTCCTTGTCGCGGAGGTAGCTGAGCTTGTGCTGGACGAGCGGATGCTCGACCACGGTCAAGCGCGGCTCGCTCACGCGACGTACGTCGTGTAACCGCGGAATCCGGGATACAGCGGATGCTTCGCGAGAAGCGCGGCGACGCGTGCGCGGAGGCCGTCGAGCGCGGGCGCGTCGGTCAGCGCCTCGCAGATGATCGCGCCGACCTCCCGGAAGTCGTCCTCGTCGAAGCCGCGCATCGTCATCGCGGGCGTGCCGAGGCGAACGCCCGACGTGACGAACGGCGAGCGCTCGTCGAACGGGACGGTGTTGCGGTTCGCGGTGACGCCGATCTCCTCGAGCCGCTCCTCCGCCGCCTTGCCCGTCCGCTCCGACTCGCGGAGGTCGACGAGCATCAGGTGCGTGTCGGTGCCGCCGGTGATCAAGCGGAGGCCGGCGTCTGTGAGAGCGTCCGCCAACGCGTCGGCGTTGGCACGAACACGCGTCTGGTAGTCGCGGAACGCGTCGGTCGCGGCGATGCGGAAGCACGTCGCCTTCGCGGCGATTGTGTGCTCGAGCGGGCCGCCCTGCATTCCCGGCATGACCGCGGAGTCGACCGCCTTCGCATGCTCCTCGCGGCAGAGGATGAACCCGGCGCGCGGTCCGGCGAGCGTCTTGTGCGTCGTCGACGTGACGAAGTCGCAGTGCTCGACCGGGTTCGGTTGCAGCCCCGCCGCGACGAGGCCTGCGAAGTGCGCCATGTCGCAGAGGAGCGCGGCCCCCACCTCGTCGGCGATCGCGCGGAAGCGATCCGTCTCGACCGTGCGCGGGTACGCCGAGCCGCCGCAGACGATGATCTTCGGGCGCGCCTCCTTCGCCTTCGCGAGCACGTCGTCGTAGTCGACGAGCATCGTCTCGGGCGACACGCCGTAGTGGACGACGTTGTAGAAGCGGCCGGAGAAGTTGACCTTGTGACCATGCGTCAGGTGGCCGCCGTGGACGAGGCTCAGCGCGAGGAGCGTGTCGCCCGGCTCCATCGCGGCGGCGTAGACGGCCATGTTCGTCGGCGCGCCCGCGTGCGGCTGGACGTTCGCGTGCTCGGCGCCGAAGAGCTCCTTCGCGCGGTCGATCGCGAGCTGCTCGATCTCGTCGACGACCTCGCAACCGCCGTAGTACCGGCGTCCTGGATAGCCCTCCGCGTACTTGTTCGTCGGCACCGATCCGACCGCCTCCATGACCGACGGCCACGTGAAGTTCTCCGACGCGATGAGCTCGATCTGTCCGCGCTGGCGCTCGAGCTCCTTCGTGAGGAGTGCCGCGATGTCGGGATCGATCTCGTCGAGCCCGGCGTGCTTCAACTGCTCGAACGTCTCTTGCGTCGCGGCCATATTCTGATGCTACGGGACGCGACGGGAGGCATACTCCGTACATGGACGCACGCTGGATCGCGGTCATCGCAGCGGTCGGACTCTTCTCCCTCCCCGCGCTGGCTGGCGCGGCGCCGCAACTTGCCGCGACCGGAGTGCGGATCGTCGATCAACCGGCGTTCGTCCGCGTCGTCGTCGACTTCAACGGAAAGGTGCCGGCGAGGCAGGTCGGCTTCGAAGGGCTGAGCGCGAGATTGGGTGCGGTATCCATCTCGCGTCCGGTCAATACGACGCACAGGAAGGGGAAGACGCGCCACGGCGTCCGCGTCAGGTTCCTGCAGGGCTTCGGCCCCAACCACGCCCTGCACATCAGAACGCACTTCGCTCGTCACCGCTTCAAGTACCTGTCCTACGCGGTCGTCACGGGAAACAGGCTCGCGATCAACCTCTGGAAGAGCGCTCCGCCGCGAAAGCCGATCCACACGTGCAGCCGGCTGACGCTTGGCTCGTACTCGGAATCGGACGGGAAAGCGGTCTCGGTCCGCGGGCACGAGCACGGGATCTTCGAGAATCAGTTCCGTGTCGTCGTCCGAGGTGCAGACGGGGAGGTGCTCGGACACAGGACGGTCACCGGCCCCGGCAAGTGGACAGCCAAGGTGCCCTACCACGTGGCCCACAGTCAGGACGGAACCGTCGAGGCCGTCGCTTTCTCAGCGAAGGATGGAGCCCTCGAGTGTCTTGCCCAGCACTACGTGAGGCTGCCCGCTACCTGAGCGCGGGCCTGACGGCCTGACGGAGGATGACCGGCTCGCCGCCGCGGAGCTCGATCTGGCCGCGCTGGCGCTCGAGCTCCTTCGTGAGGAGCGCCGCGATGTCGGGATCGATCTCGTCGAGCCCGGCGTGCTTCAGCTCCTCGAACGTCGCCTGCGTCGCAGCCATTGATCGGATGCTACGGCAGCGCGATAATGGAGCCGTGCATACCCGGCGCATCGGGATCGTGGCAGCCGTTGGCCTTCTGGCCCTTCCGGCGCTTGCCAGCGGTAAGACGACCCACCTGCGGGCGACCGGCGTGCGGATCGGCGACCACCCGACGTACGTCCGCATCGTCGTCGACTTCAGCGGGAAGATCTCCAACCGCGACGTCGAGGGTGGCCCCGCCAGACAGACGATTGCCATCGCCCAGCTCAACCGCCCCGGCGTCACGACAAAGACGAACGGCAAGGCAGGGGCCGGCGTGCATGTCACCCTCCAGCCGGGGACGCAGTCGTTGCACATCGCCATGACGTACGAGCCGCGCCGGCTGAAGTACCTCGCGTACCACGTCGTCTCCGGAACTCACCTGGCGATCGATCTGTGGAAGAGCGCGCCGCCCGCGAAGCCGAGCCACACCTGCAGCGGGCTGACGCTCCGGAAGGTGCATGTCACAAAGAACGGCACGGTCGTCGTCCGCGGGCACGAGCACGGGATCTTCGAGAACCAGTTCCAGGTCGTCGTCCGCGGCAAGAACGGCGCCGTGCTGGGCAAGAACGCTTCCGTCCACGGCCCCGGCGCGTGGAGCACGACGGTGGCGTACGACGCGCCGCAGAAGCAGACCGGGACGGTCGAGGCGGTCGCGCTGTCCGCGAAGGACGGTTCGCTCGAGTGCCTCGCCCAGCAGCGCGTCACGCTTCCGTCTACCTAGGCAGCTCGCCCGCGCCCTGACGGAGGACGACCGGCTCGTCGCCGCGGAGGTCGAGAACGGTGGACGGCGTGCCGGGCAACGCGCCGGCGTCGACAATCGCGCCGACTGCGGCGCGGATCTCCTCCGAGATGTCCTCGACGCGGCGCGGATCCGGGCCGCCGGAGAGGTTCGCGCTCGTCGCCGCCACTACACCGACCGCGCGCACGACCTCAGCCGCGGCGGGCGGCAGGTTCGGGACGCGCACGCCCGCGCTCTCGAAGACGAGCGTGTACGCGCCCGGAAGATAACGCTCGAGGACGGCGCGATCGAGGCCCGGCACTGCGGCGAGGAGACCGTTGACGTCGGCGGCGATGAGCGCGACGGGCTTCGAGCGGTCGCGGCCCTTCAGCTCATAGAGGACGTCCTCGTGCTCCGGCAGCGTGCAGAGCCCGTAGACGGTGTCCGTCGGAAGGATCACCGCCTGGCCGGCGCGGAGAGCGGCGACGGCGTCGGTCACTTCGCGCCTTCCACGACGCGCTCCGTTCCCGTCAGGTCGGCAGTGATGCGCACGTCGCGCCAGCCGGCGGCGAGCAGGATCTCGCCGACGTTCTCCGCCTGGCCGTCGCCGGCCTCGAAGACTAGGAAGCGCGCCACGGCCGCGCGTGCGAGACGCTCGTGCGCGCCGGCTCCGATCAGCGCTACCTCCGGCTCGAAGTGGAGCTCAGCCTGCAAGCCGTCGAGGCTCTCGACGTACGGCGGGTTCGCGACGACGAGATCCCAGCCCTCTCCGGCCGCCTCCACCCCGTCCTGCTCGCGCAGCTCGACGTCGAGACCGAGCCGCTCGGCGTTCTCACGCGCGAGCGCGAGCGCGTCGGGAGAGACGTCGACCCCGACGACCGCCGCGTCGGGTCGCTCATCTTTGAGCGCAAGCGCGATCGCGCCGGAACCGACACCGACGTCGAGGATCCGCGGCTGCGCGACCTCCGCAACGAGCGCAAGTGCCCGCTCGACGAGCGTTTCTGTCTCCGGACGCGGCACGAGTGCGCGCGCGTCGGTCTTCAGCATCAGGCGCCGAAAGCCCCACTCGCCGAGGATGTAAGCGAGCGGCTCCCGCGCCTCGCGCCGCGCGAGCAGCGGCTCGAGGCCGTCGACCTCTTCCCCACCCCGCGCCGCAAGCCCCGAGCGCGTCGTCCCGAGCAGGTGCGCGACGAGCCACTCCGCGTCGACGCGCGGCGTCTCGACTCCCGCGGCGGCCAAGCGCCGCTCGGCATCCGCGAGCGCCTCGCGCACGGTCATTCCCCGAGAGCTCGCCGCCGGTCGTCGGTGACGAGCGCCTCGGTGAACTCGTCGAGCTCGCCCCCGAGGATCCGATCGAGCTGGTGCACGGTGAGCTTCACGCGATGGTCGGTGAGGCGGTTCTCGGGGAAGTTGTACGTCCGGATCTTCTCGGCGCGCTCGCCGCCGCCGATCTGCGCGTTGCGCGTCGCGTCGAGCGCGGCGCGCTGCAGCGCGAGCTCGCGCTCGTACAGGCGTGCGCGGAGGACGCGCATCGCCTTGTCCTTGTTCTGAAGCTGCGACTTCTCGTCCTGCATCGCGACGACGACCCCGGTCGGGACGTGCGTGATGCGTACCGCGGAGTCGGTCGTGTTGACCGACTGGCCGCCAGGCCCGGTCGAGCGGTAGACGTCGATCTTGAGGTCGTTCTGATCGATCTCGATCTCGACCTCCTCGGCTTCCGGCATCACCGCGACCGTCGCGGTGGAGGTGTGGATCCGCCCCGCGCTCTCGGTCTCCGGGACGCGCTGGACGCGGTGCGTGCCGCCCTCCCACTTGAAGACGGAGTACGCGCCGTCGCCCTTGACCGCGAACGTCACTTCTTTGTAGCCGCCCCCGTCGTTCTGGCTCGCCTCGAGCTCCTCGACCTTGTAACCGCGCCGCTCGGCGTAGCGCGCAAGCATCCGGTAGATGTCGCCGGCCCACAGCGCCGCCTCGTCGCCGCCGACGCCCTGCCGCACCTCGACGATCACGTCCTTGCGGTCGGCGGGATCGGTCGGGACGAGAGCGAGGCGAAGCTCCTCCTCGAGCGTCGCGGCGCGCGTCTCGAGCTCCGGCACGAGCTCACGGAGGTCGGCGTCCTCGCGCGCCGCCGTGAGATCGTCGGTGACGCCCTTCCACTCCTGCGCGAGCTTGTACGGCCGTTCGAGCTCCTTCAGACGCCGCCCGACCTCGGCCGCCTCGCGGCGATCGTTGTAGACGGACGGGTCGGACATGCGCGTCTGCGTCTCCTCGTAGGAGCGCTCGAGATCCGCAACGAGATTGTCGAAATCGGTCGCCATGGCGGCGGTTACGTTAGCCGGGCCTCCAGCGTGATCTCCGGGACGCCGGCGAGCGCTTTCGATACGGGGCAGTTCTCCTTCGCGGTCTGCGCCGCCTCGCGGAAGCCGTCTTCGTCGAGGCCGGGGACGGTGCCCTCGACCGTGAGCGCGATCTTCGTGATGCCCCCGCCCGGCTGGAACGTCACGGTCGCCGAGGTGCGGAGCTCGGTCGGCGGCGTCTCCGCGCGCGCGAGCCCGGCCGAGAGCGCCATGGAGAAACACGCGGCGTGCGCGGCGGCGATGAGCTCCTCGGGACTCGTCGCGGTCGGCGAGTCCTCGGCGCGGTTCGGCCAGCTGACGGCCTGCTCGCCGATCGCACCGCTCGTCGTCGAGACGATCGTTCCGGAGCCGTCCATCAGGCTCCCTTGCCACACAACTTCCGCACGGCGATCCGTTGCCATGAGCTTCTCCTTCGGTCGGGAGCCTTGAGCCTACGCAGCGCCGCATATGTAAAGCGTGGGTCAGCGGCGATTCAGAGAACTGCGTCCGGGAGATAACGGCCCGTCCTTTCGCTTCTACCTACCAAGGAGAACCCATGAACCGGACCGAGGATGTCGCGTGGGCGAGGATCGCCCTCGTAGTCGTCTCGGCGGCGATAGCCGCGTCTCTTTTGATCATGCCCGCGGCACAGGGAGCAACCCCTGCCGGTGGCACATTGACCGACACATCAGGGCCTCTCACCTACACGGCGGGGCCGTTCACACTCGCGAACCCGACCCCGGTGCCGCAGGTGGACTCCGGCCCGGAATGCAACAACCCCACTCAGCCGTGTGACGAGTACCAGCTCACCGTCTCGCTGCCGAGCAACTACGCCGAGCAGCACCCGAACGACACGATCCGCTTCACGGCCGGCTGGACCGACACCGGTTCGGGGCAGGCGGATTACGACCTCTACGTCTACAAGGGGAACATCTCGACGACCGACGGCTCCCAGGCCGCGTACACGCAGTCCGCGAGCAGCTCGAATCCCGAGATCACCTCGATCCCGGTATTCGACGGGACGCAGACCTTCACGGTCATCGTCAACCCGTACACGCCGACCGGTGAGAGCGTGAACGTCAAGATCGAGCTCGTCGCAGGTACGAGCGGCGGTGGTGGCGGCGGCGGCGGGACGAGCTTCGGCGGCCCGACTCCGACGCAGCCGGGCGTGCCGCGCTACCAGACTCTCGCTCCGCCGAACGGCTCCGGCGCGAACGGATCGAGCGGCGAGTTCAGCATCGGCTTCGACCCGAAGACCGGCAACTACATGACGACCTCGAGCGGAACCGTCTTCCGGGTCACGCCGCCCGAGAAGCGCACGCCGGCGCTTCCGTCGTCCGGCCCGGCTCTCTGGACGGACGTCAGCCCGTCCATCTCGAGCACGACCTCGCTCGACCCGATCCTCGAAACCGACCAGACCACCGGCCGGACGTTCGTCTCGAACTTCACCGCGAGCCCGGGCGTTCTCTTCGCGACGAGCGACGACGACGGCGCGACATGGACGCAGGCCTCGGCCTCTCCGCCCACCGGCGGCGCGGATCACGAGACCGTCGGCGTCGGGCCGTACCCGGCACCGCTCGCCGGCGCGAACCCGGTCTATCCGAATGCGGTCTACTACTGCTCGCAGTCGGAGGCTCCGGACATGTGCACGCGCAGCGACTCCGGCGGCCTGCAGTTCGGCCCCGGCGTGCCCGCGAACAACGGCGTCACCGGATGCGGCGGCCTCAACGGCCATGTCAAGGTCGCGCCCGACGGCACCGTCTACCTGCCGGTCAAGAACTGCGGCGCCACCGAGGGCGGCGACCTCTCCACCGACGCCGGCAACACGTGGACGGAGTTCGACGTGCCGAACAGCGGCAACAGCCAGAGCGACCCGTCGATCGGCATCGACAAGAACAACACGCTCTACTACTGCTACACGCCGAACGACGGCTCGGCGCACGTTGCTGTCAGCCACGACCACGGCGCGACATGGACCGACGATCACAACATCGGTGCGTCGGTCGGCGCCGTCCAGGCCGTCTTCCCGGAGGCCGTCGCCGGCGATGCCGGCCGCGCGGCGTGCGGATTCCTCGCCACCAACAAGGCCGGCGACTTCAACAACGCGAACTTCTCGGGCCGCTGGTACCTCTACATCGCGACGACGTACGACGGCGGCAAGACGTGGACGACGGTCAACGCCACGCCGAACGACCCGGTGCAGGGCGCCGGCGGCCTCTGCCTCGCGGGGACGCTGTCGTGTGGAGCGAACCGCAACCTCCTCGACTTCGACGAGATCACGCTCGACAGCAAGGGCCGCGTCGCGTTCGGCTACGACGACGGCTGCGTCACGGAGACGTGCGTCGGCGGTGGCGGCGCGCAGAACGACTACGTCGCGTTCCAGCGCATTGCGCGCCAGACCGGCGGCAAGTCGCTCTACGCCGCGTACGACCCGACCGAGCCGGCGAAGCCGCAGCAGCCGTACCTGAGCGGAACTCGCGACAGCTCCAAGGTCGACCTGAGCTGGAACGCGCCCGACAACGGCGGTTCCGACATCACGCAGTACAACATCCTCCGCGGCACGAGCTCCGGCTCGGAGACGCAGATCGCGACCGTGCTCGGGACGAAGACGACGTACGAAGACGCTTCCGTCTCCTCGTCGGTCGCGACGTACTACTACAAGGTCGTCGCCGTGAACAGCCAGGGCGCGGGGCCGGCGTCGAACGAGGCCGCGCTCACGGTCAGCACCGCGACGTCCGCGAACCCGTGCAAGGCGCCGGGCGCGACGATCCTCACCGACGCGACCGGTGACAGCCTCACCGGAACCTCGGGCACGGACCTCAAGTCGCTCGAGGTGTCGCAGCCGTACCAGACCGACGGGAGCCTCAAGCTCCGGTTCGAGCTCGACACCGATCCGGGCATGAATCCGCAGGCGCCGGGCTCGTACTGGTACGTCTCCTTCAAGGATCCGGACGGCTCGGTACACGCGGTCCGGATGTGGTTCGACCCGTCGAACCCGACCGTGCCGACCTTCGAGTCCTACGTTGCCGCGGGGAACTCGAGCGGCACCGTCGACGGCCGGTTCGTGACGAGCGGCAGCGAGAAGGCCGCCGATCCGTCGAGCTCGTACGACCCGACGACCGGGACGATCATCATCGTCGCCTCGGCGTCCGACCTCGGGCTCGCGGCCGGCGACACGATCAACGGCTTCAACGCCGCCTCCGTGCAGTCGGTCGATACGGGTGGCGGCGGCGTCGCGGAGACGATCGACGAGATGCCCGACGGCCTCGGCTACCAGGGCAGCTTCTCGCTCCAGACGAACGACGCGTGCTTCCCGGACACGGCACCAACTGCGTCCCTCACCGCGACGCAGGCCTCGACGGCTGCACCGTCGCACGTGACGTTCGACGCTTCCTCGTCCTCCGACCCCGACCCGGGCGACCACGTTGCGTCGTACACGTTCAACTTCGGGGACGGGTCGGCGCCGGTGACGCAGTCCACGCCGACGATCAGCCACACCTACACGGCCACGGGCGAACGCTCCGCCACGCTGACCGTCAAGGACACGCACGGAAAGCAGAGCCTCAACACGGCGTCGGTGCGGATCGAGGTCGAGTCACCGGTGACGACGTACGAGGACAACGCGGGACCGATCGCGTACCCGTCGGGGTGGCACACCGTGATCGACAAAGCAGCGAGTGCGGGGCACTACCGACTGGGCAGCGGGAAGGGCTTCAGCTTCGGCTTCCAAACCGACTCGCCGAGCGGCAAGGTCACCTACGCCTATGGGAAGAGCACGAGGGGCGGAACAGCTGACCTGTACCTCGACGGCAAGAAGGTCGGGACGCTGAACTTCAAGGGCAGCTCCGGCGTGGCGCACGTGCCGGTCTTCGGCTCGTCGATCTCGAGGAGCCTGAAGCCAGGCCACCACACGCTCATGCTCAAGAACGTGAAGGGGCCGATCAACGTCGACTCAATCACGATCACAGGCGGCGACTCGCAGAGCCAGCCGAAGTCGGCGCCCGGCGAGACGACCCAGTCGACGCATCCGTTGGGAGTTCACCAGACGAGCACCGATAAGGTCTTCGTCCCGACGTCGGCGACGTCGCTCGCGGTCTTCGCCGAAGCAGCCTCGGCGAGCAAGTTCAAGGTCGTCATCCTCAGCCCGTCAGGAAAGACGCTCGGGCAGGCGACCTCGTCGAACGGGATCGTGACCGTCGCGACCCCCGTCTCGGCTTCCGGGGTCTACCGCGTCAGGATCACCAACCTCGCGTCGACCAAGATCCTGGGACTCTTCCGCGCGGCCACGCCGTACCTCAAACTCGGCTGAGCCGACAGCAGCGGACAGTGAAAGCGGCCGCCCCACGGGGCGGCCGCTTTCGTCATGCGACCACTTCGACGAGCTGCGAGCCCGGCGTGCCGGTTCCTTCGAGATCGAGCACCTCGTTGAGTGCGCGGATCGAGACCTCGAGCATGTCGAGCTCCGGCTCACGCGTCGTCAGGCGCTGCAGCCAGAGCCCCGGCGCGAGCAGCGTCATCAGCACCCGGTTGTCCTGGTGCCTCCCCGCGAAGCGGATGAGCTCGTACGCGAGCCCGGCGATCGGGAGGAGCAGGAGCGCGCGCGTGAGGATCACGTACTGCCACGGCAGCCTCCCGAAAGGCGCGTACACGAACGCGCTGATCACGACCACCCAGAAGAGGAACGACGTTCCGCAGCGCGGATGGATGAGCGAGAACTTCTGCGCGTTCTCCGGCGTGAGCTCGACACCGGCCTCGTACGCGTTGATCGCCTTGTGCTCGGCGGCGTGGTACTGGAACACCCGCTTGAGGTTCGGGATGAGGCTCAGGAGCGCGAGGTAACCGACGAAGATCGTGACGCGGATCAGCGCCTCGACGAGCACGAACCAGAAGCCGCTCGAGATCGGCAGCAGGTCGGCGAGAAGTCCCGGCCCGACCTTGAACACTGCGACGGCAAAGCCGATTGCGACGAGGAACGAGAAGGCGATTGCCCAGCGGCCGATCTCGGCCGGCTCCGCATCGCCCTCGGCTTCTTCGGCGGCTGCGTAGTGAGCCGAGACCGACAACGCGCGGAAGCCGATCGCGAGCGACTCGCCGAGCGCGACGATGCCGCGAACGATCGGCAGCCGGTACAGGCGGTGACGCGCCATCGCGGACTCGATCTGGTGCGACTGCTGCGCGATCTCGCCCGACGGCGTGCGGATGGCGACGGCCCAGTTGCCGGGGCCACGCATCATCACGCCCTCGAGGACGGCTTGGCCTCCGACGTTGGCCATCGGCGCGGGTTAGGTGCTGGAGCGCTTCGCGCGCTCGGCGCGCTCGAGCCGGCGCTGGAACCGCTCGACGCGGCCGCCCGTGTCCATGAGCTTCTGCTTGCCCGTGTAGAACGGGTGGCACTGCGAGCAGATGTCGACGTGCAGCTCGGACTTCGTGGAGCGCGTCTGGAAACTGTTTCCGCACGAGCACGTCACCGTGGCGATGACGTACTCGGGATGAATGTCCGTCTTCATTGCCCTTCCAAGATAGCAGCGGCCCTATAGGCTTCCACGTTGCCGCCCGAGACGATTACGGCCACGTTCGGGCCGGCTTCGACCTTCCCGGCGAGCACCGCTCCGAAGGCCGCCGCGCCTGCGGGCTCGCACGCGAGCTTCGCCTGCGCATAGAGGTGACGCATGCCGTTCGCGATCTCGTCCTCGGTCACGAGCACGTTCTCGACGCGGCCGCGGCAGAGCTCGAGCGGCAGGTCTCCGGCGAACGGAGGAGCGAGACCGTCGGCGATCGTGTCCGTCGTGACCCGAACCGCGTGACCGGCTTCGAGCCCGGCGCTGAAAGCGGGAGATCGCTCCGGCTCGACGGCGATCACGCGGGCGCGGCCGTCGAGCGCGCTCACGATGCCGGACACGAGGCCGCCGCCGCCGACGCCGACGACGACGGTCTCGAGCTCCGGCACGTCCTCGAGCAGCTCGAGCGCAAGCGTGCCGTGCCCCGCGACGACGAACGGATCGCTGTGCGGATGGACGAAGACGCGGCCCTCCCGCTCGACGAGCTCGAGCGCACAGTCGTAGGCAACCGCAGGATCCGGAGGCGACAGATCGACAGTCGCGCCGTAGGCGCGCGTGCGTTCGATCTTGAACGCGCTCGCGGTCTCCCACATCTCGACGACGCAGTCGACGCCTTCCTGCTGCGCCGCCCATGCGACGGCCTGCGCGTGGTTCCCGGCCGACCACGTCACGACGCCGCGGCGCTTCTCCTCCTCACTCAGCGAGAGGATCCGGTTGAGCGCGCCGCGCGCCTTGAACGAGCCCGTCTTCTGCAGGAGCTCGGCCTTGAGCCAGACGCCGCCGCCGGGGAACTCGAGCGCCGGCGTGCGAACGACGCGGCCGGTGATCCGTTCGCGCGCTGCCTCGACGTCGATCACGCCGCGGTCGTCTCGCGCCGGCCGACCGGAACGCCGAGCCGAACGGTGAACACGGTCAGCTCTCCGGCCCGGCTCTCGACCGCGACGCTTCCGCCCATCGCGTGCGTCAGCTCCTTGACGATCGCGAGCCCGAGGCCGGTGCCGACCGGCCGCTCGTGCCCGTACCGCTCGTGGAGGTAGAAGCGCTCGAACGCGTGCTCCCGGTCGCCGGCGTCGAGGCCGGGGCCCGTATCCTCGACGCGGAGGACACCGGGCTGCGCGACGACGCGCACGTCTCCGCCCGCCGGCGTGAGGCGCAGAGCGTTCTCGACGAGGTTCGAGACGACCTGGAGGACGCGGTCGGCGTCGGCGACGGCCGGAGCCGGGCCGTCGGTGACGGCATGAAGCGACACGCCGAAATCCGCGGCGGCCTGCTGATAGCGACGCGTCGCGTCCTCCACGACGTCGGCGAGGTCGATCTCCGCGTTGTGGACGCTGAAGTCCGTCTTGTTCATGCGCGCGAGGTCGAGCAGGTCCTTGACGAGCCGCTCGAGGCGCCGCGCCTCCGCCGTCACCGTCTTGGCCGCCTCGCGCGGGTCGATCGCGCCGTCCTCGACCGCTTCGGCGTAGCCACGGATCGCCGTGAGCGGCGTCTTGAGCTCGTGGCTGACCGAGAGGAGGAAGTTTCGCTCCGCTTCCTGCGCCTGCTGCAGCTGCGCAACGAGCTCGTTGAACGAGATGGCGAGGCTCGCGATCTCGGCGGCGCCTTCGACCGGAACGGGCTCGGGGTGCGTCCCGCCGGTGAGCGTGCGCGCCGCGGTCGCGATCCGGTCGACCGGGCGAGAGATCCGGCGCGCGACGAGGAACGCTGCGAGCGCGGCGAGCAAACCGCCGGCGCACGCGGCGATCAGAAGTCCCCAGACATACGAGGACAAGAGCGACGTCGCCGCACTCGCCGGGCGGAGCAGGACGATGTAGCCCGGGTTCGCCCACCGAGCGGCGTAGTAGTAGACGACGCCGTCGTGCGTGAGCGTCCCCTGCACGGCATGCACCGGGCTCAGCTCGTTCCGCGCAGGCTCCGGAACGATGTTGACGTCACGGCTGAGCTTCTCGTGCTGGTGTCGCAGCGACTGAGGGATCCTCACCTGCCCGACGAACCCCGGTTGCCGCTGGATGGCCTGGATGATGTCGGCCTGATGCTGGACGTCTGCGAGCGTCGCGTTCTCCACCGCGCGCCGCGTGAGGAGCAGGCCAAGGCCGATCGTCAGCGCGACGCAGATGATCACGACGACTCCGATCGCCTGGAAGAGCCGCGAGCGGAGACTCGCGCCGCGCATCTAGTTCTCGGCGATGAGCTTGTAGCCGGCGCCGCGCACGGTGCGGATTCCCTCCGCGTCCCCGAGCTTGCGGCGCAGCTGCGCGACGTGCATGTCCACGGTGCGCGTGCCGCCCGGATACGTCATTCCCCACACGAGATCGAGCAACCGCTCGCGCGACAGGACTATCCCCGGGTGCTCGAGGAAACATGCCAGGAGGTCGAACTCCTTGCTCGTGAGCTCGACGGTCTCTCCGCCGACGGTCACCTCGCGCGAGTCGCGCCGCAGGACGATCTCACGCGCGGACAGCACCTCGCCCTCGGTGCGCGGGTCGGAGCGGCGGAGGATCGCCTTGATCCTCGCGGAGAGCTCTCGCGGCGAGAACGGCTTCGCGACGTAGTCGTCGGCGCCGAGCTCGAGCCCCGCGACGCGATCGGGCTCCTCATCGCGCGCCGTGAGCATGATGATCGGGACGTTCGAGCCGGCGCGGATGCGGCGACAGACTTCGAAGCCGTCGATCCCCGGCAGCCCGATGTCGAGCACGACGACCCGCACCGGATGCTGACGGAGCTCGGTGACCGCCTCCTCGCCCGTGCGGTGCCAGACGACACGCCAGCCGTCCTGCTGCTCGAGGTACTGCTTCACGAGGCGACCGATCGAGTCGTCGTCTTCGACAAGCAGGAGAACTCCCCCAGTGCCGCGCGCACTCACACCCGGAGAATAAGCGGGATCTGCCCGTTTGTCTTTAGCTGCTGCGCTTCTCGACCACGACGGACTGCGCCGGGCCGGTCGGCGGCCAGACGACGAGAACACGCCAGCCGGGCTTGATGTTCTTCAGCTTGAACGCCACGCCACCCGCGGTGACCTTCGTCGCCGACGAGGTCGTGATCGGCTGAACCTTCGAGTCCGTCTCCTTCAGCGTGAGCGTCCCGGCGAGGTTCGTCACGACGATGCCGCGGTCGACGTTCCACTGAGCGCCACTGTTCTCCAACACCGTGGCACGCACCATCTTCCCTCCGAACAGCGACGCGATGCCTCCCTGGGTGATGCCCAGCGCGCCCGGCGCGAGCCAGAGCACGGCGTTGAGCGTCACAAGGGCTGCAGCGAGGAGAAGGAAGCGCCGGTTCCGCATCTCCCAATTGTGCTCGATGATTCGCGAGAAGTGGGTAAAGCGCCCGTAAAACCCGGGCAACCGCTCAGGTGGTCGTGTACTCGGGCCCCGAGCCGCCCTCGGGCGGCGTCAGGCGGCCGCCTTTCGCGGTGATCGCGCCGCACTGAACGCAGTTCGAGGGCGCAATCTCGAGCGTGACGGTGCCGTCGTCGCCCTCCGCTCCGACCTCGTAGACGTGCGCGGGGCACATCGCGGCCCACATCCGCGCGACGTCGGCGGGAACCTTCCGCTCGATCCGGATGTGGTTCGGCTGGTCGTCGCGCGTCTTGTTCCCGGACGCGAAGACCGACGAGAGCTTGTCGAACGTCAGCTTCCCGTCGGGCGCGGGATAGCTCGCGGAGCGGTTCGTCGTGAGGAGCGGCGCGTCGGCATCCGGCTCCGCCTTCTTCTTCCCCGCGCTGAGCCGGCCCTTCGAGACCGTCATCGCACTCGCGAACGCACCGCCCATGAAGAAGCCGCGCTGGAAGACCTGGCGCATGTCGCGCACCTCGTTGAGGTCCTTCCAGATGAAGCTGTCGCGGATCGCGTCGTCGTAGGACGAGAGCGAGGTCGCCGGCGTCTCGCCGCGCTGGAGCGCGCGAAACGCCGACTCCGCCGCGAGCCGGCCCGACTCGATCGCGTAGTGGACGCCCTTGAGGCGCGGGATGTTGACCATCCCCGCCCCGTCGCCGCAGAGCAGGAGCCCGGGCGCGTGGAGCTTGCTCGGCAGCGAGTGGAAGCCGCCGCTCGGAATCGTCTTCGCGCCCCACTCGACCCGCTCGCCGCCTTCGAGGATCTTGCGGATCTTCGGGTGCGTCTTGAGCTCCTGCAGGAGGTCGTGGACGGAGAGCTCGGAGTCGCGGTAGTCGAGGCCGACGACGAGTCCGATACAGACCATGTCGTCGCCCATCGGGTAGATGAACGAGCCGCCGAACTCGCGGTACTTCGCGGCGGTGCGCAGCGGCCAGCCCATCGTGTGGACGATGTTCTCGAGCGGCTTCGCGACCTTCCAGACCTCCTTGACGCCGAGCTCCCAGACCTGCGGCTCGTTACCGCGCAGCCCGAAGCGGTCGATCGCGACACCGCTCAGGTGACCCTGCGTCCCCTCGGCGAGAACGGTGACCTTTGCGACAAGGTCGGCGCCGGGCTCGAAGTTGCCGAGCTCCTGTCCCTCGCGGCCACGTCCCTTGTCGCCGGTGCGGACGCCAACGACGCGGCCGTGGTCGACGAGGAGCTTCTGCGCCGCGGTCTCGGGAAGGATCATCGCCCCGCCTTCTTCTGCTTTCTCCGCGAGATAGCGGCCGAGCTGCGAGAGGGAGAGGATCCAGTTGCCGTGGTTCTTCATCGGCGGCGGCGGCGGGATGCGGAGAGCGTTCCTCTTCGTAAGGACGTACACCGCCTCGCCGTGCACCTCGCCGTAGTTCGGGATGTCCTGCATCCGGAACCCCTCGCCGAAGAGACGGCGTAGCGATCGCGGGTTGACGACGGCGCCGGAGAGGAGATGCGAGCCGGCCTGCTTGCCCTTCTCGATCAGCGCGACGGGCACTTCGCCCATACGCTCGGCCGTCTCGGGATCGCTCTCGATCAGCTGGCCGAGCCGGATCGCGCACGCGAGCCCGGCTGGGCCGGCGCCGACGACGAGGACGCCGACCTCGATCCGCTCGTCCTCCGGGTCGGTCGGCGGCGAGACGAAGTCCGCTGCGTTGAACGGCGGCGGGAAGTTTGACGGGCGGCTCATCCGCGCTTGGCGCGGATCAATTCGGTCAGCTTCGGGACGATCTCGTGAACGTCGCCGACGACGCCGAGGTCGCTGAACTCGAAGATCGGCGCGTTCGCGTCCTTGTTGATCGCGACGATCGTGCCGGAGCTCTGCATGCCGACCTTGTGCTGGATCGCGCCGGAGATGCCGAGCGCGACGTAGAGCTTCGGCGAGACGGTCTTGCCGGTCTGGCCGATCTGCGCCGAGTACGGATACCAGCCGGCGTCGACGACTGCGCGCGTCGCGCCGACCGCGCCGCCGAGCGACTTCGCGAGCCCCTCCGCGAGCGTGAAGTTCTCCGCCTGGCCGAGCCCGCGGCCGCCCGCGACGATGATGTCGGCGTCCTCGATGTTCACGCCGCCCGACTCCGCCGCGTCCTGGCCGACGAGCTTCACCGAGGTCGAGTGCGCCGCATACGTCGGCGAGACGTCGACGACTTCGGGCTCGCCGCCGCCGGACGCTTCTTTGGCGTCGAACGAGCCGGCGCGGAAGAGCGCGAGGCGCGGCGTCGATGTCCAGCCGACGTCGGCGTAGACCGTGTCCTGCAGAGAGGGACGCTTGCCGACGAGGTCGGCGCCGTTCAGCTCGATGTCCGCGAGATCCCAGTTGAGGCCTGCGTCGAGGCGCGCGGCAAGACCCGCGGCGACATCGGCCGCAACGACCGAGTTCGCGAACAGAACGGTGTCGTAGCCGCCGTCGGAGACGACCTGCGCGAGCACGTCGACGCGAGGCTGCGGCAGCGGCTGCGCCACCTCGGCGTCCTCGCAGGCCCACACCTTCTTCGCGCCATAGCGTCCCGCCTGCGACGCAAGAGACTTCGCGCCCTCGCCGACGATGACGGCGTCGACGTCACCGAGCGACGCGGCTTTCGAGAGGACGCCGAGCGAGCCCTTCTGCAGCTCGCCGCCGTGGCTCTCGAGGAACACAAGCGTCGACATCAGATGAGCCTCTTCTCGGCGAGGAAGTCGACGATCGCTTGCGCGGCGTTCCCGTCGTCCTCGATTTTCTTCGCGTCGCCGCGCGCCGGCGGAGTGCCGAGCGCGAGCACCGTCGTCCGCGAGCCGACCTCCCCCACGTCGCCGGCGTCGAGCCCGAGGTCGGCGACGGAGAGGACGTCTTGCTGCTTCTTCTTTGCGCCCATGATCCCCTTGAGCGACGGGTAGCGCGGCTCGTTGATCGCGTCGCTCACCGCGACGACGGCCGGCAGTGGCGCCTCGAGCGTGTCGTAGCCGTGCTCGGTCTGGCGCTTCACGTGGAGCGAGCCGGCGTCGACCGTCAGTTCCATCGCCTGGGAGACGACCGGCCGGCCGAGGCGCTCGGCGACAGCTGCCCAGAGCACGGCGCCGTCGGCGTCGGACGCTTGCTGGCCGAAGAGAACGAGATCCGGCTCCTCCTTCGCGAGCGCCGCCGCGAGCAACTTGCTCGTCGCCACGAGGTCGGATCCCACCGCTGCGTCGTCGGAGACGAGCACGGCGCGGTCGGCGCCCATCGCGAGCGCCTTGCGGAGCGAGTCGAGTGCCTTCTGCGGGCCGAGTGAGACGGCGACGACCTCGGTATCGGAGTCGCCCTTCAGCCGCAGCGCCTCCTCGACCGCGTTCGCGTCGAAATGGTTGAGCGCGCCCTCACCGGAGCGGTCGAGGCGCTTCGTGCCGGGATCGATCCGGCTCGTGCCCTCGGGAACGTGCTTGACGCAGACCGCAATCTTCATCGGCGGGACTTTAGTTGCCCAGCCGGGGCGCTTGATTCACATGTGCGCGGCAAGCGACAGCACGTCTTTGACGAACACGTGTGTCTCCTTGTACATCCCGTGCTCGCGAACCGCGCGTTCGCCCTGATACCAGCCCGCGAGCGCCTTCCGCGCGTTGCCGTGGAAGTCGTCGAGGAGGTGTCGGAGATACCGGACGCCGATGTGGACGTTGCCGCTCGCGCCGTGCCGGACGTGGTGGCCTATGAGCGCGTCCTCGACGAAGCGCCACGTGTACGGCTCGATCTGCATGATCCCGCGCGCGCCCGTCTTCGAGACGAGGTGATTGTTGTAGCCCGACTCCATCCACGCGAGCCCGCGCACGAGGTGGACGTTCACGCCGTAATGCACGGCCCAGTGGTCGAGGATGCGCCGGACCGAGGCGATGCTCAGCGTGCGCGGCGGTGTACGGCGGCGCGCGTGGTGTCGCTCGAGTGCGGCCCGCGTCATCGGCCCGACCATGCCGTCGGCGCTGAGGTGCGCCCGCCGCTGGAAGCGCTGGACGCCGCGCCGCGTGTGCGCGCCGAAGTATCCGTTGACCGGGACGGCGATCCCGTGCCGGTTGAGGAGGTACTGGAGGACGGCGACGTCCCAGCCCATCTCGCCGCGCTCGAGCAGCCGCGTCCCGTAGAGCGGACGGCCGAATTTGCCGAGCGCTGCGCGCGTGCGGGGGTCGGAGTGGCCGGTGATGCGCAGGTGGTGCGCGCGTTGGAACTCGCTGACGGCCTGCGTCGTGAGCGGGCCGCGGATCGCGTCGATCGCGCCGCTGTAGAGGCCTCTCGCGCGGAGTGCGACCTGCAGGCCGGCGACCTGCGGGTTGTGCCCGGCGAGCGCGGCGGGTGCGGCGACGGCGACGAGAGTCGCCACGCCGGTGCAGAGGAGAAGGCGCGTGCGCATCTGGACCAGCCGACTACGCGGCGGCGGCGCGGACTCCTCCCCGCGTTACGCGCTACTTACCGGTGAATTGGGGCGGGCGCTTCTCGGCGAAGGCCGCGAGACCCTCCTTCGCGTCCGCGCTCCCGAACAGCTGTCCGAACTCCACCGCTTCCTGGTCGAGCGCGCCGGGCGAGGCATTGAGCAGACGCTTCGCGGCCGCGAGCGCGAGCGGAGCCTTGGCCGCGAGCTTCTGCGCGACGCCGAGCGCGTGCTCGAGAACGGGATCGGCAATCGCGTTGACGAGCCCGATGCGCAGCGCGTCTTCGGCGTCGACCATGCGGCCGGTGAGGATCAACTCCTTCGCGACGCCGAGGCCGCAGACGCGCGCAAGTCGCTGCGTTCCGCCCCAGCCGGGGATGATCCCGAGGTCGATCTCGGGCTGGCCGAGCCGAGCCTTGCTCGACGCGAAGCGGATATCGCAGCCGAGCGCGAGCTCGCAGCCGCCGCCGAGCGCGAAGCCGTTGATCGCGGCGATCGTCGGCTTCGGCATCTCCTCGAGCAGGCTCGCGGCTTCGTGGCCGAGCCCGCCCCAGCCGCGCGCCGGTTCGGAGTCGAGGCCCGCCATGTACTTGATGTCGGCGCCGGCGACAAAGGCCTTCTCCCCCGCGCCGGTGAGGACGACGACGCGCGCTGCGTCGTCTTGCGCGAGCTCCTTGAGCCGATCGCGCAGCTCGGTCAGCGTCTCGACGTTGAGCGCGTTGAGCGCGTCCTGCCGGTCGATCGTGACGAGCGCGACGCCGCCGTCGTTTGCGACGAGGACGCTCAAGCCGCTGTGCCGACCGCGCCGCGGATGAACTCGACGATCTCTCCCGTCGGCGCCCCGGGGCCGAACACGCCCTTGACGCCGAGCTTCTTCAGCTCCGCGGCGTCGTCGTCGGGGATCGTGCCGCCGACCATGACGACGACGTCGTCCGCGTCCTCGGCGGCGAGCAACTCGATGATGCGCGGCACGAGCGTCATGTGCGCGCCGGAAAGGATCGAGATGCCGACCGCGTCCGCGTCCTCCTGGATCGCCGTCTCGACGATCTGCTCGGGCGTCTGGTGGAGGCCGGTGTAGATGACCTCCATGCCTGCGTCGCGGAGCGCGCGAGCGATGATCTTCGCGCCGCGATCGTGCCCGTCGAGGCCCGGCTTCGCAACGACAACGCGGATGTTCCCTGCCATCAACGCGAGTCTAGTTCGGTGGCCGCACGATTCGCGGCCGATCCGCCGATACGAGCGGACGGGGTCTCTAGTACTGGCTCGAGCCGCCGACCGCCCATGCGTCTCCGCCCGCAGCGGCAATCCCGAGGTAGAGAACCTGATCGCCGCCGGATTTCGCCGGGAGCAGTGCGGTCGTCCACGACGTCCCGTCCCAGTGCCACGTGTACGTGTCGCCTCCGGATCCGCCGAGCGCCCAGACGTCGTTCGTCGAGCCCACCGCGAGGTAGCCGAGACCGAAGTCGGGGCTCGCCGTCGGATTCGGAGGAGCGGCGACGGCCTGCCACGCATTGCCGTCCCAGTGGGCCAGCGCGGACTCCGAATTCGAGTCCGCTCCGAGCGCCCAGACGTCGTTCGGGCCGACCGCGCGCACGTCCCAGATCCCTCCAGACAGTGGGGCCGGAAGGTCGGCCCGCGTCCAGTGGTGGCCGTCCCAATGGAGCAGGAGCGAGTCGCCGTCGAGTGTGTTGCCGTAGCCGCTGTAGTCGCCGACGGCCCAGACGTCGTGCGGCGACGCAGCCGATATGGACGTCAGCTCCTCCATGTTGTCGCCCGACGGATACGGCGCTGCCACGCGCTGCCAGACCTTCCCGTTCCAATGCTCGATCACGAAATGCTCGGCGTAGTCGGTCCCGAACCCGATCGCCCACGCGTCTCGCTTCGAGATAGCCGCAACGCCGGTGAGGTTCACGTCCGCGATGGCAGGGCTGCGGACGATCTTCCACGCCTTGCCGTTGAAGTGCTCGATCAGCGGGAGCATCGACCCGTCGTCCCTCTTGCCGGTGATCCACCCGACGGCCCACACGTTCTTCGCCGAGCTGCCGGACACGCCGAGGAGGTCGGATTGGCGCCTCCCTTTCGTCTTCGGCAATCTGAATGGGATCCAGGACTTGCCGGTGAAGTGCTCGGCGAGAGGCGACGCGTCGATCCCGCTCGTCTTCGTGTACGAGCCGACCGCCCAGGCGTTGCGGGACGAGATCGCCGTGACCGCGTTGAGCGTGTCGCCGGCGCGTACCCGCCGCGTTTTCTGTGCCTGCCACGCGCCGTCGTGCCAGTAGACGACGACGGATCTGTCTCCGTCCAGCGGCGTGTAGGCCGCCGCTCCGGTCGCGCCGGCCGCGACAGCGACGACGATCGCTGCGACGGTTAGAAGACGGGCGTTTCGCGCCAAGTTCCCCACACCTCACGGAGCGCGTCGCACATCTCGCCCATCGTCACATAGGCGCGGGAGGCATCCATGATCGGCTCCATGAGGTTCCGGCCTTCGACCGCGGCGTCTTCTTTCAGCCGGACGAGAGCCGCCTCCGCCGCAGCCGAGTTGCGCTTCGCGCGCACCCCCTGCACACGCTCGATCTGCTTCGTCTCGAGCGCGGGATCGATGCGGAGGATCTCGATCTGCTGCTCCTCTTCGAGCTCGTAGCGGTTGACGCCGACGATGACGCGCTCACCGCGCTCGACCTCCGCCTGGTAGCGGTAGCTCGCCTCGGCGATCTCGCGCTGCTGGAAGTTCTGCTCGATCGCCGGGATGACGCCGCCGAGCTGCTCGATCTGGTCGAAGTAGTCGTACGCCTGCCGCTCGAGCTCGCTCGTGAGCTGCTCGAGGTAGTACGAGCCGCCGAGCGGATCGGCGGTGTTCACGACGCCGACCTCGTGCGCGATCACCTGCTGCGTGCGCAGAGCGAGCCGCACCGCATGCTCAGTCGGTAGCGCCAACGCCTCGTCGAACGAGTTCGTGTGCAACGACTGCGTCCCGCCGAGCACCGCGGCGAGCGCCTCGATTGCGGTGCGGATGAGGTTCACCTCCGGCTGTTGCGCCGTGAGCGACACGCCCGCCGTCTGCGTGTGGAAGCGCATGAGCAGCGAGCGCGGATCCTTCGCGCCGTACTTGTCGCGCATCTGCGTCGCCCAGATCCGGCGCGCGGCGCGGTACTTCGCGATCTCCTCGAAGAAGTCGAGGTGTGCGTTGAAGAAGAACGACAGCCGAGGCGCGAACGAGTCGATGTCGAGGCCGCGCTCGAGACACGCCTCGACGAGCGCGAACCCGTTGGAGAGCGTGAATGCAAGCTCCTGCGCCGCGTTCGAGCCGGCCTCGCGGATGTGGTACCCGGAGATCGACACCGGGTGCATGAGCGGCATGTGCTCGGCGCACCACTCGACCATGTCGACGACGAGCCGCATCGACGGGTGCGGCGGGAAGATCCACTCCTTCTGCGCGATGTACTCCTTGAGGATGTCCGTCTGGACGGTCCCGCGCAGCGCCGCGAGCGGCACGCCCTGCTCCTCGCCGACGCACGCGTAGAACGCGAGCAGCATCGCGGCCGGCCCGTTGATCGTCATCGACGTCGAGACCTCGCCGAGCGGGATCCCGTCGAAAAGCGTCTCCATGTCGGAGAGCGAGTCGATCGCGACGCCTTCGCGGCCGACCTCGCCGAGCGACCGCGGATGATCCGAGTCGTAACCCATCAGCGTCGGCATGTCGAACGCGGTCGACAGGCCGGTCTGGCCGTGCTCCAACAGGTAGCGGAACCGCGCGTTCGTCTCCTCGGCGGTGCCGAAGCCGGCGAACTGGCGCATCGTCCACAGCCGGCCGCGGTACATCGACGGGTAGACGCCGCGCGTGAAGGGGAACGATCCGGGATAGCCGAGGTCGGTCTCGTAGTCGAACTCGACATTGTCCGGCGAGTACAGCGGCTCGTTCTCGACGCCCGACATCGTCGAGAAGAGCTCGCCCTGGCGCTCAGGCGTCTTCTCGTAGCGCTCGCGCCACTCGCCGGCGCCCTGCGTCTTATCGGTCGTCGCCATTACGCGACCAGTCTAGAGCGGGCGCCCGCAGTGGAGAAGCCACTTCCGGAATGCGCTCTCGTCGACCGCACTCCGGAAGTGTTGTTCCCTAGCAGGTGACGAGAACGTGGAAGCCGGCGTTCACCTGGCTGCCGGACTCGTTCCAGGTGATGACTTCGACTTGCGTGCTGTTGCCACTCCCTCGCACGGTGGCAAAGTTGTGGTCTACGAACGTATTTCCCGGGTTTCCTTGCGTTGCGGTCCATGCACAACCGCTGACGTCCCGCGGAAACGTCACGTTGACATTCCCGGTGCCTCCGGACGAAACGGTGACGCCGGGAGTCGAGCGTACGACGGCGGGCGATCCGCTATTGGAGACCACGGCCCACATGATCGAGCTCTTGGCCTCGTAGCTCGACGCCGGCTTGCCGGCGAGCTCCTTCGCGTTTTTCACGCTGAGCGTGGGCGCCATTTTCTTGATGAGCGCCTTGTCGGCCGCGGCGTCGGGGTTGCCTCCCTTGGTGGCGGCGATGGCCGTCCCGCCGAGCACGAGGCTCAGAGCGAGCATCGAGATCACCAGCGCCGGACTGGGCAGACGAAGTCTGCGCTTGAACATGCGAAACCTCCGGTCGGAGTTGTTGGAGTAGTCGAGGCATCGTCATCGGACGCCTCAGGCTGGTCACTCGTTCGACGCTGTCAGCCGTTTTCCGGCCGGGAAACTCCTGCTACCGCGCACTCCGGCCCGCGTGTTACGTCACTGCGGTGGACGCGTCGGACGTGACGCTGAGATCGTCGTATCCGTTGGCCGACACCGTCTCGATCACGCGCAGCCTCCTCCCGACGTCGCCGGCGACCGGCGTGTAGGTCTTCGCCGTCGCGCCGGAGATGTTCGTGCAGCTCGCGATCGTCGTGCCGGTGCAGCGCATCCACTGATACGACCGTGAGGTCGGCGTCGGCGTGTACGAGCCCTGCGTGATCGTCGACTGAACCCCGTGCTGCGGGTAGCCGAAGATCTGAACCTTCGTGTCCATGACAAAGGTGCCGTTCGCGACGAGAGCCGAAGCGAGGGACGTGGATCCGCCGTTGACGTACTGCGTCTTCGTGACCGTCTCGACGACCTTCAGTGTCTTCCCTGCGTCGGCCGGGACCGGCGTGTAGACGGCGTTGGTGGCGCCCGAGATGTTCACGCAGTTGGCGCCGGTGGTGTCGCACCGCCTCCACTGATACGTGCGGCCGGTCGGCGTCGGCGTGTACGTCCCCACCGTGAGCGTGGACTGAACGCCAACCTTCGGCGTCCCGTTGATCGCCACCGGCGTCGTCGTGGAGAAGATCCCGCTGACCGCGACCGCGCTCGAGGTCGAGCTGCGGTCGTTGTACCCCGCCTTCGACACCGTCTCGACGACGCGCAGCGTCGAGCCGACGTCGGTCGAGACCGGCGTGTACGCGCTGCTGTTCGCGCCACCGATGTCCGCGCAGTTCGCGCCCGTGTTGTCGCACAGCCGCCACTGGTACGAGCTGGACGTCGGCGTCGGCGAGTAGACGCCGGCCGTGAGAGTCGTCGCCGTTCCCTGCGTCGGCGTGCCGTTGATCGCGACCGCAGTCGTCGTCGTGAAGCTCGCCTTGATCACGACCGGGCTCGCCGCGGACGTCGAACCGCCGTTGTTGTAGCCGTTCTTCGTCACGGTCTCGACGACGCGGAGAGTCGACCCGGCATCCGTGGCGATCGGCGTGTACGTGCTCGACGTGGCGCCGCCGATGTTCGAGCAGCTCGCGCCGGCGTTGTCGCACAGCTGCCACTGGTACGAGATCGACGCGGGCGTCGGCGTGTAACTCCCTGCCGTCAACGTCGTCGCGGTGGCGACCTTCGGCGTGCCGTTGACCGACACGGCCGTGTTCATCACGAAGTTGGCCTTCATCACGATCGGGCTCGCCGCGGAGGTCGACGTTCCATCGCTGTAGCCCGCCTTCGAGGCCGTCTCCACGACACGCAGCGTCGATCCCGCGTCGCCGGCGACCGGCGTGTACGTCGGGTTCGTCGCGTTGTTGATGTTCGCGCAGTTCGCGCCTGTGTTGTCGCACCGCTGCCACTGGTACGAGCTGGACGTCGGCGACGGCGTGTAGCTGCCCGCCGTCAGCGTCGTCGCCGTGGCGACCTTCGGGGTCCCGTTGATCGACACCGCGGTGTTCGTCGCGATGCTGCCCTCGAGGACGACTGCGTACGCAGAGGTCGAGCTGCGGTCGTTGTAGCCGGCGTCCGACACCGTCTCGACCACCCGCAGCGACGATCCGGCGTCGCTCGCGACCGGCGTGTACGTGTTCGTGTCCGCACCGCCGATGTCCGCACAGTTGTTGCCCGAGACATCGCAGAGCTGCCACTGGTACGCGCTCGACGTCGGCGTCGGCGCATAGGTGCCGGCGGTCAGGGTCGACGGCGTGTCGACCATCGGCGTTCCGCTGATGGACACCGCGGCACTGATCGTGAAGTCGCCGTTGACGACAAGCGTCGTCGCGCTCGAGGTCGAGCTGCTGTCGTTGTAGCCGGGCCGCGTCACGGTCTGGACGATCCGGAGCGTCGACCCGACATCGCCGGCGACCGGCGTGTAGGTCTTGTCCGTCGCGCTGCCGATGTCCGTGCAGTTGTTGCCCGAGCTGTCGCACAGCTGCCACTGCTGCGTGCGTACCGCCGGAGCCGGCGAGACGACGGCGTTCGTGATCGTCGAAGCGGTGTCCACCTTCGGCGGCTGGCCGTCGATGAAGACCGCGGACGACGTCGTGAAGTCGCCCTTGATCACCGCGGAGCTCGCGCTCGACGTCGAGCCGCCGTTGTTGTACCCCGGCTTGCTCACCGTCTCGATGACGCGGAGAGTCGAGCCGACGTCGCCGGCGACCGGCGTGTACGTCGGGTTCGTCGCGCCGCCGATGTTCGAGCAATTCGCGCCGGTGTTGTCGCAGAGCTGCCACTGGTACGAGAAGCCGGTCGGGGTCGGCGTGTAGCTCCCCACCGTCACCGTCGTGGCGACACCGACCTTCGGCGTCCCGTTGATCGACACCGCCGTGTTCGTCGTGAAGTCGCCGTTGACCACGACCGCGCTCGCGCTCGACGTCGAGCCACCGTCGTTGTACCCGGCCTTGGTCACAGTCTCGATGACCTTCAGCGTCCCGCCGGCATCGCCGGCGACCGGCGTGTACGAGATCGAGTTCGCGCCGGAGATGTCGTTGCAGTTCGCGCCGGTGTTGTCGCAGAGCTGCCACTGGTACGAAACGCCCGTCGGGGTCGGCGAGTACGAGCCCGCCGTCGCTGTGAACGGCGTGCCGACGGTCGGCGTGCCGCTCACCGACACCGCCGTGTTCGTCGTGAAGTTCGCCTTCGCGACGACGATCGCCGAAGATGCAGCGGACGTCGTGAGGCTGTCGCCGCTCGTCCGCGAGGCGGTCAGATGGATCGTCTCGTCCAAGGTGGTCTGGACGGAGCTCAGCGTGACGGAGCACGTCGCGGCGGCGATCGTCCCGGTGTTGCCGCTCAGCGTTCCCGCGCCGTCGGACGCGAGCGAGATCCCGGTGTTCGCGACGACCGGAGCGCAGTTGCCGGTCGCGTCCTGGCTCTGCACGGTGACGGAGAAGTTCGTGTCCACGGTCGCATTCGCCGGGACGGACGTGATCGCGAGCTTTGTCGCTGCACCCGGCGTGTACGTGACGGTCGCCTGCGTCTGGCTGCCGGTGCCGTTCTTGACCGGGTTGCCGTCCAGGGTCGCGACGAACACGCCGGAACCGGTCGCCGTCGGCGCCGTCACCGTCGCCGTATACGTGCCGTCGCCGTTATCCGTGACGGAGCCGATCGAGCCCGTGCCGGACAGCTTTGTGATCGTCACCGTCGAACCGCCCGACGTGAGGTTGTTGCCGAACGCGTCCTTCGCGGTCACCGTCAGCACCTGAGTCGAGCTCCCATCCGCCGTGATCGACGAGGAGGTCGGCGTCAGCGTCGACTGCGTCGCATCCGCGGCACCCGTCACATAGGTGACCGTGGCCTGCGTCTGGCTCCCACCGCCGTTCTTGACCGGATTACCGCCAAGAGTCGCAACAAACACGCCGGAACCGGTCGCCGTCGGAGCCGTCACCGTCGCCGTGTACGTGCCGTCGCCGTTGTCGGTGACCGAACCGATCGTCCCGGTACCCGACTGCTTCGTGATCGTGACCGTCGCACCGCCCGTCGTCAGGTTGTTGCCGTTCGCGTCCCGCGCCTGCACCGTCAAAACCTGTGTCGAGCTGCCGTCCGCCGTGATCGACGACGAGGTCGGCGTCAGCGTCGACTGCGTCGCATCCGCCGCACCCGGCGTGTACGTGACCGTCGCCTGCGTCTGCGAGCCCGTGCCTGACTTGACCGGCTGACCGCCAAGGGTCGCGACGAACACGCCGCTGCCGGTCGCGGTCGGAGCGGTCACGGTGGCGGTGTACGTCCCGTCGCCGTTGTCGGTCACCGAGCCGATCGAGCCCGTGCCCGACTGCTGCGTGATCGTGACAGTCGAACCGCCCGTCGTCACGGTGTTGCCGTTCGCATCCTTGGCCTGCACCGTCAACACCTGCGTCGACGCGCCGTCCGCCGTGATCGACGACGACGTCGGCGTCAGCGTCGACTGCGTCGCGTCCGCGGGACCCGGGACGTACGTGATCGTCGACGTCGTCTGCGAACCGGTGCCGTTCTTGACCGGGTTGCCGCCGAGCGTGGCTACGAAGACGCCGCTGCCGGTCGCGGTCGGAGCGGTGACGGCGGCGGTGTACGTGCCGTTGCCGTTGTCCGTAACCGAACCGATCGAGCCCGTGCCCGACTGCTGCGTGATCGTCACCGTCGAACCGCCCGACGTGAGGTTGTTGCCAAACGCGTCCCGCGCCTGCACCGTCAACACCTGTGTCGAGCTGCCGTCCGCCGTGATTGACGACGACGTCGGGGTCAACGTCGACTGCGTCGCATCCGCCGCACCCGGCGTGTACGTGACCGTCGCCTGCGTCTGGCTACCCGTGCCGTTCTTGACCGGCTGGCCGCCGAGAGTGGCGACGAACACGCCGCTGCCGGTCGCCGTTGGCGCGGTCACCGTTGCCGTGTACGTGCCGTCGCCGTTGTCAGTGACCGAGCCGATCGTGGCGGTGCCGGACTGCTTCGTGATCGTCACCGTCGCACCGCCCGTCGTCACGGTGTTGCCGTTCGCATCCTTGGCCTGCACCGTCAACACCTGCGTCGCCGTGCCGTTCGCCGTGATCGACGAGGACGTCGGCGTCAACGTCGACTGCGTCGCGTCCGCGGGGCCTGGGACGTACGTGATCGTCGAGGTCGTCTGCGAGCCCGTCCCGGACTTCACCGGGTTACCGCCAAGAGTCGCAACGAACACGCCGGAACCGATCGCCGTCGGAGAAGTCACGGTGGCGGTGTACGTGCCGTTGCCGTTGTCGGTGACCGAACCGATCGAGCCCGTACCGGACTGCCTCGTGATCGTCACCGTCGAGCCACCCGTGGTCTCGCTGTTGCCGTTCGCA
>DASXLJ010000016.1:0-231433 GCA_036496305.1 Gaiellaceae bacterium | reverse complement strand
GCTCGGGCGCTTCGGGTTCGAGCCGCGCTCGTACGACCTCGGCGAGACGCGCGCGACCGCCGACTTCGCGCCTGTGTATCCCGCGGCGGAGGAGATCGCCGCGACGAGCGTGCGCCGCGTCGTCGACCTCGCGCTACCGCTCGCGACGAACGTTTCCGATCCGCTGCCAGCGGAGCTGCGCGAGCGCGAGGGGCTCGCGCTCAAGCGAGACGCGCTCGCCGCCGTGCACCGGCCGCGCGACCTCGCCGAGGCGGAACGCGCTCGCGCCCGTCTCGCCTTCGAGGAGTTGCTCGTCCTCCAGATCGGGATCGCGCGCCGCGTCGAGGAGCGTGAGCGGACACTCGCGCCGGGCCTCGGCGCGCCGGGCGACCTGATCCGCCGCTATCGCGAGGCGCTGCCCTTCGCGCTCACGCCGTACCAGGAGCAGGCGATCCGCGAGATCGACGGCGACCTCGAGCGCACGACGCCGATGCAGCGGCTCCTCCAGGGCGACGTCGGCTCGGGCAAGACCGTCGTCGCGCTCTACGCGCTGCTCCGCGCGGTCGAGAACGGTCGCCAGGGAGCGCTCATGGCGCCGACCGAGACGCTGGCCGAGCAGCACTTCCTCACGATCGCCGACCTCTGCCTCGAGCTCGGCGTGACGTGCGCGCTCCTCACGAGCTCGTCGAAGAAAGCCGAACGGGAGCAGGCGCTCAACGCCGACGTCGTCGTCGGCACGCACGCGCTCATCCAGAGGGGAGTCGAGCTCCGCGATCTCGCAGTCGCCGTCGTCGACGAGCAGCACCGCTTCGGCGTCGAGCAACGCTCAGCCATCTCGGGCGACCGCGCACCCCACGTCCTCCACATGACCGCGACGCCGATCCCGCGCACGCTCGCGCTCACGGTCTACGGCGACCTCGCGGTGTCCGAGATCAAGAAGCCGCCAGCCTCGCGCAAGCCGGTGATCACGAGCTGGATCACGGAGGAGCGCGCGTCGGAGGCGTACACACGCCTCACGCGGCTCCTCGGCGAGGGACGGCAGGCGTACGTCGTGTGTCCGCTCATCGAGCTGTCCGAGACGTCGCTCGCGCGCGCCGCCGAGGCGGAGGCCGAGCGCCTGCGCCGGGCGGAGCTCAAGGATTTCCGTGTTGGCTGCGTGCACGGCCGCCTCAAGACGCCCGAACGCCGCGAGCTCATGGCGAGCTTCAAGGCGCGCGAGCTCGACGTCCTCGTCGCGACGACGGTGATCGAGGTCGGAGTCGACGTCCCGAACGCGACGGTGATGATCGTCCAGGAGGCCGACCGCTTCGGCCTCGCGCAGCTCCACCAGCTGCGCGGCCGCGTCGGGCGTGGCGCCGAGCAGTCGTACTGCGTTCTCGTCTCGCGCGCGAAGGAGGAGCTGACCGAGTCGGCGCAAGCGCGACTGCAGGCACTCGTCGATACGAGCGACGGATTCGAGCTCGCCGAGGTCGACCTCGACCTACGCGGCGGCGGCACGCTGCTCGGGACGCGGCAGTCCGGCCTCTCCGACCTCCGCTTTGCGCACATCCGCCGCGACCGCGCGCTGCTCGAACGCGCACGCGCCGAGGCGCCGCAGATCGCCGCCGGTCCGCTCCGGGACACCGCGGACGCGCTCTTCGCCGAGGTCGAGCGCGAGACGCTCGCCTAGGCGAGCGCGTCGAGGATCTCCGCGAGCTCGCGCGGCCGTTCGAGCATCGGCATGTGTCCGGCGTCGAGCTCGATCGGCTCCACGCCGAGGAAGTCCCGCGCCGCGTAACGCTGCCACTCTGGGCGGATCACGGCGTCCCGAGCGCAGACGATGTAGACAGGATTCTCGACTGGCGCGGACTTCCGGTGGAGGGGAGCCTGATGGCGGAGTTTCGACGCGAGCTCCGCGTGCTCCGGCGGATACTGGAGCTCGGTGGCCGCCGCGCCCGGATCCGGGTAGTACGAGCGGCCGACATCGTCGGTCGCCTGCCCGGCGCCGAACTCGGAGGTCAGGGCGTCTCCTTCCACGCCGGCAACGCCGGCGGTGAGGAAGACGTGCGTTCGGGCCGCGACGAAGGGGATCGTGTAGCCGCCGAGAGAGTGCCCGACGACGATGTCGGCCGCCGGAACAGCCGCAGCGTACTGCTCGACTCCGGCGTCGACGTCCTCGCATGGCATGTCAGGCGTGTGCACCGTGTGGCCGCGCGCCTCGAGCTCGGCAGGCACGAGATCCCACTGCAAGCCGAGCCCCCACGCACCGTGAACGAGGGAGAACGTCGCCATGCGACCATCCTCCCATGCGCGTCATCGCCGGCAGCCGGAAAGGGCACACGCTCGTCGCGCCGCGCGGCACCGACACGCGACCGACGTCGGACCGCGTTCGCGAGAACATCTTCAACCTCGTCGGCCCGCTCGACGGCGCGAAGGTGCTCGATCTCTTCGCCGGCTCGGGCGCGCTTGGGATCGAGGCGCTCTCACGCGGCGCGGCGTCCGCCGTCTTCGTCGACTCGGAACGCGAGGCGGTCCGCGCGATCGAGCGGAACCTCGAGAAACTGCGGCTCACCGGCGCGCGCGTCGTCCGTGGTGACGCGCTCTTCACGCTCGCGCAGGAGACGACCGCGGGCGCGAAGTACGATCTCGTGCTGGTCGACCCTCCCTACGGCATGCTCGATGACATCCAGCCACGCCTCGCTCGCCATCTTCCCGCGCTCCTCGCGCCGGACGGCGTTGTCGTCTTCGAGACCGACGTGCGGAGCGAGCCGGACCTGCCGCTTCCCGTCCGCACCTCGCGGAAGTACGGCAACTCGCGCGTGACGATCTTCGAGGCGGCCACCGGCGTAGGCTCGACGGAGCCGGCAAATAGCGGAGGCCCCGGCATGTACGGGGCCGGAGCGGAGAAACAGTGATTACGGCGATTGCGCCGGGCACGTACGACCCGGTCACGAACGGCCACGTGGACGTGCTCACGCGCGCGGCCGGGATCTTCGACCGCGTTGTCGTCGGCGTCGTCAACGCGCCGCGCCACAAGGAGCCGATGTTCTCGGTCGAGGAACGCGTCGAGTTCCTGCGCGGCGCGCTCGCCGGGCAGGCGAACATCGAGATCGACGTCTTTCGCGAGCTCGTCGTCGAGTTCGCGCACAAGTGGGATGCGAAGGCGATCGTCAAGGGGCTCCGCGTCATCTCCGACTTCGAGTGGGAGTTCCAGATGAACCAGCTCAACCGGACGCTCGCGCCCGAGATCGAGACGGTCTACGTCATGGCGAGCCCGCAGGTGAGCTTCGTCTCGTCGAGCGGCGTGAAGGAGATCGCGGCGTTCGGCGGTGACGTCTCCGCGCTCGTGCCCGCACCGGTCGCACACCGCCTCGCAGAGCTTTTCCCCGACGGCCGCCCAGGGACGCCGGAACGGCCGAACGAGTGACGACCGTCATCGTCCACACCGGCACGCCGGCGAGCGGGCTGCTCCATCCGTGGTGGATCGAGGACGCGAAGCAGCGCGGATGTGACCTCGTCGGTTTCGAGCGCGCCGGCTACGGCGACACGCCGCGCGCCGAGGGCCGCGATGTCGCGTGGGTCGCGGAAGCGGTCGCGCGTTTTGCCGACGAGCGCGGGATCGACGAGTTCGCGACGTGGGGAATCTCCGGCGGCGCACCGCACGCGCTCGCGTGCGCCGCGCTCCTTCCGGATCGCGTCGTCGCGGCCGCCGCGCTCGGCGGTCCGACGCCATACGGCGCTGAAGGCCTCGACTGGCTCGACGGCATGGGCGAGGGGAACGTCGTCGAGTTCAATGCGGCGCTCGACGGCGAGGACGTCCTGCGTCCGCTGCTCGAGCAGGAGGCGGCCGCGATGCTCGGCGGCCATGACAGCGGCTTCGAGACGCTGCTCTCGGCTCCCGACCAGGCGATCCTCCCGCAGTTGCAGGAGTTCCTCGGCCAGAGCTTCGCGGAGTCGATCGGCGGCGGGGTCGACGGCTGGCTCGACGACGACATCGCCTTCGTCCGCGACTGGGGCTTCGACCTCGCCGCGATCCGCGTCCCGGTCCTGCTTCTGCACGGTGTCCAGGACGCTTTCGTCCCGGTAGAGCACGGCCGCTGGCTCGCGCGCCGCATCCCCGGCGTCGACGCCCGCATCCTCGAAGACGACGGCCATCTCAGCCTCTACGCGCGGATTCCCGAGGTGCACGAGTGGCTGCTCGCCCGCGCTGAGGTCTAGGCGGTTCCGATCCGGTCGAGCAGCTCGGACAGCTCGACGATCGAGACCCGGATGTCCTTCGTAAGCGGGATCGACTTTGCGTTGTGAACGAGGACGTCAAGCTCGGCGAGCGCTGCGGCCGCGTCTGGTGACGGTTCTTGCCGAGCTGCTCGGAGCCGGTCGAGCAGCTCGAGCGTCTTGGCGCGGTCGAGCCGCACCTGCATCGTCAGCGGCACGAGCTTCGCGTTCTCGAGGAGCTCGTCGAAGGCGCCGAGGGCTGCCGCGACGGCGGGCGGAAGGTGCTCCCTGCTCGGCCTCGCGCACGCGGCGCGCATGCGGTCGAGCTTGTCGTACAGCTCCTCGCGTTCGACGCGAACCTCGTTGGTCAACGGGATCGCCTTGGCGCCGCGGGCGAGCTCAGCGAGTTGGTCGAGCGCGTAGGACAGCTCGAGAGGCCCACCGCTCACCGCGGCTCGAAGCCGCTCGATGACCGCGTCGAGCCGTGCGGGGTCGAGCCGAACCTGCTCCGTCAGCGGAACCGTTCCCGCCCGCCGCACGAGCTCGTCGAGCTCGTCGAGCGCCGCAATCGTGTCCGTCGGCTCCCACGCCATGTGCGAACCATCCTCGCACGGCGTTAGACTTCTCGACCGATGGACGTACTCGTTCTGATCGACAAGCTCGACGACCTCGTGCACAACGCGAAGGCCGTCCCCCTCACCGACCAGGTTCGCGTCGATCGTGAGGAGATCTACGACATCATCGACCAGATGCGGGCGACGATCCCGGAAGAGATCAAGCAGGCGCGCTGGATCGTCAAAGAGCGCCAGGAGATGCTCGCCGAGGCGAAGCGCGAGGTCGACCGGCTCCTCGCCGAGGCGCGCGAGCAGGCCGTGCGCGAGGCGTCGCAGACGGAGATCGTCAAGATCGCCGAGCGGCAGGCCGACGAGATCGTCCAGGACGCTCGCCGCAGCGCCCACGAGATGAAGATGGAGATGGAGGACTGGGCCGACAACCAGCTCGCCTCACTCGAAGTCAACCTCGAGCGCTTCCTCGTCGCAGTGCGCCGCGGTCGCGAGCGGCTGCACGAGCGCTCGCAGGAGTCCGTCGTCGCAGGCCTCGGCGGCCCGGCGAACGGCGACTTCGCCGACGACAACGCCGGTTACTAAGCGCTAGCGAATCCCGGTATCGATCACGAAGTCGACGCGACCGCGCTCGCCGGCGGTGACCTCGACCAATCTCGGGTCGATCGCGCGCCCGACCGGTGGCTGCTGCGCGACGCTGACCGCGTACGTGGCCGGCGCGAGCGACGCCGAATAGCTGCCGTCCTTCGCCACGACGACGCTCGTTGTGCCGCCGCCGTATGCCTTGAAGACGAGCCGCGCACCGCTCGCCGCCTCCAGGCACGGGCTCGTAGGCCGGCACACCGGTGAGGTCGGGCCACGCATGACAGTCCCGTGCAGGCGGCCCTTCTGGGCGCTAGGAGTCGTGCTTCCGCCGCCGCAACCCGCGAGGAGGGCGATCGCGAGAACGAGGGTCGCTCTCAACGGCATGCGACGGATTAACGCATTCCCGTATCGATCTGGAAGTCGACGTTGCGGGTCTTCCCGGCAACGACGCGCACGGTGCTCGGCACGATGTGCCCGATCTGCAGCGGGAGGACCGCAACGGCGTAGAGGCCCGGAGGAAGCGACACCGAGTAGCTGCCGTCCTTCGCGGCGACGACGCTCGTCGAGCCGCTGCCGCTCTTGAAGACGAGTCGCTGCCCGCTCGCCGGCCCGGAGCACGGTGTTCCCGTCCGGCAGACCGGGGTGGTCGGGCCGCGCGTGACCGTCCCGTGGAGATGACCGTTCGCGCCGTCGTGAGACCTCGATCCTCCGCCGCCACAGCCCGCGAGCGCGGCGACGGCTAGGAGCGTTACGAGGCGAGCTCCCGCGCCAACTCGACGAACGCCTGCGCTGCTTGTGAGCGGTAGCGGTCGCGATGCCATGCGAGGACGATAGTGCGCGGCGGGATGCGCGTCCCGAACGGGAGCATCTTTACGGCGCGATCCTTCTGGTCGACCACGAGGCGCGGCTCGATCGCGACGCCGAGGCCTTCCGCGACGAGCGCTTGCAGCGTGCCGTTGTCGTCGGTGCGGAAGACGACGTCGAGGTCGGGGACGCGTCCCGCGAGATGGCGCTCCGGCTCGTCGGTCGAGCGCCGGCCGAGCAGCGGTAGCTTCCCGACCTCGCGGAGCGACGGCGCGGCGTCGAGGGTCGCCAGGTCGGATTTCGCGGACACCAACAAGACGTACGGATCTTGGAACAGCTCTGCCCACTCGAACGGGCCGTCGGGCAGCGGGAGCTCCGCGAAGGCGAGGTCGAGCTCGCCGTGCTCGAGCAGGTGCATGAGCTCCGTCGAGTCGTTCTCCTCGCGCACGCGGACGCCGACGCGCGGCCACTGCGCGCGGAAGCGGCGCACGAGCGCGGGGAGGAGGTTCGCACCGACGCTCTGGAAGACGCCGACGCGCAACGTGCCGCCGGCGCCTTCGGCGAGCGCGGCCATGTCGGCGCGCGCCGCGTCGAGCCGTGCGACGATCGCGTCGGCGTGGCGGAGCAGTAGGAGCCCCGCCTCGGTCGGTTCCACGCGCCGCGGCCCGCCCGGACGGTCGAAGAGCTTCTGCCCGACCACCCGCTCGAGCTGCGCGATCTGCTGGCTCACCGCCGACTGCGTGTAGCCGAGCTCGCGCGCAGCCGCGCCGAACGAGCGTGTCCGGACGACGGCTTCCAACGCCGCGAGATGGCGCAATTCGACGCCCAGCCAATCATTAGCACTCATGATCGTTATGAACGATAACGCGATTTGTGCTGATCGTGCGCGACAGGCACGGTGGAGTCATGCGCACCAAGGTCGCCATCGCACTCGCCACCGTCTATGTCGTATGGGGATCGACGTACCTCGCGATCGCCGTCGCCGACCGGACCTTGCCGCCGCTGCTCATGCTCGCGGTGCGCTTCGGCCTGGCCGGCGCGATCCTCTTCGCGTGGTCGGCGTGGCGCGGTGACGTCCGGCGGGCAAAGCTCGGGCGGAGGGAGTGGATCGCAGCCGCGATCGTCGGTGCACTCCTCCTCTTCATCGAGACCGGCGCTGTCGCGTGGGCAGAGCAGCGAGTCGCCTCCGGGCTCACTGCTCTGCTCGTCGCGAGCGTGCCGCTCTTCACCGCGCTGCTCGACCGCACGGTCTTCGGCGTGCGGCTGTCGCTCGGCGCGATCGCGGGGATCGCGACCGGGCTTCTCGGCGTCGCGCTGCTCGTCGGCCCGAGCGCGAACATCGACCCGCTCGGCGCTGCGGTGATCCTCGCCGGCGCGGTTGCCTGGTCGGCGGGCTCGGCGTATGCGCGCGTCGCTCCGCTGCCGCGCGTCTCGGCGCTCTCCACGGCGATGCAAATGCTGTGCGGAGCCTCGCTGCTCGCGGTCGCTGGAGTCGCGCGGGGAGAGTTGTCGCAGGTGCATCCGAGCGCGATCTCGGCGGGCTCGCTCGGCGCGTTCGCGTACCTCATCGTCGTCGGATCGATCGGCGCGTACACGGCGTACAGCTGGCTCCTCCAGAGCGGCACGCCGAGCGTCGTCGTCTCGACGTACGCGTACGCCAACCCGGCGATTGCGGTCGTCCTCGGCTGGCTCTTCGCCGGCGAAGCGGTGGGCGGCCGGGAGATTGCAGCGGGCGCCGTCATCCTCGCGTCGGTCGGGATGCTCGTGATCGCGCGGAAGCCGCGCGAGCGGCGCCAGTCCGTGCCGGTCGCGCCGCGGCCCGCAGTCGCGCCCGCCGTTCCCCCGCGCTGAGGCGTGAAAGCTTCTCTCTGAACCGGACAGTGGTTCAGAGTGAGGCCCGTGGAGGAGGACTTTCGACGCCTGTGGGCCGACTACAACCGGCACGTCCTTGCGTACGCGCTGCGTCGCTGTGAGCAGCGAACGGACGCGGAAGACGTCGTCTCCTCGACGTTCGCAGTCGCGTGGAGGCGGTGGGCTGACAAGCCGTCGGCGGAGTTCGAGCTCCCGTGGCTCTACGCAATCGCAGCGCGAGTGCTCGCGAACCAGCGACGCTCCCTGCGGCGGCTCGCGGCTCTGCGCTCGAGGCTGCGCGACCTCCCGGCGCCTGCGGGCGAGGAACGCTCCGACCTTCCGGAGGTAGTCGCCGCCCTGAAGCAGCTCCGCCGAGACGACCAGGAGATCCTCCGCCTCGCCGCGTGGGAAGGCCTGACGGGAGCAGAGCTCGCCGTCGCGCTTGGTTGCACGGAGAACGCGGCAGCGATCCGCCTCCACCGAGCCCGCAAGCGCCTCGAGGAGCAACTCGCGAAAGAAGAGCCCGCCGCCGGACAGTCAGTAAGTGAATGAACGAAAACGATGCGATGGCACTGCTGGCGAAGGCGAATCCGGTTGGCGCGGACGACCTAACGCCGCTTGACGTCCCCGACCGCTTTCCGCGCCGCGTTTCGAGCCGTCGGCTCGGCGTCGCATTTGCGGTAGTCGCGGTCATCGCGGCCGCACTGGCCGGGCTCTTCGTATTCAACGGACACAACTCCGGTCGGGCGGCCGGTACCAACGCTTTCAATCCCCAAGGAGCCCAGGGTGCGACGGGATGCGTTGGCCCAACCGGTCCCGGCGCCTTGGCGTGTTACGTCCCGATTTCGTTGGCGGACGCATCAGCGGCACTCGGAGCTCCCGTTGTCCTTCCGGACACGCCGCTCATCGGGCCTTCTGATGTCGGGTCCGTCACGAAGAACTGTCCCGGCCCGTGGGGCAAGACGTGTGAGATCACGATCAAGTTCCTCGCGACCGGCACCGTCGGAACAACCGGCGCGACTGGCCCGTCCGATTCTGGCGATCCGGTTGGTTACCGCGTGCAGATCCGCTATTCACTCGGCGGATATTCGAATCCCCTCGCGGAGTACCAGGCCTCGGTCGGGCAGCGCGGAAGCGTCGTCTATCTGAGTGGAATTCCGGCGCTTCTGCTTCCCCAAGACCCGAACGACACAGTAGGGACCGCCGCATACATCGAGTTCCAACTCAATGGCCTCACGATCTCGGTTGTCGAGCGCGATCCACACGGGCCGACCGCTCGATCCATCGCGCAGTCGATCGTCGACCGCTCTAAGTAGCGCTTAATCGCCCGCGCTACGGTGGCCTTGTGACCACGTTTGACCTCCACAGGCTCCGGCTTCGCTCGGGCGATCAGGTTCGGGAGCGGGTCGAGATCGAGCTCGCGCCGCTCCTGCTCGCCGGGCAGGAGTACGTCGCGGAGCCGAATCCCGTGCCCGCCGACCTCGCCGTGACGCGCGCGTCGAGCGGCACCGTGCTCGAGCTCGCGTTCGATCTCACGCTCCACGGGCCGTGCTTTCGCTGCCTCGCCGACGCCGAGTTGCCGCTCTCGCTCCGCCTCCGCGAGTACGGCGCGGCGAGGCCGGAGAGCGACGATGACCGCACGGAGTACCTCGTCGACGACGTGGTCGACCTCTCCGCGTGGGCGCACGACTCGGTCGTGCTCGCGCTGCCCGACAAGATCCTCCACGACCCCGATTGCGCCGGGCTCTGTCCCGTCTGCGGCAAGGACTTGAACGTCGAGCCGCACGAGCACGTCGAGGAGAGGGTCGATCCGCGCTGGGCCGCGCTCAGCGAGCTTCGGGAGGAGTGAACGGCGTCGTCGCCGTGAGCCGCACGAAGCCGAGCCGCTCGAGGATCGGCCGGCTCGTCGGGAGCGCGTCGACGAAGAGCAAGCGGTAGCCGCGCTCGCGGGCGAGCTCGGCGCGCTTCGCCACCGTCGCCCGGTACAGCCCGCGGCCGCGGTACTCGGGCAGCGTGACTCCTCCGAACATGCCGGCGAAATCCGTGTTCTCGCCGAAGTCGATTCGTCCGCCGGAGACCGGCTTTCCGTCGACGTACGCGACTACGGCAACCGACTGCGGCTCGAGCTCGCGTCGCCTTCCGCCGAAGACTCCGTGGGCGAGATCGAGGAAGTCGTCGGTCGCCAGGCGGAGGTCGACGTCCGCGGGTGCCGGATCGAGTGACGCTGCTTCTGCGACGACGACGGTCTCCTCGGCGTCCGGCACGAGACCCGCCGCGACGAGCCGTTCCCGCAGCTCCGGGCCGTCGTGCTCGTAGTACTTCCACTCGCGATAGCCGTCGTAGGAATTGAGCTTCTCGATCAGGCCCTCGACGTCGCCGTCGTCCGGCGGGCGGAAGACCATCGTGTAGCCGTCGCCCTCGAAGATTCCGCGCGGGCGCATCTGCTTGTCGAACAGGTCGAGGATCTCCGGAAGTTCCACGGGCGCAGGCTATAGTGGGCCGCCGCTATGGCCGTTCCGAAGAGGAAAACTTCCAAGTCACGTCGCGACAAGCGCCGTGCGACGCATGCGATCGAAGCGCCGAAGGTCAACGTCTGCCCGACGTGCAACCAGCCGAAGCGCCCGCACCGCGTCTGCCCGACCTGCGGCACCTATAAGGGTCGCGAGGTCGTGCCGTTCCACACCCACGCTCCGTAGAGTCCCGGCCGTGAGCCGGATTGCGGTCGACGCGATGGGAGGAGATCGCGGCCCCGAGGCCGTGGTCGAAGGCGCGCTTGCCGCGCGCGGCGACGGGATCGAGCCCGTCATCTTCGGCGCCGCGGGGCTCGACACGAAAGGCCTCGAGCTCGTCGAGACGACGCAGGTCGTCGGGATGGACGAGAAGCCGGCCGACGTGCTGCGCACGCGGGAGGACAGCTCGCTCGTACGCGCCGTCAAAGCCGTCGCCGACGGCGAAGCGGCCGCTGTCGTCTCGCCGGGGAACACCGGCGCGATGCTCGCCGCAGGGCTCGTCCATGTCCGTCGCCTCGCCGGCGTGCGCCGTCCCGCCATAGCCGTCCCGATCCCCGCGAAGAACGGCCCGTGCGTCCTCGTCGACGCCGGAGCGAACGCCGACTGCCGGCCGGAGCACCTCCTCCAGTTCGCGACGATGGGCGCCGTCTTCTGCGAGGAGATCCTCGACATCGCAAAGCCCACGGTTCGCCTCCTCTCGATCGGCGAGGAGGCGGAGAAGGGCAACCAGCTCGCGCTCGAGACGCACGCGCTGCTCGCCGCTTCCGACCTCAACTTTGCGGGCAACGCCGAGGGTCGCGACATCCTCGAAGGCGCCGCCGACGTCCTCGTGACGGACGGCTTCACCGGCAACGTCGCGCTCAAGACCGTCGAGGGAACGATTCGCTCCGTGCTCGGCGGCCTGCGCTCCGAGATCGAGGCGTCGACGACGACGAAGCTCGGCGGGCTGCTGATCCGTCCGGCGGCGCGGCGGCTTCGCGCGCGGCTCGATCCGGACACGTACGGCGGCGCGTACCTCCTCGGCCTGAGGGGCCTCGTCGTCATCGCGCACGGCAACTCGTCGTCGACCGCGATCGCCAATGCGATCCGTCTCGCGGCGCGCGGCGTCGAGCACGATGTCGTCGGTCGGCTCGGTGCACGCTTGTCCGTCCACGCCGACCCTGTATGATCGGCGCGCTTTCCGGCTCCCCAACTCAAAAAAGAGGTCACATGGCAGCGTCGCGCGAGGAAGTCTCCGAGAAGGTCAAAGAAGTCCTTACCGAGCAGCTCGGCATCGACGAAGCCGAGATCAACGACGACGCGTCCTTCCAGGAGGATCTCGACGCCGACTCGCTTGACCTCGTCGAGCTGATCATGGAGCTCGAGGATCAGTTCGGGATCAAGATCTCGGACGAGGATGCGCAGAAGATCACGACTGTCGGCCAGGCGGTCGACTACGTCACCAGTCACCAGTAACGCGCTCGCGCAGCTGATCGACGGACTGCCGCCCGCGCTGGCGGAGTGCGTCTTCACGCACGCCTCGTGGGCGGGCGACCGCGTGGAGTCGTACGAACGGCTCGAATTTCTCGGCGACAGCGTGCTCGAGCTCGCGGTCGCCGCGGCGCTCTACGCGCGGTATCCCGACTATCCAGAGGGGCGGCTCACGAAGGCGCGGGCGCACGTCGTCTCGCGCGCGACGTGCGCCGTCGTCGGGAAGGATCTCGGCCTCGGCGAGCGGCTGGTCGCGCGGGCGCCCGAGGCGTTCGCGGACGACGCGAAGCGCCTGGCGGTCACGCCGAGCGTCGTCGGCGCGATCCTCGAGGCGGCGCTCGGCGCGCTCTTCCTCGAGCACGGCTTCGGCGCGATCGAGGCCGCGATCGTCGGCGCGTTCGCGGAGCACATCGAGACGGCGGTCTCGTCGCGCGTCGATCCGAAGTCCGACCTTCAGGAGCTCCTCGCCCAGACAGGCCGGCGCGTGCTCTACACGGAGGTCTCGACCGAAGGCCCGGCGCACGACCGGCGTTTCACGTGCGCTGCGGTCGTCGACGGCGAAGAGCTCGGGCGTGGGGAGGGACGCACGAAGAAAGACGCGGAGCAAGACGCCGCCCGCGAGGCACTGGAAAAGGTCGAGGCGACGGCGTAGGGTCGCGGCCGATGCCGGATTTCACCGAGTTCAAGCAGCGCGCAGCAGCTGTCTGGTCGGCCGGAGCTTTCGAGGTGGTCGCCGACGCGATCGCCGACACGCACGCCGCGCTCGTCGAGGCGCTCGCGCCCGAGCCGGGCGATGAGTTCCTCGACGTCGGATGCGGCGCGGGAAACGTCGCCGAGCTCGCCGCGCAGGCCGGCGCCCATGTCACGGGTATCGATCTCTCCCCGCGGTTGATCGGCGTCGCGCGAGGCCGCGCCGACGCGGGCGGCTTCCACATCCACTACTCGGTCGGCGACGCCGAGAACCTCGACGTCCCCGACGCGAGCTTCGACGTCGTGGCGTCGTGCTTCGGGATGATCTTCGCGCCCGACCATCCCGCCGCCGCGGCCGAGCTCGCGCGCGTCACTCGCGAGGGTGGCCGGCTCGGTTTCACCGCCTGGACGCCGGAAGGCTCGCTCGGAGAGATGTTCAAGTTCTTCGCCCGGTACCAGCCTCCGCCGCCCGAGGGCGCCGGCGCGCCGCTCCAGTGGGGTGTGGAGGATCACATTCACGAGCTGCTCGACGACAGCTTCGACCTCACGATCGAGCGCCGCATCTCCCGGTTCGAAGCCGATTCGCTCGACGAGTCGTGGGAGACGTTCTCGAAGAACTTCGGGCCTGTGCGGATGCTGATCGACAACTTGCCGCCCGAGAAGGCGGCGGAGTTCGAGGTGGCGGCGCGCGAGCACATGGGCCGCCACGTCCAGTCGGACGGTCGGCTCATCGACGACCGCGAGTACCTCCTCGTCACGGGCGAACGCAAGCACGCCTGATCTGTGGCACTCTGCCGCGCATGTCAGAGCGGCGACTGACGAACTCCGAGCGGCGACTGCGGCGCATCACGGCCGAGGAGCCTGAGCTGGAACGGCGCGGCATTCTCGAGCTCTTCTGCGACGACAAGCCGGAGCAGCCCGACGAGGACGCTCCGCTCGCCCGCGCAGACGACGAAGACCCCGCGGCCTAGCGCCGTCCGTCGGCGTTATTAGGTTCCCTCCGTGCACCTTCGCGCGGTAAAGCTGCGTGGCTTCAAGTCCTTCCCGGAGCCCGTCGAGATTCGGCTCGAGCCGGGCGTCGGCGTCATCGTCGGGCCGAACGGCTCGGGCAAGTCGAACGTCTCCGACGCGATCCGCTGGGCCGCCGGCTCGCTGAGCCCGAGCGAGCTGCGCGCGGAGAAGCCCGACGACGTCCTCTTCGCCGGCGGCGCCTCGCGTGGCGGCAGCGACTTCTGCGAGGTCGAGCTCCTCTTCGACAACGCCGACGGGACGCTGCCGATCGACTACGAGGAGCTGTCGGTCGCGCGCCGCCTCCATCGCGGGGGCGAGGGCCAGTACCTCGTGAACAAGGCGCCGGTCCGTCGGCTCGATCTCGTCGAGCTGCTCGCCGACCTCGGGCTCGGGCAGGGAATGCACTCGATCATCAGCCAGGGCAAGGTCGAGGCGATCCTCGCGTCGCGTCCGGCCGAGCGGCGTGCGCTCGTCGAGGAGGCGGCCGGACTCGGGCGTTTCAAGGCGCGCCGCCATCGCGCCGAGCTGAAGCTCTCCCGTGTCGCGATCGAGGTCGAGCGCGCGCGGGACGTCGAAGCCGAGGTGCGGAAGCGGCTCCGGCCGCTCGCGCTGCAGGCGACGGCTGCCGAGCGCGCCGAGAAGCTCCGTGGCGAGATCGCCGCTTTGCACGCGCGCATCGCCGAGCTCGATCTCGCCTCGCTCGACGTCCGTCTCCACGAGATCGACGCGCGGCGCACGACGGCGGCCGCCGCGAAGAGAGGCGTGCAGACGCGACTCGACGAGGTGCTCGCCGAGCGGCGCGCCGCGGAGGAGAAGCTCGCCGACTCGGCGGGCGCGCGCGAGCAGGCGCTGCAGGCGCTCTATCGCTTGCGCAGCGCGGGCGAACGGCTCGGGCTACGGCGCGAGTCGGCCGAGGCGCGGCTCACGCGGCTGCGCGCCGCGGCCGAGCAGCCGCGCCGCGTTCTCGACGAGCGGGTCAAGAGCGAGCGCGAGGCGCTTGCCGAGCAGGCACGTCTCCTCGAGGAACGGCTCAAGGCGCTCGATCGCGCGCTTGCCGAGGGCGAAGGGCTGCCGCCGGCCGCGCGGGCGCTCGCCGAGGAAGGCGAGCGGATCGCGTTCTCGCTCCTCGATGTCGAGCCGGGGATGGAGCGCGCTGTCGTTGCGTCGCTCCGCCAGCGCGCATCCGCGCTCGTCGCCGACGACGCACATGCCGCGTTCGCGCTCCTCGAGCGCGCGCGTGACCGAGGGCTCGGCTCGCTCACGGTCGTGGTCGGCAAGCGGGAGGCCGAGCTTCCCGTCGTGCCGAAGGACGAGCTGCTCGCCTCGCCGGTCGCAGCCGTCACGATCGAAGGCTTCGGGTACGACCCCGCGAGCGGCGAGCTCTGGTTCGCCGGCGAGACGGCCGAGGCCCTGCTCCTCGAGATGCAGGCACGGCGTCACGCTCTCGCCGCCGAGCTCGACGAGGTGACCGCGCGCCGCGACGCGAAGATCCCCGACAGCGCGTACGCGGTCGAGGCGAATCCGCTCACGGCCCGCGTCATCGCGATGACGGAGCGCCTCGTGCGCGCGCTCGACGTCTCGGTCGCGCGGTTCGAAGCGCCGCTCAGCGAAGGCGACACCGGAGCGGCGGCCGCGCTCGGCGCGGAGCTCCGCAAGCTCGGCGCCGCCGAGGTCGAGCTGCGCCAGGAGCTCACCGCCGTGATCGACGCAGCATCCGACGTCGAGATCGAAGCCGCGCGCCTCGGCGCCGAAGCCGACGAAGCGCGCCGCCGACTCGAAGCGGCCGGCGCCGACGAGGCGGCCGACGGAGACGACCGCGACGCACTCGCCGCGACGGTCGAACGCCTCGAGCGCCGCCGCGAGGCGCTCGGCGCGGTCAATCCGCTCGCGAAGGAGGAGTACGAGGCCGAGAAGGTGCGTCTCGAAGAGCTCGCGGCGCAGCGCGCCGACCTCGAAGACAGCCTCGCCGAGCTCGAGAAGCTCAGCAAGGAGCTCGCCGACACCGTCGAGAAGCGCTTCAACGAGACGTTCGACGCCGTGCAGAAGCACTTCCACGAGGTTGCCGGCACGCTCTTCCCCGGCGGCGAAGGCCGGCTACGGCTCACCGATCCCGAGGACGACGAAGAAGGCGCGGAGCAAGGCGTCGAGGTCGAGTTGAGGCCGGTCGGCAAGAAGGTGCAGCGGCTCTCGCTCCTGTCCGGCGGCGAGAAGGCGCTCGGCGCGATCTCGTTCCTCTTCGCGCTCTTCCTCGCGCGGCCGTGCCCGTTCTATCTCCTCGACGAGGTCGAGGCCGCGCTCGACGACGCGAACATCGGCCGCTTCGTCGAGCTCCTGCGCCGCTACTCCGACCGCGCGCAGTTCGTCGTCATCACGCACCAGAAGCGGACGATGGAAGCGGCCGACGTCCTCTACGGCGTGACGATGGGCGGCGACGGCGTCTCGCAGATCGTCTCACGCCGGCTTCCACGCGAGGACGCGCAGGCCGTCAGCGCTGCGTAGGTCGAAGCCCGCCGGCGGTCGCGTGAGATGCTGCGACCGTGGAAATCGACCACGTCGTCCTGCTTGCCCCTGACGCCGCCGCGGCGGCGGAAGAGCTCCGCGAGCAGCACGGCCTAGGCTGGGAGCGCGGTCAGTATCAGCCGTTCGCCGGGACGCGCGCGTACACCATCCCGCTGGCACCTCCCGCTTACATCGAGATCCTCGAAATCGAGGATCGCGCGGCTGCGCAGGCAAGCAGTAAAGGCGGCCGCGACGCGCTCGCGTGCGAAGCGGCCGGCTATGGACTCCTCGCCTGGGCTGTTCGCGTGGATGACCTCGAAGCAGTGTCCCTCCGCGTCGATCGCGAGATTTTCGATTACACGATCCCGCACGGTGACGGGACGTTGCGCGGTTGGCGCTCCGTATCAAGAAGGGACACCGAGTGGCGCTCGGCGATCCCGTTCTTCATCGACTACCCGAACAACGGAGACCGGCTAGGGCGTTGGCAAGCGATCCACGACCGCGTGGGGCACGCGTGTGTTCCGGGCGAATTCTCGGAACTGACGATCAGCGGTTCAGAGGACGAGCTGACGAGCTGGCTGGGACCGCACGAGCTCCCGCTGCGATTCACGTCGGGAAGCGCCGGACTGGTTGAAGCACGTGCCGCCACGGATGCGGGCGAAGTTGTCCTCAGCCGTGTCGCCAATCCCTCTAGGAAAGGGGCCGCGTGATCCTTTACAACAGCCCGATCTCGGGCAACTGTTACAAGGTGCGGCTCCTCGCCGCTCATCTCGGGATCCCGCTCGAGCTGCGCGTGATCGACGTCATCGACCGCAGCCTTCCGCGCGAAGAGCTCGCCGGGCTCAACCCGACGCGGAACACGCCGACGCTCGTCCTCGACGACGGCCGTCCGCTTGCCGAGTCCAACGCGATCATCTGGTACCTCGGAGAGGGGTCCCGTTTCGTGCCCGAGAACCGCTACGACCGCGCGAAGGCGCTGCAGTGGATGTTCTTCGAGCAGTACGACCACGAGCCCGCGATCGCCGTGGCGCGCTTCCTCAAGACGTACTCGACGCGCCCCGAGATCTGGGAGACGCAGCGCGAGCACCTCACGAAGCGCGGGGTCAAGGCGCTCGCTGCACTCGAGCTCGGCCTCGAGGGACGCGACTGGCTCGCGGGTGACGCGATGACCGTCGCCGACATCGCGCTGTACGCGTACACGCACTGCGCGGACGAAGGCGGCTTCTCGCTCGACGCGTATCCGGCGACGCGCGCGTGGCTCGACCGCGTCGCAGCGGAGCCTGGTCATGTATTGATTACCGCATGACTGCTGTTGACGAACGGCTCGAAAAGTACGCGGAGCTTGTCGTCGGTCTGGGCGCGAACGTCCAGCCCGGCCAGGAGGTGTTCATCCTCCCGAACGTCGGGCACGTCGATCTCGCCCGCGCGCTCGCACGCGCGTCGTACAAGGCGGGCGCCTCGTACGTGCACATGCTGTACGGCGACTCGCACGTCCGCAAGGCGATGATCGAGCTCGGCCCCGACGAGGCGCTCACGTACGCGCCGGAGTGGTTGAAGGAGTTCTTCCGCTCGATGGACGGCAACGCGATGATCGCCACGACCGGCGATCCCGAGCCCGAGCTGCTCGGCGACCTCGACGGCGAGCGCGTCGCGCGCGCCGTTCCGCTCGAGATCTTCCAGATCCGCATGCAGCAGGTCGGCGAGAACAGCGTCGCGTGGACCGGCGTCGGCGCGCCGACCGGGGCGTGGGCGAAGCAGGTCTTCGGCGAGCCCGATCTCGAGAAGCTGTGGGAGAAGGTCGCGTTCTGCATGCGCCTCGACGAGCCCGACCCTGTCGCCGCCTGGCGCGAGCACCTCGCGCGGCTGCGCGAGCGCGGCACGCAACTCGACGAGCTCAAGCCCGATGCACTCCGCTACCGCGGGCCTGGCACCGACCTCACCGTGGGCCTGCTCCCTGGCGCGCGCTGGTATTCCGGCTCGGGATTCACGAAGACCGGCATCGAGTACGTCGCGAACATGCCGACCGAGGAGGTCTTCACGACGCCCGACTGCCGCCGCGCCGAGGGGACGATCCGTTCGACGTTGCCGCTCGTGCTCGCCGGCCAGATCGTCCGCGGCCTCGAGTTCACGTTCAAGGACGGCCGCATCGTCAACGTCGAAGCTGAGACCGGTGCGGATCTCATCCGTGGCCAGATGGCGCAGATCGAGAACGCCGATCGCCTCGGCGAGCTCGCGCTCGTCACCGGCGACTCGCGCGTCGGCCAGTCCGACACGCTCTTCTACGACACGCTCTTCGACGAGAACGCGACGTGTCACATCGCCTACGGCTTCGGCTTCCCGTTCGTCTTCGACGGCGAGCCGCCGGCCGAGGGCGTCAACGTCGCGCAGACGCACGTCGACTTCATGGTCGGCGGCCCCGAGCTCGAGATCGACGCAATCCTCGCCGATGGAACCGCCGTGCCCGTCATCAGGGACGAGGCATGGCAGCTGGCGTAAGCGACGAGCTGCTCGATGCGTATGCCGAGCTCGCGGTGCGGGTGGGGGCGAACGTGCAGGAGGGCCAGCAGGTCTTTCTCTCCACGATCCCGGCGCACGCCGACGTCGCGCGCGCGCTGACGCGGCAGTGCTACCGCGCGGGCGCGTCGTACGTGAACGTCCGCTACGACGACGCGCACGTCCGGCACGCGATGATCGAGCTCGGGCCTGACTCGGCGCTGACCTACTCGCCGGAGTGGCTGCAGCAGCAGACCCGCGAGATGGACGGGAACGCGATGCTCGCGACGACCGGGAACCCCGAGCCGGAGCTCCTCGCCGATCTCGACGGCGACCGCGTCGGGCGGGCGATGCCGGTCGAGGTCGCGAAGATTCGCCGGCAGCAGCACCGCGACAACACCGTCAACTGGTGCGGCGTCGGCGCTCCGAACGCCGGCTGGGCGCAGCAGGTTCTCGGCGAGCCCGACGTCGAGCGCCTCTGGGATCTCGTCGCACAGTGCTTCCGGCTCGACGAGGACGATCCCGTCGCGGCGTGGAAGGCGCACCTTGCCCGCCTCGATGCGCGCGGGTCGGCTCTCACGGCGATGAAGCCCGACGCGCTCCACTACCGCGGCCCCGGCACCGATCTCACGGTCGGGCTGCTCCCGAGCGCCAAGTGGGCGAGCGCCGGCTTCGAGACGGCGGGCGGCATCTACTACGTCGCGAACATGCCGACGGAGGAGATCTTCACGACTCCCGATCCGCGGCGCGCCGAAGGGACTGTGCGCTCGACGATGCCGCTGTCGTTCTCCGGCCAGCTGATTCGCGGACTCGAGCTGACGTTCGAGAACGGGCGGGTCGTCAACGTCGACGCCGAGTCCGGCGCGGATCTCATCCGCTCGCAGATCGCGAGCGTCGAGAACGCCGACCGCCTCGGCGAGCTCGCGCTCGTCACCGGCGAGTCGCGGGTCGGCCAGACCGGGACGCTGTTCTACAACACGCTCTTCGACGAGAACGCGACGTGCCACATCGCGTTCGGCGCCGGGCTCGAGTACTGCTTCGACGGCGAGCCGGACGAGAACATGAACGTCTCCAACATCCACGTCGACTTCATGATCGGCGGGCCGGAGCTCGAGGTCGATGCGCTCATGCCGGACGGGACTGTCGTCCCGCTCATCCGGGAGGAGACGTGGCAGCTGTAGACGCTCGTCTCGAGCGGTACGCCGAGCTCGCCGTCCGCATCGGCGCGAACGTCCAGGAGGGACAGGAGGTGACCGTCCACGGGCTCGTGGAGCACGTGGATCTCCTCCGCGCGCTCACCCGGCAGGCGTACCGGGCGGGCGCGAGCTATGTCAACCTCCTCTACGACGACCAACACGCGCGGCACGCGATGATCGGGCTCGGCCCGGACTCGGCGCTCACGTACTCGCCGGAGTGGCTCAAGACGCTTGCCGACTCGAGCGGCGGAACGGCGCAGCTCGGCACGCTCGGCGATCCCGACCCTCACCTCATGGGCGATCTCGACGGGGAGCGAGTCGGCCGGGCGATCCCGATCGAGGCGGCCGAGCTTTTCCGGAAGCGCCAGGCCGAGCGCACCGTCAACTGGTGCGCCGTCGGCGCTCTGACCGAGGGCTGGGCGACGCAGGTGCTCGGCGAGCCCGATGTCGAGCGGCTCTGGGAGCTCGTTGCGTTCTGCATGCGGCTCGACGAGGACGATCCCGTCGCGGTCTGGCGCGAGCACCTCGATCGGCTCGACGCGCGCGCGGCCGCTCTGACCGAGCTCCGTCCCGACGCGATCCACTACCGCGGGCCGGGCACCGACCTCACCGTCGGCCTGCTCCCGACTGCGAAGTGGGCAAGCGCTCGCTTCCACACGGCGGATGGAATCGAGTACGTGGCGAATATGCCGACCGAGGAGATCTTCACGACTCCCGACCCGACGCGCGTCGAAGGGACGATTCGCTCGACGATGCCGCTCGTCTTCGGCGGGCAGCTCATCAGCGGGCTCGAGTTCCGCTTCGAGGGCGGACGGATTGTCTCGGCCGACGCCGAATCGGGCGCCGACGTCGTCCGCGGACAGCTCGCCTCGATCGAGAATGCCGACCGCCTCGGCGAGCTCGCGCTCGTCACGAAGGAGTCGCGCGTCGGCCAGACGGGGACGCTTTTCTACAGCACGCTCTTCGACGAGAACGCCACGTGTCACATCGCGTACGGCTTCGGGGTGCCGAACGCGTTCGACGGCGCGCCGGACGAGAACATGAACGTCTCCAACATCCATGTCGATTTCATGGTCGGCGGCCCCGATCTCGAGGTCGACGCACTGCTCGCAGACGGCACTGCCGTGCCGCTCATCAGGGAGGAACAGTGGCAGCTCCAGTAGACGACGAACGGCTCGAGCGCTACGCCGAGCTCGCGGTGCGCGTCGGCGCGAACGTGCAGGAGGGGCAGGAGCTGTTCCTCGTCACGATGGTCGATCACATTCCGCTCGCGCGGGCCATCACCCGACAGGCGTACAAGGCGGGCGCGTCGTACGTCCACGTCCGCTACGGCGACAACCACGTGCGGCGGGCGATGATCGAGCTCGGGCCGGACTCGGCGCTGACGCATACGCCTGAGTGGATGAAGGAGATCACGCGCGAGGGCACGGGCAACGCGATGATCGCGACCGTCGGCGATCCGGAGCCCGAGCTGCTCGCGGATCTCGACGGCGAGCGCGTCGGCAGTGCCCGCATGAAGGAAGTCGCGGAGATCCGCAACCAGCAGTACAGAGACGCTGCCCTCAACTGGTGCATCGTCTCCTTCCCGAACGAGGGCTGGGCCGAGCAGATCTACGGCGAGCCCGACGTCGAGCGGCTGTGGCAGGACGTCGCGTTCTGCATGCGGCTGGACGAAGACGATCCGGTCGCCGCCTGGCACGAGCACGTCGCCAACCTCAAGGTGCGCGCCGCCGGCATCAACGCGCTGAAGCCCGACGCGATCCACTATCGCGGCCCGGGCACCGACCTCACGGTGGGTCTGCTGCCGAACGCCCGCTGGGACGGCGCGGAGTTCACGACCGCTGCCGGCATCCCGTACGTCGCGAACATGCCGACGGAGGAGGTGTTCACGACGCCGGACTGCCGCCGCGCCGAGGGCACGATCCGCTCGAGCATGCCGCTCGTGCTCGGCGGCCAGATCGTCCGCGGCCTCGAGCTGACGTTCGAGAACGGCGCGATCGTAAACGTCGAGGCGGAGACCGGCGCCGAGATGGTTCGCGCCGAAGTCGCGACCGACGAACGGGCGCCCTACCTCGGCGAGCTCGCGCTCGTGACGAAGGACTCGCGCGTCGGCCAGACCGGAACGCTGTTCCTCAGCACGCTCTTCGACGAGAACGCGACGTGCCACATCGCGTACGGCGCGGGCATCTCCGAGGTCGTCGACGGCGAGACGGAGGGCCTGAACGTCTCCCTCATCCACACCGATTTCATGGTCGGCGGCCCGGAGCTCGAGGTCGACGTGCTGCTCGCGGACGGGACTGCCGTCCCGCTCATCCGCGACGAGGTCTGGCAGCTCTCCTAGCGATGATGACGGTCGAGCTCGCGTCGCTGGCCGAGCTCGAGCCGGCGCTGGCGCGGGAGCGGTTTGAGGTGGCGCGCGTCTTCATCGCGTATGGCGCCTGCGCGCCGACCGGGCCGGAGCCGTGCCGGCTGCCGGCGGTCGCGTACTCGGTCGACCCGCCGCGGAAGGCGGAGGGCACGTTCCGCACCGGCGAGTGGAGCGCGACCTGGAGCGCGGGCGAGTACGCGGCGGCGATCGAGACCGTGCGCGCGGCGATCTACGAGGGCGACGTCTACCAGGTGAACCTCGTCCAGCACCTATGGGCAGAGTTCGAGGGCGACCCGCTCGCGGTCGCGGACGCGCTCGCTCCGCTCCGTCCGCTCGAGCCGGCGCCGCTCAGCGGGGACGGGTGGACGATCGTCTCCGCGTCGCCCGAGCTGCTCCTCCAGAAGCGGGGTAACGTCGTTCGAACGTGCCCGATCAAGGGAACGCGCCCGGCCGGTGTGCCGATCGAGTCGGCGAAGGACGCGGCCGAGCACGTGATGATCGTCGACCTCGAGCGGAACGACCTCTCACGCGTGTGCGTTCCCGGCAGCGTCCGCTGGCCGGAGATGCTCGTCGAGCGGCAGATGGCGGGCGTTTCCCACATGGTCGCGACCGTCGAGGGCGAGCTGCGTCCGGGCGTCGGGCTGACCGAGGTACTCGAGGCGGTGTTGCCGGGCGGGTCGGTGACGGGTTGCCCGAAAAGCGCGGCCCTCGACCTGATCGCCGCGCTCGAGCCGGTCGGCCGCGGCGCCTCGATGGGCGCGCTCGGCCGCATCTACGCGAACGGCGACCTCGACCTCGCGCTGACGATCCGCACGTTCGCGATCGCCGACGGCGCGATCCACCTCTGGGTCGGCGGCGGCATCACGTGGGACTCCGAGCCGGAGGCCGAGATCGAGGAGTCGTGGGTAAAGGCGCGTCCTCTCCTGGCGGTCGCATGAACCTGCTCGCGGTTGCCGTCGCGGGCCGCGGCCTCGTCGATCCGGCGGAGCCGGTCTTCGGCGCGGCCGACGAGGCACTCCTGCGCGGGCGAGCGGTCTTCGAGACGACCCGCGTGTACTGCGGGCGACCTTTCCTGCTTGACGCGCATCTCGACCGCCTCGGCGCATCCGCGGCGCGCATGCGGCTGCCCGTGCCCGACGCGTCGGCCTGCCACGAGCTCGCCGCTCTCATCATCGACGCCGCGGGAGAGTCCGAGCTCGCGCTCCGCTTCTTCTGGACGGGAACGACCCTCGTCTCCACGTGCAGCGCGATCGACCCGACGCTCGAACAGCTGCGAGCCCGCGGCCTGCGACTGACGGTCGTCCGGGCGTCGCGAGGGGCGCACTCGCGCGCGAAGTCGACGAGCTATGCCGAGAACATGACCGCCCAGGACGACGCGATCGAAGGCGGCGCCGACGACGCGCTCCTCGTCACGGACGACGGAATCGTCCTCGAAGCACCAACGGCGAACATCTGGTGGCGCACGGGCGACCGGCTCTTCACTCCGTCCCTCGAGCTGCCGATCCTCGCTGGCGTGACCCGCGCGCTGATGCTCGATCTTTCGCCCGATCCAGTCGAGGAAGGCAGCTACCCGCTCGAGCACCTCCTCGCAGCCGACGAGGCATTCCTCACCTCGTCCATCCGCGAGGTCATGCCCGCGCGAGCGATCGACGAGAAGGAGCTCACGCCAGGCCCCGCAGCGGCCGCGCTCCAGGCGGCGCTCCGCGAACGGGCTTCGGCTGAGAGGGACACGTGAGCTCCAACCATCACCTCGACTCCAACGCTGCGTTCAAGATGGACGAGGGCGCAACCCTTGGAGCGAACCGATCCGGCGGCCTCCGGCTGAAATGTCGCGAGCGCATCGACAACCCATTCGCGCTCGCTCGCGGCGAAGCTCGGCCGACGCGCCCGCTCAAGTTCGTGCCCGCCGAAGGGCGCGTTCCGCATGACTTCATCGGCACGACAAATGCAAGCGTGCACCTTGTCTCAGCGAAGCTCCAAGACGTTCTTGATGAGCACGGGTTCACGGGCTGGACAACCTTCCCCGTGATGGTCATTGATGATGACGGAGCAGAGCTGCCTGGATATGCGGGGCTAGCCGTCACCGGCCGGTGCGGGCCGATTGATGACCGCCTGAGCGAGCGCATCACGCTGCCTCCCCATTTCGGGGGCGGCCCTGAACGCCGAGGACTGCGCGGAATCTACTTTCGGCCCGACAGCTGGGATGGAAGCGATCTGTTCGCCCCGAAAGACAGCGCCAGCGTTTACGTCGTCGAGCGAGTCAAAGACGCGCTCGCCGCCGCCGGCGTCACGAACGTCCAATTCGAACGCCTCTCCGAGTTCGAACGAACGTGGAGGGCCAACGGAACCCCGCTTTGAGACGGGTTCCGCGCGGACGGAGCCCCTCGCCGCTGTCTAGGGTGGGGCGATGTCGCGGAGCTGGGGGGAACTGCTGGGCGAAGCCGATGCCGAGCCAGAGTCGGAGGAGCAGGGCGGACGGTTCTTCTCGCGTCTCCGTGACTCGCTCTCGAAGTCGCGCCGGGCGCTCACCGGTGAAATCGCTTCGGCGGTGGTCGAGGCGGGAGACGATCTCGACTGGGAGCGCCTCGAGGAGGCGCTCATCGCCGGCGACGTCGGCGTCAGTGCGACCGCTGAGCTCGTGCAGCGCCTCGAGGCGCGTGGCGACCTCACCGAGCTGCCCACCGAGGTCGCGTCGCTGTTCGGCGAGCCGCCGACGCTCGACATCGCGCACACGCCGACCGTGATCCTCGTTGTCGGAGTCAACGGCACGGGCAAGACGACGACGATCGGCAAGCTCGCGTCGAAGCTCACGCAGCACGGCCGTTCCGTCCTCGTCGCCGCCGCCGACACGTATCGCGCCGCCGCGGAGGAGCAGCTCGAGATCTGGGCCGAGCGGGCGGGAGCGGACTTCGTCGGCTCGGAACGCGGCGGTGACCCGGCAGCCGTCGCGTACGACGCGATCGAGGCGGCGACGGCGCGCGGCCGCGACGTCGTCATCGTCGACACCGCGGGCCGGCTCCACACGCAGACGAACCTCATGGAGGAGCTCGCGAAAGTGCGCCGCGTGATCGGCAACCGCATCGACGGAGCGCCGCACGAGACGCTCCTCGTCGTCGATGCGACGACGGGACAGAACGGCCTCCAGCAGGCGCGCCTCTTCGGCGAAGCGGCCGGCGTCACGGGCGTCGTCCTCACGAAGCTCGACGGCTCGGCGAAGGGCGGCGTCGCGATCCCGATCGTGTACGAGCTCGGCCTGCCGGTGAAGCTCGTCGGCGTGGGGGAGGGAATCGACGATCTCCGCCCGTTCGACCCGCAGGACTACGCCCGCGCGCTCGTCGCGGGCTGAGGTCATGGAGCGCATACACGAGACCGACGCACTCGACTGGCTCCGGGAGGCGACTCCGCCGGATACGTCCGTTTATACGGGTTTCGAGGCGCTCGGTTTCCCGGCGAGCACCTGGATCCCCCACGCGATGTATGAGAACGCGGAGCTGCCGGGCGGGCTGACGCACGACGACGTCCGAAAGATCGAGGTCGAAAGCGGCGCCGTGGAACGGGATGTGATCGGAGACCTCGATCTCGACGGGATGAATCTCGTGCTCAGCGGATCCGGACTAGGAAAGTCGTCCCGTCCCGGCCCCGAGTGGCGTCGCCTTTTCTGGTCGGAGCTCGGTGACCGCATGGACATCGATCCCTTTGCGGCGGCGAAGCACCCCTGTCACCGCTCGTTCCCGTTCCGAAGCTGGCCAGCGAACATCGAGCCACCTGCTGAAGGCTCGCTCGATGTCGAACAGCTCTTCCGGGTAATTCAGCACCTCGCAGTCGAAGAGCCTCGTGGCCGGGCGGCCGAGTGTTATTGCTGGTACTGCCCGCTGGCGAGTGACGTGGACGAGGGGGACGGCCACCTCTACCGCGGACAGCTCGGCGATGTGTTCGATCTTTACCTCAAGGACGACGTTTTCGGCTCGCCGACCAACATGTGGCCGACCGACCAGAGTTGGCTCGTGTACACCGACTACGACCTGTGGGCGACTCGCGTAAGCGGCTCGGTCGACCTGATCGAAGCACTCAAGAGCGATCCAGAGCTCGAGACGGTCGATCTCAGGATCTAGGCGGAGCCACCCGGGTACTCTGGCGTGGATGTTCGACGCACTCAGCGACAAGCTCCAGAACGCCCTCGGCGACCTTCGCGGGCGCGGGGTCATCGACGAGGAGGCGCTCTCGCGCGCGATGCGCGAGGTGCGGCTCGCGCTGCTCGAGGCCGACGTCAACCTCGATGTCATCAAGGACTTCGTCGCGCACGTGCGCGAGCGCGCGCTCGGGGAGGACGTCCGCAAGAGCTTGACGCCCGGCCAGCAGGTCGTGAAGATCGTCCACGACGAGCTGACGGAGCTCCTCGGCTCGACAGACTCGCGCCTCGCGTATGCGCAGAAGCCGCCGACGACGATCCTCCTCGCAGGTCTCCAGGGCGCCGGCAAGACGACGGCCGCGGCGAAGCTCGCGCGGCTCCTGCGCGAAGAAGGGAAGAAGCCGGCGCTCGTCGCCGCCGACCTCCAGCGCCCGGCCGCGATCGAGCAGCTGATCCAGCTCGGCAGCGAGCTCGACGTGCCGGTCTACGCGGACGAGCGCTCCGACCCGGTCAAGGCCGTGCGCGACGGCATCGCGCGCGCGACGGCCGACGGGCGCGACCTCGTCATCCTCGACACAGCCGGCCGCCTCCACATCGACGAGGCGCTCATGGACGAGCTCGCGGCGGTGCACATCGAGGCGCAGCCGACGAACGTCCTCCTCGTCCTCGACGCGATGACCGGCCAGGAAGCCGTGAACGTCGCGACGTCGTTCCAGGAGCGGATCGACTTCGACGGCGTCATCCTCACGAAGCTCGACGGCGACGCGCGCGGCGGTGCGGCGCTCTCCGTCCGTTCCGTCACCGGCAAGCCGATCAAGCTCGCCTCGACGGGAGAGAAGCTCGCCGACCTCGACTGGTTCCACCCCGACCGCATGGCGTCGCGGATCCTTGGCATGGGCGACGTCCTCACACTCGTCGAGCGCGCCGAGGCCGCGATCGAGAAGGACGAGGCGGAGGACATGGAGCGCCGCATGATGAAGGGCGAGTTCAGCTTCGACGACTTCCTCTCGAGCTACAAGATGCTGCGCCGGATGGGGCCGCTCCAGGGCGTGCTCAAGATGATTCCGGGCCTCGGGAATCAGATGGCCGCGCTCGACCAGGTCGACGAGAGCCAGCTGAAGCGCGTCGAAGGGATGATCCTCTCGATGACGCCGCACGAGCGGCGCGTCCCACACATCATCGACGGCTCGCGGCGCGAGCGCATCGCTGCCGGCTCGGGCGTGACGCTGCAGCAGGTCAACCAGCTCATCGAGTCGCGGAAGCAGATGGCGAAGATGATGAAGATGATGGGCTCGGGGAGAATGCCGTCGCTGCCCGGAATGGGAGCCGCAGCGCCTACCATGGGCGGCGGTCCGCGCCCGAGCGCGACCCGCAAGGCCAGCTCAAAGCGCAAAAAGAAGAAATCGAAGAGGTAACCAATGGCAGTGAAACTGAGATTGACGCGGATCGGCTCGAAGAAGAACCCGATCTACCGCGTCGTTGCGGCCGATTCGCGCTCTCCGCGCGACGGCAAGTTCCTCGAGATCGTCGGCCGCTACAACCCGCAGCACGAGCCGTCGCTCATCGAGATCGACGAGGCGAAGGCAAAGGCGTGGCTCGACAAGGGCGCGACGCCGACGGCGTCCGTCGCGAAGCTCCTCAAGATCCAGGGCATCTCGAAGTAACGCATGGACGAACTCGTCGCAGAGCTCGCGCGCCGGCTCGTCGACGAGCCCTCCGAGGTGCGCGTCGAGCAGTACGAGGACGAGGACGGCACGCTCGTGCTCGAGCTCATCGTCGCCGAGGGCGACGTGGGCAAGGTGATCGGTCGGCAGGGGAGACTGGCGCGCGCGCTGCGGACGATCGTCCGCGCCGGCGGTGTCGCGGCAGGGCGAAGGCTGGCGCTCGAGATCGTCGACTGAGCTCGGCGATGGCGCCCGTCGCGACGCTCTACGACATTCACGGCAACCTCGCCGCGCTCGAGGCAGTGCTCGCCGAGGTTCCCGACGACGCGACGATCGTCGTCGGCGGGGACATTTGCGCCGGCGGGGCGAACCCGTCCGAGGTGCTCGCGCGCCTGCGCGGCCTCGGCGATCGCGTCGTTTGGCTGCGCGGGAACGCCGATCGCGAGCTCACGCGCGGCGAGGAGGCGATGGTGCCGCAGGAGGTGATCGACGAGACGCGCGCGCTGCTGAGCGACGACGAGATCGCGTTCCTCCACGCGCTGCCGCCGACGCAGCCGCTCGGCGACGTCCTCTACTGCCACGCCTCGCCGCGCAACGACGTCGACATCTTCACCGAGCGCACACCCGACGACCGGCTCGTCCCGCTATTCGAGGGGCTCGGCGTGGCAACGGTCGTGTGCGGGCACACGCACACGCAGTTCGAACGTGTCGTCGCCGGCGTGCGCATCGTCAACTCCGGCAGTGTCGGAATGCCGTACGAGGAGGAGCCCGGCGCGTACTGGCTCCTCGATCTCGAGCCGCGGCGCACGCACTACGACGGGGCTGAGCTCAAGTCGTCCCGCGAGGAAGCCGTCGCACACTTCACCGACATTGGCCTCTGACCTCGTCACGGTCGGCCGCGTCGGCAAGCCGCACGGCGTGCGCGGCGCGTTCTTCGTCGACGGCCCGAGCGATCGAGGGGACACGTTCGCTGTCGGTGCCGTCGTGCTCGCCGGAGGCAAGCCGGCGACGGTCGTCTCCTCCATGCGCGGCTCGGGCGGACGCCCGGTGATCCGCCTCGACCGCGCGGTCGAGCGCGGCACCGATCTCGCGGTCGAGCGCACCGCGCTCCCGCAGCTCGACGACGACGAGTTCTACGTGTTCGACCTCGTCGGCCTCAGCGTCCAGGAGGAGGACGGACGCTTGCTCGGAAGTGTCCGCGAAGTGCTGCAGTACCCTGCAAACGACGTGCTCGAGCTCGACTCGGGCGTGTCCCTGCCGCTCGTCGAAGCCTGCGTGCGGTCGGTAGATGTCGAGGGTGGGCGGATCGTCGTCGCTTCAGGCTTCGCGGATCCCGAATGAGAATCGACGTCTTCACCCTCGTCCCGCACGCGTACGCGTGGCTCACCGAGCAGGTGCCTGTCGCGAACGTCCTCGGCACCGAGCTCGAGCTGCGCCTCTTCAACTACCGCGACACGACGCCGCTCCGCGCGGGCCAGGTGGACGATGAGCCGTACGGCGGCGGAGCGGGGATGGTGCTCCGCGTCGACGTCGTCGCGGCGGCGCTCGATGCGGCGTACGGCGGCGCTCCGGCCGGCGGCCCGGTGATCGCGCTTACGCCGAAAGGTCGCCCGCTGACGCAGGCGATCGTCGAGGAGCTCGCCGCGGAGGAGTCGCTCACGCTTCTCTCCGCGCGCTTCGAAGGCTTCGACGAGCGCATCGTCGAGCAGCTCGCGACGGACGCGATCTCGGTCGGACCGTACGTCCTCTCGAACGGCGACCTGCCGGCGATGCTCCTGCTCGACGCCGTTGCGCGGCGGCTGCCCGGCGCGCTTGCCGAAGGATCCGGGGAGCTCGAGAGCTTTTCGGCCGAGCTCGGCGGTGGCCTCGAGTACCCGCAGTACACGCGCCCGGCCGAGTTCCGCGGCTGGAGCGTCCCGGACGTGCTCCTCTCCGGCGATCATGCGCGGATCGAATCGTGGCGTCGCGATCACGTCGTGGAGGTCGAGGCGTGAGCAACTGGTGGTCTGAGCAGGAGCCGGACGACGAGGAGCGGCCGGTGCTCGGCGATCCGCAGATCGAGGTTCCGCCGGAGATCGAACCGCCGGAACCGCGGCTCGACCCGTACGGCGGGGACTACGGCTGGGGCGACTATCCGGAGTGGCCGATCTTCGCGGCGTCGTCCGAATATCCGGCCTACGGCGAGCTCCCGACGCACGAAGCCGTGGCGGGTGCTCCCGCGGCGCCGGCCCACCGTTCGCACGATCCGCTCGGCCGGCTCTTTCCTGGCCTGTCGCGCGGCGCACGCGTCACGCTCGATTGGGTTCTCACGATCGCCGGCGCGATCCTCATCGTGCTCGCGATCAAGCACTGGGTCGTCAATCCGTACCGAATCCCGTCGTCGTCGATGGAGCCGACCCTCCACTGCGCGAAGGGCGAGGGGGCGGGATGCCGCGGCGGCTCGAGCGATCGCGTGCTCGCCTGCCGGATCTGCCTCGACTTCGCGAGTCCAAAGCGTGGGGACATCGTCGTCTTCAACACGCCGAAAGCCGCCCAAAATGCGTGCGGCGAGGGTGGGACGTTCGTGAAGCGCATCATCGGCCTGCCCGGCGAGACGGTGAGGGAGGACCGCAGGGGCAACATCTGGATCCGCGGTCCTAACAGGAGCGTCTACACCAAGCTCACGGATCAATACACGTCGGTGGAGGCACGGGCGGCCGACGCGAGCCATTTCGGCCAACACTGGAAAGTTCCCGACGGGGACTACTTCATGATGGGCGACAACCGCTCGCAATCGTGCGACTCGCGCCAGTGGGGACCCGTTCCGCGCAGCGACCTGATCGGGACGGTGTTCTTCACGTATTGGCCGCCCGACCGCATCGGCTTCAAGTAGTCGCCGGCTCCGCTACCCTTCTCCGTCGGCCGTCCGGCCCTCTTTCCATGAGCAACGTCATCCAGGACATCGAGCGCGCTCAGCTGCGCAATGTGCCGCTCTTCAAGGCCGGCGACACCGTGCGCGTTCACTTCCAGGTGATCGAGGGCACGCGCCGTCGCGTCCAGGTGTTCGACGGCATCGTCATCAAGCGCCAGGGCTCGGGCGTCCGCGAGACGTTCACGGTGCGGAAGATCTCGTCGGGGGTCGGCGTCGAGCGGACGTTCCCGCTCCACTCGCCGAAGATCGAGAAGATCGAGGTCAAGGCGATCGGCGACGTCAACCGCGCGAAGCTGTACTACCTCCGCGATCGCGTCGGCAAGAAGGCGCGCGTGCGCGAGCGCCGCTACGGCACCGGCCACACGATGCATGCGGCCACCACCGCCGAGGAACCGGCAGTCGAGGAGACAGAGGTCGCGGAGCCGGAGGTTGCGGACGAGACGGTCGTCGACGAGGTCGTCGCCACCGACGACGCGCAGGCCGCGGAGACCGAGGTCGCCGAGGAGCCGACGGACGAGGCTCCGGCTGAGGAGCCGGTTGCAGAGGCTCCCGCCGACGAGCCGGTCGCTGAGGCTCCCGCTGAGGAGCCGTTGGACGAGGCTCCCGCGGAGGAAGCTCCGGCGGACGACGACTCTGCCGCTGAAGCTCCGGCCGAGTAACAACTCTCCGGCAACTTCTTCACACGCAGTGTCGACGGCCGCGCTCCGCGCTATGGTCGACGCGTGGACAAGCGAACCGGCCAGAAGCTCCTCCGGTTCGACCGTAAGCTCGGCGCGCGGCTCGTCGCGGGCGCGGACGAAGCCGGACGCGGCTCACTTGCCGGCCCGCTCGTCGTTGCCGGCGTCCTGCTCGACTACGGCTCTCTCCGCGAGCACCGCGTCCGTCCGCTCGCCTTCCTCAACGACTCGAAGCAGTGCTCGCACGAGCGCCGCGAGGAGCTGTTCCACGCGGTCGTCGCGTGCGCCGAGCGCGTCGCTGTGCGGGTCATTCCGCCCGGCGACATCGACCGGCACGGCCTGCACAAGTCGAATCTCGCCGGGCTCCGCGCGATGCTCGAGGCGCTCTCGCCTGCGGACGCGTGCCTCGTCGACGGCTTCCGTCTCGGCCCCGACGCGCCCGAGCACCGGGCGGTTGTCGACGGCGACGAGAAGAGCGCTGCGATCGCGGCGGCGTCGATCGTCGCGAAGGTGACGCGCGACCGGCTGATGCGCCGGCTCGACGCGCTCTATCCGGCCTACGGCTTCGCCCAGCACGTCGGCTACATCACGCCCGGGCACTCCGCCGCCGTGCGCCGCACCGGGCCGTCGGCGGTGCACCGCATGAGCTTCGCGGCGCGCTGTTACGAGGAAGCCGCTGCCTAGGCGCGGGACGGGGGAGAGCGCCGAGCGCAAGGCGCTGTGGTGGTACCGGCTGCGCGGCTGGAAGATCCTTGGAACGAACGCGTGGGCGGCGGGCTACGAGCTCGACCTCGTCGTCCGGCGCGGTCGCATCCTCCGCTTCGTCGAGGTGAAGGAGAAGCGCGGCACCCGCTTCGGCGATCCGCTCGAGATGGTCACTCCCGAGAAGCAGCGGCGCATCCGCCAGGCTGCCGAGACGTGGCTCGCGGCGCGGCCGGAGCTCGCGCAACTCCGCATCGGCTTCGACGTGATCGCCGTCCGCAACGGCCGCGTCAAGCGCGTGCCGCAGGCGTTCTAAGCGGGGCGTCGAAGTTCGCTGCGTGGCGGCAACGCAGGAGGAGCTGTACGCAACGCTCGACCTCGAGCTCTCGTGGTCGGAGCAGGCGCTGCCCGAGCGCGAGCGGACGAAGCACGTCCATCGCCTCCACCCGTACTACGGCAAGTTCATCCCGCAGCTCGTCGAAGTGCTGCTCGACCGCTACGTCGCGCCCGGCGGGCACGTCCTCGATCCGTTCGGCGGCTCGGGCACGACGCTCGTGCAGGCGCTCGAGTCCGGCTACGACGCGACCGGCGTCGACATCGCCGCGTTCAACAGCTTGCTCATGCGCGTCAAGACAGCGCCGTACGACCTCGGCGCGCTCGGAGAAGAGCTGCGCGACGTCTATCTGCGCATCGAGAGTCTCGAGCCGCGTCGCTCGCGCGTGCCCCGGCGCCGCTACCTCCAGGACTGGTACGCGCCGAACGCGGCGGCGGAGCTCGTCGCGTTCCGCGATCTGATCCCGGAGTACCGTCACGCCGACGTTCTCCGCGTGATCCTCTCGCGTGCGGCGCGGTCGTCGCGTCGCGCCGCCCACTTCGACCTCGAGTCGCCGCGCGAGCCGCAGCGGGGCGAGTACTGGTGCTACAAGCACCGGCGCACGTGCCGGCCAGTCGAGTCGGCGGTCGGCTTCCTCTGTCGCTACACACTCGACACGCTCGCGCGGATCGAGGAGTTCGCGGAGGTGCGCGACGTCGAACGCGATGCGACCGTCATCCACGGCGATTCGCGCGGCGTCGAGCTCGGCGGGCCGTTCGACGCGGTGCTCACGTCCCCGCCGTATCCGGGGCTGATCGACTACCACGAGCAGCACCGTTACGCGTACGAGCTCCTCGGCCTCGACGATCAGCGCGAGCGGGAGATCGGCGCCGCCGCGTCCGGGACGTCGCTCGCGGCACTCGAGGCGTATCGCGCCGGGATCGCAGCGGTGCTCGAGCATGCCGCGTCGACGGTGCGACCAGGAGCGCCGATCCTCGTCGTCGTCAACGACCGCCGTGATCTCTATCCCGAGATCCTCGCGCGCGCGGGGCTCCGGCTCGAGGAGCGCCGCCGGCGCCACGTGAACCGCCGCACCGGCCGGCGTGCGGGCGAGTACTACGAGGACGTTCTCGTGGCGCGCACGGCCTGAGCTACAGGTCGCGGCCGTAGATCACGTGCTCGCCGACCGGCTCGAAGCCGAGCTTGCGGTTGATCCCGCGCATCGCCGCGTTGTCCTCCGCGTTCGACGTCGTCACCCGCGTCACGCCGCGCGCCGCAGCCGTGCGTAGCGCTCTCTGCTTCGCCGCCGTCGCGAGCCCGCGTCCGCGGTGGGCGCGAATCGTGCCGGTGAACCCGTGCTGTGCGCGGTCGCCGGCGACCATGAGAAACGTGAACGCGACGACGGTTCCCTCGTCGTCGAGCACCGCCGAGCTCGACTCGAGGTCGGACTCCGGCTCGTTCCAATCGCGGAGGAAGTCGTCGAGCTCGATGGCGTCGTGCGGGACCGGGCTCGGCTCGTCGAGCGCAGGCTCCCGGATCGCCGTGTAGACGGTTTCCGGAGGGAGCTCACGCATCGACACGCAGCGGTAGCCGGCGGGGAGCTCCGGCTCCGGCACCGTGCGCGGGTCGAGGGCGATCAGCGGGCCGCGCAGAAGTTGCGACCATCCGTGCGCGACGGCCCACCGCTCGCTGTCGTCGGTCGCGCGGAAGAAGGTCGTGATCGTCGTCGCGCCGATCTCCCGGAGGTGGCTGAGGAGATGCTCTCCGAGCTGACGCCCGAGGCCTTGGCGGCGGTGCGCCGTGTCGACGGTGACGGACGCCCATGCAGCACCGTCGGTGCTTGTCGAGATGTCCAGACCGGCCGTGCCCAGCGCGACTACCGGGCCGTCGATCTCGGCCACGAGTTCGAGCTTCTTCGCGCGCGGCAACTCCGTCCGGCGCCTGTAGAGGACGCCTTCGGCGGTGGTCACGCGCGAGTCGTCGGCCGCGCAGAGCAGTCGCGCGACCGCATCGGCGTCCCGGTCTTCCGTCTCGCGAATCTGCACGTAGGGACCGTAACGATGTTGGCGAGAACTCGGCACGGACACGGCACGAAATCGCTCGTAGCTTCGGTGTGTGCTCGCACGCGCTCTCACGCATGCTCTGGTCGGCCTCGAGCCGCGACGCGTCGACGTCGAGGCGCATATCCGTGACGGCGTCCCCGGCTTCGCGATCGTCGGTCTCGCCGACCGCGCCTGCCAGGAGGCGCGCGAGCGCGTACGGAGCGGAATCACCGCCGCTGAGCTGAAGTTCCCCGACGGCCGCATCACCGTCAATCTCGCGCCCGCAGAGCTGCGCAAGGAGGGCTCCGGATTCGACCTGCCAATCGCGCTCGCGGTGCTCGGCGCATCGCAGCAGCTTCCCCGCGGCGCGCTCGAACGCACGGCTGCGGTGGGCGAGCTCGCCCTCGACGGACGGTTGCGGCGCGTCGGCGGCGTGCTCGCCGTCGCGGAAGGGGCACGGCGGCTCGGTGTTCAGCGTCTCCTTTGCCCGGCGGAATCCGCGGCGGAGGCCGCGCTCGCTGGGGTCGACGCCGTGCCGGTTCGCCATCTCGCCGAGGCTGTGGCGTTCCTCCGCGGCGAGATCGACCTCGCTCCCGAGCCGGCGTTGGCTGCGAATGGCGTGCCTGCCGCGGCGGCTCCCGACCTCGGCGACGTGCGTGGCCAGGAACGCGCGCGTCGGGCGCTCGAGCTCGCGGCGGCAGGTGGTCACAACCTCCTTCTCGCCGGTCCGCCGGGGACGGGCAAGACGATGCTCGGCAGACGGCTGCCAGGCATCCTCCCGCCGCTCGACCGGGAGGGCGCGCTCGAGGTGACCCGGATCCATTCGATCGCCGGCCTCGTCGACGACGCGTGCCCGCTCGTCGCGACCCCGCCGTTTCGCGCGCCGCACCACAGCGCTTCCACAGCCGCGATCGTCGGCGGCGGCGCGAATCTCCGGCCGGGCGAAGCCAGCCTCGCGCATCGCGGCGTCTTGCTTCTCGACGAGCTCGCGGAGTTCCGGCGGGACGCGCTCGAAGCCCTGCGGCAGCCGCTTGAGGACGGCTTCGTCGCGGTCGCGCGCGCAGCGGGTCGCGTCGTCTTCCCAGCGAGGTTCCAACTCGTTGGAACCATGAATCTGTGCCCGTGCGGCGGTCGCGGCGACCCCGGCGCGCAGTGCAGCTGTTCGGCGCAGCGGCTTGCGCATTACCGGGACAAGCTCTCGCGTGCGCTTCTCGATCGGTTCGATCTCGTCGTCGCGATGCCGCGCGTGCGCGGGGTCGAGCTCGCCTCCGCGCCGGGCGAGGCGTCGGAGCCGGTACGCGAACGCGTCGTCGCTGCACGGTTGATGCTCGACTCCCGCCCGCCGAAACGCGACTCCGAGGCGAGCGAGCTGCTCCGGAACGCCGTCGACCGGCTACATCTCTCCGGTCGCGGGCACGCGCGTGTCGGCCGCGTCGCGCGCACCATCGCCGCTCTCGCGGGCGCCGAGACGGTGAGCGCCGAGCACGTCGCCGAGGCGCTCGCCTACCGCTCCCCCGACGAGCTCCGCGATGTCTGAGCTCGCGCTGGCAGTGTTCGCGTCCGAGACGGGGACGCATCTCGTCCGGCCGCCGACCGGCGCACGGTGGTCCGAGTTCCGGCGCCGCTTCGACGAGCGCGCGTACCTCGGCGACCTCGCGGCTCGCGGCTTCCGGTTCGTCGCGCGGTCAGCGGCGGAGTTCCCGCCGCTGTTGCGCGCGATCCACGATCCGCCCGCGGGGCTGTTCGTGCGCGGGAATGCAGACTTCGAGATCCTCGCGCAGCCCTCGGTGGCGGTCGTCGGCGCGCGCGCGTGCTCTGGCTACGGCTCCGCCGTCGCGCGGAGCCTTGCACGCGACCTCGCCGCAGCGGGCCTCGTCGTCGTCAGCGGCCTCGCCCGCGGGATCGACGCCGAGGCGCATCGCGGCGCGCTCGACGCCGGCGGCGCGACGGTCGCCGTCCTCGGCTGCGGAATCGACCGCGATTACCCGGCCTCGCACGCAGAGCTCGCGCGGCGCGTCGCGGCAGGCGGGCTCGTCGTTGCCGAGTATGCACCGGGAGTCGAACCCGCTCCGTGGAGGTTTCCGGCGCGCAATCGAATTGTCGCCGGACTGTGCGCTGCGACGGTCGTCGTCGAGGCGCGTGAACGAAGCGGAGCGCTCATCACCGCGGACCTCGCGCTCGAGGAGGGCCGCGAGGTGTTCACCGTGCCCGGCGAGATCACGTCTGCACTGTCGGCGGGCACGAACGATCTCCTCAAGCTCGGCGCGTCGCCGCTCACGTCGGCCCGCGACGTCCTCCTCTCGTTCGGCATCGACGAGACGCAGGAGACGGGCGAGATGTCGCCGCTCCTCGAGCTTCTGCCCGCGAGCGCCGACGAGATCGCGCAAAAGACCGGGCTCGGCGCGGGTGAGATCGCGCGCACCCTCGTCGAGCTCGAGCTGGCAGGGCGCGTCGCCGTGTACGACGGCGTCTATCGTCCGACCTCGTGAACCCGTTCTGGCTCGAAGATCCCGCGCCGTCCCTCCCCGGCACCCGCCACGAAGGCCGGGTCGACGTCGCGATCGTCGGCGCGGGTATCACCGGCTGTTCGGCGGCGCTCCGGCTCGCCGAGGGCGGGCTCCGTGTGCGCGTCTACGACGCACGCGGGGTCGCGGAAGGTGCGAGCGGGCGGAACGGCGGCTTCGCGCTCAGCGGCGGTTCGGCCCGGTACGACATCGCCCGGGAGACGTACGGCGCCGACCGCGCCAAGGCGTACTGGCTCTGGACGGAGGAGAAGCTCGACCGCCTCGCTGAGCTCGCGGGCGACTCCCTGCGCCGCACGGGCAGCTACCGCCTCGCCGCCGACGAGGAGGAGCGCGACGCGATCCGCCTCGAGTACGAAGCGCTCCGCGAGGACGGCATCGAAGCCGAATGGCTCGACGACGTCCCGGGCGCGGCGGCGGGGAAGTTCCACGGAGCGATCGCGCACCCGCGCGACGGCGCGATCCAACCGGCGCGGCTCGTCCGCCGGCTCGCGGTGCGCGCCGCGGAGGCCGGTGCCGAGTTCCGCGAGCACGAGACGGTAGAGGACGTCGACGCGCTCGACGCCGACCGCGTCCTCATTGCGACGGACGGCTACGGGCACGGCCTCGTCTCCGAGCTCGCTGATGTGATCTGGCCGACGCGCGGACAGGTGATCGTGAGCGAGCCGCTCGGCGAGACGCTGTACGACCGGCCGCACTACGCGCGCGACGGCTTCGACTACTGGCAGCAGCTCCCCGACGGCCGCATCGTGCTCGGCGGCTTCCGCGACGTCTCGATCCTCGACGAGCTGACCGACCGCGAGGAGCTCACGGAGACGATCCAGTCGTCGCTCACGAGCTTCCTCTTCGAGCTTGTCTGCCGCGAGGTCGAGGTCACACACCGGTGGGCGGGCATCTTCGGTCTCACACAGGATGCGCTCCCGCTCGTCGGCGTGGTGCCCGGTCGCGACGGACGGATCTGGGTCGCCGCGGGCTACTCGGGCCACGGCAACGTCCTCGGCTTCGGCTGCGGCGAGCTCGTCGCGGACGCACTGTTCGGACAGGAGTCCGAGCTTCTCACTCTGCTCGATCCCGGGCGCTTCTTCTAGCCTCGCGAGGTCCGTTGGTCGGGACTCAGAGCAGCGAGGCGATGCGATGGAAGAGCTGCACGTGCTCGTCGAGCCCAGCCCAGTGCGCCGGCCCGGGAATGCGCCGCGACAGAAGGTCGAGAAGCAGGTACCCGATGGCAACGAAGCTGAAGAGCTTGTAGAAGCGGTCGGTGGTCGGCTTCACCGCCTGCGCGTCGAGGGCGGCGGACTCGGCTGCGTCCTGCAAGAGCAGATAAGCCTCGAAGATCTCCTCCGGTGAGTCGGAGAACGATTCCATGCGGCACTTGTTCGCGTCGGGATGAGCAAACTCCTTGTGAGCTAGGCCAGTGCGCGTTCGAGAGCGGCGCGGTCGGTCGGCGGCCCGTGCGTCGGCAGCACGAACTCGACGTCCTTCTCGAGGAGCGGTCGCAGTCCAGCCGCCACCTGCTCGACCGTGACGCCGTCGGGAAGCCACGCCTTTCGGATCTCGAGCCCGTCGCCGAGGTCGAGCAGCGTGTCGCCCGCGATCACCGAACGCGTCGGCTCGTGCCAGAGAACGATGTCGAGCTCGCCCTCGCGTCCGGGAAACGCCTCCATCCCGAAGACCGTGTCACCGACCGCGTAACGCGTCGCCGGGACGAGCTGATCCTCGGGACGGTCGGGCGCAGGCGCCCAGACGGGAAAGCCGAGCGACGCCGCGTCGCGCTCGTGCCACGTCGACGTCAGCACCGTGACGACCTCCCGCGCATCGAACAGCGCGCGAACGTCGTCGGGAACGTCGATCGGATCGATGAGGACGAGCCGCGAGCCGTCGTCGATCGCGTACGCCGAGACAGGCCCTTCCCATTCGGGATGCGTTGCCGTCCAGTGGTGCACGCCCTCCGGCAGCATGCGCGCTAGAGGGCCTTGACGCCCTGCGTGAGCTTGTTGATCGACTCCTTCGCGTCGCCGAACAGCATCACGGTCTTCGGGTTGTAGAAGAGCGGGTTCTCGATCCCCGCGAAGCCCGGGTTCATCGAGCGCTTGAGGACGACGACAGCCTGCGAGTCGTCGACGTTGAGGATCGGCATGCCGTAGATCGGCGAGCCTTGATTCGCGCGCGCGTCGGGATTGACGACGTCGTTCGCGCCGACGACGACGGCGACATCGGTGCGGGAAAACTCCGGGTTCGCTTCGTCCATCTCCTTCAGCTGCGGGTACGGGACGTTCGCCTCGGCGAGCAGCACGTTCATGTGCCCGGGCATGCGGCCGGCGACGGGATGGATCGCGTACGAGACCTCGACGCCCTTCGACTCGAGCAGGTCGGCGAGCTGGCGGACGTCGTGTTGCGCCTGGGCGACGGCGAGGCCGTAGCCGGGGACGAACACGACCTTGTGCGCATACGCGAGCATCACGGCGACGTCGTCGGCGCTCGCGCTGCGCACCGTTCCGCCGCCCTCGCCGCCCGCCGCGACCGCGGCCGCTTCGGCCGAGACCGTCCCGAACGCTCCGAAGAGGACGTTCGCGATCGAGCGGTTCATCGCCCGCGCCATCATGAGCGTGAGGAGCGTTCCGGACGCGCCGACGAGCATCCCGGCGACGATCAAGACGTTGTTCTCGAGCTCGAAGCCGCCGAGCGCGACGGCGAGGCCGGTGAAGGCGTTGAGGAGCGAGATCACGACCGGCATGTCCGCGCCGCCGATCGGCAGGACGAACAGCACGCCGAACGCGAGCGCCGCGACGACGAGCACCCAGAGCAGCCACTCGTCGTTCGCGCCGGCGTCGAGGGCGATCCCGCAGCCGAGCGCACCGAGGAAGAGCGTCGCGTTGACGAACTGCTGGCCCGCGTACGTGATCGGCCGTCCGCCGATCAGCTCCTGGAGCTTCGCGAACGCCACCATCGAGCCGGAGAACGAGATCGAGCCGATGAGCGCGGAGAGCCAGATCGCGAGCGAGATGTCGATCTTCGGCGTGCCCTGCTCGGGCAGGATCTTGTGGAGCTCCGCGAGCGCGATGAGCATCGCCGCGCCGCCGCCGACGCCGTTGAACAGCGCCACCATCTGCGGCATCGCGGTCATCTTCACCTTGCGCGCCGCGACGGCTCCGAAGCCGCCGCCGATGAGCATCGCGATCGCGATCGCCCACCAGCTCGTCGTGCCGACGTTGATCCACGTCACGACGATCGCGAGCGCCATGCCGACCGCGCCGATCTGGTTGCCGCGCCGCGCGTGCGCCGGGTTCGAGAGGAAGCGCAACGCGAGGATGAACGTCACGATCGTGATGAGGTACATCAGCTGGGTGACGTTCCAGCTCAAGGTCGCAGCGAGCGTCATGCCTGTTTTCCCGCTGGGCCGCCGTCCCCGTTCTGCGACGCATCGGGCGCCGGCTTGGACGGCTCGCGCTTCTTGAACATCTCGAGCATCCGGTCGGTGACGACGAACCCGCCGACGACGTTCGCGGATGCGAGGACGACCGCGGCGAAGCCGACGATCCACGTGAACGCGCTCTTGTCCGGCTGTCCGAGCACGATCATCGCGCCGACGATGACGATGCCGTGGATCGCGTTCGTCCCCGACATGAGCGGCGTGTGCAGCAGCGCGGGCACCTTCGAGATGACCTCGATGCCGAGGAAGATCGCGAGCACGAGGATCGTTACCTCGAAGACGAGCAGCGACCCGTGTGGGATTGCGGCCGCGATCATGCGGCGGTCACCTCCTGCTTGCCGGCGACGCACGCGCCGCTTGTGATCTCGTCCGACCAGTCGAGCGCGAGGGTCCCCTCGGGCGCGAGGTGGAGGAGAAGGGCCTGGACGTTGCGCGAGTAGAGCATCGACGCGTGGTACGGCATCGTGCTCGGGAGGTTCGTCGTGCCGACGAGCGTGACGCCGCTGCGCTCGACGATCGAGCCGGGCTCGGTCAGCTCGCAGTTGCCGCCGCTGTCGGCGGCGAGGTCGACGATAACGGAGCCGGGGCGCATCGCCTCGACGGCGGACGCAGGGATGATCTTCGGCGCCGGGCGGCCGGGCACGGCGGCAGTCGTGACGACAGCGTCGAAGCCGGAGATCCGCTCCTCGAGCGCCGTCTGCTGCGCCGCCATCTCCTCGGGCGTCAGCTCGCGTGCGTAGCCGCCCTCGGCTTCGGCACCGGTGACGCCGAGGTCGAGCCAGTTCGCGCCGAGGCTCTCGATCTGCTCGCGGACGACAGGGCGAACGTCGAACCCGGTTGTGACCGCGCCCAGCCGGCGTACGGTCGCGATCGCCTGCAGTCCCGCAACGCCGGCGCCGATCACGAGCACCTTCGCCGGCGGAACCGTCCCCGCGGCGGTCATGAGCATCGGGAAGAAGCGCGGCAAATTCTCCGCGGCGAGGAGCGCAGCCTTGTAGCCGCCGACCGTCGCCTGCGACGAGAGCGCGTCCATCGCCTGTGCGCGCGTGATGCGCGGAACCGACTCGAGCGCGAACGCCGTCACGCCGCGCGCCGCGAGCGCCTCGAGCCCGCCCGGGTCGGAGAGCGGTTCGAGGAAGCCGATGAGCACCTGGCCCGAGCGGAGTTTTGCGACCTCCTCCGCCGACGGCTTGCGCACCTTGACGACCGCGTCCGCCGCCCACGGATCGCCGAGTGACGCGCCGGCCTCCGTGTAGTCGGCGTCGGGGAACGAAGCGGGCGCTCCCGCGCCCGGCTCGACGACGACCTCGAATCCCGCCGCCACGAGCTTGGCGGCGGTCTCCGGCACGAGCGCGACGCGGCGCTCGCCCGCAGTGGTCTCCCGCGTGACCCCAATCCTCATCCGCGAATAGCCTACGCAGCGTGACGCATTTCGTCAGCGAGTACGGGCTTTGGCTCGTCTTTATCGTCATTTTCCTCGAAGTCGCCGGCCTCCCCTTCATCCCGGGGGAGACCGCGCTGATCGCATCGGCAGCGCTCGCGTCCCAAGGGCACGGCAGCATCGTGGAGATCATCGTCGTCGCGTTCGCCGCCGCGGTGCTCGGCGCCCAGTTCGGTTACCAGGTCGGCCGTCGCTGGGGAAGGCAGGTGCTGACGCGGTGGAGCTGGTTCGAGCGAGTGACCGAAAAGGGCCTCGCGAAGTCCGAGGTGTTCTTCAACGAGCACGGCTCCAAAGCTGTCTTCCTCGGTCGCTTCGTTCCCGTGGTGCGCGCGACGCTCGGCTGGATGGCGGGCGTGGGAGAAATGCCCTTCGTGCGCTTCGTCGTCTGGAATGTCCTCGGTGCCGCCGCGTGGAGCTGCCTGATCGGGCTGTTGTCGTACTACCTCGGACAGAAGGTCATCGACGCGGCCGAGAAGGATCTTGGCATCGGCATCGCTGCGATTGTGGGAATCGCCCTGATTGTGGTAGGACACCATTGGTGGCGACGAAGGAGGGAGCAGTGAAGCGGAAGCGAGTTCTTGGGGGCGCTGTCATTGCGCTTGTGGTCGTGGTGTGCGCAGCGGCGTCGGCCTGGAGCGCACCCGCGCGAGCTTCCGCGAAGACGAGCTCGACCATCCCGAAGTTCAAGCACGTCGTCGTCGTCATGTTCGAGAACCACGGGTACGACGACATCGTCGGCAATTCCGACGCGCCGACGTTCAACTCGCTCGCGACGGAGTACGCGCAGCTGACGGACTACGACGCGGTCGCGCATCCGAGCCTCCCGAACTATCTCGCGATCGTCTCCGGCTCGACCCAAAAGCTCAAGAACGACTGCCCGAAGAACAACTGCGTCTTCAAGGGGAAGAACCTTGCCGACTCGCTCGACAAGGCCCACAAGACGTGGAAGGTGTACGCCGAGAACCTGCCGAAGGCCGGCGCCACGGGGCAGTACTACGGCGGCACCAACGGGTACGTGAAGCGCCACGTCCCGTTCATGTGGTTCAAGGACATCTCGAGCTCGAAGAAACGGCGCGCCCACATCGTCCCGTTCACAAAGCTCGCGGGCGACGTCTCGCACAAGACGCTGCCGGCCTTCTCGCTCATCGTCCCGAACCTCGAGGACGACATGCACAACGGCACCGTCGCGCAGGGCGACACGTGGCTCAACACGAACATCGTGCCGCTCCTCACCTCGCCGGCGCTCGGCTCGAACGGGGTCGTCTTCGTCGTCTTCGACGAGGCGATGGAGACTGACACCACCGGCGGTGGCGGACACATCGACGTGCTTGCGCTCGGGCCGGCGGTGACTCCCGGATCGACGTTCGCCACGCTGACGAACCACTACGGGCTGCTGCGCACGATCGAGGATGCGTGGAAGCTGCCGCGGCTCGCGAAGTCTCTCCACGCGACGCCGATCACCGGCATCTGGAAGTAGGGAGCCGGAAGGGATAGGGGCGCTCGCGCGGAATCCGTTCCCGCGATGCTCGTCTCGATCTCACGCGCGCTCGAACAGCGCGACGGACAGCTCGGCCACGGCGCCCGTGTCTCGGCTCTCGCGGAGCCGGTGGCGCTGCGGCTCGGGTGGGATCGCGAGCGCGTACGTGCGCTTCGCACAGCGGCGCCGCTCCACGACATCGGCAAGGTCAAGGTGCGGCCGCAGGTGCTACTGAAGAAGGGGCCGCTGACGCCCGAGGAGCGGCAGGAGGTGCAAGCGCATCCGACGGCAGGGGCGCAGCTCGTGCTTCCGCTCCGCCGCTTCCACGACACGCTCCCGTACGTGCTGTTCCACCACGAGCGGTGGGACGGCGGCGGCTATCCGGCGGGGCTGCGCGGACGCGGGATTCCTGCGGAGGCGCGCGTTCTCGCGGTCGCGGATTCCTTCGACGCGATGATCTCCGAGCGCACGTATCGGCCTCCGTTGAGCCACAAGGAAGCGATCGCGGAAGTCGAGCGCGGAGCCGGGACGCAGTTCGACCCGGTCGTCGCCGAGCTCTTCGTCGAAGTCTGGGCCGAGGGCTGGGACACCTGGCTCCGCCAGGCGAGTTAGTCGAGTCGAAGCCTCCGGCGTCGCCGGCGGCCATGACAGAGACGTCACGCTTTCGCCACACGCACGTTCGGTGGCTGCCACCGAACTCCCTGCAAATGCCGCCGATGTTGCGGTTCTGTCCACACGTTCGTGACAGCGCCGCGACACTTAGAGAGACGCCCAGACCTCGAGCTTCGCGCGGACGCGAGAGATCACTTCGTCCGTGAACTCCATCGTGCCGAGGTGCCCGCCGAGGTCGGCGGTGCGGGCTCCGGAGGCGACGGCCTCGAGGCACGCCTCGCGAATCGCGCGGCCCACTTGTGACGCGTCGTCGCCGCCGTGGGAGAGGAGCGCGGCGCCGGCGAGGATCATCGCCATCGGGTTCGCGACGTTCTTGCCCTGGAGCGACGGCGCCGTCCCGTGCGCAGCCTCGGCCATGATCGCCGACGGCTCGAAATTGTCCCCCTCGAACGCGACGAGCAGCGACTCCGACCCGGCGATCGAGCCGAAGAGTGGCAGCACCAAATCGCTGAGGATGTCGCCGTCGCGATTGAGCGCCGGAATCACGAGCGGGTCGCCGGCCGACGACAACAGCAGCGCGAACGTCGCGTCGATGAGTTGCGGCTCGTACGGCACGTCGGGATGGCGCGCCGCGGCGGCGTCCATCTCCTCCTTGAGCATCCCTTCGTACGTCGGGCTGACGGTGTACTTCGGCCCGCCGAAGACCTTCGCACCGGTGCGCTCGGCCTGGAGAAATGCGAACTCCGCGACGGCGTGGCAGATGCGGCGCTCGATGCGTTCCGTTCGGAATGCCACTTCGTCGTCGCCTTCGCCCTCGCGCCACTCCTTCGCGCCGTAGGCGTCTCCGACGGCCATGCGCACGATCGAGATCGGCGCGTGGACGCCGCCGAGCGGCGCGACTCCCGGAATACGGCGGCCGGTGCGAACGATGACCTTGCCGCCGATCTCCTCGCGGAGGATGCGGTTCGGCGAGCCTACGTCGTCACGGCCCTCCGGCGTGACGGTCGCCGCCTTGAGGCCGAGGCCGTGCTCGCGAATCGCAGCGGCGGCGTCGTGGACGATCTCGTTCTTCGTCGTGCGCCGGCTCTCGAGGGAGAGGTCGAAGCGGGGGAGTGCAATCTCGATTCCCGTCACGTCCGGCGAGAGCACGCGCAGGCTCTCCTCGAGGAGCTCCTGGCCCGTCTCGTCGCCTTCGAGGACGGCGATTGTCAGTTCGTCGCGCACCGCGAGCCACTCTAATGTCGTTGCTTCCCGAGATGCCTACGAGAACCGGACGCAAAGGAGCCTTCCGCTATCGCGACGCGCGCGGGCGCGTGATCCGCGACGCGGCGACGATCGAGCGGATCGAGGCGCTCGTCATTCCGCCCGCGTGGAAGGAGGTGTGGATCTCGCCGCGGCCGGGCGCGAAGCTCCAGGCGACGGGCCGCGACGCGGCCGGGCGCAAGCAGTACCTCTACCACCCGGCATTCCGCGCCGCGCAGGAGCAGGCGAAGTACGACAGCCTCATCCGCTTCGGCGAGCGGTTGCCGACGCTGCGCGCCGCGATGGCCGAGCATCTCGACCACGACGAACTCGACCGCGAGCGTGTCTCAGCGGTCGCGCTGCGCCTGATTTCGCTCGGCTGGTTTCGCGTGGGATCCGAGCGCTACGCGCGTGACGGCACGTACGGCGTGACGACGCTTCTGCGCCGGCACGTGCGGGTACGCGGGAGCCGTGTGCAGCTCGGCTTTCGCGGCAAGCACGGGGTCCGCGTGCGGACGGAGCTCGTCGATCCGGAGCTCGCCTCGGCAATCCGCGGTCTCCTCGCGGTACGGCCCGGCGCGCGCGTCTTCAAGTACCGCTGGGAGGGCGACCTCTACAACCTCACGAGCAAGCGCCTCAACGACTACGTGAAGATCTACCTCGGCGAGGAGTTCTCGGCGAAGGACTTCCGGACGTGGGGAGGGACGCTGCTCGCGGCCGTCCACTTCGCCGAGCGCGCGGCGCACGACGGCTTCCCCGAGACGGAGGCTGCGCAGAAGCGCGAGATCGCCGCCGTCATGCGCCTCGTTGCGCAGAAGCTCGGAAATACGCCGGCGGTCTGCCGCGCCTCCTATGTCGCCCCGGCCGTGGTCGAGCAGTATCTCGACGGGAGAACGATCGAGGATTTCCGGCCACGCCATTTGCGCGTCGTGAAAGCGCGCGATCTCGAGCTCTCCCAGGAGGAAGCGGCGATGCTGAGCCTGCTGCGCTCGTGGCGCATTCGGCAGGCGCGAAAGGCCGCTTGACTTCCGCGCTACATTTCGCTCGCGATTTCCACTACGAAGAAGGGGGACCATTGGCTCGCAAGACCATTCTCGTGTGCGACAAGTGCGGCAAGGAAGTCGATGAAGAGAAGGGCGCCGTCCTGCGCGTGACGTATTCCGACGCCCGCCGGACGTCGAAGCAGGCGGATCTCTGCGACTCGTGCGCCAGCAGCATGCCGGGACGCGCCGTCGCGCGCCGCGGCCGGCGGCCGAAGTCCGCTTCAGCTGCCTAGAGCCACGATCGCTCTCGCGCTAGCGTAGGCGGGTGCCGCTCCGTTTGATCGCGGGACCCGCCAACGCGGGCAAAGTCGAGCTTCTGCTCGATCGCTACCTCGCCGCCCTCGATGCGGGCCAGGAGCCGGTTCTCGTCGTTCCGAATCGCGCCGACGTCGATCGCGTCGAGCGCGACCTGCTGGCGCGCGCGGGTGCTCTCCTCGGCGGGTCGATCGTCACGTTCGACGGTCTGTTCGACAGCATCGCGGCGGGCGGGGTCGAAGGCCGGCCGCTCGGGCGCGCGGAGCGCTCGTTGCTCGTGCGTCGCGTCCTTGCCAGTGCGGAGCTCGGTGGTTTCAGCGAGTCGGCCGCGCGCGGAGGCTTCGCCGAGTCGCTCCTCCAGGCGTTCGACGACCTCGAGGCAGGGCTCCTCGAGCCGGACGCGGTTGCCGGTGAGCTCGGCTCGCTCTGGGCCGCGTACCGCGCCGAGCTCCAGGCGCTCGGTCGCTCGAACCGCGGCATGCGACGGCGCGCCGCAGTCGAGCGTCTCCGTTCCGACCTCGACGCGTGGACGGGCGCACCGGTCTTCGCGTACGGCTTCGAGGATCTCACCGGCGCGGAGTGGGCGCTCCTCGAAGCGCTCGCCGCTCGCACCGACGTTACCGTCTCGCTTCCGTACGAGCCGGGGCGCGCCGCGTTCCTCTCGCTGCAACGGACGGCCGAGGATCTCGCGCGCCTCGCGGCGGGCGCGAGCGAAGAGCTGCCGCCGCGCTACGGCGCAATTGCTCCGCCGGCGCTCGCGCACCTCGAGCGCGCGCTGTTCGAGGACGAATCCGCCGCCGGCCCGCCGTTGGAAGGCGCGATTCGCTTCTTCGAAGGCGCCGGCGGCCGCGGGACGCTCGAGCTCGTCGGCGAGGAGCTCCTCGACCTCGTCCGCGGCGGCACGCCGCCAGAGGAGATCGGCATCGTCGTCCCCAACGTCGATCGCGTCCGCGGCGCTCTCGACACGGTGCTCGGACAGTTCGGCGTCCCGTACTCGGTCGACGGCGAGGTGCGAATCACGCAGACGCCGCTCGGCCAGGCACTCGCCGCGCTGCTTCGTTTCGCATGGTCTGAGAACAGCAGGTCGAACGGGACGCGCACCGACTTGTTCACGTACCTCCGCTCGCCGTTCTCGGGGCTCCAGCGCCGCTCCGTGGACTTCGTCGAGGGGCGCCTGCGCGGGCGCGCCGTGCAGAACCCCGAACGTGTCGTCGAGGAAGCGGAGAAGCTCCGCGGCGCGTCATTCCCGGCGCTGGATGAGCTGCGCGCCGCGGAAGAGCCGGTCGCGGCTGTGCGCGAGCAGGTGACCCGCATGCTCCGGAGCGCGCACGGCGTCGATCATCCGCCCGCCGACGACGCAAGCCGACTCGATCTGCGTGCGTTCGACGCGATCGTCCGCCTACTCGGCGAGCTCGACGGCTGGCGCGCGCTGGCGGGGACGCTGACGCGCGAGGAGGTTCTCGCCGCGGTCGAGCGACTCACGCTTCGGCCGCAACGTGGAGACGAGGCGGGGCGCGTCGCGGTCGTCGACCTTCTCCGCGCGCGCACGAGGCGCTTCGAGGCGACGTTCGTGCTCGGGTTGGAGGAAGGGCGCCTGCCTCGGCGCGGCGGTGGCTCGCCGTTTCTCGACGACGATGCGCGACGCGAGCTCGACGAGCGTGGCGCGCGGCTCACGCGTCCCGATGCGGTCTCGCGTGATCGCTACCTCTTCTACACGGCGTGCACGCGCGCATCGCGGCGGCTCTATCTCGTGCGGGAAGCGGCGGACGACGACGGAAGCCCGCGCGAGGCGAGCCCGTTCTGGCACGACGTTCGCTCGCTGTTCGGTTCCGAGGACGTCGAACGCGCCACGACGCGCCGGCCGCTTTCGGCGCTCACGTCGCCGGTGACCGAGGCGCCGACCGACCGCGAGCGGCTCCGCGGGCTGGCCGAGCTCGCCGCACGCGACGCCGGCGAGGCGCGGGCGATTGCGCATGCGAACGGCTGGGACCGCCGCCTCGAGCGGGCGCGCGGTGCGTTCACGCGTCCGACGAAGATCACGAGTCCCGTCATCCTCGAGCAGCTCGGCTCGCGCAGCTCGTTCGGCGTGACGGAGCTCGAGCGCTTCGCGGACTGTTCCTCGGCGTGGTTCGTCGACCGCTTCCTCGCGCCGAAGACGATCGACGCGGAGCCCGATGCGATGCAGCGCGGCTCGGTCGCCCACACGACGCTCCATCGCTTCTTCACCCGCGTGCCGGCGGAGCTCGGCGTATCGAAGCTCGGGCCCGACAACGTCGACGACGCGAAGCGCCTGATGAGGACGTGTCTCGAAGAAGCAGTCGCCGGCGTGCGCATGGACTTGACGGAGATGCAGGCGCGAGAGCTCGACCAGTCGCTGTGGCGCGATCTCGCGGCGTTCGTCGAGGACGAGTGCGCGTCCGAGCTGACGCTCGAGCCGCGGCGCTTCGAGGTCTCGTTCGGGAACGACCGCTCCGCTCCGGAGTTGCAGAAGGGGCTCGAGCTCGCGCCCGGCCTCACGCTCTCGGGGAAGATCGACCGCATCGACGTCGACCCGTACGGCGCGCGCGGGATCGTGCAGGACTACAAGTCGGGGCGCCACGCGCATTCGGCGCGCGAGATCGAGAAGGAGCTGCGGCTCCAGGTGCCGCTCTACATGCTCGTCCTGCGCGACCTCGTCGGCCTCGAGCCGCTCGGCGGCCTGTACAAGCCGCTCGCCGGCAGCCGTCGAGCGCGCGGGCTCGTGCGCGCGACGGAGGCCGAGACGCTGCCGGGGTATGTCAAGAACGACTATCTCGAGGAAGACGACTTCTGGGGCGTCATCGAGTCGGCTCGCGCGACCGCGACAACGTTTGCCCAGCGGATTCGCGAAGGCGACGTCCGCCACGATCCGCGTGACGGCGACTGCCCGACGTGGTGCGACGCGTGGACGATCTGCAGGATCCAGCGGCCGTGAGCACGACCGCGCTCAACCAGCAGCAGCGCGCCGCGGTCGAGGCGACGGGCGAGGTGTTCGTCTCGGCGGGCGCCGGTACCGGCAAGACCGCCGTGCTCGTCGAGCGTGTCGTCCGCGCGGTTCTCGAGCGCGGCCTCGACGTCGACTCGATCCTCGTCATCACGTACACGCGTCGCGCCGCCGGCGAGCTGCGCACGCGGATCCGCGCCGCGTTCGCCGAACGCGGGCGACCCGACCTCGCGCGCGAGCTCGACGGCGCGTGGATCTCGACCATCCACGGTTTCTGCGCACGGTTGCTGCGGGCGTATCCGATTGCGGCCGGCCTCGATCCGCGCTTCCGGGAGCTCGAGGATTCGCAGGCTGCAGTCCTCCAGTCGGAGTCGTTCGGCGAGGCGCTCAACGAGTTCCTCGCGGGCGACGACGCTCAGCGGCTCGAGCTGCTCGCGACGTACGGAAGCGCTGGGCTGCGGCGGATGTTGACGACCGTGTACGAGACGCTGCGCGCTGCGGGCCGAGATCTCGATCTCGCGGTCGCGCCGCGCCCGGAGCTGGCGGAGCGCGTCGAGGAGCTGCGCGGCGCTGCGCGCACGCTCGCCGCGGATCCCGACGCGACCGAAGCGCAATGCCGCGCCGCGACCGAGCTCCTCGCGCTGCTCGAGCGGCTGGAAGCGACGCCGGCGAAGCCGTCGTCGCCCGACCAGAACTTCCCGCCATTGGCGGCAGGGGACACGCGTCCCGACCGGCTCATGTCCCTCACCGGCTTCAAGGCGCGCGGTGATCGCGCCGCCATGTACCGCGAAAGCCTGGAAGCGGTCGAGCAGGCCGCGCTCGACGAAGCCGCTGCCCGCGACCGCGAGCTCCTCCAGACGCTGCTCGACGCGTTCGCGGAGAAGTACGCCGAGGCGAAGGCGCGGGAGTCGGCGCTCGACTTCGAAGATCTCCAGCTCGAGGCGCGCAACCTCCTGCGCGCGCATCCCGCGATCCGCGAGCGCGAGCAACTCCGCTTCCGCGACATCCTCGTCGACGAGTTCCAGGACACGAACGCGCTCCAGACGGAGATCGTCGAGCTCTTGCGAGGCCCCGACACCGAGCTGTTCTTCGTCGGCGACGAGTTTCAGTCGATCTACGGCTTTCGCCACGCCGATGTCGAAGTCTTCCGCGAGCGGCGCGCCGCGGCGAAGACGCTGCTCTCGCTCACGAACAACTATCGCTCGCGGCCGGAGGTACTCGCCGTCGTCAACCATCTCTTCGGCTCGCACTTCGGCAGCGAGTTCCAGGAGCTGACCGCCGCGGTCGAGTTCCCCGATCCGCTCAGTCATCCGGTCGAGCTGCTCGTCACCGACAAGGAGAGCTACAAGGGCACGCCCGTCCACTGGCGGCGCGGCGAGGCGAAGGCGGTCGCGCGGCGCGTGCGCGAGCTCGTGGACGCGGGCACGGCGACGCCCGGCGAGATCGTCCTCCTGTTCGCCGCCGGGACGGATGCGGAGTGGTACGAGGAGGAGCTGCGGCGCGAGGGGCTGCCGACGTACCGCGCGACCGGCAAGGGCTACTTCGGCCAGCAGCAAGTGGTCGACATGCTCATGTATCTGCGGCTCTTGCAGAACCGCTACGACGACGCGGCACTGCTCACGGTGCTCGCCTCGCCGTTCGTCGGCGTGTCGAACGACGCGCTCGCGCTGATCCGGCGTGCGGCGTTCAAGAAGCCGTTGTTCGGCGGGATCGAGCACGCGATGCCGGCGGGGCTCGCCGAGCGCGACGAGCGCCTGCTGCGCGCTTTCCGTCAGCGGTACGACCGGCTCGTCTCCGCGATGCCACGCCTTTCGCTCGAGCGGTTGTGCGAGCAGCTTGTGGCCGAGCACGACTACGACCTTGCGGTGCTCGCGCAGTGGGACGGAAAGCGCCGCTACGCGAACATGCGCAAGCTTGCGCGTCTCGCGCGCTCGTACGAGGAACTGCGCGGCCTCGACGTCGAGGGCTTCGTTCGCTTCGTCGCCGAGCAGGAAGCGGTCGGCGCGCACCAGCTCGAAGCGGTCGCGCAGGAGGAGGGAGCCGACGCCGTTCGCCTCCTGACGATCCACTCCGCGAAGGGCCTCGAGTTCAAGGTCGTGATCGTCGCCGACGCCGGGCGCGACCGCGTTGCGCCGTCGCCCGACGAGATCCTCGCGCTCCCCGACGGCCGCTTCGGCTTCCGCGTCGCGCATCCGGTCACGCTGAAGCGACACGGTGCGTTCGACTACGACGCCGTGAAGGAAGCGCGGCAGGAGGCCGACCAGGCGGAGAGGTTGCGCCTCTACTACGTTGCGATGACCCGCGCCCGCGAGCGCCTGATCGTCTCCGGCTCGGTCGACTTCGGTAAGGCGAGCGAGGTGCCGACGCCGATCGCGTGGGTGCTCGAGCGGCTCGAAGCCGACGAGGAGCTCGCGGAGGCTGAGGGTCCGATCGAGCTCGCGCGCGACGACGCGCGGCTCCTCGTGCGCGTCGATCGGTATCGCGAGGAGAAGGCCGCGGAACCCGTCGAAGAGACGACGACGCCGGAGGTCGGGCAGCTCGCGTTGTTCACGTCGCTCGACGACGTGGGGGAGGCCGCGAAGCCTGCGCCGCTCCTACCGGAGCTCCCCGCGATCGCAGCGCCGCCGCTCCTGCGCGTCCGCCGGCTCTCGTTCACGGCGCTCTCGCTGTTCGAGCAGTGCGGCTACAAGTACTGGGCGCGCTACGGCATCGGCCTCGCCGAGCAGCCGGTCGAGCGCGGCGAGGGCGGCATGTCCGGCGTCGAGGTCGGAAGCGCCGTGCACGAGCTCCTCGAGCACATCGACCTCGCCGCACCGGTCGTCCCCGAGATCGAGGACGAGCGTGTGCGCGCGCACGTCACCGCCTACGTCGACTCGCCGCTCGCGCGCCGGCTCGGCTCGCTGCCCGGCGTGACGAAGGAGCGTCACTTCACGTTCGAGCACGACGGCGTCCTCGTCCACGGCTTCCTCGACGTTCTGCAGCTGGACGAGAAGATGGCGCTCGTCGTCGACTACAAGACGAACTGGATCGGCGAGTCGTCGCCGGAGGAGATCGTCGAAGCCGACTACCGGCTGCAGCGGCTCGTCTATGCGCTCGCCTGCTTCCGCGCCGGGGCGGAGGAGGTCGACGTCGTGTACCAGTTCCTCGAGCGCCCGAACGAGCCGGTCGAGGCGCGGTTCACGCTCGCCGACGTCTCCGAGCTCGAGGCTGAGCTGTCCACCGCTATCGCGCGGCTCCAGGCCGGCGACTTCCGGCCGAGGCCGAGCGAGTTCGCGTGCGCCGGCTGCCCGGCACTCGACCTCGTCTGCGCAGGCCCGCGCCTCCGTCAGCCGCCGGCTCTCGTTGCCTCGTAGCTTCGTCAAGGAGGCGCGGAAGCGCGTCGGCCCGAAGCGCGACCGCATCCGGCCGATCGTCGAGCGGCTCGCCGTCGAGCACGCGGACGCCCGCATCGCGCTGACGTTCCGCACTCCGGTCGAGCTCCTCATCTCCGTGATGCTCTCGGCGCAGACCACCGACGTGAACGTCAATCGCGTGACCGAGAAGCTCTTCGTCAAGTACCGGAAGCCCGAGGACTACCTCGCGGTGCCGCAGGAGGAGCTCGAGCAGGACGTCTATGCGACCGGCTTCTACCGCCAGACGACGAAGTCGATCCGCGGCGCGATGCGCGTCCTCCTCGAGGAGTTCGACGGCGAGGTGCCGACGCGGATCGACGACCTGCTCCGCCTGCCCGGCGTCGCGCGCAAGACCGCGAACGTCGTCGCCGCGGAGCTCGGGGAGGCGCAGGGGATCGTCGTCGACACGCACGTGCGTCGCCTCTCGCAGCGACTCGGCCTGACGAAGCAGGAGGATCCGGTGAAGATCGAGCGCGATCTCGTCCGCCTCGTGCCGCGCGAGGACTGGGCACGGTTCCCGCACCTCATGATCTGGCACGGTCGCCGTGTGTGCGACGCACGCAAGCCGAGGTGCGAAGATTGCGTCCTCGTGGATCTCTGCCCCTCAGCGCGTGTCTGACCGCGCCGCCCGCTCCCGCAGCTTCGAGACCGTCGCTGCGGAGTACGAGCGCTACCGGCCCGACTATCCGTCCGCGGCGATCGCGTGGGCGGCGGGGCAGCTTGGCCTCGGGGCGGGGTCTCGCGTCCTCGACGTCGGCGCGGGCACCGGGAAGCTGACGCGCGGCCTTGTCGCGGCCGGGTTCGAGGTCGCGGCGGTCGAGCCGGGCGGCGCGATGCTCGACGAGCTGCGGCGGGTCGTGCCGGAAGCGGAGGCGCACGAGGCAACCGCCGAGGATGTCCCACTTCCGGACGAGAGCTGCGACGCCGTCTTCGCGGCGCAGAGCTTCCACTGGTTCGACCGTGAGCGAGCGCTGCCGGAGCTGCAGCGCGTCCTCAAGCCCGGCGGCGGTCTCGCCCTCGTCTGGAACTGGTGGGACGAGCGTGATCCGCTCCAGGCCGAGCTCGGACCGGTTATCGGCTACGCGGGTCTCGTCCCGTATCGCGAGTCGGAGCTGCCAGGCCCGCCGTGGTTCGAGCTCCTCGGGAGCACGGTCATCGAGACGCTCACCGAGTCAGGCCCGGACGATCTCGTCGGCCAGCTTTCGACCACGAGCCAGTTCGTGGTCGCCGAGCCGGACGAGCGGGAGCGGGCGCTGCGAGAAGTTCTCGCGATCGCCTCCCGGTACGGCGAGCGGTTCGCGTGGCCGCAACTGACGTACGTCTTCGTCTACCGGCGTATCGACTCGGCGTGACGGAGCTTCGCCAGGCTGCCGCCGCGTGGGTCTTCGACGAGAGCGGGCGGATCCTCCTGATCAAGGAGAACTACGACCGCCGCCGGTACGGCCCTCCGGGCGGCGCTGTCGAGCGGGGCGAGTCTCCGGTCGAGGCGGCATGTCGTGAGTTCATCGAGGAGACGGGTGCGACGTTCGAGCCGGCGGCGCTGATCGGGCTCCATCACTTCGTAACCCGGTGTCCGACACCGCCTAGACGTTCCGGCGTTTCGTCAAGAGCGAAATGTGTCGACTTTGCACCAAACAAGGTCTCCGCACGGAGGTCGGGAAGACCGCGCTCTTCCCGGCCGGAGTTCCTCATCCCAGCGAGCGAATCCGCAGGACTCGCGAGCTAATTGAGCGAAGGATCGTCGGGCATGCGTGCGACGAGCTCGTAGATTCCGCCCTTGCGGCGGAGGACGTCGCGCCAGAGCTCGTCCGGCTCGTCGGTGAACGCGTCGTCGGCGAGCGCTTCCTCGAGGATCCAGTCCTCGTTGGCGAGCTCTTCCTCGAGCTGGCCGGCGGCCCAGCCCGCGTAACCGGCGAAGACACGGCGGCGGGTCGTGGCCGGGACGATCTCCTCCGGCTCGTCGAGCGACGGGAAGCCAAGCGACTCGAAGAGCGGCACGGCGGCCTCGTCCGGGTCGAGGAACTCACCGAGCACGAGCACGGCTTCGGGTTGCACCGGGCCGCCGACCCAGACCTGCTCGTCCGCGTCGACGAACTCCTCGAGTTGCGGCACCGCCGCGCCGACGGCGACGAGCGACGGGCGGTTGAGCACGAGCCCGGCCGCGCCGTCCTCACCGTGCTCGGTGACGAGGACGACCGTGCGCCGGAAGTTCGGGTCGAGCAGCGCCGGCGAGGCGATGAGGAGATGTCCGCGCAGCGACTCCAAGCACTGATTGTGCCTACAGCGCGCGAGTTAGCAAGATGCCCGCGTAGACCGCGAGCACGCCGGCGGCGAGGCTCCCGAACGCGTTCGCGAGCGCGACGGCTAGGTGCCCGGTCGAGGTCGACCGGTAGACCTGGAGCGAGAGCGTCGAGAACGTCGTGTATGCGCCGAGGAAGCCGACGACCGCGCCTGCTCGCAGCCAGGGTTGCACGTGGAGCCGGTGGCCGAAGATCCCGACGAGCGCGCCGAGGACGAACGAACCGCTCACGTTGACGGCGAACGTCCCCCACGGGAACGTGTCGCCCCAGTGGCGGTTGACGAAGCTCTCGAGCAGATGCCGGGACGCGGCGCCGGCGGCTCCGAAGGCTGCGATGACAAGGGTGGTCCGCATACGTGGCTCCTTTTCGTCGCAGGAGCCATCAGCCGGTCGGCGGTTAGTTCGGCGAGCCCCATCACCGGGCGCACGAGGCGCCGCCGGGACTCTAACTACGTCTGCGCCGGTGTGAGCGCGACGAGGAGTCCGCCGTCGTCGTCGAGCGCGGGGAAGAAGTCCCCGACGACACGCTTCGTCTGGCCGCCGCGCGTCCGCAGCTCGAGCTGCTCGTTGAGCCGGCGCACGCCCCATTCGAGCGTGAGCTTGACCGGGTTCTTCTCCTCCTCGAAACCCTGGAGCCCGAACGCGGTCACGACGTCGGCGCCCATTACGTCCTGCTCGCTCCAGCCGCTCATCTCGAACACGCCGCGCCCGAGCGCGAGGATGCGCCCTTCCTGGTCGCACGTCACGAGACCCGTCGTCGGCGCGGGGTAGTAGTCGTCCATCAGCTCGAAGAGGAAGCCGAAGCCGCACCGGTGGCAGGCGACGGCCTCGTTGTACAGGCCCTCGAAGCCGTCGGTATCGACCGAGCGTTCCTTGCAGTTGGGGCAGATGAAGTGCGGCACCGTAGGGAAGCGTAGTCGGCTCAGATCCACTTTTTGCGGCGGAAGAACCAGAGCTGGAGGATCGTGGTGCCGATGATCAAGCCCCACGCGTACCAGTAGCCGTAGTGCCAGTGGAGCTCGGGCATGTGGTCGAAGTTCTGGCCGTATAAGCCGACGATGAAGGTGGGCAGGAGGAGGATCGAGGCGATCACCGTCAGGCGCTTCATCACTTCGTTCTGGTCGTTCGCGATCTTCGCCTGGCTGTAGTCGCGCACGCCTGCGAGCAGGTCGCGCGCGAGGTCGAGGCCGTCGGACGCGCGGAGGAACTTGTCATAGGCCGAGTTGAACGCGATCTCGACGTCGTGCCGGAAGACCTCCTTGCCCCCGCCCACGTCGATCGTGTTGTCGATCACTCGGCGCACCGCGTCGCGCATCGGCGTCAGCGTTCGGCGGATGTGGAGGAGGTCGTGGCGGATTGCGCCGATCCGCGCGCGTGTCTTGTCGGCCGGCTGTCTCTCGACCTCGTCCTCGAGCTCGTCGATCTCGTCCTCGAGCTCGTCTACGAGTGAGAGGTAGCGCTCGGCGATCTCGTCGATCAGCCGATACGCGAGCATCCCGGGAGGATCGTCTGGCTGCGAAGCCTTCATTACGGTCTCGAAGTTGCACGGAGGACGACCGTTCGCCGGCGTCTTCCTGACCGTGAGCAACGTTTCGTGCGTGCCGATGACATCGATCTCCTGGTAGTAGACGTCCTTGTTCTCGCGGTCGATTACGGCGACGAGGAAGACGCCGAAGACGTAGTCGCCGTGCCCCTGGAGGGTCGGCCGAGGCTCGTCCTCGTGCTGTGGCGCCGCCAGGAGTTGCGCGAGCGCCGTCGGCTCGAGGTCGCTCGGAGCGTTTGCCTTCAGCTCCTCGAGCGTCGGGTCGAGCAGGTCGATCCAGGTTGCGGCCATACGGCGGCGGATTCGCCGCGCACCGAAGGAAACCTGCGGAGCCTAGACCTGCGTCGGTTCGCCTTCCGCGCGCGGCGCGGTGAGGGCGGTCTCGACGTGACCTTCCTCCTCGGCGAGGAACCGCTCGGCGTCGAGCGCGCCCATGCACCCGCTGCCGGCCGCGGTGACAGCCTGGCGGTAGATGTGATCCTGCACGTCTCCGACTGCGAAGACGCCGGGGATGTTCGTCTCCGTCGAACCCGGCGTCGTCACGAGGTAGCCGTTCTCGTCGTGGTCGAGCTGGTCGACGAAGAGCGCGGTGTTCGGGTCGTGGCCGATCGCGACGAAAAGCGCGCCCGCCTCGACTTCCTCCGTCTCGCCGGTCTCGGTGTTGCGGAGACGCAGGCCGCTGATCGAGGCCTCGCCGAGGACTTCCTCGACTTCGAACGGCGTCTTGAACTCGACCTTCTCGTGCGCGCGGGCGCGGTCGACCATGATCGGCGACGCGCGGAACTCGTCGCGCCGGTGAACGAGCGTCACCTTGTAGCCGAAGCGCGTGAGGAAGAGCGCCTCCTCGAACGCGGAGTCGCCGCCACCGACGACGAAGATGTGCTTGTCGCGGAAGAAGGCGCCGTCGCACGTCGCGCACGCAGATACGCCACGTCCCTTGAGCCGCTCTTCCGACTCGAGGCCGAGCCAGCGAGCGCTCGCGCCGGTCGCGACGATCACGGTGCGCGCGGTGTACTCCGTGTCCTCGACCCAGATGCGGAACGGGCGCTCGGATAAGTCGACCTTCGTCACGTTGTCGGTGACGAATTCCGTCTCGAAGCGCTCGGCCTGACGGCGGAAGTCGGCCATCATCTCCGGTCCCATGATCCCGTCGGCGTAACCGGGGTAGTTCTCGACATCGCTCGTGATCATCAGCTGCCCGCCCCAGTTGAAGCCCTCGATTACGAGCGGCTTGAGATTTGCGCGCGCTGCGTAGAGCGCTGCGGTGTAGCCGGCGGGGCCGCCGCCGATGATGATGAGCTCGCGGGTTTCTTCGCTCATGGCCACACGGTAGTAAACGACGCGGCGTGGCTCACTGTTCCCCGTTACGCGGCGTCGCGCGCACGGGGGATGTCGACGGTCTGCGGCGGCTGTGCGGCACGGTCGACGCCCTCGAGCTCGGGCAGCTCTTTCGTCGAGCGGACGCCGTGCGCGGTCAGTTCCCGCGCCTTCGGCAGAACGCGCCGCTCCATGGATCCGACGGATTGGTTGTACGCCTGAACGGCGCCGTCGAGGCGCTTCCCGAGCGTCGCGAAGTGATCGGTCATTGTGCTGAGGCGCTCGTAGAGCTCCTGCCCGAGCCGGTTGACTTCGCGGGCGCTCTCGGCGACCTTCTCCTCGTTCCAGACCGACCCGACGAGCCGGAGGAGGGCGATGAGCATCATCGGGCTCGCGAGAATCACGCGATCGTTGCCGCCCGTGCCGAGCAGGGACGGATCGGCCTCGACGGCGGTGCGAAAGAAGCCTTCTCCCGGTAGGAACATGACGACGTAGTCAGGAGTGCCGTCGAGCTGATCCCAGTAGCTCTTGGAGCTCAGCTGCTTGACGTGCTCGCGGACGTGGCGAGCGTAGTCGGCGACGAAGCGTGCCTGCTGATCCTCGGGGGCGCTCGTTGCGTCAAGGAGCGCTTTCAGCGGCGTCTTTGCGTCGACGACGATGCGGCGGTTGCCGGGGAGCCGGACGACCATGTCGGGGCGCAGCGTGCGCCCATCGGCGACCGTGTGCACCTCCTCCTCGAAGTCGCAGTACGCGAGCATTCCGGCAGTCTCGACCGCGTTGCGCAGCTGCATCTGACCCCACGCGCCGCGCACCTCCGACGAGCGGAGAGCAGTCGCGAGGCGGGACGTCTCGGCGCGCACTCCCTCGTTCGTCTGGACGAGAGTTTCGAGGGACTTGTGCAGCGAGCCGTAGTCCTGGCGCCTTGACCGTTCGAGTGCTTCGGCCTGCTCTGCGACCTTTGCGAGCGACTCCTTGAGCGGCTTGACGAGCTGCTCGACGGCGTGCTCTCCCTCGCCGAGCTTGTGATCGAGCTTGTCGGTGGCGATGCCGAGAAACGTCTCGTTGTTCTGCCGGAGCGCGTCGGCGGCCAACGCATTGAAACGCACCGTGAGGTCGTCGGTCTTCGTACGAAGCAGAAGCCAGACGCCGAGTGCGCCGATTGCGAGACCGATGAGAAGTCCGACGACCATGGGGCGCAAAACCCTAGAGACCCGGTCGGACGGAACGCACAAAAAATGCTGGCCCCGACGAACCCGAAAGTCCATCGGAACCAGCACGCGCAGACTATCCCGGCGGTCGAGCCGCGGTCAAGGTCGTGAAGGAAAGGAAAGCCGCTCTTTGCGGACTATTCGTCTGCGGAGAGCTACTTCTTGGCGAGCAGGGCGTCGATCTGGCCCTTGAGCGTCGTCAGATCGGGGGTGCCGGACGAGACGACCTTCGGCGTCTGCCCGAGCTTCGCGAGGAGGATCGTCGGCGTGGCGGAGTACTGCCCCGCGGTCCCGAGCGCGTCGATCGTCTTGATCGTGTTCGCGGTCGCCGGTCCGTTCGCGTCGCTGACGAGCCGGCGCGTGTCGAGCCCGTCGACGCTCGACGCGATGTTCGCGATCGCGACATTGGTCAGCCAGCCCGTGTCCTCGACGCCCTGGTTGTTGTAGAGGTTCTGGGCGAAGTTGAACGCCTTGTTCTGCATCGACGCCGCGATGGTCGCCTTCTGGCCGCGGAGCGAGTCGAACTCGGTCGACGTCCGGTCGAGGATCCGCCAAGGCTGCATCTTGATGCTCATCTTGTTCGTGCGGACGTAGTCCTTGAGGAGCGTCTCCAGCTCCGTCGTCTCGAACTGCTGGCAGGCGGGGCACTGGAGATCGATGAACTCCGTCAGCTGAACCGGCGCGTTCGGATCGCCGAGGACGAGGCCTTTCTGGGGGATGCCGTTGAGCATCTTTGCGACGTCGGCCGCGCCCGGCATCGGCCCGCCGAGCGCGTTGGTCTTCGTCGAGCTCCCGAGGGTCGGCGTCTCGCTGGGGACACCGATGGTCGCAGCGTTTGCGCTCGACCCGCTCAGAGAGATGCCGAGGACGACGGCGATGATCACGACGAGGATCACGCCGCCGACGATCCAGAGCGTGCGCGGAGACGCCGGGCGCGCGCCCTTCGCGCGCACGGGCGGCGGTGCGGCAGCCGCCTGCTGGCGCTGCTGTCTGGCTCGTTTCCCGCTAGGCATCGGCCGGAAGGGTAGCGACGTCATCGGTGGCCCCGGTGCTTGCAAGGACCAAGAATCCAATGAGAAGTGCGAACGCCGTGAGCGCGAGCGTCGGGATCGCGAGGTAGCCGAACGTCACATCCTGCGACGGGACCGCGAGCCAGTTGAAGGAGCAGCCGCCAAGGGCTGACGCGCTGCAGGCCGTCGGCTCCTTGATCGCCCCGTACTCGATCAGCACGTGGTACGTCGAAACGCCGCCGCCGACCACTGCGAGCGGCAGCAGATAGCGCGCCACGCGGTTCGCTCCGAACGCGGCGAGCAGGAGGAGCGTGATCGAGAGCGGGTACATCATGAGCCGCTGGTACCAGCAGAGCTCGCACGGCTGGAAGAGCTCGATCTGGGAGTAGAAGAGGCTGCCGGTCGTCGCGACCACCGCGACGACGAACGCCGCCCAGAGCTCATAGCCCCAGAGCCAGCGGCGGACGGTGTCGAGCGGTCCGCGGACGCCGACGAGCCACAGCACCGCGAGCACGAGAAGAATCGCACCGAGCACTTGCCCGGCCACGCCGATGTAGGAAAAGAAGGAAAGTACGTCTCGCTTCATCGGCGCGTACCGTATCTGGCGCCGGGATGGCGGAACTGGTCAGACGCGCCCGACTTAAAATCGGGTGACTTCGGTCATGCGGGTTCGAGTCCCGCTCCCGGCACTCGTTTCTTAGATGACGACGAAGCCGCCGCGGTACGCGAAGTCGGTGAAATACCAGACGTCGAGCGCGATGACGCCGCAGATCGCGGCGATCCAGAGCCCCTTGAAGACCGGATCCGGTTGCCGCCCGATCTGTCGGATGTAGGCCCAGACGAGAACGGCGAGCTGGAAGACGACGAAGAGGATCGGGATCACGGCGGGACCCTACTCGTAGCCGAGGTCGCGGAGCTTCTCGACCATCTGGCGTTCCTCTTCCTCGGTGTAGACCGGCTCGTCGCTCGCTTCGTGCGCCGGCGCCGTGGCGGTAACGCCGGTGGCCGGGGCGGGGTCGTCGAGCAGTTCGTCGAGTGGCGCGCCGTCGAGCCCTTCCGCCGAGAGGCCGTGGAGGCGGAGGATCGTCGCGGGGAGCTGGACGATCTCGGCTCCGTCGGGGACGTCGGCGAGCTGGAGCCCCGGCCCGGCGGCGGCGAGGATTCCCGTCACGCCGTGATGGCCGGAGTAGCCGTACGAGATCTCGGGGTCGAGCTTCTCGTGGCGTTCGAACGCCTCCGTCCAGCGGCGGCGCGACGGGTCGACGTTGATGCGCTCGTCGTACGGGAGCAGGACGAGCTCGGGCGCCTTGTCGAGGAACGGGCCCGACCAGAGCTCCTCCTTCCGCTTCACCTCGAACGCCGGCTCGCCGGTCTCGGGGTGCGGGATCTCGGCGATCTCCGCCGCGAGTGCGTCGACGTAGGCCTTGTCGTGCCGCGCTCCGGTCAGTTCGCCGAGGTAGAGCTGGCCCTGCGAGGCGAAGCCGTACGCGCGCGTCGTGCCGAAGTCGATATCGGCGAAGTTGCGGTCGACGGCCGGGCGCGGCAGGAACGGAACCTTGTCGAGCGTGCGCCCGTACCACGACTGCGTTCGCACGAGCTTCTGGTCCACGCGCGCGAACCAGTCGAGCTTCCCGCGCCGCCACGGCTGCAGGGAACGCTTGCGGAAGGTGAGATGACCGCGCTCCTCGAGCCAGCGGTCGATGTGGAACATCCAGTAGATCGGCTTCATCCCGTGGTCCGAAAAGAGCAGTACGGTCGGCGCCTCGCCGTACTGCGCTTGGGCGGCGTCGATCAGCTCGCCGCACAGACGGTCGACCGTCTCGTAGACGCGGAGGAGCTCGTCGCCCGAGCCCGAGATCCCGTGCGCCGGATGATCCGGGTCGAAGCGCGCGAAGCCGAGGTGCCCGACATGGTCGGTGCTCATGAAGTCGACCGCGAGCAGCCCGAGGTCGGGCTCCATATCGAAGCAGAGCTTGCACACGCCGGCCATCTGCTCGGCGTGCTCGATCAGCCGCTCGGTGTACGCGGGGAAGTCCTCCCACCAGCGCTCCGTCATCGGGTGATGCGCCGTGACGAGGTCGGGGTACGCGGCGAAGATCTTCTCGGCTGCGCTCGCCGGGGTGACCTGCGGCACCTCCGGTCCGCCGTAGCCGGTGACGACGATGCCGTCGATCTGCTCCGCGGGATACGTGAACGGGATCCCGACATACGCCGAGCGGATGCCGGCCGCGCCGAGGAGCCGCCAGATCGGCGTGCCGCCGCGGCTCGCCGCGCTCTCGAACCTCTGCGTCCCGCGGTTCGGGTTCGTCGTGAAGTTGAAGACGCCGTGGCCGGCGGGGTTGAGCCCGGTGAGGAAGGACGACCACGCCGTCGGGGTGAACGCCGGGATGGTCGAGCGAAGCGCTCCGAACGTTCCCTCGCGCGCGAGCCGCGAGATCGTCGGGAGCTTGCCCTCGCTCACGAGGCGCTGTACGAGCTCGTGATCCGCGCCGTCGAACGCGAGCGCGAGCACCCTCCTCACCGGTTGAGCACCTCGCGGTAGACCTGCTCGAGTTGCGCGGTCGGATCGCCGAACCGGTCGCGGATCTGTTGGAGGTTCTGCTCGCCGTACGTCTTGCGGAGCTGCGGGTCGCGGGCGAGCTTGAGCATCGCCTGTGCCACCGCGTCGACGTCGTGGCGCTCGACGAGCTCGCCGCCGTTGCCGCTCTGGATCCACTCGTCCATCGACGGCGCGCGGCCGGCGATGACCGGGATCCCGCTCGCCATGCTCTCGAGCAGCGAGGCAGGGGAGGAGTCGACATCCGCGAGCGAGACCGCGAAGTCGGCCGAGGCGCTCACGATGGGCATCTCGTTGCGATGCGTGTCGCGTACGGCCATGTACGGCTCGATCCCGAGCTCCTTCGCGAGCGCGTCGAACTCGTCGCGCGTCCAGCCGCCGCCGGCGGTGGAGAAGAGCCGCAGCTCCGGCATCTCGGCGTGCGCCTTCGCGAACGCCTTGAGGACGATGTCGAGGTTCGAGTATGGGCGGAAGTTGCGGAGCGAGAGGCAGACGACCGCGTCGTCCGGCCAGCCGAGGTCGCGCCAACGCCGGCGGTCGGCCTTCTCCGGCGTGTAGTTGTCGATGCGGGCGTGCCAGTAGATCCGGTGGAACTTCTCGCGCGGGGCGCCGAGCCGCACCGAGCAGTCCTCGAGCGCCTGCGAGTTGACGACGTACGCGAGCGCGCGGTCGGGCGCGATGCCGATCCGCGCGCGCTTTTCGGCCTCGGGAGAGCTCCACGCGTCGACGATCGCGTCCTTTCCCCACGGGCTGACGACGAGCGGTCCGAGCTCGGCGCGCGCCGTCCAGTAGCCGTACGGGAGGAGGTAATGCGAGTGGACGAGATCCGGCTTGACCTTCTTCGCGATGCCCTGAAGTGCCGGGATCATGCGGTAGCGGCGCGCGAGCGGGACGCGGTAGAGCGGGTCGACGTCCTGGAGCTGGTGGACGACGAGGCCGTCGTGCTCGCCCTCGCTACGCGGGTTGTAGCGGCCGGAAACGATATGCACGACGTGGCCCTGCTCTGCGAGGCGCTGCGCCCACCGCACGAAGTGGCGCGACTTCGCGTCACCGATCCCGAGGATGCGGAGGGAGTCAGCCATGTCGGGCGCAGGGTATAGCGGGTGCCGGGAGCGCTAGCGGCTCAGGCGCCGCTGGAGCCGTGCGCCGGCTGTTCGGGCGCGCCACGCCGCGGACGGCGTGTGGCGGAGGATCGAGTACGGGACGGGCTCGCCGCCGAACGTGCGCACGAAGCGTTCGACGTGGCGGAGCATCGAGCCCTCGAAGTCGAACGCGGTACCGCGGGCGCCGGCGGAGCGGATCCCCTCCCACATCAGCAGTGACGCGCTGCCGCTCGCGCGTAACTCGGTGTCGCTGCCGCCGAGCAGGTACCACGTCGTGCGCTCGTCGTGGACGAAGAGCGAGGCGGAATGCGCGCGGCCGTCGCCGTCGCGGGCGACGAGGATCTCTCCGCAGCCGTGGTCCGCGGCGGCGGCAGCGAGGCGCCGCACGAGCGCCTCGGACGGTCCTGGGCCGGCGTCCTCTTGCCGCGAGAAGGTGCGCTCGAGCAGCGCGACGAGCTCGTCGGCGGATCCGGGCTCGACGACGAGGCCGAGTCGCTGCGCCTTCGCCACCTGCCGACGGGCGGAGTCGCGGAACCGCGCGAACGTCGCCTCCTCGTCGGAGACGTCGTTGAGCCGCCACGTGTAGTGGCTCGTCTGCGAGAAGCCGTGCCAGGCGAGCGGCGTCCAGTACGTCAGCAGCGGGCTGCAGCGAGCGTCGATGTGGGCGTACGTGCCGAGCGCCTCGACGAGCCGTTCGAGCTGGTCGACCTCCCGCGAAAACCGTTGGCGGCCGTCGCCGGCGCTGAGGAGCGGGCCGAGGTACGGCGTGAGCGGGGCGCCGGTGAGCACGTCGCCGAAGCGGCTGCCCCGAACGGCCGCCGGCCATGTGGCGACGAGCCGACCGTCGGCGTCGCGGACGTCGGTATGCCTCCAGCGGCTGGCGCCGGCCGTCGCGTCGAGCCACCACGAACGGCAGAACACCGTCCCCTGCGGCGATGCGGCGACGAACGCGTCGTACTCGGAGTGCGCGTCGCTCATACGCCGGCGCCGCCTGCGACGCGCTGCGGGAAGCTCGCGGGAACCTCGCCGCGGTCGCCGAGCCGGTGGCCGTTCGCGGTGACGAGCTCCGCGACGCGCTCGAGCTGCGCCCGCGGGTCGGCGCAGAGATCCTCGTACGACATGTGGAGCACCCGCTGCGATCCGATCGCCTCCTCGACCTGCGCGACGAGCTCCCCGAGCGCGCGAACCTGCCCGGCCACCTGCTCATCCGGCGGCAGCTCGCGGAGGCGTTCGACACCGGGCGGCTCGACGCTCCACCAGTTGTCGTAGGCGCCGGTGATCTCGAGCCGTGCCGCGAGGATCGACCGGACGTTCGCGTCGAGATCCCGGTGGATGGCGACGAACAGCGCCTCGGGTAGCGCCGCGGCGATCGCTTCGATGCGCGCGGTCGAGTAGACGTTCTTGAAGACGACCGGCCGGCCGCAGGCGTCGACGAACGCACCGACAGCGGCGCGTAGCTCCCGGCGCGCAGCGGGCGGGAAGTCGGCCGCGGCGACGTAGTGCGGCCGGCGCGGGAAGAAGCGGTACCAGAACGGCCCGGCCTCGTTCGGGCCGAGCTCTCCCGCCGTGTTGCCGAACGAGGAGCTGTAGTCGCCGAGCTCGCCCTGCCGTCGGCGGACGAGGCCGCGCCTGCGCTCGACGAGGCTCGGCGCTCCCGGCTGCTGCGCGTGGCCGTTCGCGAGGTAGCCGACGTCGAAGCGGTCGGTGAGGAGCTGATACAGCAGGGTGCTGCCGGAACGCGGCGCGCCGACGACGAAGATCGGCGGGAACGCGAGCGGTTCGTCGATCCAGCGCCGGCCGAGGCGCACCTCCATCCGGTGCAGCGTCCGGTTGCGTGCCGTCCGCATACGCGCGCGCGCGGCGCGGGCAGCGTGGCGCGGCGACGCAGGGCCCGCGCCCGTCACGGCGTCCTCCCTCCGACGCCGGCGGAGGCGATTCGAGTCGGCAGCAGCCGCCGCAGCCGCCGCCGCTCGACCGGGAGGTAGAAGCCGAAGGCCGCAAGCACGAGCGGATACACAAGCGTCAGGGCGAACGCGAGCGGCAGCGAGTGGCCGACCGCTTCGCCGATCACGGTCAGCGCGGCGGCGGTGAGGACGACGGTCGCGACGCGGCGCCACTGGTATGAGACGGGATAGATCTTCTGCGCGCTCACCGTCCGGACGACGAAGAGGACGACGTACGCGATGAGCGTGGCGTACGCCGCTCCGAGCATTCCCCAGGCCGGGATGAACCAGAGGTTGAGCCCGAAGTTGACCGCGGCGCCGATCGACGCGGCGATCCAGTTGAAACCGGTTCGCTTCGTGCGTCCCGCGCCCACCGTGACGACGATGAAGCCCGCGAAGCACACGCTCGAGAATGCGAGCGCCGGGATGGCGCGCTCTGCCGGCCAGTAGCCGGGCTGCCGTCCGAGCCAGTGCACGAGCCACGGCGCGAACACGCTCAACGTGACCGCTGCCCACGAAGCGATGAAGAGGAGATACGTGAGGACGTAGGAGTAGGCGCGTTTCGCCTCGCCCTCGTCCTCGATCGAGTACGCGAATGCCGGCCACGCGATCTGGAACGCGGTGAAGAGGAGCACCATCGCCGACGCGATCTTCGTGGCGAGCGAGTACTGCCCGAGCTCGGTGAGCCGGTACGGGCCGTGGAGGAGCTTGCTCAGCATGAGGCGGTCGCCGAAGTTCGTCACCCACATCGCGAGCGCGGCGCCCATGAGCGGGACGCCGAACTTGTTCATCGAGCGCAGAAGCTTTCCGTCCCACTGGAGGCCGAGCTGCTCGCGGCGATAGGCGAGGAGCGCGACCCAGACGACGAGCGTCCCGCTGAGGTTCCCGACGATGATCCCGAGGGGGCCTTTGTGGGCGACGACGACGAAGAGCACGGTCAACCCGACGGTGATGCCGATGTTCACGAGGGTCGCGAGCGAGAACGCGACCGACCGCTTCTCCGCCCGGAAGAGGTTCGTCATCTGGGCGTAGTTGACGTTGGCCCAGAGGAGGACGGCGGTTGCGATGACGAGACTCGAGCCGCTGCCGTCGAGCTTCGGGCCGACGGCCGTGACGCCAAGGAGGCGGGCGATCGGCTGCGCGAGCACGACGCAGACGACGAGCACGACGGTCGAGTACGTCATCTGCGTCCAGAAGACGGTGCGGACGAGACGGCGCCGGTAATCGGGATCGTCGTCGAGGAAGTAGAAGCGGATGAAGCCGAAGTTCGCGCCGCCGCGGATGAGGACGACCGCGACCGCCATCGTCGCCATGAGGAGCTCGATGCGCCCGTAGTCCGCCGCCGAGACGTAGCTCGTGTAGAGCGGAAGCATGAGGACGGCGAGGAACCGCGACGCGAGCCCGCCGATGCCGTAGATCGCCGAGTGGCGGGTCAGTTCGAAGAGCTGGGAGGCGAGGGACCGCCGCGGCTGCGCCGTCTCAGTCACGCCTTCAGGGTACGTAGAGTCCCGGCGATGGATGTTCCCGAGCGGGTCGAGCGGCGGGCGCGCTGGGTGCTGGACACGCTGCGTAGCGACGCGGCGTTTGGCACGGACATTCCGTATGACGCGGACGCGTGGGAAAGTGTCGCGCGCGGCGAGCTTCCAGGTGACCCGCTTGCTGCGGCGTTCTTCCACCTGGCGCGCGTCGAAGAGATCGGCGGCGTGCGGGACGAGCAAAACCGCTTTCCCGCGGCGGCGTCGTGTCTCGATCCGCTCGATCCGCCGCTCGAGCGGCTGCGTCGGGAGCTCGGACTCGAGCCGCCGCGGTACGGCGAGGCGAAGTTCGCCGTTGCGCTCACGCACGACGTCGACAACCCGTGGCGCTGGACGCGCCGCGGAATTCGCGCGGCGGCGGGCCGGCTGAAGCGCGGCGAACTCGCGCAGGCGACGGCGCTCGCGCGGGTTCCGCTCCACCGGCTCCGCGGCACCGACCCGTACTGGCGCTTCCGCGAGGTTCTCGCCGAGGAGCGGGCGCACGGCGCGAGCAGTTCGACGTTCTACATCATGGCGCGACACGAGCACCCCGCCGACGGCGCCTCGTACGAAGGGCTCCGCGCGAAGGTCGTCGAGGAGATTCTCGACGCTGGCGGTGAGGTCGGACTCCACGGCAGCTACCTCGCGGCCGACGACCTCGAGAAGCTCGCGGCCGAGGCGAAGGAGCTCGAGCGTCTCGCCGGCGCGCCGGTCAAGGGCCATCGCTACCACTACCTCCGCATCGACCCGCACCGGAACCTCGTGCCGCTCGGCGGCCTCGGCTTTCGCTACGACACGACGCTCGGCTTCTCCGACGCGCTCGGCTTCCGCGCCGGGATTGCGCAGCCGTTCCATCCCTGGGACTTCGAGAAGGAGGAGCCGGCCGCGATCGTCGAGGTGCCGCTCGCCGCGATGGACGCGACACTCGCCGAGCCGCGCTACCAGGGACTGAGCGCGGAGGCCGCAAAGCCGCAGCTGATCGCGTTGCTCGACTGGGCCGCGGAGCACGGCGGCGGCTTCTCGATCCTCTGGCACCCCGACCGCTTCGACGCGCCGAGCGCCCGCGGCTGGGACCGGCTGTACTTCGAACTGCTCGACGCGGTGCGCGAGCGCGGCGGCGTCTGCATGTCCGGCGGTGAGCTCGCCGGCTCGCTCTACGATCGATAGGTGCCCGCGAAGAAGGTCATGGTCATCGGCCTCGACTGCGCCGCGCCGCAGTACGTCTTCGACGCGTGGCTCGACAAGCTGCCGACGATCCGCTCGCTCACCGAGCGCGGCCAGTTCGGCGTCCTCCGCTCGTGCGACCCGCCGATCACCGTGCCCGCGTGGTCGGTGATGACGTCGTCGCACTCACCCGGAGCGCTCGGCTTCTACGGCTTCCGCAACCGGAAGGATCACAGCTACGACCAGCTCGCGTTCGCCGACTCGCGCTCGGTGCGCGTGCCGCGCGTGTGGGACGTCCTCTCGACGCGCGGCAAGGACGTGATCGTGCTCGGCGTGCCGCAGACGTACCCGCCGAGCCGCGTCAACGGCGTGCTCGTCTCGTGCTTCCTCACACCCGACACGCGCACGAGCAAGTACACGTACCCGCCCGAGCTGAAGGACGAGATCGAACAGCTCGTCGGGCACTACATGGTCGACGTCGAGAACTTCCGCACCGACGACAAGGATCGCCTGCTCGCCGAGATCGAGGAGATGACCGAGAAGCGGTTCCGCCTCGCCGAGCACCTGCTCGAGACGCGTCCGTGGGACATGTTCTTCATGGTCGAGATGGGCACCGACCGCATCCATCACGGCTTCTGGCGCTTCACCGACCACGGTCATCGCCTCTTCGAGGACGGGAACGAGTACGAGCACGCGATACTCGACTACTACAAGCGCCTCGACGCGAAGATCGCATCGCTGCTGCGTTTCGCCGACGACGACACGGCGGTGCTCGTCGTCTCCGACCACGGGGCGAAGAAGATGGACGGCGGCATCTGCGTCAACGAGTGGCTGCGGCGCGAGGGTTATCTCGTCCTCAAGGAGGAGCCGGCCGAGCCGACGCGGCTGACGCCCGACATGATCGACTGGTCGAAGACGACGGCGTGGGGAGAGGGCGGCTACTACTGCCGGCTCTTCCTCAACGTCGAGGGGCGCGAGCCGGAGGGCGTCGTCCCCGCCGCCGACTACGAGCGCGTGCGCGACGAGATCAAGGCGAAGCTCGAGGCGCTCGGGGACGACGAGGGCCGGCCGATCGGCACCGTCGCGCACAAGCCGGAGGAGCTGTATGCCGACCCGCAGGGCATCACGCCCGACCTCCTCGTCTATTTTGGGAACTTGTACTGGCGCAGCATCGGCACGGTGGGGGGGAACGCGATCCACGTTTTCGAGAACGACACGGGGCCCGACGACGCGAACCACGCGCACGAAGGGCTGTACATCCTCGTCGCGGACGGCGTCGCCGCCGGGCCCGGGCCCGAGCGCGAGATCCGCGACATCGCGCCGACGATCCTCGAGCTTCTCGGCGAGCCCGTGCTGCCCGACATGGAGGGCGCAAGCCTCGTGAGCGCATGACCGACAGGCTGACCCACCGCCAGATCCTCGTGATCTACACGGGGCTGATGCTCGCGATGCTCCTCGCGGCGCTCGACCAGACGATCGTCTCGACCGCGCTGCCGACGATCGTCGGCGACCTCGGCGGGCTCAACCGCCTCTCGTGGGTCGTGACGGCGTATCTGCTCGCGTCGACGATCTCGCAGCCGATCTACGGCAAGCTCGGCGACCTCTACGGACGCAAGCGCCTCTTCCAGTTCGCGATCGTGATCTTCCTCATCGGCTCGGCTCTGTGCGGGATCGCGCAGAACATGGACGAGCTCATCGGCTTCCGCGCGCTGCAAGGGCTCGGCGCCGGCGGGCTCATGGTTGGCGCGCTCGCGATCATCGGCGACATCGTCCCGCCGCGCGAGCGGGGCCGCTACCAGGGCTACATGGGCGGCGTCTTCGCGGTCGCGTCGGTGGTCGGCCCGCTCATCGGCGGCTTCTTCGTCGACAACCTCTCGTGGCGCTGGTGCTTCTACGTCAACCTGCCGGTCGGCATCGCTGCGCTCATCGTGATCGCGATCGTCCTCCACCATCCGTCCGAGCGGAAGTCGCACCGGATCGACTACGAGGGCGCCGCCGCGCTCGCGCTTGGCGCCGGGCTGCTCACGCTCGGCCTGACGTGGGGCGGGACGCAGTATCCGTGGACGTCGTGGCAGGTGATCGGCAGCTTCATCGTCGGCGCTACGGCCGTCGTCGGCTTCGTCGTCATCGAGCGCTACGCCGCCGAGCCGCTCATCCCGCTCAAGCTGTTCCGGAACGACGTGTTCAACGTCTGCTCGGTCATGTCGCTCCTCGTCGGGATGGCGATGTTCGGCTCGCTCGTCTACCTGCCGCTCTTCTTCCAGGTCGTGCACAAGGTCAGCGCGACCCAGTCGGGGCTCTGGCTCCTGCCGCTCATGGGCGGCGTTCTCGCCGCGTCGATCATGGGCGGGCGCGCCATCTCGAAGCTCGGCCGCTACCGCACGTTCCCGATCGTCGGCACGGCGCTCATTGCGGTGGGGATGTTCCTCCTCTCCCGGATCGGCGTCTCGAGCTCGTACCTCTTCATCGCGCTCGGCATGGTCGTGCTCGGCATCGGGCTCGGGCTCGTGATGCCGGTGCTCGTCCTCGCCGTCCAGAACGCGGTGCCGCCGTCGGACATGGGGACGGCGACGTCCGCCTCGACGTTCTTCCGCTCGATCGGCGGCGTGTTCGGCGTCGCGATCTTCGGCGCGATCTTCTCCAACCGGCTTGCGTACTGGCTGCCCAAGAGCCTGCCCGCGAGTGCGAACTTGACGGAGAAGCAGGCCGAGGCGCTCCTCCACTCGAGTCCCGCGCAGCTCGAGAAGCTTCCTCCGGCGATCCACAACGGCTTGATCGATGCGTTCTCGAACTCGCTGAACCCCGTCTTCACGTGGGCGATCCCGTTCGGCATCGCCGCATTCCTCGTGTCGCTGCTCCTGCGTGAGGTGCCTTTGCGCGATCGTGGCACCGCGCCGGCCGCCACGGCCGAGGCGGGGTTCAGCCCGGAGACCGTCGAGACGATTCAGGTCGACGAACTAGCCGAGACGAGCTAGTCCGTACACTCCGGCGCGTGACCGAGGTCGACGCGTCGCACGCCGAGCAGCCCGCTCTCGAGTGGGACACGCCGCTTTTCCGGATGGCGCGCGCTCAGTACGAGCAGGCGCTGCCGCATACCGGCATCTCCGACATGGTCGCCGAGCGCCTGAGCTACCCGGAACGCGCGGTGATCGTCAGCGTCCCGCTGCGCCGCGACGACGGCTCGATCCAGATCTTCCCTGGCTACCGCGTCCAGCACTCGACGGTGCTCGGCCCGACGAAGGGGGGCCTGCGCTACGACCCCGAGGTCTCGCTCGGCGAGTGCGCGGCGCTCGCGACGTGGATGACGTGGAAGTGCGCGCTCCTGCAGCTGCCGTACGGCGGCGCGAAGGGCGGGATCCGCGTCGACCCGCGTTTGCTGTCGCCGCGTGAGGTCGAGAAGCTCACGCGCCGCTTCACGTCGGAGCTCGTGCGCGAGATCGGCCCGCAGAGCGACATCCCCGCTCCCGACATGGCGACGAACGAGCAGACGATGGCGTGGATCATGGACACGTACTCGATGCTCAAGGGCTACGCGGTGCCGGAGATCGTCACGGGCAAGCCGATCTCGCTCGGCGGCTCGCTCTTCCGGCGGGAGGCGACCGGCGCCGGTGTCGTGATGGTGACCGAGGCGGCGGCGCGGCGGAGCGGTTTCGAGCTCGCGGGGAAGGCGTGCGTCGTGCAGGGATTCGGCAACGTCGGCGGCGTCGCGGCGAGCGAGCTCCACGACCGCGGCGCGCGTGTGATCGCGGTCTCCGACATCTCCGGCGGCTTGCATTCCGAGGCTGGACTCGACATCCCCGGGCTCCACGCGTACGCCGCGGAGCACGGGTCGCTCGCGGGCTACGACCTCTGCGACCGGATCACGAACGAGCAGCTCCTCGAGCTTCCGTGCGACGTGCTCGTGCTCGCCGCGCGCGAAGACCAGCTTCACGCCGACAACGCGCCGCGCGTGCAGGCGGCGCTGATCGTCGAAGGCGCGAACGGCCCGACGACGATCGAGGCGGACGAGATTCTCCGCGAGCGCGGCATTCCCGTCGTCCCCGACATCCTCGCGAACGCCGGCGGCGTCACGGTCTCGTACTTCGAGTGGGTGCAGGATCTCGGGCGGCTCTTCTGGGATCGCGACGAGATCCGCCGCAAGCTCGCCGACAAGATGGGCACGGCGTTCGACCGCGTCTACTCCGTCGCCGAGGAGAAGGGCATCACGCTGCGGCAGGCCGCGATGGTCGCCGCGATCCGCGAAGTCGCGGCTGCGCTCGAGGCCCGCGGCATCTATCCGTGATGGAGACCGTCCGCGACGCGATGGTTCCCGAGCCGACGACGCTCGCCGCGGGCGCGAGCGCGCAGGACGCGGGAGTGTGTCTCGGCGACAGCGCTGACGTGCGCGCGATCTTCGTGACGGAGGACGACGGGCGGCTCATCGGTGTCGTGACGCGCAAGACGCTCGTCCGCGAGGTCGTCGCTGCCGGACTTGACCCGCGGACGGTCGTGCTGCGCGACATCGCCGAGCCGCCGCACTTCACGCTCGACGCGGGCGGAGGGCTCGAGGACGGGTTCCGCTTCCTCGAGGAGCGCGATCTCGAACGCGTGCCGGTGGTGGAGGACGGCCGGCTCGTCGGTGTGCTGTCGCGCGCGGTCGTGCAGCGGCGCCTCGCGGAGGACGAGACGCTCGAGGACTAGCTCAGCCCGCCTGCTTGCGGTGCAGTCGCTCGGCGGGCGCGGCGCGCCACAGGTCCCATCCCAAACCCCCACCCACCCACGGGGAGTGAAGGATGCGTGTGCGATTGCGCCGTAACCCGCGCAACTGTGTGCCAACTTTGGCTAGCAGCAGGTGTAGGCGCCGGGCGGGGCGGCGCCCTCTTCCGGCGCCGGCAGCTCGGCGGCGGCGAGCACGGCGCCGTGCAAGAGGCCCCGCTCGCTCGCCTTGATCCCATCGAGGCCGTAGCGCTCGAGGATCGCGACGAGAATCGCCGCGCCCGCGACGATCACCGGCGCGCGGTCGGGCTCGAGCGCCGGCACCCGGCGCCGCTCGTCGAGCGGCAGAGCCGCGAGCCGCTCGAGCTGTGCGCGGGCGCCCGCGAGCGTGAGGACGTGCCCATGGACGCGCTTGCGGTCGTACTCCGGAAGGCGCAGGTCGAGCGCGGCGAGCGTCGTGATCGTCCCGGCAACGCCGACCGCGCGTTCCGGCGAGAGCGGCGGGAGCAGTGCGTGCGCCGCCGCCTCGAGTGCGGAGACCTTCTCGCCGTGGCGCTCGGTGAAGCGGACGGATCCCATCGCCAAGCTCGTGTCGAAGTCGTCGAGGACGAGCTCGGTCGAACCGCCGCCGATATCGACGAGCAATGTCCCCGCCTCGACCGCGCCGACCCCGCGCCGCATGACCGCCGCCTCTTCTTCACCCGAGAGCAGCTGCGTGGCGAAGCCGTAGCTCCATTCGATCTCGCCGAGGAACGCCTCGCCGTTCTCCGCGTCGCGCACGGCGCTCGTCGCGATGAGCAGCGTGCGCTCAGCGCCGAGCGACTCGGCCGTGCGGCGGTAGTCGGAGAGTGCGTTGCGAACGCGTGCGATCGGGACGGGGAGGAGCCGGCCGCGCGTGTCTACGCCCTCGCCGAGCCGCGTGATGCGCGTCTCTCGATGCAGGTCGTGCGCGTCGCCGTCCTCGACGTCGGCGACGAGGAGGCGCGTCGTGTTCGTCCCCTGGTCGATCGCCGCGACTCTCACAGGAGCACCCGTATCCAGCCGAACGTCGCGCCGACCTCGGCGATCGCGGCCCGGAGGATGGCGAGCTGCGCGATCGCGCGGCGCAGCTGGGCGAGGCTCTCCTCGAGCTCGCGCGTGGCCTCGCCGACGCGCTCGGCTTTCGCCGCGGCGAGCTCGGCCTTCGCGTGAAGTGCGGCGAGGCTCACGACGGCGCGGGAGTAGACCCTCTTGCCGTTCCGCAGCGTGTCGCGGGTGCGCCGGAGGACGACGACAATCGCCGCAATACAGCTGCAAACAGCCACTACGAGAGCGGCCCAGACGGCCCAGTCCCACACAGGAAGAGCGTAACGACGGTGCTAGACTGCAAGCCGCGACGCGGGGTGGAGCAGCCAGGTAGCTCGCCGGGCTCATAACCCGGAGGTCGCAGGTTCAAATCCTGCCCCCGCTACTACTAAAGCCCTGGAAACAGGGCTTCTTTCGTTCTAGCCAATTGAAACCGCGCCGGCGAACTTTTGCCAAGTTCCCGACCATCATGTCCTGCCCGCGGATCCGTGCTTAGGTCCCGTCCGTGAAGCCGCTCGTCGTTTCGATCTGCGCCGCCGTGGCGTTCGTGGTAGCAAGCCCGGCCCGGGCGAGCCTTTCGCACGAGCGAGAGCTAGCCGAGCGCTATGCGCCGGTCGTGCGTCTCGTGGCCGGTGGGGAGGGCTGCGGGGGTCTGCACTACGTGCCGATCGATATCAACGACCTCTTCGACCAGCCGACGGTCGCGCTGCGTGGGCCGTGGGGGAACGACCTCGTTCAGATCGCGCCGCGGGCGAAGGATCTGGGCCGAGGGCTCTGGGACTATCACCTCGACTTCCCCGGCAGCGCGCTTCGGCCCCGCTGCGACTACCTGAACTGGCAGCAGTATCTCGGGGCTGAGCTAACGCCGACGGTCTACGCACACGTCGCAACCGATCCTGCGCACCCGGGCAAGCTCTCGTTGCAGTACTGGTTCTTTTACGTCTTCAACGACTGGAACAACCTGCACGAGGGCGACTGGGAGATGATCCAGCTCGTTTTCAACGCCCAGAACGCCGGGGCTGCGCTCCAGCAGTCCCCGGTCGAGGTGGGTTACAGCCAGCACGAGGGCGCGGAGCGGGCGGCGTGGAACGACCCGAAGCTCCAGCGCGTCGACGGCACGCATCCGGTCGTCCATCCGGCCGACGGATCGCACGCGAACTTTTACGGCGAGGCGCTGTATCTCGGAAGCTCGGCCTCGGAGGGCGTCGGCTGCGACGACACACGCGGCCCGACTGTCGACGTGCGACCGAACGTGGTCACCATCCCGAGCGACGCGAAGGCAGCCGACGCGCAGTACCCGTGGATCGCGTTCGAAGGACGCTGGGGCGAGCTTCACCCGGGCTTCTTCAACGGTCCGGAAGGCCCGAATCTCAAGGAGCAGTGGACGCAGCCAATCACCTGGTCCGAGGGATGGCGGAGCCGCAGCTACACCGTGCCCGGCACCACCATCTTCGGGCCCGGGGCGACCGGCTTCTTCTGCGGCGCCACGGCGCGCATCTCGCTTTCGATCGTCCAGCTTGTGGCCAATCCCGTCGTCTTCGGTCTCGTCTTGGCGGGACTCGCCCTCGTGGCCATCTTCCTGCTCTCGCGGACGGCCTGGCGACCCAGCGCGCCCCTTCGCCTCGCCCGCCGTCGCGCCTGGGGACAGATCCTCGCGGCCTCGGGGCGAATGTACAGCGGCCAGTGGCGGCTGTTCGTCGGGCTAGGCGTTCTGTTCGTGCCGATCGGTCTGCTCATCACGCTCGTCCAGGCGCTCGTGCTGCACGCAACCAACGTCCTCGCGGTCCAGGCGGGAGCCGGGAGCAGCGGGCTCGCGGGTTTCGTCGCGCTGGCGCTCGGCATGACGTTCACGCTCCTCGGCCTCGGCCTCGTGCAGGCGGCGACCGCCAGAGCGCTTGTCGAGCTCGACGCCGGGCGGCCGCTTCGGCCGCTTCAGACCTACCGGCTGACCGTCGTGCGGGCTGCCCCGCTCTTCAAAGGGCTATTGCTGGCCGTAGTCGCCGTCGCGCTCCTCGCCAGCTCGATCTATCTCCTGCCCATTGCGATCTGGGTCGCCGCCCGCTGTGCGCTCGTCGCGCCGGTGGTCGAGCTCGAGAACGCTGGAGCTCTCGCCGCGCTCCGCCGCAGCCGCGACCTCGTCAAGGGTCACTGGCTCAAGGTCGCGTCGCTCGTCGTCGCGGGAGGCGGGCTCGTGCTCGTACTCGGACCGCTCATCGGAGCGCTGCTCATCTTCGCCACAAACGCGCCGTTCTGGCTCGTGAACGTGGTCGCAGGGGCGATCTACGCGGTGACGATGCCGATCGTGGCGCTCACGACTGCATACCTCTACTTCGACTGCCGGGTACGCGACGAGCTCCGCGACGAGGAGACCGGAGACCACCTTCCCGCGGAGATCGGACTCTCTTTCTAGGCGCTCGGGTCTCGCAGGCGGATCTACGCCTGCTCGGGCTTCTCGACCGTGGTGAAGAGGTCGCCCTGGGCCGCTGCTGATCCAGCGTGGCCGCCGCCCGGGCCGCGGAGTACATAGGCACAGCCCACAGCGACCGCCGCGCCCACCAGGGGGCCGACGACGTAGACCCAGTAGTCCGTCCACGTGCCCGAGACGAGGTCCGGGCCGAAGGTGCGAGCGGGATTCATGGAGGCGCCGGATATCGGACTTCCCCAAAGGCCCGCCAGCGCGATGTACCCGCCGACTCCAAGCGCGCCGAACACGCCAACCAGTTGGGCGCCGGAAGCGGTTCCCAGGATCACGCTTACGAGGCCTAGCGTCAGCAGTGCCTCCATCCCCATCGCGGTCGCGGCCGAGTAGCCGCTGGCGGGATAGTTCGACCCGTACTGCGCGGACACGTTGATCAGCCAGTGCAACAACAACGCGGCCAGCGTCGCGCCGGCCAGCTGGGCCGCAACGTATCCGGGCACCCGCCGCCACGGAAAGTCTCGGCGCGCTGCGAACGCGCAGCTGACGGCTGGATTCAGGTGCGCGCCCGACACCTTGCCCATGAACAAGATGACGCCCATCACCATCAGGGCCGGCGCGACCACGGCGGCAGAGCGCGTGATCGTGTTCGGGAACGCCTGGCCCATCATCCCGCCGCCTGCTGCCACCGTCACGAGCAGGAACGTGCCGAAGAGCTCGGAAAAGAGCCGCCGCCACTCCTGCTTCGGGTTGTCGAAGTCGGCCAGCTCCGCTTCGAACTGGGCCACCCACGAAGTCCGGTGAACCGGTGCGCCCACGTCACTCATCAGAGGCCCTTCTTGACAACGATTCGACCATCACGAGCTGCCGCTGCGAGGGCAGCGTGGTCGCGCTCGTTCTGGTCTGCGTACGCGACGGCGAACTCGGCGAGCGCGCGGTCGAACGTGTCGCCGGCGCCGAGGTAGGAGGCGATCGCGATCCGGTCGCCCGAGCGGGCGTGGGCGCGCGCGAGGAGGAAGCCGCAGACCTCGCCGTACAGCGCGAGGCCTTCGGGCAGGATCGTGTCGAGGTCGACGGAGGTCTTCCAGTCCCACAGCTGACGGACGAAGAAGTCGCGTTCGGCTCCGTCGAGGGTGTCCTTCGCGTGCAACCAGCCGAGGAAGATGTCGCTCGTGGCCTGCATCAGCCGCTGTCCGGCGACGACGCGCTCGCCGTGGTTGGAGTACGCGCTCTTGCCGAGATACGGCTCGAGCACCGACGCCTGCGCCTCCTTGATCTGCAGGAAGAGCGGATCGTCCCCGTCGCGCCCGAGAAGCAGGAGGATCCAGCAGCGCGTGCCGACGCTGCCGACACCGACGACCTTGCGTGCGAGGTCGACCATCCGGAACTGCTCGAGCAGGTGGCGGCGGTCTGACTCGAGCGTCTGGCGGTACGCCCGGAAGCGTTCGTGCATCATGCTCTCGATCTGCTCGAAGCTGATACCCGCTTCGGCGGCGAGGTCACTGGCCGAGACGATCAAGGGCGGATCCGAAACGATGCGCGGCTCGCCGTCCACGACGTGGGTGAGTTTGGCGAACGCCTTCATGCTGTCTTTCGTGCGAGCCTTTGCGGCCGCCTTCGCGACCGTGGCTGCCTGACGCTTCGCCTGCCGCCCGCGGAGGTTCCGCTCGATCGCCTCGACGTCGAGGTGCGCGTACCAGACGTCGAGATTGCGCGCCTCGGCGAGCTTTCGCATCCACTCGCGGTACGAGCGAACGGCGGCGAGGACGGCGTTTGTTCGCTCGGCGGCCGTGAAGTTCCGGTCGCGGCCCGCGATCTCGAAACTCGCCGCCAGACGCTTCACATCCCACTCGAACGGGCCTGGAAGCGTCTCGTCGAAGTCGTTGAGATCGAAGACGAGCGTGCGTTCGGGCGACGCGAAGCCGCCGACGTTCGCGAGGTGGGCGTCGCCGCAGAGCTGCGCCTGCAGCCCGACCCGCGGCGTTCCGGCGAGGTCGTAGGCCATCACCGCCGCTGCGCCGCGGTAGAAGGTGAACGGAGACACGAGCATCCGCCCGTAGCGCACGGGAACGAGTTCCGGTACGCGTGAGGCTGCCTGCGATTCGAGGATCGCGACGGGGTCGCGCTCGCCCGAGAGCTCGAAGCCGGCGTGGCTCGAACGAGCGCATTCCGCACGGGCAGCGCGGCCGCGCGCCGCACGTTCAGAGACCGTGAAGTGCGCCACGGCAGCAGATGCGGCCTTCCTCGCCTTCGTCTCGTCGACAGCGGCCATGGGAATCTCCTTTCGTAGACCTCCTCCCGCCACCAGGTCTTCGGGTTGGAGGACGCGCGACTATCGCGCCATCGCAGGGCTCGCGGGAAACAGTGCGCCTCCTCGCTCTGCCGCGCATCATCCCGACAGGGTGAGCGCGGTCGACACCGTCAGTGTCTCGTGCCGGCAGGGTCTCGTGCCCGCCGGCGTGATCGCTTCATCCCCTTTGGTGGATTCGACGGAACCCATGCCGGCCGTAGCGTCCTCTGACGAAGCGTGTGCAAAGGAGCTACCAAGAGGGAGTTGAGAGTGGTTCAGTGCCTGCCAACGGCGGTTTCCCGCACCCTTGTTGAGGCGCACAACGCCTGATGGCGTCGGAGAAAGCTCAGAGTGGCGCGCCGCCGCGCGCAGGCCTCGTTCTCGGTTCTCTCATAGCAGTCGCTGCGGTCGCAAATCTCGGCCTCGCGGTCGCGAACGTCGCTCTGCCGTCGATCGGCCAGCATTTCGACGCGTCTCAGACGGCGCTCAACCTCGTCGCGGTCGGCTACTCGCTCGGCTTGGCGGCGTCGGTGCTGTATTTCGGTGCCGTAGGCGACCGGTATGGGCGGAAGCTGCTGCTCGTACTCGGCATGGTGCTGTCCGTTCCGGCAGCTTGCCTCGCCGCCTGGGCGCCGTCGATCGACGTGCTGTTTCTCGCGCGGGTCATCGGGGGCCTCGCCGCGGGGATGGCGTATCCGACGACGCTGGCGTTGATCACGGCTCTGTGGTCGGGGGCGGCCAGGACGAAGTCGATCGCGCTCTGGGCGGCGACCGGCGGCGCCATCAGCTCGCTCGGCCCGCTCTGCGCGGGGATCCTGCTCGAGCACTACTGGTGGGGATCGGTCTTCTTGATCACGCTGCCGCTGGCTCTGATTGCGCTCGTCATGGCGGTCAAGCTGGTGCCGAGTCACGTGAACGAGAGCACGGAGCCGGTCGACCACGCGGGCGGGGTGCTTTCCATCTTCCTCGTCGGCGCACTGATCCTCGGGATCAACTTTGCCGCTGTCCCGAACGAGACGACCCTGATCCTGAGCCTGTTCGTCGTCGCCGCGGCTGCGCTGGTCGCGTTCTTCATTCGCCAGCGCCGCGCGGCGAATCCGCTCTATGACCTGCACGTTGCGGCCCGCCCGACGTTCTGGGTGGCGGCGTGCGCCGGGCTCATCGTGTTCGGCTCGCTCATGGGAGCGATGTTCATCGGCCAGCAGTTCCTGCAGAACGTGCTCGGTTACTCGACGGTCGATGCAGGATTGGCGATCCTGCCGGCGGCGGCATGCATGGTTGTGGTGGCGCCGCAGTCGGCCAGGCTCGTCGAAGCGCGCGGAGCGAGGTTCACGCTGTTGTTCGGCTACGTCTTCGTGCTCCTCGGTTTCCTGACCATGCTGCTTCTGTGGAAGGAGAACATCGCCTACTGGAAGGTCGCTCTCGGCTACGCCTTCGTCGGAATCGGGGTCGGCCTCGCCGGGACGCCGGCCTCACATTCGCTGACCGGATCGGTGCCGGTCGAGCGGGTCGGCATGGCGTCGGGCACCGCCGACCTGCAACGCGACCTCGGCGGCGCAGTCATGCAGTCGATCTTCGGCGCACTCTTGACTGCCGGCTACGCAGCCGCCGCGGGCTCCGCGGTCGCCTCCGACGGTGGCCACATCAACAGCCAGGTCCAGACCGAGCTGACGAAGTCGTTCGCCAGCGCCGCCGACACCGCCGCCAGATACCCGACCTCGGTGCAGGACAACATCATCGCGGCCGCCAAGACGGCCTTCTTGCAGGGAGACCAGTGGGCGTACACAGCCGGGATCGTCGCCGTCGCGCTCGGTGCCGCACTCGTCTTCGTCTTCTTCCCCCGCGCCGAACGGGAGCGGGAGCTGCTCGCCGACTACCAGAGCCAGGACGCCGGCCCGGCGCCGGAGGGGCCCGAGCCTCCGCCTCAGCAGGCGCCCGCGCCGGCCTGAGCTGGCGGTTCTTGCGGGCCTCGTGCCCACGGCCTGACACGCTTCCGAGCAGGCTAGACCAGCCGCACGAGGCTGTCTGCGACAGCGATCACTCCGACTGCGAGGGACGAATAGACGGCAACTGAGCGCTGACGCAGTGCCAGCCAGCGCTGCGCTGCGTGCAAGGCCGTCGCGACGCGGTCTCCGATGATCAGGAACACGAGGATCGGCGCCCAGACCAGCAGCGTCGCGACGAGGGCGTATGCCAGGACCGATACGGCCTCGTCCAACGCATCGCCACCGGAAGTGCCGATCGAAGCTGCGGCGAGCGCCGTGAGTACGAGGCGCTTGGGCCCACCGACACCGAGCAGGACACCCGCTCCCGCCGCTGTGGGGACACGGAGGTGTCGGAGCCGATCGAGCAATGCCGCCGACCCGCCGGTCGACGTGGCCGCCGAGTCGGCGGGACGGCTGCGAACGAACGCCGCGAAGCAGAGCAGGGCCACACCCACGGCCAGCTCGAGCAAGCTTCGAAACACCGGGAACCGGCGCCCGTGACTCGGGGCCACGGCGGTGCCGACCAGGACAAGCACCGCGCAGCTGAGGAACTGCGCCGCCACGAAGGCCGCCGCGAACACGAGCGCCCGCAGACGGCCACTTGCGATCACCGCCAACGTCGCGGCGAACCCCAACGGGCTCAGGGTGGCGACGATGGCGAAGACGAAGAGCTCGCCGCTTACCACGCGGCGGCAGTGCGCGGCTTGACTGCGGCGCTCATCCGTCTGCTACTCCGGCCGGACGACGCAGCGAAAGCCGATGTGACAGGTGGACGTATCGACCGTCTCGCTCTGCCGGGCGGCTGGGCGGTAGCGGAGGCAGTAGTTCGGCGCGCAGAGATGCGAACCGCCTTTGATCACCTTGCGCGGGTACTTCTCGTCCTCGCCGGCGAGCGGCATCGGTGGCGCGCAGCATGGCCGGCCGCTCGCGCGCGGCTGGGCGAAGTCGTCGTCCGTCCACTCCCAGACGTTGCCGGCCATGTCGTGGAGCCCATAGCCGTTCGGCGGAAACTCGCCGATGGGCGACGTCCCCTCGTAGCCGTCGGTGAGGAGGTTCTGCCACGGGAACTCGCCCTGCCAGGTGTTCGCCATCATCCGGCCCTCGGGAGCGAACTCCTCGCCCCAGGTGTAGGTCGCGCCGTCGAGCCCTCCCCGCGCCGCGTACTCCCACTCGGCCTCGGTCGGCAGCGACTTGCCCGCCCACGCGGCGTAGGCGCGGGCGTCGGAGTAGGCGACGTGCGCTACCGGATGCTGCTCTCGGCCGGCGACGTCGCTCTCCGGACCTTCCGGGTGGCGCCAATCGGCGCCGGGCGTCCAGCTCCACCAGTTACGGACGTCCCGCAGATCGACGGGCCCAGCCGTCTTTCGGAAAACGAGCGAGCCCGGCACGAGCAGCTCCGGATCGGCGCCCGGGTAGTCCTCGGCCTTCGGCGCGTGTTCGGCCCACGTCACGTGGCCGGTGTCCTCCACAAAGTCGTGGAACGCGGCCACCGTCACCGGATGCACGTCGATCGCGAACGGCCCGACCGTCACCTCACGGACCGGCCGCTCCTCGGGATAGAAGCGGTCGGAGCCCATCCGGAAGGTCCCGCCGGGGAGCTCGACCATGTCGCTCATGCGAAGACCGTGTTCCAGTCGTTCCTGATGCTCGCCACCGTCCAGCCGTGCGCGGCGGCGGCCTCGAGGGATCGCTCGGCGCCGTCGGTGTACGCGAATTCCCGGTCGGCGTCATCGTGGTTGACGAGGAGCGCAAACCGGGCCTGCGCGAGCATCTCGACGTCCCCGTCCGCGTTGCCACCGGCGAGCAGGGGCCGGCGCCCGGTACGGGCCCAGATGTGCACGGGCTTGCCCGGGCCGTCGTCGATCGGCTGCTCGACGCCTTCCGTGCGCACGAGTACGCCGTCGCGGAGCTCCAGTGGAGCCGACGAACCGATCACGCGTTCCCTCGGGATCCCGTAGATGCGCTCCGACACGGGGCGGATGAAGTCGCGTCCGCCTCCGCTGCAGATGAACACGCGGAAATCGCGCGCCTCGAGGAACGCGAGCAGTTCCTTCATCGGCACGTACACGGCGTCGGTGTACGCGACGCCGAGCGTCGGGTGCCTCGTGTTCGCGAAGAACTCGAGCGCCGCCGCCTCGAACGCGTCGGTCGTCAGCCCTCCGAAGGCCTCGCTCACGCCTCGCACGAGGTCGGGGATGTGGTCGGTGAGCGCGCCCAGCCAAGCGCGGTCGTTTTCGACAACCGCCTTGTACGGCTGCCGCTCCGAGAGCGATGGATCGGCCTCGGCCATCGCCCGCCACTTGCGGAGGACGAAGTCCGCCTGGACGTACAGCGGCTTCTCGCACCACAGCGTGCCGTCGTTGTCGAACGTCGCGATCCGCTCCGAGGGAGGGACGAACTCCGGCCCTCCCTCGGTCGTCACCCGCTCGACGAACTCGACGATCGCCGCGCGGGTCGACGTGTCGTTCCAGCTCCCGAGCTCCACCTCAGTCGCGCGCGAACGCCAATTTCGCCTCTTCGGCGAGGTCGACGAACGGATCGCCGCTCACGTCGACCAACACCTTGTGAATGGTGCCACCGACGAACGCCCACGGCGCATCGCCCGGGTAGTCGTCGGTGACCGGCTCGCCGCCGTCCTTCCCGATGTTGAGCCCTTCGCCCGCGATGGAGAAGTAGCCGGGCTGCGTCTTGATCCGGCCTTCGCCGACCGCGTCGTCGCGGATGTGGAGGGTGAGCGTGCCCTCCGCAGGCATCGTGTCGCCTTCTCTCTCGAATGACGCCGAGACGACGACATGACCGAGCGGCACCGGCTCGGTGGACTCGATCACCTGCTCTGTGAGGCCCACGAAGTTGTTGACGTACTTGAGCTTGCCGTCCTTGAGATAGAGAGCGTGCCCGCCGAAGCGCGAACCGTGGGAGAACAGCACTCCGCCCGCCTCTTCGGTGTCGATCGTCACCTCGGCCGCGATCGTGAACGAACGGTTGCGGACGCTCACCGCGGCCGATTCGGGGATCTCCGACCCGCCGGGGTAGTACGTGTAGCGGGTCTGCGGCTTCGCGAGTTGTGGCCGCTCGGTGCCGAGGATCTCGACGGCGTCGCGCGTCTCGAGCGGGAACGCGTTGTAGCGCCCGGCCTCGGCCCACCAGAGCGAGATCAGCTCCTGCAGCTTCTGCGGCTGCTCGCCGGCGAGGTCGTGACACTCGCTCGGATCGTTCTCGGTGTCGTACAGCTCCCAGCGCTGCGCCGCGAAGTTCGACCAGCTCTGCGGCGAGGCCGGCGACAGTGCCGCGGCCTTCCAGCCCTCGTGCCAGATCGCGCGGGTGCCGAGCATGGAATAGAACTGCGTCTGCTTTCCCGTCTTCGCGTTCTCGTCGAGGAACGTCTCGGCAAAGCTCACGCCCTCGATCGCGTGCTGCGTGTAACCCCTGACGACCTCGGGAGGCTCGACGCCGAGGCACTCATAGACGGTCGGCACGATGTCGATGGCGTGAACGAACTGCCGTCGCGGCCCGGTCTGCGTGATCTGCGCGGGCCAGGACACGATCATCGGATCCGCCGTCCCGCCCTCCCAGTTGGCGTAGCGCTTCCAGAGCTTGAACGGCGTGTTGAAGGCGAACGCCCAGCCGGTCGGGTAGTGGTTGTACGTCTTGGGGCTGCCAAGCTCGTCGATGAACGGGAGGTTCTCCTCGATCAGGTCGGGAAGTCCGTTGAAGATCTTGCCCTCGTTGACCGACCCGTTCGGGCCGCCCTCGCCGGACGCGCCGTTGTCGGAGACGAGCACGATCAGCGTGTTGTCGAGCTCGCCGCTCTCCTCGAGGTGGTCGAGGAGCCGGCCGATCTGGTGGTCGGCGTGGCTGAGGAAGCCGGCGTACACCTCGGCCATACGGGCGAAGAGCCTCTTCTCGTCGTCCGTCAACGTCTCCCACGGCCGGACGGTGTCGAGCTCCGGCCAGCTCTCGCCGTCGGCGCTCTTCTCGTCGATGTAGGGGTTGATGGGCGACAGCTCGGCCTTGTCGGTGACGATGCCCGCCTTCTTCTGCCGCTCGAAGATGGTCTCGCGGTACGCCTCGTAGCCCATGTCGAAGCGGCCCTTGTACTTGTCCGCCCATTCCTTCGGCACGTGGTGCGGCGCGTGGCAGGCGCCCGGGCAGTAGTAGAGGAAGAACGGCTTGTCGGGCGCGATCGCCTTCGCGTCCCGAATGAAGGACAGCGCCTTGTCGGTGATGTCGACGCTGAAGTGGTAGCCCTCCTCCGGCGTGCAGGGCTGGTCGACCGGGTGGTTGTCGTAGAAGAGATCCGGATACCACTGATTCGTCTCGGCGCCGAGGAAGCCGTAGAAGCGCTCGAAGCCGCGGCCGAGCGGCCACTGCGCCTTGCGCGAAGCGAGGTTCATCTCGTCGGCCGCGGTGAGGTGCCACTTGCCGACCGCGTACGTGTTCCAGCCCTGCTCGCCCAGGACTTCGGCGAGCGTGGCGCACTCGAACGGGATGTGGCCGTTCTGGTTCGGGAAGCCGGCCGACGCTTCGGTGATGCACGCCATCCCGTTCGTCGTGTGGTTCCGGCCGGTGAGGAGGCACGCGCGCGTCGGAGAGCAGAGCGCGGTCGTGTGGAAGTTCGTGTACGTGAGCCCGCGGCCTGCGATCCGGTTGATGTTCGGCGTCTCGATCATCCCACCGAACGGCTCCATCGCGGAGTAGCCGACATCGTCGAGGACGATGTAGAGGATGTTCGGCGCGCCCGCGGGCGCCATCGGTTGGGTGTACGGCTCCCAGTCGGGTGTCGAGTCGCGGATGTCGACGTTGATCGTCCCGCGGAACGGCTTGCTCATGGTCATCCTCCTCCGGCGATTAGCCGCGGCGCGGCGGATTGCGAGGATCGCCGTTATTCGTGGCCGGCACGTCATCCTGAGCGGATGAATCGAGCCGCGACCGACCGCTGTAGGTTCCGCCGATGGAGCAGGTGTCGGTCTTCCGGCTGCGGCTCGGCGTCCTATTGGTCGGCATTTGGTGGATCCCCATCTGGCTGGTCGCGCCGCTCGTCGCTCACTTTTTCCACTGGCCAATAGGAAAGGTCACGCTCCTCATCGCGATCGTGCAGACCGTCATCGGCCTGATCGGGGCTTGGCTCGCCGGAGGGCAGGCTGTGAAGATCGTCCGCCACACTCGACTCCGCGCCGTCCCGGGAAAGATCTGGCACCTTCTCTGGACCGGAACGCTCGACGAGGAGGAGCCTGGCGCGGCGATGCCCGACGCGCCGGTTGAGGACGCCGGGTGAGCGCGGCTGAATCTTCAGCGGGTGCACGGGTCGGCCGCGAGCGCTCGAGTATTCGGACGCCACGATCGGCGGCCTACGCCGGGATGATCTTCTCTGTCCTCGTATTCGGCTCGCTCCTGGCCGTGCATTTCGCGCTGCCGCACAAGCCGGCGGACGCAGCCGATGCCTTGACGCCTTCGCCGAAGCGCGACCTCCTGCTCGTCGGGCTCGCCGTCATCCCGTTTGCCGCGGTCGCGTTCCTCTGGTTCATCGGCGTGATCCGCGACCGAATAGGAGAGCGGGAGGATCGCTTCTTCGCCACCGTCTTCCTCGGGAGCGGCCTGCTCTTCGTCGGGATGCTGCTCGTCGGAGAGGCGCTCGCGACCGGGATGGTGCTCAGCGTCACGCACACCGCTCAGACGTTCGCGGCGACGCCGCCCGACTGGTGGAATACGACCCGAAACATCACCGCCCAGATGCTGCAGGCCTCGCTGCAAATGGCGGGTGCCTTCACCACGGCGACGGCGACGCTGCTTTGGCGGACCGGTGTAGCGCCGCGGTGGCTCACCCTGAGCGGAACCGTTATCGCCGTCATTCTCTTTTTCGCGCTCTGGGTCACTCAGCTGGCCGGACTGCTCTTCCCGCTCTGGATCTTCGTTCTCAGCGTTTACGTCCTCGTCGCCGACCGGCGGGACGACATCGAGCCAGTGCTCTGACCCGGGGCGGTACGTGGCGACGCCCTCCCGCCTGATCGGCCAGCTGACATCGTTCGCACGCTCCGTCGCGCCCGATCGCCGCACGCTCGCGCGCGACGCGGTCGCGGGCGTGCCCGGTGCGATCGGCAGCGTCCCCGACGGAATGGCGGCGTCGGTGCTCGTCGGCGTCAGCCCGATCCACGGCCTCTACGCGAGCTTCGCCGGCCCGATCGCCGGTGGTCTGACGGCCAGCACTCGCCTGATGGTGATCACGACCACATCGGCAGCGGCGCTCGCAGCCGGTTCTGCGCTCACGCACGTCTCCTCGGGAAACCGCTCCGACGCGCTCATCGTGCTCACGCTTATGGCCGGGGCGTTCATGGTCGTCGCGGGAGTCCTGCGTCTGGGGCGATTCGCCCGCTTCGTCTCGATCTCGGTGATGCTCGGGTTCCTCACCGGGGTGGCGGCGAACATCATCTGCGGCCAACTCCCCGACCTCACGGGCGCGCCGTCGCACGGCCGCGTCGCGCTCGGGAAGGCGTTGAACGTGGTGATCCACCCTCACCGGATCGAGTGGCAATCGCTCCTCGTCGGACTGTCTGCGCTCGTGATCATGATCGGCCTCGCGCGAACGAGGCTCAGGGCCTTCTCCTCGTTGGTTGCGATCGTTCTCCCGACCGTGCTGACGATCTGGCTCAGCGGCGTCGCATCGGTCTCCGACGCAGGAACGATTCCGACGGGAATCCCACTGCCACATTTGCCGCGCGTCGGCGTCATCAACTTCGATCTCATCACCGGCGCGCTCGCGGTCGCGGTCATCGTGCTCGTCCAGGGCGTCGGTGTCAGCGAGGCGGCGCCGAACCGCGACGGCATAAGGGCGGACGCCAACCGTGACTTCGTCGCCCAAGGAGTCGGCAACCTTGCCTCCGGGTTCTTCCGCGGACAGCCGGTGGGCGGGTCCGTCGGGCAGACGGCGCTCAATCTCGCCGCCGGCGCGAGGACGCGCTGGGCATCGATCTTCTCCGGCATCTGGATGCTCGCGATCCTCGTCCTGTTCGCCGGCGTCGTAGGCAAGGTCGCGCTGCCGACGCTCGCGGCGATCCTCATCTACGCCGCGTCGACCTCGCTCCGGTTCGGGGAGCTGACGACGATCTGGCGGACAGGACTGAGCTCCCAAATCGCGCTCGCGACAACCTTCCTCGCGACACTCTTCCTTCCCGTCTCCGCCGCCGTCGGCGTCGGCCTGGCGCTCTCGCTCCTGCTCCAGCTCAACCGGGAGGCACTCGACCTGTCCGTTGTCGAACTCGTTCCGCAGCCGGACGGGCGGCTCGTCGAACGTCCGCCGCCCGCGCACCTTCCGAGTAACGCGGTCACCGCGCTCGACGTGTACGGCAGCCTCTTCTACGCCGGGGCGAGGACACTCGAGGCACGACTGCCCGACCCCGTCGGCTCGGACGCGCCACTCGTCGTCCTCCGTCTGCGCGGGCGGACGAGCCTCGGCGCGACAGGACTTGCCGTGCTCGCCGAATACGGCGAGCGGCTGACCTCCGTCGGAGGGCAGCTCTACCTCAGCGGTGTCGACGCGGGTCTCGTCGATCAGCTGCGCCGCTCGGGAAGGATCGACGAGCGGAGCCCCGTTCACGTCTTTCCGGCGACCGAGGTCGTCGGCGAGTCGACGACGCTCGCGTACAGCGAGGCAGAGACCTGGCTCGTCGAGCGGCGATCTGGGATCGATTCCTCAGCGTTGTAGTGAGGCAGGCTCGGCGGGCGCGACCACCCCGCTACTAACAAAGTCCTAATGAGAGCGGTCTTAGTCGACAAGCACTGGCCCGCGGAACGACATCGGAGGCGAGCATGCGGCGTACGAGACTGTGGGTAGCGGCGGGTTGTTGTTTCTTGGCCGGCGTGTTCGTGGCGGCGCTGGCGACGCCGGCGTCGGCGGGTGGCCGGGCCGCGGCGATGAAGCCGACGCTGAACATCGCGGTCGACAGCACCGACGTCGATCACAGTGATCCGGCGTTGTCGTACAGCGTGCTCGGGTGGCAGATGGAGCAGGAGACGTGCGACACGCTCGTCGGCTTCTCCGATCACAGCGGCTCGGTCGGCAACTCGATCTCGCCGCTCGCCGCGGCGGCGATGCCGGTCATCACGAACGGCGGGAAGACGTACACGTTCACGATCCGAAGCGGCCTGCATTTCAGCAATGGCGATGCGGTTACGGCGGCGAAATTCAAGTACGCCTTCGATCGTGACGCGCTGAAGAATCTCAACTCGCCTGTCACCGCCTTCATGGGCGACGTCGTGGGGTGGACGGCGGAGAACGACAATTCGTCCATCAAGAGCGTCGCGGGCGTTGTTGCGAGTGGTCAGGAGCTGACGATCAAGCTCGTGAAGCCGGACGGCACGATTCTGCCGAAGCTCGCTCTGCCGTTCTTCTGTCCGCTGACCAAGAACTCCGCGCTTTGGACAGGCAGCCAGTGGCTCGACTCGAACTACAACGGCGCGTTCCCGGGTAACGGTCCGTATTACCTCGCGAGCCGCACCGTCGGGGAGCAGATGGTGCTGCAGCGCAACACGCACTACAGCGGCCCGAAGCTTCACAAGGCCAACGCCATCGTCATGAACATGAACGTCAGGCCGAACACCGCGTACGACGGCATCTCGAACGGCACCTACGCCGCGGACGCGAACGGCAACCCCGAGCCGGCGAACAACAAGCAGCTGTTCGATACGTACGGCAAGAACAAGACCCAATTCTGGGTCGAGCCGACCTCGATCATCTCGTACCTCGTCATGAACGAGGCGCGGCCGACCTTCCAGCCCTCGCATCTGAAGCTTCGCCAGGCGGTCAACATGGTGGTCGACCGCCCAGGGTTCGTGAACATCTCCGGCTTCCTGTCGGGTACGCCGCAGACGCAGGTCTTGCCGAAGGCACTCGCCGGGAGCCACTGGAAGGCGAACTACGCGTACCCGATCACGACGCCGAACCAGGCGCGCTTCGACGCGGCGAAGACGCTCGGGAACAACTGCGACAACCCTGCGCACATCACCTTCCTCGTCGGCCAGAGCAGCACCACCCAGTCGAGAGCGGTCCTGATCGGGACTGATCTTGAAAGGATCGGTTGCATCGTCACCGACATCTCGGAATGCGGTTACCAAGGCTGCTACGGCGCGGCCGCTACCAAGGGCGCTCCCTGGGACATCTTCGCGACCAGCTGGAGCGACGACTTTCCCGACGGCTACGACTGGTTCGGGATCCTCTTCAACGGCCGCACGATCCGTCCGAACAACAACAACGACCTCGCCTACATGAACAACGCGACGGTCAACCGGCGGACCGATGCGTGCAACAAGCTCTCCGGGTCCGCCCGCGCGAACTGTTGGGGCGCTCTCGATCAGTGGATGACGGCCAACGTCGCGCCGTGGGCGACGCTCGCCGCGGTGAACTTCGTCGACTACATCGCGCCGAACGCGCACAACTACCACTTCGACGCACCGCTCGCGTCGGCCGACCTCGGACTGCTCTACCAGTCGTAGAGATCGCCTAGCCTGAGCGGCGTGCCGATCCCTGAAGCCGTGGCGCGCGTCGCGTGCTTTCCGTTCTCCGATACTCCCGACCCGCCGGCCGGGCATCCCGACCGCCGGATCGACATAGCGGGAATCCCGATCGGCATCGGGGCGGGGCTTCCTGACGCCATCGTCTTTCCCGAGCACGTCGAGACGACGGAGATCGCGAGCGTCGTGGACGAGATCAGGGACGCCCTCCGCCGCGAGGGCCGCGCGCGGGGAGTGTGGTTCGTCCCCGAAGCGGCGAGCCCGCCGGGGCTGGCGGCACGCTTGCAGGAGCTCGGGTTGACGCCGTACGACGAGGCTCCGTACGAGGCGCGGTTCGCGGCGATGGCGGCGATCGAGCCTCCTCCCGCCGGCCCGCCCGACGTCGACGTGCACCCGGCCGAGAACCTCGAGGAGTTCGTCGAGGCGCAGCGCGTAACGGCACAGGCGTTTGGGATGGACGCGGATCTCACGGCAGCGTTCGAGGCACGCGCCGCTGTCGTGTGGCCGTTCCGGGACGAGCGGTGGCCGACGTTCGTAGCCGTCGTCGACGGCGGGGTCGTGGGCGCCGCGTCGGTCGTCTTCGGCAACACCGCCGGCTTCCTCGGCGGCAGCGCAACGCATCCCGACTATCGGGGGCGTGGCGTCTACACGTCGCTCATCCGCGCGCGCTGGGACGCCGCGGTCGCGCGTGGCACGGCGGCGTTGACGGTCGGTGCAGGAAGCATGTCGAGACCGATCCTCGACGGCGTCGGGTTCGAGGTCGTCGGCTGGACCGACTGCCTTCGAGACGATCTCGACTAGCCGAGCGGCGAGATGTACTTGCGGTAGGCCGCCGCGGACTTCGGCTTGCTCTTCATGTCCCACGTCGATCCCGGCTTCGAGTTGAAGTAGGCGAGCAGGACGAGACGCTTGTGGGTGCGCGCGAAGCTGCCCATCGTCCGGATGAACGACGGGTCGTCGATCCCCCACAAGCCCCACTCGCCGAAGCCGAACGCCTTCGCAGGGTGAGAGTCGTAGAGCTTCTGCGCCGCTGCCCACGTGGCGCCGTGGCCGGGCATGTCGTAGAGGTCGTCGGCGACGACGTCGACGTAGCCGTTCCCCGGGTAGTAGGCATTCGCCGAGTTGCCGGGCACGTCGGGGGATCCGAATCCCTGCGGGTTCCAGACGATCTGCAGCTTCGGCGTGTTCACCGGCAGATCCCGATGGATCCCTGGCAGATGCAGCTTCGCGAGCTTGGCGTCGATCTCCGCCGCCGTGCCGCCGCGGCTGATGATCGCCACGCGGGCGAACGCCTTCTTGAACCACGCGGTCGAGTTGTGCGCCGGCCGCCGTGTGCCGTTCTCGTTGTACGCGCACGACGCCGACCAGTGCCCGTTCATCTCGGGGAAGGGGCGCAGATAGAACAGCGATCCGGAGTACGCGGCGACGGCGGTGTTGAGCTGGAAGAGAAAGGTGTCCTTCTTTCCCCGGGCGATCGCCTTGGGCGTCGCGGTCCCGGCGTTTCCGTACGTCCCGGTGATGACCGCGACCATCGGGATCCGGCTGCCTATCTGCGTAAGGACATTCGGAAGTGCCTTGCCCTGGTGGAAGCTGAGAAAGACATGGCGTACCGTCGTGTTCTGGTGCGTGACCGCGGCGAACCGGCCGGGATCGCCGAACAGCCCGAGGTTGATCGTGCGCTGCTGAGGCGATGCGCCCGCGACGGCGGTGAAGCCGAGCGCGACGACGAGCGTCAGGAGTGGCAGCAGGCGACGCATCGTTCTGCGAATCAAAGTAGACGAGAACCGCACAGTCGTCAGATCGGCTTGCCGGCCGGTCGCCGGGGACACTCGGACGAGGGAAGTGCACTCGCGCGCTCGCAGTCCGGTATAAATCCCACCCATGAGCGCAGCCGACACCCTCAGGAAGGTTCCGCTCTTCGCGAGCCTCGACGACAAGGAGCTCGAGAAGATCGCAGGCTCGATGACGGAGCGCCGCTACAAGGCCGGCGACACGCTCACCGAGCAGGGTTCCTCGGGAATCGGGTTCTTCGTCATCGACGAGGGCACCGCCGACGTCGCCGTCGACGGCGAAGCCAAGGGAACGGTCGGGCCCGGCGACTACTTCGGCGAGGTTGCGCTGCTTTCCGGCGCCGCCCGCACCCGCACGGCGACGCTCACGGCCACGACGGACATGCTCACGTACGGCATGACGGCGTGGGACTTCAAGCCGTTGATCGAGAGCCACGCCGACCTCGCGGCGAAGCTCGCTTCCGGCATGGCCGCGAAGCTCGGCTAGCGCACCGACTCCTAGCGGTTGACGACGAGGTCGGCGAAGTTCGCCGAGCTCTTGCCGAACTCCCACTCGCCCTCGACGCCGGGCCGGACGAGCGCGGTGCTCCGGCCGTAGACGAGCGGGATGACCGCCACGCGCTCGGCGACGGCGTAGCGATCGGCCTCGTGGAAGCGCTCGAGGCGGCCACGGTCGCTCCGCTCTTGCCGCGCCTGTTCGATGAGCTCGTCGAACACCGGATCGGCAAATCCGCCCTCGTTCGTCCGGCTCGTCGACTGAAAGAGCAGGCGCAGGTAGTACTCGGGGTCGGGATAGCCAGGCAGCCAGCCGGTGATTCGCGGGCGGCGGCCATCCGTGCCGGGGTGGACGACGACCTGCCGGCCGAGCGCCGATTCCCATGATTCAGCGATGACGCGCAGAATCTCTTCCCAATAACTGAGGCCGCTCAGCTCGAGGTCTCCGGTGTGGCCGGAACGGTCGAGGCAGTCGCGCGCGAGCTCTGGGTCGTACCGGAGCGCGATGTCCGGCGTATGGCCCTGCAGCGCGGGCGGCACGACGCCGCCGCCTGCCACAACGATGTTCGCGGGCGCGACAGCTGCAAGCGCGTCGCGGTCGATCGCGTGCGCGAGCGCGCGGCGGAAGTCGACGTTCCCCGAGACGGGGTCGGTGTGGTCGAAGCCGATGTAACCCGACCAGGAGGCCGCCCCGAAGCTGACGGCCGGGTCGAGCGAGTCGGGCATCAGATCCGCGAGGCGAGGCGTATAGCGGACAAGCACGAGGTCGAGCTCGCCGTTCTTGAACTCGGGCAGCGCTTCCGCCAACTCCTTCTTGACGAGCTCCACCTCGGCGACGTTGCCGCGCCGCTCCGCGCGGCGACGCAGGACGACGCGGGTGTCGGTCCGTTCCGTGACCTCGAACGCTCCGCTCACGACACGCGCGTCAGCCATCCCGTCAACGGCATGCCGCGGCTGCGGTCCGCCGTCGGGCCTGTTCATCACGCTCATCCAGTAGGGCGCGGGCGCGACGAGGCGGAACTCGACCGTTCGATCGTCGAGCGCTCGTACGCCGACCGCATCCCAGTCGGTGTTCGTGCCGAGGTACGTCTCCTCGCCCTGTTCGAGCGCGAAGTAGACCGCGACCGACGAGCCCGGGCTCTCCGGATCGAGCACGCGCTTGATGCCGAACTCGACGTCGTGTGCGGTGAGCGGCGTCCCGTCCGACCACGTGAGCCCGTCGCGGAGGTAGAAGACGTAACGGAGTCCGTCATCCGAGATCTCCCACCGTTCGGCGAGCGACGGGACGATCGTCTGTTCCGGCCACGCCTCCACGAGACGGTCGAAGAGCTGCATGCCCGCCTGGATGTTCGGCCACGCGATCGCGGATTTCGGGTCGAGATCGTTGGGGAGGAAGCTCGTAGCGACGCGGAGTCGCTCGGTCGGCTCGCCCGACGCCGGCGGCGTCCAGTTGTCGAACGCGCGCTGGTATGCGTCGTTCGCCTCGGCGAAACGGAGCGACGTGTGGAGCGCGAGCGCAAGCTTGAAGAGTACGAGTGCGATCTCCTGGCGCTCGCCGCGCTGCTCGAGGAGCGGAAGGAGCGCGCGGTAGTGCTCGATCGCCTCGTCGAGGGCGTACTCGAGGCGCGCCTTGTCGCCCGCGCGCAGGAGGTAGTCCGCGGCCTTCGCCTCGTCCTCCGCCGCGAGCCAGTGGTGCGCGAGCAGGCCGAGCGCCTCGACGTCGCGCTCGGCGTACCGCTCCTCGAGCCACTCCGCCGCGCGGCGGTGGAGCGCCTTCCGCTGCTCGCCGAGGAGTGTCCGGTACGCCGTCTCCTGGATGAGCGCGTGACGGAAGCGGAACTCCGGCTGCGGCCAGCGGCGGCTCTGCCGCAGCAGGCCGAGGCGTTGCAGCTCGTGGAGCGAGTCGGCCGGAACGTCTCCGACGACGCCTGCGAGCAGCGGCAGCGCGAACGTGCGCCCGAGCGCGGACGCGGCGGTGACGAGCTCGCGCGCCGGCGGCGAGAGGCGGTCGAGCCGCGCGAGGATGACCTTCTCCACCGTCGGCGGTACCTCGACGTCGACCGCGTGGTCGAACCGCCACCCGTTATCCGCGCGCACGAGCGCGCCGACGTCCGCGAGCGAGCGGACGAGCTCCTCGAGGAAAAACGGATTGCCATCCGCTGCGTCGAGCACTCGCCGTCCGAGGTCGGCGGGGAGCTCGGCGGGAGCGGTGAGCGCGGCGAGCAGCTCGACGTCGGCGTCGCCGAGCGGCCCGAGGTCGATCTCGCGCAGCAGGTGCGGGAACTCGCGGCCCGCGTGCTCGCGCAGCCCCCACGAGCCGTGATCGCGCTCCGGTCGCAGCGAGAGGACGAGCACGACGCCCATGTCCTCCGCGAGCGAGAGCAGCTGCTCGAGGAGAAGAACCGAGGTCGGATCGGCCCAGTGGAGATCTTCGAACGCGAGCACGAGCGGGCCTTCCTCCGCGAGCCGCGCGAAGAGCTGCCCGACGACCTCGAAGGTGCGCCACTGCAGCGCCTCCGGCGAAAGCTCGGCGGTGCGCGCCGCGGCCTCGCGCTCGAGCGCGACCTCGAGCAGACCTCCGAGGTACGGATAGAGCTCCTCTGCGTCGGTGCCGAGGAGCTGCTCGAGCCGGCGGCGGAGGCCGACCCGCACTCGCAGCTCCGGCTCGTCCGCGCCGGCGCCGATCCAGTCGCCGCGCAGCAGATCCCGAACCGGGTAGTACGGAAGCGACTCGCCGTACGAGACGCAGCGGCCTTCGAGCCAACGGATCCCGGCGCTCTCCGCCGCGGTGCGCAACTCGTGGAGGAGCCGGCTCTTGCCGATCCCGGCATCGCCGGACACGACGAGGACGCCGCCGCGTCCGGCCTGCACAGCCTCGAGCGCCTCCCGTCCTTTCGCAAGCTCGCCCGCGCGTCCGACGAGTCGCGTCTCGACTCCCGGCAGGCCGCGCTGGCTGCGCGCCTCGGCCGCGACGCCGGCGACGATCCACGCCGGAACCTTCTCGCGTTTGCCCTTCAGCTCGAGGTCGCGACGGGAGCCCCAGTCGAAGATCCCCTCGACCGAGCGGTGCGTCGTCTCGTCGACGAGGACGGATCCCGGCTCGGCCGCCGACTGGAGGCGGGCGGCGACGTTGACCGTGTCGCCGAACGCCGCGTACTCGACGCGCGAGCCGGCGCCGACCTCGCCGAGCACGACCGGCCCGGTCGCGACGCCGACCCGAATGCCGAAGCCTTCCGCGCCCCAGCCGCGGCGAACTTCGCGCCCGTACTCGTCCATCTCCGCGACGACGCGCAGCGCGCACCGCACCGCGCGCTCGGCGTCGTCCTCGCTCGTCGTCGGCGCGCCGAAGAAGGCGAGCACGCCGTCGCCGGCGAGATCCTTTACGTGCCCGCCGAGCGACTCGACCTCGCCGACGACGCGCGCGACGGCCTCGCCGACGACGTGCTTCACGTCCTCCGGGTCGACACGCTCTGCGAGCGCCGTGGAACCGACGATGTCGGCAAAGACGGCCGTCACGACCTTCCGTTCCTCGCGGACGTCCGTCATACAGCTGTAGTTATAGGTTCTCCCTAGCTCGCGGCGATGCCGACTGCTCGCAGGCAGGTGCCCGGCTGGACTGTCGCTCTGCTGAAGCCGGCCTGAAGCGCGGAGCCCGGGTTCCCACCGACGTAGTCGAAGAACGTCGAGCCGCCGTCCTCGCTGTCCTCGATGCAGTAGCCCGCGTTCGCGTGCACCGCGACTGCATTCACGGACGCGCCGACGCCGGGAGCCGAGCTGCGCAGAGCGGCGCCGGTGATTCCCGCGTAGTCCCCGTTGGCGGCGTTCATGTCCTCGGCCGCCGGGATTGCCGACCGGACATTTGACTTGGCCGCCGCCGTCTGGGACTGGCCCTTGAGGCCGAGGTAGGCGGGAATCGCGATCGCGACGAGGACGCCGAGGATCACGACGACGACCAACAGTTCGATCAGCGTGAAGCCGGGCTCGTCGCGCAGGCGGCGCATCCGGTCCTCATCGGCCGCTCGGACGTTCGACTTGATCCCGAAGCGAGTTACGCTGCATCGCCCCGGAGAGGTGTCCGAGTGGTCTAAGGAGCGCGACTGGAAATCGCGTAAGTGCTGAAAGGTGCTTCGCGGGTTCAAATCCCGCCCTCTCCGTCTTGTGGTGCGAATGCCGGCGGCGCGCCCGCCGGCATCGCGCCTCCGCCAAATGTCAAGCCACGCGGCCGGGAGTGTGCTCCAATACATCCCGACAACAGAGGAGGGCGAGTGAACAGCGGGCGTACACGCAAGTGGTCGATGAACGGCGTCACACGGCGGTTCGTGATGGCAGGCGCCATCGCTGCCGTCGGAACCGCGGTATTCCTGCCCGCCTCCGGGTTCGGCTCGACCGCTGCTTCCGTGCGCCGCGTGCAGGCGGCGATTCCGCCCGCTCTCGCGAAGGCGATTCACGCCCGGCTCGGCGCCGGCGCGATCAGGTCCGGCGCGGCAGCGACTGCTGCAGCGAGCGGCGGGATCGATCCGAATCTCGGGCTCGCAGTCTCGCTGTCGGCCAGCGGGACGACGGCTCTCGTCGGCGCTCCCGGCGTTGACGGATACAGAGGAGCGGCGTACATCTTCCACGCCTCCGACGCGGGATCGTGGACGTCGAAGAGCATTCCGACCGCGACCCTGACAAGCAAGCACGGTTCGGCGATGGGCTTTTTCGGGCTTACCGTTGCCCTTTCGGCAGACGGGACAACCGCCTTCGTCGGCGCCCCTCTCAACGGAGGAGTCTTGTTCGGGCCCGGCGCGATCTACGTGTTCCACACCTCTTCAGAGGACGCCTGGCACTCCACCTCCACGCCGGCGGCAACGCTGACCGTCAACCACTCGGTCTGGCTCGGCATCGCGTTCGCGGCGTCTCCCGACGGGACAGCTCTCGTTGTCGGCGCGCCGTTCTTCGACAGCAGCGCGGGCGGTGCCTACATCTTCCATGCCTCGAGCGAGAGCGCGTGGGCCACGACGTCGTCTCCGACCGCCACGCTGAGCAACGCTGCCCAGAGCCTCGACGACAGCGGAGCCGGCTTCGCGACGGCGATCTCCGCCGACGGTGCGACGGTGCTCGTCAGCGACACCGGGAACCAGAGCGGAGGCGGCGCGTACCTCTTCCATGCTTCCGCCGAGGACGCCTGGGCGCCGAGCACGACGCCGACCGCGATCCTGTCCGACAGCGGCGCCGCATCGAACGACTTCCTCGGAGGCGCGCTCGCTCTCTCTGCCGACGGGACGGTCGCCCTCCTCGGCTCGCCGGACGGCAGCAACGAAACCGGATATGTGGACCTGTTCCATCCGATTGGAGACTGGACGTCGACCTCGACTCCGACCGCGAAGCTGACGAACAGCGCCGGCCAGCAGGGCAACTACTTCGGAGAGAACCTCGCGATTGCGCCCGACGGCAAGACCGTTCTCGTCCTGGCTCCGGGTGCCAGCTCGGCCCGCGGTGCCGGTTACATCTTCAACGCGTTGAGCGAGAGCCTGTGGATCTCGAGCGGCACGCCCGCCGCGATCCTCACGAACTCCGCCGGGAAGGTGAGCGACCAGCTCGGCATCGGGGCGTTCTCGGGCGACGGCGCGACCGTGCTCCTCGGCGCACCGGGCGTGGACAAAGGCACCGGCGCCGGGGAGATCTTCCACGCGACGGACGAGAGCTCCTGGGCCACGAGCGCGTCGCCGAGCGCGATCCTCACGGACAAGAAGCTGGCCGCGTGCGTCGTCCCGAGGCTCAAGGGGCTGAAGCTCGCCGCCGCGAAGCACGCGCTCGCCGTCGGACGCTGTCGCCTCGGGAAAGTCGGCAAGGTGCCCGCGCCGGCCAAGAGGCTCCGCGCCCGTGTCGTCTCGCAGGGCAAGAAGGCGGGGAAGCGCCTCGCCATCGACGCGAAGGTCAACGTCAAGGTCGGGAAATAGGCGGGTCGCCCGCGTCCTCAGCCGGGGACGCGGGCGATCGGCACTTCACACGCGAGGGCTAAGGAGAGAGAGAGATGCAGCGGCGATTCATGGCGGTAGGCGCGATCGCGGTAGTGGTGACGGCGGCACTTCTGACCGGCTCTGGAGCTCGGTCGTCTGCCGCCACGGTGCGCGGCGCGCAGCGGATTCCGGCCGGGCTGGCCGCGGCGATCCACACTCGGCTCGGAGCGGGAGCGATCAGGAAGAGCGCGGGGCCGAACTACCGGATAGACCCGTGGCTCGGGTACACGGTCGCGCTCTCGGCCGACGGCACGACTGCGGTTGTCGGCGCGCCCAGGGCCCACGGGCTGTGGGGAGCGGCGTACATCTTCCACGCGTCAGACGCCGGATCCTGGTCGTCGACCGGGACTCCGACCGCGACCCTCGCGACGAAGAAGGCGGCCGAGTTCGGCATCTCGGTAGCCATTTCGGCTGACGGGACGACAGCATTCGTCGGAGCTGCGTACTTCAAGTCCTCGCAACCGACCGGAGCGGTAGCCGTCTTCCACGTCTCCGCCGAGAACGCCTGGCACTCCTTCTCCACTCCGACCGCAACCCTGACCAAGAGCCGAGAGGTCGGTGTAGGGGTGGCGGTGTCCTCCGACGGGACGACTCTCGTCGCAGGCGCGCCCTACGCCAAAGGCGAAAACGGCACCGGGGGCGCGTACGTCTTCCACGTCTCGAGCGAGGACGCGTGGGCGTCGACCTCGACTCCGGCGGCCACTCTGAGCAACGCCGCCCAAGGCAGCGGTGATGGCAGGGAAGGCTTTGCGGTGGCGATCTCCGGCGACGGGATGACCGTGCTCGTCAGCGACGCCGACAATGAGAACGGCGGCGGCGCGTACCTCTTCCACGCCTCCGCCGAGGACGCCTGGGCATCGAGCTCCACGCCGACGGCGATCTTGACCGACGGCAACAACACCGGAGGCCCGGGCCTCGGCGGCTCCCTCGCGCTCTCGGCCGACGGAACGCTCGCGCTGCTCGGCGCGCCGTACTACGGTGACGCGCAAACGGGCTTTGTCGATGTCTTCCACAGCTCCGCGGCAGATGCCTGGGAGTCGACCTCGACGCCGACCGCGACGTTGACGAAGGCCGGCGACTCGGAGGATCTCCTCGGATTCGCCGTGTCGGTCTCCGACGACGGGGCGACCGCTCTCGTGTCGGATCCGCTCGCCGACAACTACCGGGGGGCTGCCTACGTCTTCCGTGCGTCGAGCGAGGGAGCGTGGGCCTCGAGCTCCGATCCCACCGCGACCCTGACCGACTCCGGCGGCCACGTCCAGGACTACCTCGGAATCGGAGGAGCGCTGTCCGCCGACGGAAAGACCGTGATTGCCGGCGCTCCCGGCGTCGACAAGTTCACCGGTGCGGTGGACGTCTTCCACGTCGCGGACGCGAGCTCGTGGGCAACGACCTCGACCCCGGAGGCGAGCGTGACCGCGAAGGTATTGGCCGCGTGCGTCGTCCCGAAGCTCAAGGGACAGCCGTCCAATTACGTGCGGGCCGATCTCGGGCTGGCGCGCTGCAGGCTCGGGAAGGTCACGAAGGTGCACGCGAAGAAGTCGAAGAGGGGCCGTGTGGTCGGTCAGAGCCCGAAGGCGGGGAAGCGCCTCGCAATCGACGCGAAGGTCAACATCAAAGTCGGGAAATAGCGATGCATCGGCGGTTCGTCGCGGCAAGCGCGATTGCCGCGACCGTGACGGCGGCGCTCCTGACCGGCGCGGGAGCTCCGTCGTCGGCCGCCGTCGTACGCGGCGCGCAGCGGGTTCCGGCGGGCCTGGCCGCCGCGATCCACGCCCGGCTCGGAGCGGGAGCGATCCGGCCGAGCGTGGGAACGAGCCTGAGGATCGATCCGTTGCTCGGGTACACGGTCGCGCTTTCAGCGGACGGTACGACGGCGCTCGTCGGCGCGCCGACGGCCGACGGGATCAGGGGCGAGGCCTACATCTTCCACGCCTCCGACGCGGGATCCTGGTCGTCGACCGGAACGCCGACCGCCACCCTGACGACGAAGAAAGGGCACGTCGGCGAGTTCGGAATCGCTGTTGCACTGTCGGCGGAAGGGACGACCGCGTTCGTCGGGGCTCCGTACACGGGAGTCGGCCCGAGTTTCGCCGGCGCGATCTACGCCTTCCACGTCTCCGCCGAGGACGCGTGGCATTCGTTCTCCGCGCCGTCGGCAACCCTGACCGTGAGCAAGCACACATTCCTCGGCTTCGGGCTGGCGGTGTCGCCCGACGGCACCACTCTCGTCGCCGCTGCGCCCGATTCCTACGGCCCCTACGGCCGTGGCGCGGCCTACGTCTTCCACGCCTCGAGTGAGAGCGCATGGGCTTCGACCGCGACACCGACGGCCACGCTGAGCAACGCCGGCGAAGGTAATGACGACCTCAGGCAAGGCTTTGGGGTCGCGATCTCGGGCGATGGGACGACCGCGCTCGTCAGCGACGCCGGTAACCCGAGCGGAGGCCGCGCGTACGTTTTCCACGTCGCCGGCGAGGATGCCTGGGCGTCGAGCACGACGCCGAATGCGATCCTGTCCGACAGCAACTCAGCGGGGGCGTCCGGTCTCGGAGCAACGGTCGCGCTCTCGGCCGACGGAAAACTCGCTCTCCTCGGGGCTCCGTTCCTCGGCGACTCGGAAACGGGACTGGTGGACGTCTTCCACAGCTCCGCGGAAGATGCCTGGGCCTCGACCTCGACTCCCACCGCGACGTTGACGACGGGCGGTGGCTTGTCCGATCTCCTCGGCTTCACGGTGTCGCTGTCTGCCGACGGCACGACCGCTCTCCTGACCGCTCCGCGCGCCCACTCGGGCCGCGGGGCTGCCTATGTCTTCCGCGCGTCGGACGAGGGGGCATGGGCATCGAGCTCGACGCCTACCGCAACGCTGACCGATTCCGCCGGCCACCAGGGTGACTACCTCGGAATCGGGGGAGCGCTTTCGACCGACGGAAAGACCGTGATCGCCGGCGCCCCCGGGGTCGAGAAGCGCACCGGCGCGGTGGACGTCTTCCACGTCGCGGACGTGAGCTCGTGGGCAACGAGCTCGACCCCGAACGCGAGCGTGACCGACAAGGCGTTGGCCGCGTGCGTCGTCCCGAAGCTCAAGGGGTCGAAGCTCTTCCCCGCGGAGGTGGCGCTCGCGATCGGGCGCTGCCGGCTCGGGAAAGTCACGAAGGTGCACGCGGCGAAAGCGAAGAAGGGCCGCGTGCTCAGTCAGAGCAAGAAGGCGGGGAAGCGGCTCGCTATCGGCGCGAAGGTCAATGTCAAAATCGGGAAGTAACAAGGGGAGAACGATGCATCGGCGGTTCATTGCGGCAAGCGCGATCGCAGTCGTAGTAGCGGCGGCGCTCCTGACCGGCTCTGGAGCGAGGTCGTCCGCAGCCGTTGTGGGCGGCCAGAGGGCGCTCCCGGCCGGCCTTGCGGCGGCGATCCGCGCCCGGCTCGGAGCGGCGGCTCGCGCCCACGCGTACCCGCCGGAGCTCGGGTGGTCGGTCGCCGTATCCGCGGACGGGACGACGGCGCTCGTCGGTGCGTCCGGCGTGGAAGCGGCGTACATCTTCCACTCCTCCGATGCGGGCTCATGGTCGTCGAGAAAGGCTCCGACCGCGACGCTGACCGACAAGAACGCCGGCGATTTCGGGGTAGCCGTGGCGCTTTCGGCGGACGGCACGACGGCGTTCGTCGGCGCTGACGAGACCGGAGGCGGCGACGCCCCGGCCGGCGCGATCTACGTGTTCCATGTCGCTGCCGAGGACGCGTGGGTGTCGTCCTCTGCGCCGGCGGCAACCCTGACCGTGAGCGGCGCCTACAACCTCGGCGCAGCGCTCGCGCTGTCGCCCGACGGGACGACACTCGTCGCCGGCACGCCGTTTTCCAACTCCGGTGTGGGCGGTGCGGACGTCTTCCACGTCTCGAGTGAAGACGCGTGGGTCTCGACTTCCACTCCGACCGCGAGCCTGAGCAACGCGGCGCAGAGCGCAGACGACTACTTCGTGGGCTTTTCCGTTGCCGTCGCCGGAGACGGGACGACCGTGCTCGTCGGCGACAGCTTCAACACGGACGACGGCGGCGACGCCTACCTCTACCACGTCTCGAGCGAGGACGGCTGGGCGACGTCCTCGACGCCGACCGCGATCCTGTCCAATGCGGGCAGCAGCTCGCACTTCCTCGGGTACAGCGTCGCTCTCTCCGGCGACGGAACGGTCGCACTCATCGGGGATCCGCTGGCCGGCTCGCGAGTTGGAGCGGCCGACGTTTTCCGCGCCTCCGCGGCGGATGCGTGGGCCTCGACCTCGACTCCCACGGCGGTCTTGACCAGGGCCGGCGGCCGGAAGAATGACTTCGGCGGATACGCGGTCGCACTGTCGACGGACGGCATGACGGCGGTCGTCTCCGCTCCCGGCCGCTCGGTGCAGCGCGGTGCCGCCTACGTCTTCCGCGCCCCGCTCGAGGCGGCCTGGGCATCGAGCTCCGCGCCGGCTGCGACCCTCGCCAACGCCGGCGGTCGTAAGCAGGACTTCTTCGGCGGTGGGCTGGCGGTCTCGTCCGATGGCAGAGCCGCGTTCCTCGGAGCCCCGTTCGCTCGCGCTCAGACCGGTGCGGTGGACATCTTCCACGTGTCCGATGCGAGCTCCTGGGCTTCGGATTCGAAGCCGAAAGCGATCCTCACCAACACCGCGCTCGACGCATGCTGGGTCCCGAAGCTCGTCGGCTTGAAGCTTCGAGCCGCGAAATCGGCGCTCAAGGCTGCGCGGTGCCGACTCGGCCATGTCCACAGAGAACGCGTGAAACACAAGAAGGGACGTGTGGTCTCCCAGCACCCCCGGCCGAACTCGCGCCTCCAGGTGGGTGGACGGGTCTCGGTGATCGTGGGAAGATGACCGGGTGATGCGGCGGCGGCTGGTTGCGGCGAGCGCTATCGCTGTCCTCGTGACGGCGGCGCTCCTCACCGGCTCGGAAGCCCGGTCGTCCGCAGCGGCGGTGCGCACGAGTCAGCGGACGCTTCCGGCCGGTCTGGCGGTCGCGATCCACGCCCGGCTCGGAGCGGGGCGGATCAGGTCGAGTCTGGCACCGTTTCCCACGATCAATCCATGGCTCGGCTACTCCGTCGCCGTCTCGGCGGACCGAACGACCGCGCTCGTCGGCGCGCCCCTCGCTCACGGCGGTAAGGGGGCGGCGTACGTCTTCCACACAGCGGACGCTGGATCGTGGTCGTCGACCGGGATTCCGACCGCGACCTTGACCGCCAAGAAGGGGTCGTTCGTCACTGCCCTGTCCGGCATCGGCGTTGCGCTTTCTGCCGACGGCATGACCGCGTTCGTCGGCTCTCCCGAGAGCTTCTCCGGCGCGACAATCGGTGCGGTATCCGTTTTTCACGCCCCCGCCGAGGATGCGTGGGCGTCGTCGCCGAAGCCGACGGCGATCCTGAAGGCAACCGGTTACTCGGAAATGGGCTACTCGGTTGCGGTGTCTCCCGACGGGACGACGCTCGTCGCCGGCGCGCCTCGTGCCAACGGCTCCGCGGGGGAGGCGGAGGTCTTCCACGTCGCGAGCGAAGGCGCGTGGGCCTCGACGTCGACTCCGTCGGCCGTCCTGAGCAACGCCGCACAAAGTTCGGAAGACACCTACACGGGCTACGCGGTGGCGATCTCGGGCGACGGCACGACCGTGCTCGTCAGCAACGACGACGGAGGTAGCGCGTACCTCTACCACGCCTCCGCGGCGGATTCCTGGGCGTCGAGCTCGACGCCGACCGCAATCCTGACCGACGCAACGGACTCGGCCGACGACGACTTTGGACGCTTTCTCGCTCTCTCTGCCGACGGCACGGTTGCACTCGTGAGTGCTCCGCCGAACACTTCGCACAGCAACGGTCGGGTGGATGTGTTCCACAGTTCCACGGCAGCTGCGTGGGCCACGACGTCGACGCCGACCGCGACGCTGACGAAGGCCGGTGCCCCGGGGGATGACTTCTTCGGCTCGAGCGTGGCGCTTTCCGCCGACGGCACGGTCGCGCTCGTGGGCGCCGGCGGCGTCAACAAGCGTCACGGCGCTGCGTACATCTACCGAGCGTCGGGCGAGGGAGCCTGGACGTCGAGCTCGGCTCCGGACGTGACGCTGACTCACGCTGCCGGCCGTCGCAACGACCTCTTGGGACTCGGGATAGCGCTCTCTCCCGATGGAGCGACGGCGCTCGTCGGGGCCGTCGGCGTCGACCACATGACCGGTGCGGCGGATGTGTTCCACGCCGCGGACGCGAGCTCCTGGGCAACGACCTCGACACCGAACGCTGTCCTGACAGTCAAGGCGTTGGCGGCGTGCGTTGTCCCGAAGCTCAAGAAGCGACCGCTCGAATACGCGAAGTACGAGCTCGCGTTGGCGCGCTGTGGCCTCGGGAAGGTCACGAAGGTCGACTCGAAGATGAAGAAGGGCCGCGTCGTCTCGCAGAGCAAGAGGCCGGGTCGCCACCTCGCCATCGGCGCGAAGATCAACGTCAAGATCGCGAAATGACCGCCGCGTCGCATCGCCGGTTCGTGGCGATGGGCGCAATCGCGGTTGTGGTGACGGCCGCGCTTCTGAGCGGCGCCGGAGCCGGAGCGTCGGCTGCAGCTGCGCGGGCGACGCCTGAGATCCCGGCCGGACTGGCAGCTGCGATCCACGCCCGGTTCGGAGCCGGCGCTATCCGGTCGAGTCTTGCTGCGCCCGACACCGAAGGGCCGCTCTTCGGGTACTCCGTCGCTGTCTCGGCTGACGGGACGACCGCGCTCGTCGGCGCTCCGGCGGCCGCTCACGAGGCGGGTGCCGCGTACGTCTTCCACGTCTCCGACGCAGGATCCTGGGCGTCGAGCGACGCTCCGACCGCGGCCCTGACGCTCCCATCCCACCCGGTCGTTGTACTCGGGTACGCGGTCGCGCTCTCGACAGACGGGACGACTGCCTTCGTCGCGGCCCCTGCCGCCGGAAGTGGCTCCTCAGACAGGCCGGGCGTGGTCTACGTGTTTCATGTCGCGACCGAGGATGCCTGGACGTCCTCGTCCACACCGACGGCGACGCTCGCCGCGGCGGGCAGCGTCAATCTCGGCATCGGCGGGCTTGCGCTGTCCGCCGACGGAACCACGCTCGTCGCCGGCGCGCCGTTTTACAACGACCCTGTCGGAGGTGCCTACGTCTTCCACGCCTCGAGCGACGCCGCGTGGGTCACGAGCTCGATCCCGACCGCCGTGCTGAGTGCCCCCAGCGAGGCGTCCGCCAACTGTTGCGTCGGGAGCGCCGTGACGATCTCCGGAGATGGGACGACGGCGCTCGTCAGCGACTTCGGCAACCCCGACGTGGACGCTGCGGATGGTGGCGCGTTCGTCTACCACGTGGCGGCCGAGGATTCCTGGACGTCGAGTGCGTCGCCGGCGGCGCGCCTGTCCGACGCTCACGACGGCGTGGACTATCTCGGTGCCGGCCTGGCGCTCTCCGGCGACGGAACGGCCGCGTTCCTCGCGGGTCTCGGCGCGGTGGACGTCTTCCACGCCTCCGACGCCACCGAGTGGGCTTCGACGTCGACTCCGACTGCCACCCTGTTCGCATCGCCCGTCGGCTTCGTTGCAGGGCCTGTCGCGGTGTCCACTGACGGCACGACCGCTCTCGTAACCGGCTTCGAAGCGAAGCGAGCCGCGGCATTCGTCTTCCGCGTCTCGGCCGAGGATGCCTGGGCGTCGAGCTCCGCGCCAACCGCGACGCTGATCAACTCGGCCGAGCATACGAGCAGCTTCCCCGGTGAGTACGGGGTGCTTTCGGGCGACGGCGCGACGGTGCTCACCGGAGATCCGTTCCTCCAAGCGAACACCGGCGCCGCAGACGTGTTCCACGCGCCGGATGAGTCCTCGTGGGTCTCGAGCTCGACGCCGACCGCGATCCTGACCGACGCGACGCTCGCCAGGTGTGTGGTTCCCAAGCTGAGGCGGCTGACCGTCTCCGCTGCGAAGTCGAGGCTCGAGGGGCTGAACTGCCGCCTCGGGAAAGTCCGCCGAGTACACGCAAAAGCGGCGAAAGGGCGCGTCGTCTCCCAGAGCCCAAAGTCGGGCGCGCGGTTGGCTGTAGGCACGAAGGTCGACGTCAAGGTCGCGAAGTAGCCGGTCGCGTTCGCGACCGAGGAGGAGGAGCGATGCAGGTCAAGTTCGTACTGGTGAGCGCGATAGCCGTCGTGGCGACGGCGGCATTCCTACCGGGCGCTGGGCTCGGTTCGTCCTCCGCCGCCGCGACGGCGCGCAGCAGTGTGAAGGGGATCCCGGACGGGCTGGCCGCGGCGATCCACGCCCGGTTTGGCGCCGCGCAGATCCGGCGGGCCCCGGCGCCGCCGGAAAGGCCCGAGATGGGCCTCAGGGTCGCTTTGTCCGCGGACGGAACGACCGCACTTGTAGGGGCTCCGGGCGTTGCCGGGAGTAGCGGCGCGGTCTACGTCTACCACGTCACAAGCGCGGGCGCGTGGTCATCGAGCTCGACTCCATCGGCGACACTGAAGAGCCCGGAGCCGCACGGCGGTTTCGGGGATCGGGTCGTCATTTCGGCCGACGGGACGACCGCGTTCATCGGCGCGCCGTTCCGCAACAACGGGGATGGCGCGGCGTACGTGTTCCATGTGGCGGACGAGGCCTCGTGGGTGTCGACCTCGACGCCCACGGCGACTCTTACGGTCAACGGTTCGGTCACCTTCGGAGGCGGGATGTCGGCTTCCTCCGATGGAACGACGGTCATCGTCGGCGCGCCGTACGCCAACGACAGCTCAGGCGCGGCCTACATCTTCCACGCCTCTGCGGAAACTGCCTGGGTATCGACCTCCACGCCGACGGCGACTCTGAGCAATGCCACCGAGTCTGAATCCGACCAAGGCGTTGGAGACGTCGTCGCCATCTCGGGCGACGGCGACACCGCGCTCCTCAGCGATTACGAGGCGAACGACGGAGCCGGCGGGGGTTACGTGTTCCATGTTGCGAGCGAGGCCGGATGGGCAACGAGCTCCTCGCCGACGGCGATCCTCTCCAACGCGAGTGGCGTCTCCGATGACCTACTCGGAGCGAGCTTGGCTCTCTCGGGTGACGGAACGACGGCGCTCATCGCGGCGATCGGCGCAAAGCATACGACCGGTGCGATCGACGTCTTCCACGTCGCGTCTGCGGATGCGTGGGTCACGAACTCGACTCCGACCGCCGTCCTGACCAACGCGACCGGCCACAAGGGCGACGGTCTGGGCGGCGTCGTGCGGGCTTCGACGGATGGAATGACCGTCGTAGCGACCGCTGCCGGGGTCAGGAAGAGCGCGGGTGCCGTCGACCTTTTCCATGCAACAGATGAAGGTTCCTGGACGACCACCTCCACGCCGAACGCAGTCCTGTACTCACCCGCAGCCGTGCCGAACGACTTGCTCGGATACGGGGTGGCGCCTTCGGCGGATGGAACGACGGTGCTTGCCGGCGCACCCGGGTTCAACTGGTGGACCGGCCGTGCCCTCGTGTTTCACGTGGCGGATGTGAGTCAGTGGGGCGGGAGTAGCGAGCATCTCGTGGCGAAGCTGACGAACTCGGCGTTGCCAAAGCCGCATTGCGTCGTTCCACAGCTCAAGGGCGCACCCGCGGGGTTCGCGAGGTTCGCGCTCCCGGAGTTTGATTGCCGCCTCGGGAAGATCAAGCGGGTGCACGTCACGAAAAAGAGGGCGCGCGGGCGCATCCTTTCGGAGAGCCCCGCTCCGGGACAGCACCGCCGCGCCGGTGCGAAGGTCAACCTCAAGGTCGGGAAGTGATGTACCGGAAGCTCGTGGCGGCAAGCGCCATCGCGGCCGTCGCCGCGGCGGCCTGCCTGACCGGCTCGGGAGTCGCATCGTCTGCTGCCGCGGCGCGAGAGGCGCAACGGATTCCGGCCGGTCTCGCCGCCGCGATCCACACCCGGTTCGGAGCGGGAGCGATCAGATCGGCTCGGGCATCGCGCGCCTCGGCCGGTCCTACGCTCGGGTTCTCGGTCGCCCTGTCCGCGGACGGGACGACGGCGCTCGTCGGCGCCCCCGGCGACTTCAAGGGGCCGGGCGCCGCGTTCGTCTTCCACTCGTCGAGCGCCGGAGCGTGGTCGTCGACCGACACTCCGGCCGCGACCCTGCTGTACACGACCCATCCGGCCAAGGGCGTGGCGTACGGGATCGACGTCGCGCTCTCGGCGGACGGGACGACGGCCTTCGTCGGCGCGGCCGACGGCGGCTTCACGGCCGGATCGGGAACCATCTACGTGTTCCATGCGTCGGCCGAAGACGCGTGGGCGTCGTCGTCGACTCCGGCAGCAAGCCTCACTGACGCCGACAACGTCGTCGGCGATGGGTTCGCGGTTTCAGCGGACGGCACAACGCTCATCGCCGGCACCCCGCTGGGCGCGGGCGGTGCCAACATCTTCCACGTCTCGAGCGAGACCGCGTGGGCTTCGACGTCCACTCCGACGGCCACGCTGACCAACGCCGCGCAGCCTGAGGGCGACCAGTACGCGGGCATCAGTGTCGCGATCAGCGCCGACGGTACGACGGCTCTCGTCAGCGACGCGGGCAATGCGAACGGTGGCGACGCGTATGTCTACCGGGTCGCCGCCGAGGATGCATGGGCTGACAGTTCGACGCCGACCGCCTTCCTGTCCAACGCCAACTCCGTCTCCGGCGACCTTCTCGGATACTCCGTCTCGCTCTCGGGTGACGGAACTGTCGCGACCCTCGCTGCTCCCGGCTTTGGATCTTCCCCACCGCACGACGGCTCGATCGACATCTTCCGCACCTCGGAGGAAGCGGCGTGGGCCACGACCTCGAGTCCGACCGCGATCTTGACCGACGGCGACGGCGGACTCTTTGGCAATGGATTCGGTGGATCGGCGGCGGTGTCCAGCGACGGCACGACCGTTCTCGCGTCGGTGCCGTTCTACGGCGGCCTCGAGGGCGGCGTGGACGTGTTCCACGTCTCGAACACGGCGGCTTGGGCTTCCACGGACACGCCTACCGCGATCCTCGTCAACTCCGGCAGACGCTTCAACGAGGCCGTCGAGGACTCGCTGCCGCCGGCGCTTTCTGCCGACGGAACGACTGCGCTCGACGGAACCCCGTACCAGGACTCGGGAACCGGTGCGGCCGATGTCTTCCACGTCTCGGATGCGGGCTCGTGGAAGTCGACCTCGAAGGCGAAGGCGAGACTCACCGTGAAAGCGTTGGAGCGCTGCGTCGTTCCGAGACTCATCGGGTTGAAGCTGCGCGCCGCAAAGTCCGTGCTGAAGGCGCGGAGCTGCCGCCTTGGGAACGTCCGGCGGGTTCACGCGAAGCTACAGAAGGGCCGCGTGCTCTCTCAGAGCAGGAAGCCCGGAACGCGGTTGCCCGTTGGGACGAAGGTCTCCGTCAAAGTGGGGGAGTGACCGGCTACTTGTAGAACTGCGGCGCGGTCGCGCCGCTCTGGCGGGTGGCGAGCACTCTCAGCCGTGAGCCCGCAGTCACAACCGGTTCACCCTCGACGACCGTCCAGGTGTGATGCTGCGGCAGCATCACGGGACAGAAGGCGCCGGGAGGGCAGGGCGCCGGGCCCCACGTCTCCGTGAAGCTGACGAGCAGCGCAGGCTCGTGTGTCCGGGCGCGCCGAACGCGCGTCGTGCATGTCGCAGGCCACGGCTTGACCCGGTGGCCGCCGGCTGGGATCCGGCACGTCGTCGTTCCCGGACGGGCGGGGAAGATCGAAAGGAGATCGTTCGACGAACGGGCGAGCGCGACTTGCTCGACGACCGGCGACTCCATCGAGAGCCCGCCGGTCGTCTCGGGCGGAGTCGTGTATTGGGTCGACGGTCGCGGCCCGGTGGAGGCGCACCCTGCCAGGAGGAGCGCACCAACTATCCCGACCGCTGCCGCCACCGCGCGCATCTCAGCTTCTATACGGCGCCGGCGCGCCACGCTGTCACCTCAGTCGAGGATCCGGGCGATCAGTTCGTCGCGCTTGATCACGCGCTGCGCGGTGCCCGCGAGACGAACGTCGTAGCCCGCGTCCTTCGGGAACAAGACCTTGTCGCCGGGCGACACGCCCTCGACGTCAGGCCCGACGAAGATGACGATGCCGCTGCGGCAGTGCGCCTCGAGGCTCGCCGGGAGAATCAGCCCGGCACGCGTCTCCGCCTCCTCCTCGGCGTACTCGACGACGACGAAATCGTCGAGCGGCTCGAGCATCAACCGAGTGGGGCGCGCGTCCTCGAGCACGATCGCCAGAATACTCCTGGAAATGGCCGACTCACCCTTCATCGAGCTCGAGGTCGGAAAGCGCACCGTCAAGGTGACGAATCCCGACAAGATCTATTTCCGTAAGCGGAAGGAGACGAAGCTCGACCTCGTCCAGTACTACATCTCCGTCGGCGACGGGATCGTGCGCGCGCTGTACGAGCGGCCGACGCAGCTGAAGCGGCACCCCGACGGCGCCGAGGGCGAGGCGATCTACCAGAAGCGCGTCCCGCAGCACCGGCCCGACTGGATCGAGACCGCGACCGTCACGTTCCCGTCCGGGCGCACGGCCGACGAGCTCTGCGTGACCGAGCTAGCGCAGGTCTGCTGGGCGGCGAACCTCGGCACGCTCGACTTCCACCCGTGGCCGTCGCGCCGCACGGACGTCGAGCATCCCGACGAGCTGCGCATCGACATCGACCCGCAGCCGGGCACGACGTTCACGCATGCGAAGAAGGTCGCGGCGATCGTCCACGAGACGCTCGACGAGCTCGGCTACGTCGGCTGGCCGAAGACGTCGGGCAACCGCGGCATCCACATCGCCGTCCGGATCGAGCCGATGTGGGGCTTTCAGCAGGTGCGGCGCTGCGCCCTCGCGTTCGCGCGCGAGGTCGAGCGGCGCGCGCCGAAGCTCGTCACGACGGCGTGGTGGAAGGAGGAGCGCGGCAAGCGCGTCTTCATCGACTACAACCAGAACGCGCGTGACCGCACGATCGCGTCGGCGTACTCGGTGCGCGCGCGGATCGACGCGACCGTTTCCGCTCCGTTCCGCTGGGACGAGCTCGACTCGCTGGTGACGGAAGACTTCACGCTCGCGACGATGCCGGCGCGGTTCGCGGAGCTCGGCGATGTCCAGGCCGGGATCGACGACACCGTGAACGATCTCGAGAAGCTGTTCGAGTGGGTGCGCCGAGAAGAGGCCGCCGGCGAGGGCGAGGCGCCGTATCCGCCGAACTTCCCGAAGATGCCCGGCGAGCCGAAGCGCGTCCAGCCGAGCCGCGCGAAGAAGAGTTAGCTCCGGCGTGCTCTCCGCGCGAGGGAGGCGAGGGACAGCGCACCCAGGGCCAGGAGCGTGATGCCGATCTCCTGGCGGTCCGGCGCGTCGACTTGACCGCCGCCGGGCTGAGTCTCCGCAGGCAGCGGGTTCCATCCAAGGATGTCGACGAGGTCTGCGGCGACGGCGTCGAAGACGCCGAGGTACTGGCGGGCGCGGGTTAGCGAGGTGCAGTCGGATTCGAGAGCGAGCGAGTCGCGGTGGACGGTGACGACGTAGAGGTGCTCGGGCACAAAGTTCCAGTCCGTGGGCGGCGGGAGCTCGACCACGGAGCGCTCGTGAGGGCCGTCGGCGTGCCAGTCGCCTCGGGCGAGCTCCTCGAGAATCGGCTGGTTGCCCGCGGTCTCCTTCGCGAGGTGCCTTAGATACCTCTCTGCCGGGCCACGGTCGCGGTCGATCTCGAAATCGGATGGCGACGGTTCTCTCGCCCAGGTGAGCGCATGCGCGAGAGCCTGTCCGAGCGTTTGGAGCAGACGCATCGCATCCCACGCGTCGTCGAACGTTGCAAGATCGATAGAGGTCCGCCACCCGCTTTGGCGTGTCGCTTCGCCCCGGAAACCGCCAGGGATGCGCTTGATCGAATCCGTGGCGTACGCACCCATTGCTACCTCGTACGTGTCCTCCCACTCGTCCCGCCGGCTGAGGGCGCGCACTGCACGGTCCCGGCCGCCTCCCAAGTCCCGCGCGGTTATCTCCTCGAGCAGCCGCCTGCGGACGCGGTGTCTCGAGCTCATGGGGACAGCAGATCCTCGACGGCGAGGTCGCTCGCGCGGCGCGGCGGGCGCACTTCGCGCCACGTGCACTGCGCCGGATCCTTGTCCGGGCGGAAGCGGAGGAGCCGCGTGCCATGGCGGAAGCGGTGCTTCTCGAGCTTGTCGAACCGCACTTCGACGACGAGCTTCGGCTTGAGCGGCGCCTCTTCGAGGCCGTCGGTGCCCCAGCGGTTCGGCTCGCTGAAGCGGCGGTCGCTCTTCTCGTCGAGTAGCGGGAGGACTTTCGCGGCGATCTCCGCCTGGTTCTTCGCGCCGACCGCGGCCGAGCCGACGTAGTGAAGCTCGCCCTCGTCGCCGTACAGCCCGAGGAGAAGCGTCGCGATCGTGTCGCGGCCACCTTTCTTCCAGCGAATCCCGGCGACGACGCAGTCGGCCGTCTTGTGCGGCTTGACCTTGACGACGCCGTCGCGCGAGCCGGGGAGATAGGGGAGACCGAGCTTCTTCGCAATGACGCCGTCGAAGCCGGCGGCCTGCAGCGTCTGCAGCCAGTCGCGTCCCTGCTCGACGTAGTCGGAGACGGGCGAGAGCTGGATCTTTCCGGCCGCGACCTTCTCGAGCTCGCCGCGCCGCTTGTCGATCGGCTTCTCGTGGACGGGCTTGCCCTTCCACAGCAGCAGGTCGAACGCGACGAACGTCGCGGGGATCTCGGCGGAGAGCTTGCGCACGCGGCTCTCCGCGGGGTGGAGGCGCATCTGCATCGCGTCGAAGTCGAGCGCGCCGCCGCGGGCGATGACGATCTCGCCGTCGAGCGCGGAGTGGGGCGGCAGAGCCTCGCCGACCTCGCGTAGCTCGGGGAAGTAGCGGAGCAGCGGCCGGCCGTTGCGCGACCAGAGGGCGAGCTCGCCGTTGTCGTTCTCGAGCACGCCGCGAAAGCCGTCCCACTTCGGCTCGTACCGCCAGCCGCCGCCGCCCGGCAGTTCGGCGACGAGCTCCGCCTCCATCGGCGGGAAGGGGACGTTGAGGCCTAAGTCGGACGGGCGCGGCACATCGGGCACGAGGCGAATCTACTTGCGCGTCATGGCACCTGTCCCAAAGAGCCACGTCCGGTATCAGATACCGGACGTGGCTCTTTCGGCCGATGCCGAAGCCGCGCGGTGACCGCAACGATGCGCTTCGCAAGGCGGTTCTGTCGCGCGAGGCACGCCGCCGGACACGGCTCATCGGGACACGTCCGGTGCCAGGCACCGGACGTGTCCTGCGGGGACATGGTTCGGAGCCGGATGTAACCTCGCCGGATGCGGAGGGTTGTGGTGACCGGGCTTGGTGCAGTCACGCCGATCGGCGGCGACGCGGCCTCGACGTGGCGTGCCGCCGTCGCGGGCGAGAGCGGCATCGACTGGATCACCGCCTTCGACGCGAGCGAGTTCCCCGTGCGCGTCGCCGCCGAGGTGAAGGACTTCGACCCGGCCTCCGTTGCTTCGGCAAAGGATGCGCGCCGGCTCGATCGTTACGTCCTTCTCGCGCTCGCTGCTGCACGGGAAGCGGTCTCGGACGCGAAACTCGACGGCGCGTACTCGCCCGACCGCGTTGGGATCCTCTTCGGCAGCGCCATCGGCGGGATCACGGGGATCGTCGAGCAGGTGGACACTCTTCGTGAGCGCGGCCCCGATCGCGTCGGCCCGACCTTCATTCAGAACGTGCTTGTCGACGCCGCGAGTGGGCAGCTCGCGATCGCGACCGGGTTCCGCGGCCCTAACTACGCGCCCGTCTCCGCGTGCGCGACCGGCTCGACCGCGGTCGGCGAAGCGGCGGAGCTCATCAAGCGCGGCGACGCCGACGCGGTCCTTGCGGGCGGCTCGGAGGCGTGTCTCACGCCGCTCATCCTTGCCGGCTTCTGCGCGATGCGCGGCCTCGCCGCCGAGGACGAGCATCCGCCGCGTGCCTCGCGTCCGTTCGACGCGACGCGCGCCGGTTTCGTCATGGGCGAGGGTGCGTGCGTCCTCGTGCTCGAAGAGCTCGAGACGGCAGAGAAGCGCGGGGCGACGATCTACGCCGAGGTCCTCGGCTACGCCATGTCGAACGACGCGCACCATCTTGCGCAGCCGGATCCCGAGTCGACCGGCGTGGCTGAGATGATGCGCCGCGCGCTCGAGCGCGCCGGCGTCGAGCCGGAGCGCGTCGGCTACATCAACGCGCACGGCACGTCGACACCGCTCGGCGACGCGGCCGAGACGAGGGCGATCAAGGACGTCTTCGGCGACCACGCATACCGCCTGGCCGTCTCTTCCACGAAGTCGGTGACGGGCCACTGCTTCGGTGCCGCGGGCGCGATCGAGGCGATGATGTGCGTCCTCGCGGTCCGCGACGGCGTTCTGCCGCCGACGATGAACTACGTTCACCCGGATCCGGACTGCGATCTCGACTACGTTCCGAATGAGGCTCGGCGCGTGCAGGTCGACGTTGCGCTCTCGAACGCGATGGGTCTCGGCGGTCACAACGGGTGCGTCCTAATCGGAAAGGTCTGACATGGCTTACGACTTCGAGGAAGTTCAGAACTACGCGGAGGCGCACACGACGCCGCCGCTCGACGCGCTCCGGCGGCTCGGCGAGGAGACGGAGGCGACGCAGAGCGCGCCGCAGATGTCAGTCGGCAACAACGAGGGCGCATTCCTCCGCTTCGTCGTCTCGCTCATGAAGCCGATGCGCGTGCTCGAGATCGGCGTCTTCACCGGTTGGTCGGGTATCGAGATCGCTCGCGGCTTGCCGTCCGGCGGCACGCTCCTCGCGCTCGACGTCGAAGAGGAGACGACCGCGATGGCACGTCGCTACGCCGAAGAGTGCGGCGTCGCCGATCGCATCGAATACCGCGTCTGCGACGCGAAGGCCGAAGTCAAGACGCTCGACGGCCCGTGGGATCTCGTCTTCATCGACGCGTGGAAGCCCGACTACATCGAGTACTACGAGGCCGTGCTCCCGAAGCTCGCCGACGGCGGCGTGATCCTCGCCGACAACACGCTCGGCGGCCTCGACGGCAACGAGGGCATCGCCGCGTTCAACGCGCACGTCATGGCCGACGACCGCGTCGAGAGCGTCCTCGTCCCGATTCGCGACGGGGTCACCTTCATCCGGAGGCGCTGATGCCCTGGGATGGACAGCCCGCGCCGTACCGCATCGAGACCGAGCGTCTCGTCATTCGGTGCTACAAGCCGCGCGACGCGCCGCTCATGAAGGACGCGATCGATTCGAGCCTCGAGCACCTGCGGGAGTGGATGCCGTGGGTCGAGAACGAGCCGCAGACCCTCGAGGAGAAGACGAACCTCATCAAGACCTTCCGGTCCGCGTTCGACCTGAACGAGAACTTCGTGATGGGCATCTTCTCCGCGGACGAGTCCCAGATCGTCGGCGGCACGGGGCTTCATCCCCGCAACGAGCCGGGCGGGCTCGAGATCGGCTACTTCATTCGGGCGAGCGCGACGCGGCAGGGCTACGTGACCGAGTCGACGGCCGCGCTGACGCGCGTCGGCTTCGAGGTCTGCGGCGCGGATCGAATCGAGATTCGCATCGATCCGGAGAACGAGGCGAGCCTCGGCGTGCCGCGCAAGCTCGGCTACACGGAGGAGGCGACGCTGCGGCGGCGGCTCCCCGGAAAGGCGGGCGGACCGCCTCGCGACGTGACGCTATTCGTGATGTTCCGCGAGGATTTCGACTCGTCGATCGCGCCGAACCTACGCGCCTTCGATGCGTCCGGGCGTCAGCTGATCTAGCGAGTCGAGCACGTCGTCGGCAAGCGCGAGCGCCTCCGCGTCGGGCGGATAGCTCGGGTTCGGGATCGCGACGACGCGCATTCCGGCGGCGTGCGCGGAGCGGATGCCGGAGTGCGAGTCCTCGACCGCGGCGCAGTTCTCCGGCGCGATCCCGAGGCGGCGCGCGGCTTCGAGGTAGACGTCGGGCGCCGGCTTGCCGCGCGGCACCTCCTCCGACGAGACCGTTGCGGTAAAGCTCGCGGCGAGACCGGCGAGGCGGAGCACCTCCTCGAAGATCGCGCGGTTCGACGACGATGCGAGCGCGAGCGGGAATCGCGCAGCCATGCGCCCGACCACGTCGACGGCTCCGGGCAGGAGCGGCAACTCGCGCCGGTACGCCTCGAGCATCAGGTCGACGACGTCCGCGTTGATCTGCTCCGGCGTACCGGGAACGCCTGCATCCTCGGCCAAGTACGCCGACCACTCCGGCGCCGACATGCCCATCATCGCTCGCTGCACTTCCTCGTCGTACCGACCGCCGCGCTCGCGCACGTAGCGCTCGCGCACGGCGTCCCAGACCTCCTCGGACTGGATGAGCACGCCGTCCAGGTCGAATACGACAGCCTCGATCACGGAGCAGAACTGTAATTTCCGAGGCGTGCCGGCCATCTCTTCAGCGATGGCGGATGACAGGGAACGGTTCGAGCGGATCTACCGCGAGAACTTCCGCGCCGTGCTGCGGTTCGCCGCAACGCGGATCGATCCGGAGCGGGCAAAAGACGTCGCGGCGGAGACGTTCCTCGTCGCGTGGCGACGGCTGGACGACGTTCCGGCCGAGCCGCGGGCCTGGCTCCTCGGAGTGGCTCGCAAGGTGATCGCGGGTCAGTTCCGGAGCCAGACGAGACGCGACGCGCTCGCGACTCGCCTCGAGGGGGAACGCGACAGCGCGGGCGACCTCGCGGCGACCGTGGAAGACCGTGACGAGGTGCTCGCGGCCTTCGCGGCGCTGCGCGAGCGGGACCGGGAAGTGCTCCGGCTCGTCGCGTGGGACGGACTCGACGCGGCCGAGGCCGCAGATGTCCTCGGCGTCACGCGGCTCGCGTTCACCGTCCGCCTCCATCGAGCACGACGACGGCTCGAGCGAGCGCTTGAGCCTGACTCCGCCACGCCGCAGAAGACAAGGAGGCACGTTGATGCGCACTCGTAACCCCATCGAACGCCTGGCCAACGCCGGTCGCCCGTTCCTCGCTGACGCAGACGCGCTCGTGGACGACGGCGAGCGGGAACACATCCTCAAGCGGATCGTCGGGTCGGAGCGGTCGCCCGCTCGCCGCCGTCGCCGCCCCATCGTTCTCGCGGTCGTCGCTGCGGCGGTGATCGGCGGGGCGCTCGCGGCAGCGTTGACGCATGGCAGTGCGGCTCCGACGCCGACCACGGGCGGCGGGCGACATCTCGCGCTTACCGGGGCGGGAATCGAGGCGGCCGGCTTCCACTTCAAGACGCCGGCCGGGTTCACGACGTCGGGTACCGCGTGCGCGGCAGCGCTGCAAAGCACGCCCGGCGGCTCTGACCCGACTGATTTCTCGGCGGCGGCGTCCGCGGACGGCGGCTGCGTCGAGGCCTACTACCGCATCTCCGGCGGTCTCGTCTCCTGCGATCCGACCGCGCCGCCTCCGCCGCCGCCTCCCGGCGAGGCCGTCGATGTCGGTTCGTACCAGGGCTACTACCTCGCGGAGAGCTACGCACACGCGACGCTGAGCGTGAATCTTCCGCAGGCGGGCGCGGAGCCGGTGTACCTCGTCCTGTACGCGCACGATCTGACTGAAGAACAGCTGATCGCGGTAGCGCAGTCGGGACTGCCGGCGACTCCGCCATCGACGGCGTGCCCCTAGACGGAGTGGTACGTGCTCTCGCGGTAGACGAGAGCGTTGCGCGACGGGCCGTGCTCGATCGAGAGGACGTCGGCGATGAAGAACGTGTGGTCGCCGGCGTCCGCCTCCTCGCGCGTGGCGGCCTCGATCCAGCCGAGCGCGCCGTCGATGAGCGGCGCGACCGTGCCCTCGCGTGTCGGGACGCCTTCCCAGTGGACGATCGGCGGATAGCCGGCCGCAAAGCGCCGCGCGAGCTCGTCCTGATCCGAGCCGAGGAGACTAACTGCGAAGCGTCCCGCAGAGCGGAGGAGCTCGTAGCACGACGCGTCCTTCCCGATCGACACGCCGACGAGCGGCGGCTCGAGCGAGAGCGACACGAGCGACGAGACGGTGACGCCCATCCGGTCGCCGTCGACGTCGACGCTGAGGATCGAGACGCCGTGCGGCCACAGCCGCATCAGGCCCCGAAGGTCGTCTCCCGTCGTCATCCGGGAGAACGCTAGCGGCGGGGCTGGGATTTGAACCCAGGGAACCCGTGAAGGCTCAGTGGTTTTCAAGACCACCCCGTTCGGCCGCTCCGGCACCCCGCCGCGTCGTACTAGTGTCGCAGCAGTGGCGACGATGAAGGATCTCGATGCGCTCGCGCTCGCCCTGCCCGAGGTGACGCGCGAGGAGGAGGAAGGGCGACCGTCCTACTCGGTCGCCGGGAAGGTCTTCTGCTGGCACCGCCGGCCGCGCCCGGACGCGGTCGATGGGGAGACGGGTGAGCGACTCGAGGACGTTCTTGTTTTCTGGGTCGAGGACCTCGAGGTGAAGGGGATGCTTGTCGAGTCGGACAGCCCGTACTTCACGACGCCGCACTGGAACGGCTACTCGGCCGTCCTCCTGCGAAAATGCGATCTGAAGGCGATCCGCAAGGCGGAACTGCGCGACCGTGTGGAGGAGGCGTGGCTGAAGCGCGCGCCGAAGAAGCTCGCGAAGGAGTGGCTCGGCTCCTAGCTAGGCGCGATTCGCTCTTTCGGACGCGTCAGTTCTCGACGCGCTCGGGTGCGCCGTACTCGCGCAGGACGTCCGGCACCTCGCCGCCGAAGTTCTCGAGCACCGCGAGTGCCATCCGGTCGACGACCGCGGTGCCGTTGAGCAGGTGCAGCGGTTCGACGTTCTTCTCGTTGCGGTACCGGATCCCGAGGCGGCGGGCCTGGAAGTCGGTCGTGTTCGAGACCGACGCCGTCTCGCGGTATTTATCCATGCTCGGGAACCAGATCTCGACGTCGTACGTCTTCGCCGCCGCGGAGGAGATGTCTCCGGCCGCGAGCGTGATGATGCGATACGGCACGCCGAGCGCCTGCACGAGCTCCTCGGTGTTCGCGAGGAGCAGCTCGTGCTCGTCCCATGAGGTCTCCGGCGTCGTGAGGGAGAACTGCTCGACCTTGTTGAACTGGTGGACGCGGAACATGCCGCGCGTGTCTTTGCCCGCTGCGCCGGCCTCGCGGCGGAAGCACGGCGAGAACGCGACATAGCGCAGCGGAAGCTCGTCGGCGTCGATGATCTCGCCCGCGTGGAGACTCGAGACCGGAATCTCGGCCGTGCCTGCGAGATAGAGGTCGTCGGCCGGGATCGCGTAGACGCTGTCCGCGTCGGAGGGGAAGTGGCCCGTCCCGTACAGCGCCTCTTCGCGGACGAGCACCGGCGGCAGGACGGTGAGGAATCCCTTCGCGGCGATCCGGTCGAGCGCCATGCGGTACATCGCGAGCGCGAGCTGGGCCGTGCCGCCGATCCAGTAGCCGAAGCGAGCGCCGCTCATCCGCGCCGCGCGCTCCATGTCGAAGCGCCCGATCTCGAGGCTCTCCCTCGGCTCCGCGAGCTGCGGCGGGTCGCCGACGACGCGTTCGACGCGGTAATCGTCCTCGCCGCCGTCGGGGATGTCGTCGGCCGGCGGGTTCGGGATGCGGAGCGACGCCGCGTCGCGCGCTTCCTCGGCGGCGGTGAGCTCCTGCTCCGCGGCCTGTAGCTGCTCCTTCACGCCGCGCATCTCCTCGAGCTGTTCTGGCGTCGGCTTCCCCTTGAGCTTCGTCTTCGCGCGCAGATCGTCGACACGCGGGACGAGCTCGCGCCAGCGCTCGTCGGCGGCGAGCCATGCATCGAACGCGTCGCCGGCGCCCTTGCGCGCGAGGCGGCGCCGGAACTCGTCCGGCTCGTTGCGGGCTGCGCGCGCGTCGATCACGGCAATGAGTCTAAGTAGCTCTCAAGCAAGACGGCCACGCCTTCGTCCTCGACGGACGGCACGACGAGGTCGGCGCGAGCGAGAACATCCGAATGCGCGTTCGCGACGGCAACGCCGAAGCCGGCCCAGTCGAGGAGCTCGCGGTCGTTCTCGCCGTCGCCTCCCGCGACCGTCTCCTCGGGCCGGAATCCGAGCCGCTCGGCAACGAACTCGAGCCCGCTGCCCTTGCTCACGTCCGGGTGTGCGAACTCGAGGAATAACGGAAGCGACTTCGAGATGAAGAGGCGTCCCGCGAACCGCGGCTTCAGCTCCGCTTCGAGCGCGCTGAGCTCGTCGGATGAGCCGACCGCGACGAGCTTCGTCGGGTCGCTCGCGAGCCACGCGCGCAGGTCGCCGACGGCGTTGACGGGGATGTGCTGGAACTCCGCATAGCGCCGCGCTTCGGCGTTGACCTCCGCGACGTACAGCTCATCGTCGACGTACGCGTTGAGGTGGAAGCCGGCGTCGAGCACTGCGTCCATCGCGTCGCGCGCGTCCGCGAGCGGGATCGGGACGTGGAGCAGGAACTCGCCGCTCGCGGGGTCGGCGACGACCGCGCCCTGGTAGCAGACGACCGGATCGTCGAGTCCCGCCTGCTCGAGGTACGGTCGCACCGCGCGGAACATTCGCCCGGTCACGACGATCACGTGCGCGCCCGTGTCGCGAACTGCGGCGAGCGCGCCACGCGTGCGCGGCCGCAAGACGCCGTCCTCGGCGATCAGCGTTCGGTCGAGATCGAAGGCGAAAGCGGCGACGTGCCGCTGGAAGTCCGCCGGAAGCTCTACGGCAGCGAGCCGCCGGTGGCCGTCACGACGTATGCCGCGACATCGGCGATCTTCTGCGTCGAGAGCGTGTGATTGAACGCCGGCATGACGCTGCCGCCGTTCGTCACCTGCGCGGTCACCGCCTGGTAGTCCGGCTTGAGCTGGTCGAGGTTCGGGCCGACCGCTCCGCTCGTCCCGGCGTCTGCAAGCGTGTGGCAGCTACCGCAGTTCGCGATGAAGAGTGGCTTGCCGTGCGCCGGGATCCCCGTGAGATGAAAGGCCGGGACGATCGGGAACGTCTGCGTCGGCGTCGTGACGTCGCAGCTGCCTTTCGGGATGCACTGCGACGGAGTCGGCGAGGCGACGCCCCGCGACTGGCAGGCGGCAAGCGCTGAAGCGCCGAGGAGAACGGCGGCGATGAGAGCTGTCCGGCGCACCGTGCGAGACTCTAATGAAGCCGTAAGACAAGCCGCGGTGGGATCGGTAGCTCTCGTCGCCGGAGTACCATCCGCGATGTGAAACGCCGGTCGTTCGGTCGCGATAGAGGACTCACGCTGCGGATGCTCTTCACGAGCTCGCTGCTCGGCCTGCTCTACGTCGCCGCGGCGCTCGTGCTCTTCCACTTCACCGGCGTCGGGTGGATCGGGATGCTCGTGATCGTCGGTGGGATGGCGTTCTTCCAGTACTTCACCTCCGACAAGCTCGCGCTCGCCGCGTCGGGCGCGAAGATCGTCTCCGCCGACGAGGCGCCCGACCTCCACGCGATGGTCGAGCGGCTTTGCGCGATGGCCGACCTGCCGAAGCCGCGCATCGCGGTCGTCAACACCGATGTCCCGAACGCGTTCGCGACGGGCCGAAACCCGAAGCACGCCGCGGTCGCGGTGACGACCGGGCTCTGGCAGCGGCTCGAGAAGGAGGAGCTCGAGGCGGTTCTCGCCCATGAGCTCTCCCATATCGCGAACCGCGACGTTCTCGTCATGACGGTCGCGAGCTTCTTCGCAATGGTCGCCGCGATGCTGACCCGCTTCGGCCTCTACGCCGGGATGTTCAGCGGCGGCAACCGCGACAACAACAACCAGGTGCCGATCTGGCTCATCGTCACCGTCGTCGCGATGATGACGTACGCGTTGAGCTTCGTCCTCATCCGGACGATCTCGCGTTACCGCGAGTACGCCGCCGACCGCGGCTCGGCGCTCATCACCGGCGCGCCGGAGAACCTCATGAGCGCGCTCCAGAAGATCTCGAGCGGCATCACGCAGATCCCGCAGCAGGATCTCCGCGAGGTCGCGGGGATGAACGCCTTCTTCATCATCCCGACGAACTGGAAGGCGAACCTCAGCGAGTGGATGATGGATCACCCGCCGCTCGAGAAGCGCCTCGCCGCCCTCTCGGAGATCGCCCGCGATATGGGCAAGCCCGTCTCGTAGAGTCCGTCGCCTGAAACGGCGTGCCTGGAACGCCTTCTGCATCGTCTCGACCGAGGCGCATGTGCTCTCGCTCCTCTCGGATCATCCCCCGCTCGAAAAGCGCCTCGCCGCCCTCGGGGAGATCGCTCGCGAGATGGGCAGGACCGTCTCCTAGGATGCTTCCCATGCGTAGCGTCGTCGCATACGAGTTGCTCTCGCTCGACGGCGTCGCCGAGCACCCCGACCAGTTCGTCGCGTGGGACGACGAGCTCGACGAAAACCTCGGCCGCGTCATCGCGTCGCAGGACACGGTGCTGCTCGGGCGGAAGAGCTATGACGAGTGGGCTCGCTACTGGCCCGGGCCGGGCTTGGAGATCGAGCCGTTCGCGAGCTTCATCAACGGCGTCGAGAAATTCGTGTTCACGTCGACGCCGCTCGACCAGGACTGGACGAACGCGAGTCGTGTGGACGGCGACCTCGTCGAGTTCGTCACCGGTCTGAAGCAGCAGAGCGGGGGCGACATCGGCGTGCACGCGAGCATCACGCTCACGCAGGCACTCCTCGCCGCCGATCTCGTGGACGAGCTTCGCCTCGTCGTCGCGCCCGTCGTGCAGCTCGACGGACGCCGGCTCTTCGAGAACGTCAAGGCGACCCGTCTTTCGCTCAAGCGGAGTGCGGTGTCGCCGAGCGGCTACCAGATGCTCGATCTCGAGGTCTTGCGGTAGCGCGAATTCGCGCTAGCATCGCTGACCGTGGGTTGGCTCGAAATCGTTGTCCTCTGCGCCTTGGCCTGGGCCGTCGCGGCTCTTGCGTTCCTGTACGTCTTCACCGACCTCGGCTGGGACCAGCTGCGCAACGTCCTGCTGCAGTACGCCTATAAGTCGTTCACGCACGACGGCATCGCGATCCCGGGCATGCGGCCTCACCTTCTTGCGCAACTCCTCATCCGCATCCTTTCGCCGAGTGACGACGAGCGGAAGCAGCTACTCGGCCACGTGCTTGCTACCGAGGAACGCGATCAGCCCCGCCGGGAAACAGTCCCGCTCGTGCTCGAAGATCCCAGTTCGCCTGCCTGACTCCTACGGTCGCGCGAGGGCGTAGAAGACGTGCCGCTTCTGCGGCCAGTCGGGAACCGCCGGGTGGTCGAAATCGCGGGAGGGGTCGTGCGTCATGCCGATCCGTTCCATCACGCGCCGTGACGGCGTGTTCGCGACCGTCGTGAAGGAGACGATCTCGTCGAGTCCGAGCTCCTCGAAGCCGTAGCGCAGTGACTCGCGTGCCGCTTCCGTCGCGTAGCCGTTGCCCCAGTGGTCGCGGTGAAGGCGCCATCCGACCTCGACGAGGTCCGGCGCGAAACGCGGGACGGCGAGCCCGACGAAGCCGACGAAGGGCGCGCCGCCCGAGACCTCGACGGCCCACAGTCCCCAGCCGTGCGCTTCGATGTGCGAGCTCGCGCGGTCGACGAGCGCGTCGCTCTCCTCGCGCGTGAACGGCGCGGGAAAGTAGCGCATCGTCTCGGGATCGCCGTTCAGCTCCGCGAACGGCTCGCGATCCGAGTCGCGCCACTGGCGGAGAACGAGGCGTTCGGTGCGGAGTTCCGTCAAAATCGCTCCCTCAGCCGGCGGACGCGCCACCGCTCCCCTCCTCTGGCCACGGCACGAGGAACGCTACCGGCAGGACGACGCCGATTGCGAGGGCGAAGAGCAGCATCGCCCAGCCGGCCGACGCGCGCTCGACGACGAGTCCGCTGATGAGCGGAGCGAACGCTGCGAGGGCGGTCGCGACCTGCAGCAGCCCGTTGTTGACGCGACCGTGCGTCGCGGGCGGCGTTCGCCGGAGCACGAGCGAGAACAGTGCCGCGTTCGTCGCGGGCGACACGATGAGCGGAATCGCCAGCGGGATCGCGACGTACGGCGAGGGAATCACCGCAGCCGCGACGAGCATCATCAGTGACCCTGCGACGGTGATCAGCAGCACCGCCTGCCGGATCGTCACGCGTACGCGAATCCACGGCGCGACGATCGCCCCGACGAGTCCGCCGACCATCATCACGGCCTCGACGATGCCGATCACGAACGCCGAGACGCCGTCGCGCCGCAGGCCGAGGATGACCGTGAAGAACGCGCCGTTGAAGGCGAAGTTGATGAGCGGCGCGAGAATGAGGACGGTGCGCAGCAGCCGGTCGTGCCAGAGGAGCTTCAGACCGTCCACGGCCTCGGCCCAGAGCCCGCGGCGTTCGGCCCCCTCGGTCTGCACCGAAAATTCTCCTCGCAGACCGAGCGATGTGAGCACGGAGATTCCGTACGAAACCGCGTCGGCGAGGAACGGTATCGCGCGGCCGAGGCTGTAGAGGAGACCGCCGAGGGGCGGGCCGGCGATGTTGGCGGCGAACTGGCGACCTTCGCTCACTGCCCACGCAGCTTCGAGGTGCTCATCGTCGACGACGAGCGGAAGTGCGGCGATCGAGGCGGGGGTGAACAGGGTGTCGCCGACCCGATCGACGATCGCCACGGCCATGACGACCGGCCAGGTGGCCACATCGGTCGCGACGAGAACGGCAAGCGCGGCGAGGGCGACTGTTCGCGCTCCGTCGCAGATGACGAGCGTACGGCGCCGATCGATTCGATCCGCGAGCGCTCCCGCAGGCAGCCGCACCGCGAACGCCGCCACACTGGCGGACGTTCCGACCGCGCCTGCGATCAGCGCCGAGTGCGTGAGTGCCAGCACGAGCAGCGGGTACGCGAGGCTCCCGATCTGCGTGCCGAGGTCGGACAGCACTTGTCCGATCCAGAGCAGCCGGAAGTTGCGGTTCGTCCGCAGGGTTCTCAGTGCGCCCGCCGCGCCCTCCGGATCAGGCGTCGTGGTCACTCGCGCACTTCACGGCGCATGTGTCAGATCGGAGCGTCGAACAGGCCGAGCCACTTGGAAAGGTCTTGCTCGACCGGGAGCTCCTTCTCGAGCTTCGCCTTCAGCTCGAGCTCCTGCGCGTTGTCGCGCTGCTGCTTCTCGCCGGTCGGGATGAACGGCCACCACGTGCCGGTCTTGAAGCCGTAGATCCAGTAGACGGGATGCCCGTTGCCGAAGGCGCTCCCGTCGAACTTGAAGGCGGCGGCGAGGAGTTGCCCGCCGAAGCCGTGGTCCTCGAGCTCCGACGCGAGCGCGTGAACGCCGGCGACCTGGTCGTCGAGCTGCGGGTCGTGGACGATCACCCACGAGAAGCCGAACGAGTCGGTCTTGCGGTCGATGTCCGACCCCTGATCCTTTGCGACCCCGCGCAAAAGCTCTTCCGCGTCGTTCGCGGTGGAGGTGAACTCGCCGGCGGAGAGCGGCTTGTAGATGAGCGCGGCGTCGCCGGCCGGCGTGAGCGAGCACTCGGTCTGGAGCGTCACCGCCGCCGTCGAGAGCGCGAAGAGCTTCTCCGCAGCGGGCTCTTTGAGCTTCTTGCGGCCGAAGAGGGTGTCGCCGAGCCGGGTCAGGACGCGGCCGGTGCGTCGCCGGACGAGCTGTCTTCAGCAGGGGCGGCGTCGGCCGCAGCCGGAATCTCCTTCGGCGCGTCACCCGAGCCGACCTCGGACTTGAGCTTCGCGAGCTCGTCGTCCACCTGGTTCGACGCGGAGATCTGCGAGAGCTCCTTCGTGAGCTGGTCGCCGGCGGAGAAGTCCTCGAGCGCGCCGCTCGTCGTGAGCTCGTCGATCGCGCCGGCGCGCGCCTGCATCTCCTCGGTCTTGTCCTTCGCGCGCTGGATGGCCATGCCCGTGTCGGCCATGCCCTTCCCGATCCCCGTCGCGGCCTCTCCGACCTTGACCTGCGCCTCAGCGGCGGAGTACTGCGCCTTGATGATCTCCTTCTGCGAGCGGAACGACTCGATCTTCGTCTCGAGCGCCTGCTGCGAGGCGACGAGGCTGTCCTGCTGACCCTGGAGCTGCTGGACCTGGCCATCCATCTCCTGCAGCTGCTGCTGCGCGACCGCCTTGCGCTGAAGCGCCTGCGTCGCGAGATCGTCGCGGTTGGCGGCGACCGCCTGGCGCGCCTGTCCCTCGAGCGTGACGACGTTCTGCTCGAGCTTCTGCTGCTGCAGCTCGATCCGCTTCTTCGCAGTCGCGACGTCGGCAACCCCGCGCTTCATGTTCTGGAGCTGGTCGAGCATCTGCTCGTACGAGTAATCAAGCGTCTCCGTCGGGTTCTCGGCCTTGTTGAGGAGCTTCGAGTACTTCGCCTTGATGACCGTTGATGTGCGTCCCATGAGTCCCATGCGGGTTAGCCTAGCTGGCGATGCTCGTCGCGAAAAGCATGCACCCGGACTGGCTCTCGAATGCGTACGTCGTCGCGTTGGAGGAGGGCGGCCCGGCGGTATTCGTCGACTCCGGCCCCGATGTCGGGCCGCTCGTCGCGGCCGTCGAGGAGTGGGGAGCCCGGCCCGTGGCACTGCTGCGAACGCACACCCATGCCGACCACGTCGTGCACGAGGACGAGCTCGCGGGCCGGTACGAGATTCACGTGATTGCCGAGCCGGGCGCGTGGGAGTGGGAGGGCCTCGCCGTGCGCGGTCTCGCGACGCCGGGCCACGCCGACGACCATGTCGCATTCGTGATTGGCGAGGAGCTCGTCGCGACCGGTGACGTCCTCTTCCTCGACGCGGTCGGCGGCGGCGACCTCGAGACGGTGCGTCACTCGGTGATGGATGTCCTCCTCGCCTTGCCTGACGGGACGCGCGTATTGCCGGGCCACACGGAGGAGACGACGATCGGCCGCGAGCGCGAGGCGAATCCGTTCATCCGGGTCTGGAGCGGCGCGGAGCCGGAGCTCGGCGAGGCGGTGCGCGTCGCGGGCCGCGACGCAACGCTCGTCGTCTGGTCGCCCGACTACGACGGCAAGGGCAAGGCGCAGGTGCGTTTCGCCGACGACGGCACGGAAGCGATCGTCGGCGGCTCCCGCGTCGACCGTGGCTAGGCATGGCTGACGGCGGTTACGTCGTGAAGCCGCTCACGCCCGAGACGTGGGACGCGTTCGCGCGGCTGGCCGAGCGGCACAACGGCGTCTTCGGCGGGTGCTGGTGCACGTACTTCCACACCATGCACTCGGAGAAGACCTTCGACGCCGGCGACAACCGCGCGCTGAAGCAGCGACTCGTCAACGAGGGACGGGCGCACGCGGCGCTCGTGTTCGACGGGAACGAAGCGGTGGCGTGGGCCGAGTACGGCACTCCCGAGGAGCTGCCGAACATCTACCACCGCAAGCAGTACGACGCCGAGCTCGACCTGCTGCCCGATTACCGGATCACGTGCATCTTCATCGACAAGCGCTACCGGCGGAAGGGCTTGACAGAGGTGGCGCTGCGGGGTGCTCTCGACCTGATCGCGGCGGCCGGCGGCGGGGTGGTCGAGGGCTATCCGCACGACAACGAGGGCAAGAAGATGTCGGTGCTCTACAACGGCACGCGGAGCGTCTTCGAGCGTGTCGGCTTCACGTACATCCGCGCGAAGGGCCAGCGGAACTGCGTGATGCGGACGACGGTCTAAGTCCGGGCAGGCGGACGCCGCATCGGCCAGAAGCGCGGGCCGTCCGGAACCTGCAGCTCGCCGAGGTGCTCGAATCCGAGCCGCGCGTAGAAACGGGCGCTCCGCTCGCTGCTCGCCTCGAGGTACGCGGGTACGCCGGCTCTGTCGCAGCGGTCGAGCGTGGGGCGGAGCAGTTCTGCGCCGAGGCCCTGTCCCTGAAACGGCGGAGCGACGCCGATGTAGCGGATGTAGTAGTGCGGCTCCTCGATGTGGTGCAGTTCGAAGAACTTCTGGAGCCGCGCCGCGCGCGGCAGATTCGCCCCGAGGGCGCGGAGGAATGCGACCGCCCCCGCGAGCGGCACGGAGATCGTTTCTGTGCCCGGCGGCAGCTCGAGGCTCGCGCCGCGGAAGTCGTCCGTCGTCAGCGCTCGCCCGGCCGGGAAGACGTGGTACGCGAGCTCGACCGCGAAGAGCCGGCGCATGCGCGCGTCCCTCCGCCAACGCCGCGGGAAGAGGAAGAGGAGCACCGGGTCGTTGACGAACGCCGCCGCGAGCGCCGCGCATACCTGTGGCAACTCGTCGACCGTCGCTTCGCGAACGCGAGCCATCGCAGGAATCCTGTCTAAACGGGACATGGCCGGTATCAGATACCGGACGTGTCCGGAACGGACAGTAGGTTGCTCCGGTGCGCCTCATCGTCGCCCGCTGCGAAGTCGTCTACTCCGGCCGTCTCTCCGCCGTTCTTCCCGAGGCGGTGCGCCTGCTGATCCTCAAGGCCGACGGCTCGGTTCTCGTGCACGACGACGCGGGAGGGTTCAAGCCGTTGAATTGGATGACAGCGCCAACCTTCGTAACGGACGAGGGCGACAAGCTCGTCGTGACGAAGCCGAAGACGGAGGACCAGCTCGAGATCCGCCTCGTCGAGGTGCTGAGCGACGTCGTGCACGACATGGGCGAGTCGGCTGCGCTCCAGAAGGACGGCGTCGAGCGTGACCTCCAGCTCGCGCTCGCGGACGCTCCCGACGCGCTCGGCGAGCCGCTCACGCTTGTGAAGCGCGAGTGGGCGACCGAGGTCGGCCCCGTCGATCTCATGTGCAAGGACGAGGCCGGCGAGTGGGTCGCGGTCGAGATCAAGCGCATCGGGACGATCGAGGCGGTCGAGCAGCTCACGCGCTACCTCGCCTTCATTCGCGAGGATCCGGCGAAGGCGGGTTGCCGCGGAATCCTCGCCGCACAGCAGATCAAGCCGCAGGCGGTCGCGCTCGCCGAATCGCGCGGCATCCGCTGCGCGACGGTCGATCTGCAGGTTCTCCGCGGCGAGCGCGAACCGGAGCTCACGCTCTTCGCCGCGTGATACACCGGGAGCGATGGCGATCAAGCTCCATCGCTGCTCGAAAGGCTGGCTGAAGCTCGAGGCCGAGCCGTGCTGGAAGGTCGAGAAGGCGCTGATCGACATGGGCGTCGAGTACGAGGCCGTGCACGGGCCGTGGCTCCGGAACAAACGGAAGGTCGTCACGGCGAACACCGGCCAGAGCGCGTACCCGGCCATCGAGTTCGAGGACGGCACGTGGTATCGCGAGGAGTCGAAGGCGATGGCGGCGATGATCCGCGCCGGCCGGCTCGACTCGAAGCGCGGATAGTGCGAGAGTCCGCCAACACGTCGTGCGAAGGAGGAACCGATGGCCGTCAAGTTGCACCGCTGCTCGACCCAGTGGGCGAAGCTCAAGGGGCATCCATGCTGGAAGGTCGAGAAAGCGCTCATCGATATGGGCATCGACTACGAGCGCGTCCCCGGGCCGCTCCGCAAGGCCAAGCGCGACGCGATCTTCGAGGGGACGGGCCAGCGGCTCTACCCCGACATCGAGTTCGAGGACGGGACGTGGTACCGCGAGGGGTCGACGGACATGGAAGCGACGATTCGCGCCGGCAAGCTGATGGAGAAGGCGGGCGGCTAGACTTCGCCGTCACGGGGCTATAGCTCAGTTGGGAGAGCGCCTGGTTCGCAATCAGGAGGTCGGCGGTTCGAGCCCGCCTAGCTCCATCCCCGACGATCCGCCGGCGGTGGCGGCGTACGGACTCTCGAAGCGGTACGGCTCGGTATCGGCGGTCGACGGCGTCGATCTGCGGGTCGAACCGGGTGCCGTGCACGGCCTCATCGGCCTGAACGGTGCGGGGAAGACGACGTTGCTGCGGATGCTGCTCGGGCTCGTGCGGCCCGACCTGGGCGAGATCGCGTTCTTCGGAGAGAAGCCATCGCCTGCGGCCGGTCTCGATGGCGTGGCCGGCTACGTCGAGGAGCCGCGCTTCTATCCGTACCTGTCCGGCCGGCAGACGCTCGCTCTCTTCGCCGCGCTGGACGGCGGAGACGCGCCGCGGGTGGACGAGCTGCTCGCTCTCGTCGGTCTCGATCGGAAGGCGGCCGATCGCCGCGTCGGGGGCTATTCGACGGGCATGCGCCAGCGGCTCGGCCTCGCGACGGCGTTGCTCGGGCGTCCGCGCCTTCTTCTCCTCGACGAGCCGACGACCGGCCTCGATCCAACAGGGGCGAGCGAGCTGCGCACCGCCGTGCGCGGGCTCGCGGAGGATGGCGTCGCCGTGCTCATGAGCAGCCACGACATGGGCGCGGTCTCCGACATCTGCTCGGCCGTGACGATCCTCGCGTCCGGGCGTGTCGTCTGGGACGGCTCGATGGAGCGCCTGCGAGCAGAGGCGCCGGCGGCGGAGTACCGGCTCGAGACGAGCGACGACGCGAAGGCTCTTGCGCTGAGCGCGTCGCATCCGGGAGTTCGAGCGCGCGCCGACGGGGCGAGCGGCCTCGTCGTCGCGGCGGAGCGGGACGCGCTCGACGGGTTCGTGCTTGCGCTCGCCGCTGAGGGGATCGCCGTGCGGAGGCTCGCGGAGGTCGCGAGCTCCGTCGAAGCGATGTTTCTCGCACTGACAGGCGGCAGCACACCGTGAGCACGACGAACGGTGCGCGCTGGTCGGCCATCCGCGCCGTGAGCCGGTTCGAGACGGCGAAGCTGCTCGCGCAGTGGCCGACGCGTCTGCTGCCGCTCGTGTGCGTTCTCGCGCCGGTCGCGTTCGGGCTCGTTCTTCGCATCCAGTCCGGCGTTCCGGCGGACACGCTCTTCGGCGTCTGGGTGCACACGTCGGGCTTCGCCGTCCCGCTCGTGATTCTCAGCTTCGCCGGAGCCTGGGGGTTCCCGATCATCGCCGGGATCGTCGGCGGCGACATGTTCGCGAGCGAGGACCGGCTCGGCACGTGGAAGACGCTGCTGACGCGCTCGTGCGGCCGCGAGGAGATCTTCCTCGGGAAGGCGCTCACGGCGTTCGCGTACACGGTCGCGATGGTGGTGCTGCTCGCGGCGGGAAGCATGCTCGCCGGCGTTGTTGCGACCGGCACGCAGCCGCTCGTCGGCCTGACGGGGCAGACGGTGTCGAGCGGCAACGCGGCTGCGTTGACCGTTGCGAGCTGGGGAATCGCGCTTCTCCCGGCGCTCGGCTTCACCGCGCTGGCGCTCCTCATCTCGGCGTTGACGCGATCGAGCGCCGCCGGGATGCTCGGCCCGCTCGTCGTTGCACTCGCGATGCAGTTGCTCGGCCTGTTCGGGTCGGGCGACATCGTTCGCACGCTGCTCCTGTCGACGACGCTCGACGCCTGGAACGGTCTGTTCGCAGCGCCGTCCTACACGCGTCCGCTCGCCTGGGCGGCGCTGATCAGCCTCTGTTACATCACCGCTTGTCTCGAGGGCGCCTGGCTGAGCCTCCGCCGCCGCGACATCGCCGGGACGGGGTCGGAAGAGCGGACGTGGGGACGACAGCTGCGCGTGTCCGGTGTCGCTGTCGCGGTCGTGGCGCTGCTGGGCGTCGTCAGCAATCTCGGCCCGACCTCGGTCACCGCGACCAAGCTCGCCCACTCGATCGAGTCGACCTTCTCGAACCTCGCCGTCCTCCAGCAGGAGGATCTCGGCCGTCACGTGCCGCCCGGCTCGCATCTCGGGAACGGCGCGGTCTGCTCCCGGCGCGGCGTCCGCGACACCCAGCGCGGCCCCGGCGACGACTGGCTCTGCAGCATTTACGTCCCGTCGAAGTCGCTGAGCCAACCGACCGAGGTGAGCTACGACGTGACGGTGAAGCCCAACGGCTGTTACACCGCCGAGGGGCCGGAAAGCTTCATCGGGCCGCTGACGCTCCACCGGCCGAACGGACAGACGGTGCTCAATCCGCTCTTCCGTTTCAGTAGTTGCTTCGAAGTCGCGCCGTGAGGTGCGTCAGCCGAGGCCGGACTGCTGGATCAGCTGCACCGACTGCTGGTCGTCTCCGAGTTTCGCGACGCTGAGGCTGTCGGGATCGAGCTGCGACAGCGGCGGCAGGGCCGGGTTCGGAGCAATTCCGGGTCGGGTCGGGTACTCGAAGTCGTCGCCATGAGCGAGGATCCGCTGCCCTTGTGCGCTGACGAGGAACCGTAGGAACGCTTCGGCGTCGGGCTTGTTCTTCGACGACGCGAGAACGCCGGCGCCGCCGACGTTCACGACGCTCCCGACGTCGTGGTTGGGGAAGAAGTAGAGCCTGCTCGTCGTGTGGCTCGCCCCTTGTTCCAGCTGCAGGCGGTACCAGTAGTACTGGTTGACGAGGCCGACGGCCTGGTCTCCGCGCTCGACCGCGGACACGACGGCTTCCTCGTCGGGATAGACGACGGCGTTCGACTTCAGGCCCCTCAGCCAGTTGGCCGTGGCTGCCGTTCCGTTCTCGGCGATCGCCGCGCCGACGATGGGCGGGAAGTCGGAGTCGGTGGGCGCGAGCGCGAGTTTGCCTTTCCACTCCGGCTGCGCGAGGTCGAGCGAGCGCTTGGGGAGCTGAGCGGCGGAGATGCGGCCAGGGTTGTAGACGAGCGCCGACACGCGTAGCGCCTGCCCGATCCACGTGCCGGTCGGCGAGTTGTATTTGGTTGGGATCTGCGACGTGAGCGAGGTCGGGAGTGCGGCGAGCTTCTGTTGCTCGCTCAGAGCCTCGAGCTCGGGCGAGTTCTCCGCGATGTAGACGTCGGCGGGCGAGTGCGATCCCTCTTGGAGGATCTGGGAGGCGAGGACGATGCCGTCGTTGGTGCGGACGCGTACGTGGATTCCCGTTTTCTTCTCGAAGGCGCTGACGAGAGCCTGCGTGAGCTGCGGATGCTGGCCGTTGTACAGCGTGATCGTGTTCGTGGTTCCTCCGCCTCCGCAGCCGGCGAGTGCGCCGACGATGAGGAGAAAGGCAAGTCCCGGGGCGCTCTTCACGCCGGGAACACCACAACCGGCGCGGTCACGTCGAGCGCGACAGGGTCGCCGAGTTTGGGAGCCTCATGGCTGAAGATTCTCGCGGTCACGGCCTGCTCATCGGCGTCGCTGAGCAAGAGCTGCACGAGGGTCTCCGCGCCGAAGTACGTGGAGCCGGTGACCGTCGCCGTGGAGCCTTCGACGAGCGCGATCTGCTCGGGGCGGATCAGCACGTGGACCGGGCCGTCGGCGGCCGAGTGCGCGAGAGGGAGATCGCCGAGGGAGCAGGACACACGTCCGGCGCTGACCACGCCGGGTATGACCACCGCGTCTCCGACGAACCGCGCGAGGGCGAGGTCCGCGGGTGCGGTGTAGAGGGCGGACGGCTCGTCGTGCTGGATGAGGCGACCGTCGCGAAGCACGCCGACGTGCTGTCCCATCGACAGCGCCTCCGCCTGGTCGTGGGTCACGAGGACGGTCGTGACGTTCTCCGCCGCGAGCGCGTCGAGCACCGCGCGCCGGGTGTCGGTTCGCAGCGAGGCGTCGAGTGCGGAGAACGGCTCGTCGAGCAGCATCAGCCGCGGACGCGGAGCGAGTGCTCGCGCGAGCGCAACGCGTCGCTGCTCGCCGCCGGACAGCTCGTGCACCGGCCGGTTGCCGAATCCGCTGTCGAGCCCGACGAGCTCGAGCACCTCGGCCGTGCGCCGGCCGGCTTTGCGTTCTGCCCGACTCAGCCCGAACGCGACGTTGTCGGCGACCTTCAGATGCGGATAGAGCGCGCCTTCCTGCGTGACGTATCCGACGCCGCGACGTTCGGGCGGGAGACGGACACCGCTGTCGGCCACCACGGTCTCGCCGATCTCGATGCGACCTTCGTCGAGCTCGACGAATCCCGCGATCGCCCGCAGCAGCGTGGTCTTCCCGCTGCCCGAGGCGCCGAGGATCGCGGTCAGCGTTCCCTCCGGCACCTCGAGGTCGACGCTCTGGAGCACCGCGCGCGATCCGTACGACTTGACGAGCCCGGCGCAGCGAAGCTCGGCCATTCAGCGCGCTTCGAGGCCGCGCACGCGACCGAACTGGGTGACGAGCACGAACGTCGCGGCCATCGCGATGGCGACCATCACGGCTCCGTAGGGGACGGCTGCCGCGAAGGAGACCGTGCGCGCATCCGCGTCGAAGTGCACCCCGAGGGAGTCCATCCCCGGCGGAAGGAGCACCTGCGCCGTCGAGAGGTCGCCGAGCGTGAACGCAAAGACGAGCACCGCGGCAGCTCCGAGCCCGGGCCGCGCGAGGGGAATCGTGACCCGCCAGAGCGTGCGCAGCGGGCCTAAACCGAGTGCGCGCGCGGATTCCTCGAGCGCAGGCTCGATCAGTCCGAGTGTCGTTCGCAAGGCGACGAGCGCGAAGGGAAGGAAGAGCAACGCCTCGGCCAACACCATCAGGAACACGGTGCCGTAGAGGGATGGCACGAGGCGCGTCGCTCCGTACGCCAGCGCGATCGCGGCCACGAGATCGGGCAGCGCGAAGGCGACGTAGACGCTGCGCTCGAGCGCCGTCACGACCGGGCCGTTGTGGCGGACGGCGAGAACCGCGAGCGGGAGCGCGAGGATCGTCGCGAGCACGGCCGACGCGAGGCCCATCAAGACCGACGTGAGCGCGGCCGGTCCGAGGTAATGCAGCTCGGCGCGCGCAGCCGCGTGCCCCGCCGCCGAGGCGTTACTCCACCAGTAGACGAGCATCCCGACGGGAACTCCGAGGGCGATCCCGACGAGCGCCACCATCCCGACGAGCGCCGGAAGCGTGGACCGTCCGAGCCGAACTCTGGTCGCCGGCCGGCGAGAGCCGGAGCCGATCTTCGTGTAGTTCGCGCCGCCGCGGAGCAACGCCTCGCAGACGAGGATCGCGAGGCACAGGAGGATCGAGAGCCCGGAGAGCGCCGCAGCACCCGACGCGCTGAAGCTCAGCCGGTACTGGGAGTAGATGTCGATCGTGAACGTCTGGTAGTGGAACGCGACGAACGCGTCGTATTCCACGAGCCCGCTCAGAAGGACGAGGAGGAGCCCGCCGTACAGCGCCGGCCGGATCTGCGGCAGCACGACGCGTCTGAACGTCGCCCAACCGCCGAGACCCAACGACCGTGCGGTCTCTTCCAGCGCGGGATCGAGCACGCGCATGCTTGCCGACACGAGGAGGAAGACGACGGGGTAGTAGGAGAAGGCGAGAATCGCGACCGCGCCCCAAAACCCCTGCAACGTGCCGCTGAGGTTCGCGTATGCGTAGCCGGTGACGAAGACCGGGACGACGAGCGGCGCCACGAGCAGCACCGTCCAGATGCGCCGGCCCGGCAACCGCGTGCGCTCGATGAGCCATGCACTTCCCACTCCGAAGATCGCGCAGAGCGGCGTGGCGAGGAGCGCTGCCGCCGCGGTGCGCAGCAGCAGGCCGGGCGTCGAGTGGTTCGTGAGGACGTGGCCGGCCGCCGAGGCGCCACCTTGCAGCGCCTGCACCACCGTGATCACGACCGGCGTGAATGCCAACGCGGCGACGGCCACGCAGACCGCCAGCAAGCCGCGTGGAAGGCGGTCCGACGAGCGACGTGCCGCAATCACCTCGCTGAAGATAGGTCAGCTGTCGGTCGTCATCTCCCACGGCTAGCGTGCTGGCGGTGCGCTCCCGGCCTCTGAAATCGCTCGCAGTGGTGCTGTGCGTGTCGCTCGTTCCGCTCCTGCTTGCGGCCTGCGGGGGCGCGAGCTCGGCGCCGACCACCACGGCGACGACGAGCTCGTTGCCGCCTATCGGCCAGCCACCGCAGCCGACCGGGCCTCCGAGTCGCGCCGGCCTCGACGCCGTGCGCCAGGCAGCCGCGCACACGCTCACCAAGAAGCTCGGGATCTCGGTCGAGTACAAGAACCCGACTCCGTCGGTTACCGCGCCGCGCATCGGCGCCTCCGGCTGGTTCAACCTCTCGCGGGCGACGGGCGTCGAGGACGTCCACGACCCGACCGGGGAGGAGACGATCGTCTTCCTCCCGCAACGAGTGTTCGTCCTGCCCGCGAAAAGCGAGGTCGTGGGCCTTCCGCACGGCAAGACTTGGGTCAGGGCCGACTTCAACGAGCACTTGCCCGGAAGGAGCGCAGGCGCGCTGTCGGAGTTCCTACTCCGGCTCAAGGCGCGCGACATCGGCTTTTTGCTTTCCCAGCTTGCGTGGGGAGCCAAGACGGCGGCGCCGCTCGGCCACCGTGGCATCGCCGGCAAACCGGCCACGGGGTATCTCGTGCACGTCGACCTCGATCGGGCAGCCGCCGCCGCGGCCGGGCCGAGCGCGAAGGGCTTTGTCCGCCTCGCCGCGCTCGCGAAGCACGCTCACGGCGGCGGCCACGCGTCGGATCAGACGATATGGGTGTGGCTCGACGGTTCCAACCGGGTCGTTGCGCTCCGTGCCTCGACGCCGGGTAGCGGAATCGGCACGACGCTCATGAACGTCACGTCGTTCGGCCGTCTCGCGGTCACTCCGACGACACCTCCTGCCGACGCGGTCGTCGACGTGGCGACGTTGACACCTGCCGGCGACAACGACGGCGACTGACCCCGGCGCCCGAGGAGAGCCGCGCGCGCCGCCTCCGCTGGCGCCCATACGATTCGCGCGATGCGGTACGAGCGCGAGATCGAGGTTCCGACACCGCCCGAGGAGACGTTCGCCTACCTCGCCGACTTCTCGACGACGGCGGAGTGGGATCCCGGCATCGCCGAGGCGCGCCGGCTGACGCCCGAGCCGACCGCCGTCGGGAGCCGCTTCGAGCTCATCGCCGTTTTCCGCGGTAACCGTCAGCGGTTCGAGTACGTCGTCACCGAGCTCGACGACGGAAAGCGGATCGTTCTGCGCGGCGATGGCGAGAAGTCCGTCTCCACGGATGTGATCACCGTCGAACCGGCACCGCACGGAACGCGAATCGGCTACATGGCCGACATCCGCCTCAAAGGCTCGTTGCGCGTCGTCGAACCCTTCTTCCGCCCCGCGCTCAAACGCATGTGCGACGACGGCGTCGCCGGCCTCGCCGCCCGCCTCTCCCGGTGACGGTCGTCGAGCTCGCAACGGGCGCCGAGATGCGCCTGACCGGCGACGGCCCGGTCGCGGTCCTCTGCGTGAACGGCGGCCAGGCGTCGGAGGTCGAGGGAACGTGGAGCGCGTCGCTCGAGTGGCTCGTCGGCCGGCTCGCGCCGCGCTTCCCCGGGCTGACGTTCGCGGAGGTGCGCTACCGCATCAAGTCGTGGAAGCAGCTCGACGACTGCATCGCCGACGCGCGGGCCGCGGTGCGCCAGGTCGGCGCCGAGCGAACGCTGATGCTCGGCTTCTCGATGGGCGGCGCCGTCGCTATCTCGGTCTGCGACGAGCCGTCGGTCGAGGGCGTGCTCGGCTTGGCGCCGTGGATCCCCGACCGCCTCTCGGTCGAGCCGATCGCCGGGAAGCGACTCGACGTCCTCCACGGTTCGCTCGACCGCTACCTCCCGGGAATCCCCGGCGTCTCGCCGGTGCTGTCCCGCCGCGGCTTCGACCGCGCCCTCGCGCTCAGCGCGACGGGCACGTACGAACTGATCCCGGGCGCGCTGCACGGAATCGCGCTGCGCGCGCACTGGGGCAAGCCGATCCCGCTACCGCGCGCGAAGGAGTGGGAGCGGCGGATCGCCGCGCGGCTCGAGAAGCTCTAGCGCGGCTTACTCGGTCGGCGCTGTGGAGTCGTCGCCAAGCAGGGCCGTGACGAGTCCTACAGCGGCGGGTTCTCCCGCCTGAAGACCTCGGATCAGAAGTGCGAAAGTCCACGCGACGTTCCACCAGTCCGCGTCAGACTCGCGCAATGCACTGATTGCTTCCTCGTCATCGTTCCCGAGGGCGGTTAGAAGTTGCCCTGCAACGTCGAGGTCCGGGGACACCTCCTCGAAGGTGGGCTCGTCACCCGTCTCCGGATCCGTCTCACTCATGGTCGAGCCGGCGCCGCGCGAGCTGAGCGTCGTCGGGAACCTTTACGTCCCAGACGAGGCCGAGCTTCTCCGCGCCGCGGATGACCCACCACGACACGTCGAACTGGCCCTTGTCGAGGCCGTGCCGCGCCGACGCAGGGAACGCGTGGTGGTTGTTGTGCCAGCCCTCGCCGAAGACGAGCGCCGCGACCAAGCGGTTGTTCCGCGCCTCGTCGCGCGAGCGGTAGTCCTGGCTACCGAACATGTGGCAGATCGAGTTCACGGAGAAGGTCGCGTGCTGGTACGCGAAGATCCGAATCAGGCCGCCCCACACGAGTCCCGCGAAGCCGGCTGCGACCGAGCCGCCGATCCAGTACCCGAGGAGGAACGGCAGTCCGAGCGTGAGGATGACCCACAAGAGGTACATGCGGTCGATGCTGCGGACGAGCTTGTTGTCGTACAGATCCTTCCCGTACTCGCGACCCTGCTCCATGCCGAGGTTCGAGAAGAGCCAGCCGACGTGCGCGTGGACGAAGCCCTGCACCGCGCCCCACGCTCCCTCCGGATGGCCGGCGTGCGGCGAGTGCGGGTCACCTTCCTGGTCCGAGAACGCGTGGTGCTTGCGGTGATCGGTGACCCACTGCGTGAGCGGTCCCTGCATCGTCATGCAGCCGAGGATCGCGAGCGTCGCCTCCACCGGCTTCGATGTCTCGAAGCCGCGATGCGTGAAGTAGCGGTGGAAGCCGATCGTCGTCCCGAACGCGCACACGATGTAGAAGCCGGCGAAGAGCGCGAGGTCGAGCCAGTCGAACTCGACGCCCCAGAGGAGCCCCATCGCGAAGAGCAGGCCGATCGGGGGGACGATGACCGCGACCAGGGTCACGACCTGGCTGATGCGGCTCGTCCGCGGGCGAACCGTTCCTATTCTCGCGGCGGTGTCTGTCATCTCGATTTCCAACGCTATTGAACCGTTATTCGCCCGCGAGCGAAGATCGGTTGATGCGTATCGCAGTGGTAGGTAGTGGAGTCGCCGGGCTCGGGGCGGCGTATGTGCTTGCGCGCGCGCACGACGTGCACGTGTTCGAGCGCGACGGCCGCGCCGGCGGGCACGCGAACACGGTCACGCACGACGGCCTGGCGCTCGACACCGGCTTCCTCGTCCACAACGAGCGCAACTACCCGCTGCTCGGCAAGCTATTCGCGGAGCTCGGCGTCGCGACGCACTCGTCGGACATGTCCTTCTCGGTTTGTTGCTCCGGCTGCGGGCTCGAGTACTCCGGCCGCCGGCCGTTCGCCCAACAGCGGAACGCCGCGAGCCCGCGGTTCCTCTCGCTCATGTGGGAAGTCGGGCGCTGGCTTCGTACCGCGCGTCCCGAGGACGAGTCGCAGTCGCTCGCGGACTACCTCGACGAGCACCGGTACTCGGCGCGTTTTCGCCGCCACTTCCTCGTGCCGCTCACGTCGGCGCTGTGGTCGACCGCGCCCGGCCGCGCGCTCGAGTTCCCGGCGGCGTATGCGATCCGCTTCTTCGGCAACCACGGGATGCTCGGCTTCGGCCGCTTCAAGTGGCGCACCGTCACGGGCGGGAGCAAGTCGTACGTCGATGCGATCGCCGCGCGCCTTGGCCCGGGACTGCGGCTCGGCTCGGGCGTCCGTTCGATCCGGCGTGCGGCCGACGGCGTCGAGCTGCGTGTCGGAGACGGCGTCGAGCGGTACGACCGCGTCGTGATCGCGACCCATGCCGACGAGGCGCTCGCGCTCCTCGAGGATCCGACTGCGGAAGAGCGCCGCGTGCTCTCGCGTTTTGCGTACACGGTGAACGAGGCGACGCTGCACACCGACTCCCGCTTCCTCCCGCGGGCGCGCGCTGCGCGAGCCTCGTGGAATTACCGTCTCGGCGATGACGGGCGGCCGACGATCACGTACCACCTGAACCGCTTGCAAGCGCTCGACGCGGAGAAGGACTACTGCGTGACGCTCAACGAGGACGTCCCCGACGAGCACGTCCTCGAGCGGATCGCGTACACGCACCCGCTCTTCACCGTCGACGCGATGCGGGCGCAGGCGGAGCTGCCTGGGCTCGGCGCAGCGCACACGCAGTACGCGGGCGCGTACTTCGGCAACGGCTTCCACGAGGACGGGCTCGCGAGCGGCGTCGCCGCGGCGCGCGCGCTCGGAGTCGAGTGGTGAAGTCGGCCGTCTACACCGGCACGCTGATCCACGCCCGGCGCTCGCCCGCGCGGCACGTGTTCCGCTACCCGATCTCGTACTGGCTCTTCGATCTCGACGAGCTGCCCGAGCTCGAGCGGCGCCTGCGGCTCTTCTCGGTCAATCGCCGCAACCTCGTCTCGCTCAAGGACCGCGACCACTTCGACGGAACGAAAGCGCTCAAGCAAGCGGTCGTCGAGTTCGCGGGCGATCCGACGATCGAACGCGTGCTCATGCTCGCGCAGCCGCGCGTCCTCGGCTACGTCTTCAACCCCGTGTCGTTCTACTGGTGCTACCGCGCCGACGGCTCGCTCGCGTGCATCGTCTCGGAGCTCAACAACACGTTCGGCGAGCGCCTGCCCGAGGTGTTGCGCGGGCCGGGGCTCGAGTACGAGCACGCCAAGCGGCTCCACGTGTCGCCGTTCTTCGGGCTCGACTACCGCTACGAGTACGCCTTCTCGCAGCCGGGGGACGAGGTCTGGGCGCGCATCCACCTGCGCGGCGACGACGGGACGAAGCCGTTGACCGCGGTTCTCCACGGCAAGAGGCGCGAGCTGACGAACCGCTCGCTCGCGGGGCTCTTGATCCGCTATCCGCTGCAGCCGCTGCAGGTGATCGCGCTCATCCATTTCGAGGCGGTCCGGCTGTGGCTGAAGCGCGTCCCGTTCCACCACAAGCCGGCGTTCACGCCGGGCGAGGGGAGTGCTCGCACATGAGCGTGCGCGTGGAACCGACGCGCGCGCGCGGACGCCTGCTCGAGCGGACCGCGACGTCCGTGCTCGAGCGCGCGCTCGCCGGCCTCGACGGCGGAACGCTCGAAGTGGAGCTTCCCGGCGGCACGGTCCGCCGCTTCGGCGCGGGCGCTCCGGTGCGGCTCACGATCCACGACCACGCCTTCTTCCGCCGGCTCGCGACGCGCGGGAAGCTCGGCTTCGGCGAGTCGTACACGGCGGGGGAGTGGGACGCGGACGATCTCGTCGGCCTGTTCGAGCTCCTCCTGCACAACGCCGACGCGGCCGCCGACCGGCACGCGCGCGTGCGCCGGTTGCTCGAGCTGCGCCCGCGGCTCGCGCGGCGAAACGGCTTCGCGCGCTCGCGGCGCAACATCGCGTACCACTACGACCTCGGGAACGATCTGTTCGAGCTGATGCTCGACGAGACGATGACATACTCGTGCGCAGTGTTCGAGCGCGCCGGAATGTCACTCGCCGACGCCCAGCGCGCGAAGTACAAAGCACTTACTGACACGTTGTCGCTTAGTCCGGAGGATCACGTCCTCGAGATCGGCTGCGGCTGGGGCGGGTTCGCGCAGTTCGCGGCGGAGAACTACGGCTGCCGCGTCACCGGCCTCACGATCTCGCGCGAGCAGGCGGTCGTCGCGCGCGAGCGCACGGCCGGGCTGCCGGTCGAGATCGTCGAGCAGGACTACCGCCAGGTCGCCGGGCAGTTCACGAAGGTCGTCTCCATCGAGATGATCGAGGCGATCGGAGAGGATCAATTTGGCACGTTCTTCGCGACGATCGACCGTGTGCTCGCACCCGGCGGCCGCGCCGCGATCCAGACGATCCTCGTGCCGGAGCAGCGGTGGGAGCGGTACCGCCGCTCGCCCGACTGGATCGAGCGCTACGTCTTCCCCGGTTGTCTCATCCCGTCGCTCGAGTCGCTCGCGCGCGCGGCGGCGAAGGACTCGCGCCTCGCGATCTACGGCGTCCACGAGATCGGCGACCACTACGCCGAGACGCTCCGCCAGTGGCGTGCGAGCTTCCACGCGAAGATGGAGGACGTGCGGCGGCTCGGCTACGACACGCGCTTCGAGCGCATGTGGGACTTCTACCTCGCGTTCTGCGAGGCGGCGTTCCGTCGGCGCGCGCTCCGCGACGCCCAGCTGCTCGTCGCCCGCGCCGGGAGCCTCGGCTGAACGCGTACCAGCTCCTCCACCGCGTCGGCTTCCGCGAGCTCCTGCGGCGCGTGTACCGGATCGAGGTCGTCGGCGCGGAGAAGATCCCGGCCGACGGGCCGGCGATCGTCGTGGCGAACCACGAGTCGATCTGGGATCCGTTCATCCTCGGCGTCGCCACTCCGCGCGAGATTCACTACATGGCGAAGTCGGAGCTCTTCTCGCCGGCGCCGCTCGGATGGGCGATGCGCTCGCTCAACGCATTTCCGGTGGAGCGCGGCGGCGGCGACCGCGACGCGATGTCGGAGGCGGGGCGCCTGCTCGCCGGCGGCGCGGTGCTCGGGATCTTTCCGCAGGGCACCTCGAAGCCGGAGAAGCAGATCGGCTGGCATCGCGGCGCCGCGCGGCTGGCTCTCGCGACCGGCGCTCCGCTCGTGCCCGTGCGCCTGAGCGGGACGAAGCCGCTGCCGCGGCGCGCGCAGATCCGCATCGTCGTCGGCGAGCCGATCGTCGTCGAGACGGGCAAGCCGACGATCGCCGCTGCGAAGTCGCTGACGGAACAGGTCGAGGAGGCCGTCGCCGCAGCGTGATCGATCCCCGCTGGGAGCTGTGGCTCATCGGCTGGGCCGTGTCGGCCGCGCTCCTCGCCGTGCTCTACCTCTGGCAGCTGCGCACGCGCGACGCGAGCTTCGTCGACTCCGGGTGGGGCACGTCGCTCGCGCTGTGCGCGTTCCTCTACGCCACGCTCGCGCCGGGCTGCCTCCTGCAGCGCCTCGTGATCTGCATTCCGGTCGCGATCGAGAACCTCCGCGTCGCCGCGCTCGTCCTCTATCGCCACGACGGGGAGGAGGACCGCCGCTACCAGGAGCTGCGCCGGCGCTGGCGCGAGAAAGGCCGCGAGCAGCTGACGTTCGCGATCTTCTACCAAGCCCAAGCCCTGCTCGCCGCCGGGCTCTCGGTCGTGGCGCTGCTCGGGAGCTACAACACGAACGGCCTCACCCCGATCCAGTGGGTCGGGATCGTGCTCTGGGTCGTCGCGGTTGCGTTCGAGGTGATCGTCGACCGGCAGCTGACGCAGTTCCGGCGCGACCCCGCGAACAAAGGTGGCGTGATGGATCGCGGCCTCTGGCGCTACTCGCGGCACCCGAACTACTTTTTCCAGACGCTGACGTGGGTCGCGTACGCGCTCATCGCGGTCGCCGCGCCGTACGGCTGGCTCGCCTTCCTCGCGCCGGCGCTCATCCTCTATCTCGTGTTGTTCGTGACCGGCGTGCCGCCGGCGGAGGAGTCGTCGCTGCGCACGCGTGGCGATGCGTATCGGCGGTACCAGGAGCGGACGTCCATGTTCGTCCCCTGGTTCCCGAAGCGCTAGCGGAGCCGCTCGGCGATCGTCCGCGTTCGGTAGTCGAAGATCGCGTCGAGCCAGCGTCGGACATCGACACGCTGCGCGAGCTCTCCGAACGGTCCGAGGAACATCCGGTAGCGCACCTCGTCGGCGATCTCGGTTCCGGTTGCCGTCGGCGTTAGACGGCGGCACGTTCGCGGAGGCTACGTGTAGCATCACGCGTGGTGGCGAGTAGGCAACGCATAGGCACCGGCGTGAGCCGGTCGACGTTCCTACTCGGCGGCGGCGCACTCATCGCGTCCGCGTCGGGGTTCGGCGCATTGGCCCCGGCGGCGTTCGCGGATGGAGCACCGGACGGCGATCTGGCATACCTCCGGCTACTGATCGCATCCGAGCTCCTTGCCGTGGACTTCTACGGCCAGGCGACCGGGGTCGGCCCACTGCGGCGGCCGGCCACGGTCGTAGCTCACCGAATCCGTGCCGACGAGGCCGAGCACTACAAAGCCCTCGCCGCGCTGATGGTGGCCGCCGGGCAGACGCCCGCGACGGCCGGCGACATCGACTTCTCCTATCCAGCGGGAACGTTCGCGACGCGACACGCGATCCTCGGCTTCGCGAAGGAGTTCGAGCGGATGCTCGCCGGCGCCTACATCGATGCGCTCGAGCATGTCCAGACGCCCGAGTACCGCCAGGTCATGGCGCGGATCCTCGCGAGCGAGGCGCAGCACCATGGCGCGATCGCGGCGCTCTGGGGGGAGCCGGTGATCGGCAAGCCCGCGTCGCGGGTCCGGATGAGCGCAATGTCCAACTTCCTCGACCGCTACGAGAGCTGAGATGGCGAAGCAGCAATACACGGCGAGCGAGGCGGCTTCGGCGTTGGGGATCAGCCTCGACACGCTGCGGCGGTGGGACAAGGCCGGACGCATCAAGGTCACGCGCGACCCGAGCAACCGGCGCGTCGTCGCCGCGAAGGAGATCGACCGCTTGCGTAGCGACGGCGGCCGCGAGCATCTCACGGCGCGCAACCGCTTCCCGGGCACGGTGACCGACGTCCAGGTGGACGGGCTGATGGCGCAGGTCGAGATCGTCGTCAACGAGCCGACGCGGCTCGTGGCGCTCGTGACGCGCGATGCCGTCGAGGAGCTCGGATTGAAGAAGGGGATGGCCGCGACGGCCATCGTCAAGTCGACGAATGTGATGGTGCAGAGCTGATGAAGCGCTTGCTCCTCGTCCTCGGACTGTTTGCGGTTCTCGCAACTCCGGCGGCGTCGGCCACCAGGAGCACGCCGAAGATCAACGTCTATGCCGCGGCCTCGCTCGTGAATGTCTTCCCGGCGATCGATGCGAAGGAGACGTACCAGTTCGCCGGCTCGAACACGCTTGCGACGCAGATCAAGAACGGCGCGCCGGCGGACGTCTTCGCCTCCGCGAACATGACGCTGCCGCAGCAGCTCCACGACGCGGGTTACTGCTCGAAGCCGATCGTGTTCACGCGCAACAAGCTCGTGATCGTCGTCCCGTCCTCGAATCCCGCGCACATCTCCTCGATCTACGACCTGACGAAGAAGGATGTGACCGTCGACGTCGCGGCGCCGGGCGTGCCGGTCGGGACGTACACCGTGCAGATCCTCGACAACATGAACCTCTACAACGCGGTCGAGGCGAACGTCGTCAGCCAGGAGACGGACGTGACCACCGTGCTCGCGCACGTCACGAGCGGGCAGGTCGACGCGGGCTTCGTCTACTCGACCGACGCGAAGTCGGTGCCCGGCAAGGTCAAGGTCATCAAGATCCCCGCCTGGGCCCAGCCGAAGGTGAAGTACGGCATCTGCGTCGTCTCGGCGAGCACGAACAAGACGGCCGCGCACGCGTTCATCCGCCGCGTGCTCAGCGCAAAGGGCCAGCTGAAGCTGCGCAAGTACGGCTTCCTGCCGCGTGTGAAACCGCACCACCACCGGCACCGGCACACGTAGGGATGAAGACGAGGCTCGGCGACTGGCTGGGCGGCGCCGTGTTCGTCGTCCTGGCGGCGGTCACGCTCGCATTCCTCGTCCTGCCGATCGTCGGGATCTTCGTCCACACGACGCCGGGGAAGCTGTTCGTTGAGCTCTCGGACCCCGCCGTCCGCGACGCGTTCGTCGTGACGCTGAAGACGAGCGTCGCAGCGCAGGCGCTGATCATCGTTTTCGGGACGCCGACGGCGTACCTGCTCGCGACGAGGCGTTTCCGAGGGCATGCGGTCGCGGTCACGCTCGTCGAGCTCCCGCTCGTCCTGCCGCCCGTCGTGGCGGGGATCGGACTGCTGGTGACGCTCGGCCGCGTCGGGCTGCTCGGCTCGAGGGTCCCGTTCTTCTCCATCGCGTTCACGCAGGCCGCCGTCGTCGTTGCCGTCGCGTACGTCGCGAGCCCGCTCTACATCCGGCAGGCGATCGCGGCGTTCGAGGTGGTCGACCCGCGGCTCCCCGCGGCCTCGCGCACGCTCGGAGCGGGATCGGTGCGGACGTTCTTCCGTGTCATGCTCCCGCTCGCGCGCGGCGGGTTGATCGCGGGGCTCGCGCTCTCGTTCGCGCGCGGGCTCGGCGAGTTCGGCGCGACGATCATGTTCGCGGGGAGCCTCCAGGGCGTCACCCGGACACTCCCGCTCGCGATCTACTACGAGCTCGATGTGAACCAGGATGCTGCGCTCGCGATGGGCGGCGTTCTCATCCTTGTCAGCGCCCTGCTCCTCCTAACGCTCAGAATCGCTCTCTCATGGCAACGGTCACCCTCGAACGCGTCACCGTCCCTCTTCGGGCTTTCGAGCTCGAGGTAAGCCTCGCCGTCGAGTCCACGGTCGCGCTCGTCGGGCCGTCGGGCGCGGGGAAGAGCACCGTCCTCAACGCGATCGCCGGCCTCGTGCGGCCGAGCGGCGGCTCGATCCGATGCGGAGAGGAGACGTGGTTCGACGCACGCCGGTTCGTTCCGCCGGAGCGTCGCAGCGTCGGTCTCGTCTTTCAGGACTACGCGCTTTTCCCGCATCTCACGGTGCGGAAGAACGTCGAGTATGCGCGGCGGCACGCGGCGGACGAGTACCTCGAGCGGCTCGGCATCGCGCACCTCGCCGACGCCCGGCCGGGGAGCCTCTCGGGAGGCGAGCGCCAGCGCGTCGCGCTCGCCCGCGCGCTCGCGCGCGACCCGGCGATCCTCCTGCTCGACGAGCCGCTCGCCGCGCTCGACGCGCACACGCGGGTCGAGGTGCGAACCGAGCTGCAACAGCTTCTCGCGGGGCTCGAGATCCCGACGCTGCTCGTCACCCACGATTTCGAGGACGCCGCGGCACTCGCGGAGCAGATCGGCGTGATCGTCGACGGGAAGCTCCGGCAGACCGGAACCGCGGCGGATCTCGTCGCGCGGCCCGCCGATCCGTTCGTCGCCTCGTTCACGGGCGCGAACCTCCTGCCCGCGCGCCTCGAAGACGGCACGATCATCAGGTCTGCCGACGGTGGCGATGGAGCCACGACGCTTGCCGTGTACCCGTGGGACATCACGGTCTCGACGCATCCACCCGACGACTCCGCGCTCAATGTCGTCGCCGGGACGATCACCGCGATCACCGAGCTCGGGAACCGCGCGCGCGTGACGATCGGCCCGGTCAGCGCGGAGATCACCGCCGAGTCCCTTCAGCGCCTCGGGCTCACGACCGGCGTCCGTGCGTATGCGACGTTCAAGGCGACGGGGACACGGGTCGTGGCCTAGTGTGCGCGCCATGAAGGCGGCGATCTGGGGCTGCCGGGGCACGCTCCCCGCGCCTGGCCCGACCACGGTCCGGTACGGCGGCAACACGACCTGCGTTGCGGTCGAGACGGCGGACGGACGGCTCGTCATCCTCGACTGCGGCAGCGGGATCCGACTTCTCGGCGAGGCGCTCGCTGCGGATCCGCCTGCGGAGCTCGACATCCTCCTCACGCACATGCACCTCGACCACGTCGCGGGGCTCGGCTTCTTCGCGCCGCTCCACATGGACACGACCGTGCGGATCTGGGGGCCGCGCCTCGGCGGCGTGCCGCTCGAGGAGAACGTTGCTTCATATCTCTCGCCGCCGCTCTTCCCGATTCCGTTCGCCGACATCCCGGCGCGCATCACGGTGACCGAGGTGGGCGACGAGACGTGGCAGATCGGTGGACTGTCCATCACCGCCGCGCACGTGCAGCACCCGGGCGGCGCGCTCGGTTACCGGCTCGAGGAAGGCGGCGCCACGCTGGCATTCATCCCCGACAACGAGCTCGGCCTCGACGCCGACGCCGGTGTCGAGCTCGCGACCGGCGCGGATGTCCTGCTCCACGATGCCCAGTTCACGGACGCGGAGTACCCGGAGCGGGCCGGCTGGGGGCACTCGTCGCTGTCCGACTTCGCCGCGTTCGTCCGGCGCGCGGAGCCCGCACGGGCACTCATGTTCCACCACGACCCGGCGCACGACGACGCGAAGCTCGAGGAGATGCAGACCGAGGCGGCGCCGCTTGCCGGCCGCGAGATCGAGCTGGCCGCGGAGGGTCTAACGCTTGAGCTATAGCTAGAGAACGCAGCTACCAGGGAGGACTGAGATGGCACTAACGATCGGTGACGAGGCGCCGAACTTCACGGCGCAGACAACGGAAGGCGAGATCGACTTCCACGACTGGACCGGCGACTCGTGGACGGTGCTCTTCTCCCATCCGAAAGACTTCACGCCGGTCTGCACCACCGAGCTCGGCTACATGGCGTCGATCAAGCCCGAGTTCGACAAGCGCGGCGTCAAGATCATCGGCCTCTCGGTCGACCCGGTCGACAAGCATTCGTCGTGGGCCGACGACATCGAGGAGACGCAGGGGACGCGTCCGAACTATCCGATCATCGGCGACTCGGACTACGAGGTGTCGAAGGCGTACGGGATGCTGCCGTCGGACGTCTCCGGCGATCCCGCCGAGCGGACGCCGGCGCTGAACCAGACCGTGCGGAACGTCTTCGTGATCGGCCCGGACAAGAAGATCAAGCTCGTGCTCGTCTATCCGATGACGACCGGTCGCAACTTCGACGAGGTGCTGCGCGTCATCGACTCCCTCCAGCTCACCGCGAACCACAAGGTCGCGACGCCGGCGCAGTGGCAGCCGGGCGAGAACGTGATCATCTCGGGCTCCGTCTCGAACGACGAGGCGAAGGAGCTGTTCGGCGAGTGGGATGAGCCGAAGCCGTACATCCGGGTGGTGCCCCAACCCAGTTGATGCGAGTCACTCCGGAGTACGAGCGGAAACTCGATGCGCCGGTCGGCTTTCGGTTGCCACCGCTGGGTGGCCGGCCGCTCGAGCCTCGCTCCTTCACCTCGGTCTACTACGACGTGCCGGGCGGGTCGCTCGCGGCGTCGGGGATCACGCTGCGCAGAAGGACGGAGCACGGGCGCAGCGTCTGGCAGCTGAAGCTCCCGTCGGAGGATTTCCGGCTCGAGCTCGAGGAGCCCGGCGGGCCGGCGCGCGTCCCCGAGAACCTCGCGCGGCTCTTGCGCGCACATCTGCGGCGCGGGCCGCTCGAGAAGGTGGCGGAGCTCCGCACGCGTCGCAGTGGTGAGCTCGTCGCGCGCGCGGGATCGCGGGCGGAGGTCACGCTCGACCGGGTCTCGATCATGGACGCTCGGCGCGTCCGCGACCGGTTCGTCGAGGTCGAGGTCGAGCTGCGGAGCGGCGACCCGCAGCAGCTCGACCTCATCGCGCGTGAGTTGCGGGAGGCCGGGGCGCAGTGCGGAGGCGAGACGCCGAAGCTCTTCCGCGCGCTTGCGCTCGACGAGGAGCCACTCGAAGCCGGGCCGGCGGCGCTCGAGGCGATTCGCGTGGGCTTGCTCGAGCAGCTGCGTGAGATCGAGGCGTACGATCCGGGCACGCGGCTCGGTCGCGATCCGGAGAGCCTCCACGACATGCGCGTCGCCGTCCGCCGCGCCCGCGCGCTCTTCCGCACGGGGAGGCCGGTGATCGCCGACGACATCGAGGCGGTCGAGACGGGGCTCAAGGAGCTCGGCCGCGTGCTCGGAGACGTGCGCGACCTCGACGTCCTCATCGCGCACCTGCGCGCCGAGGCGGAGACGCTCGAAGACGACGAACGCGAGGCGTTCCGCGGCGCGATCGCTTCTCTCACGCGAGAGCGCTCGGCGGCGCGCGGGCGACTGCTGCGCACGCTCGACGGCGACGAGTACCTCCAGCTGCTCGACGACCTCGAGCGAACAGCGCGCGCGTTGACCCCGAGCGAGGGCTTGCTGCTGACGGATCTCGTCGATCGCCAGGCCCGGAAACTTCGGAAGATCGCGAAGGCGCTCACGAAGGATCCCGCCGACGACGACTTGCATGTGCTGCGGAAGGCGGGCAAACGAACGCGGTACGCGGCCGAGCTCGCCGGCAACTCGAAGCTCGTGAAGCGCGCGAAGCGGCTGCAGGACGTGCTCGGCGAGCACCAGGATGCCGTCGTCGCCGGCGAGCGCCTCCGCGTGCTCGCGGCTGCGGGTGGGCCGACGCTCGCGTTCGCGGCCGGGCGCATCGCCGAGCGGGAAGAGGAACGGCGGCTCGCGGCGCGTAAGCGCTGGCCGAAGGCGTGGCAGCAGTTGCGGAAGGCGCTGTGAACGTTCTCCTCCGCCACGCGTCCGCAGGTGACCGCGACACGTGGGCCGGCGACGACTGGCATCGGCCGCTCGACAAGAAGGGGCGCCGGCAGGCGGAGGAAATCGCAGCGACGTTCGGCGCGGAAGACATCCGGCGTGTCGTCTCGAGCCCGTATGTGCGCTGCGTTCAGACCGTCGAGCCGCTTGCCGCGGCGCTCGGCCTCGAGGTCGAACTCGACGAACGCCTCGCCGAAGGCGCGGGCACGTCCGCGCAGGAGCTATTCGAGGACGACGGCGTCGTCGCGTGCACGCACGGCGACGTGATCTACGACCTCCTCGGCCGCGGCCTGAAAAAAGCCGAGTACGTCCGCCTCTAAGCCGCGAGCGTCTCGAGCGAGGCGAGCACCGCTCCCTCGCGGATGCCGCCGCTGCAGACCCGGAGTGGGACGCCGAGCAGCGCCTGCACCTCGGCGAGAAGCGCGAGGCCGGCGGGAACGATCTCGGCGCGCGCGCGATCGACGTCGTAGCGCCGGCTGAGCTGGCGCGCCGAGCACTTCTCCGCGATCTCGATCGCCTCCGTGATCGCGTCCGCACCGAGCTCCGCGCCGACGATGTCGCGGGCGGCGCGAGCGCTACCGCCGACGGCGAGCGCAGCCTCGACCTTCGGAGGGGCGAACGCCGCGAACTCCGCCGCAGCTTCGGCGCGCAGGTCGCCCCCGCGCGTCGTCAGCCGCACCGAGCCGAGGTCGACCGACTCGATCCACTCGGGATCGGAGGCGGGGGAACCGACCGCGATCTCGGTCGAGGCGCCGCCGATGTCGCACACTGCGATCCGATCGGGCAGCGCGATGTCGGTCGTGAGGACGGCGCCGCGGTAGGCGAGGGTTCCCTCCTCCTCCTTCGACAGCACGCGCGCGCGGACGCCCGCGGCGCGCGAGAGAGCCGCCACGAGGTCGCCAGAGTTCTGAGCCTGGCGGCCCGGCGCGGTGAGGAAGACGTCGAGCGACTGAACGCCCTCGCTGCGCGCGGTGTTCGCCATCTTGCGCACGGCCTTCGCGGCCGCGGCGACATGAACATCCGAGACGCGGCCGAACTGCTCGATCTCCGCGCCAAGCGACAGCCGGACCTTCGCCTTGTCGATCGGAACGACTCCAGCGCCTGGGCCGTTCACCGGGGCGCTTGCAACGAGCAGGCGGGTCGTGTTCGAACCGACGTCGATGACACCGATGCGCATCTCCATGCATCGTAGGTCCACCGCCGGTCGACGCTTGAAACCTTTGGTGACGAAGCGGAAACGAACGGGTGACAACGCGGACTAGTGCGCCCGGGCGAGGGAGAGCCGCCGACGCGCTCGCCGCATGAGCGTGTTCTGGCCCGAGCGCGGACGCTCGTCCTTCTTCGGGCGTACGCGAGTCCAGTTGTCCTTCGCGTCGAGCTCGAAGGAGCTCGCGGTGTCTCGCCACAGCGCGTCGAGCGACGAGTCGATCTCGGCCTGAAGCTCGGGATCTTCGATAGGCGTGAGCACCTCGACACGGTGGTCGAGGTTCCGCGGCATCAGGTCGGCGCTTCCCATCAGGTAGACACTCCGCCCGTCCGCCTCGAAGACGAAGAGCCGGCTGTGCTCGAGGTAGCGGCCGAGGACGCTGCGAACGCGGATGTTCGCGCTGAGCTTCGGGACTCCGGCGCGCAGCGAGCAGACGCCGCGGACGAGGAGATCGATCTTCGCGCCCGCCTCGGAGGCGAGATAGAGCTCGTCGATGATCTCCGGATGCGTGAGACCGTTCACCTTGATCCGGATGTGCGCCTTCTTCCCGGCGCGTGCCGCGTCGGCGACGCCGCGAATCTCGTCGAGGAGGCGCTGGCGGAGAGTGAACGGCGCGACGAGGAGCTTTCGGAAATGCGCGGGGCGGCCGAAGCCGGTGAGGTGGTTGAAGAGATCCGCGACGTCGTCCGCGATCTCTTCGTCGGCGGTGAACAGCCCGAAGTCCTCGTACACGCGCGCCGTCGTCGCGTTGTAGTTGCCGGTTCCGACGTGGACGTAGCGACGCAGGCGGCCCGACTCGCGGCGGACGACGAGCGTCGTCTTCGCGTGGATCTTCAAGCCGGGGAAGCCGTACACGACATGGACTCCGGCTTGTTCGAGTGCGCGCGACTGCTCGATGTTGCGGCGCTCGTCTCCGCGGGCCTTGATCTCGACGAGACAGACGCTCTGCTTGCCGCGCTCCGAGTTCTCGATCAGCGCCGGCACGAGTGGGGTGTCGTCGCTCGTGCGGTACACGGTCGACTTGATCGCGATCACGTCGGGGTCGGACGCGGCGCGATCGATGAACGACTCGAAGCTCGCCGCGAACGAGTCGTACGGGTGGTGGACGAGGAGGTCGCCGTTGCGTATCGCCGCGAACTGCTCGGACGCCGTCTCGATCGCGTTCCACGGTGGCCGACGCACGGCTCGCCACTGGTCGTTCTTGAGGTCGGGCCGGTCGAGCTTCCACAGCTGGTCGAGATCGGCGAGGTCGAATTTGCCTTCGAGCGGATAGACGAGGTCGTCGGAGACGGTCAGTCCCTGCTGGAGCTGCTCGCGCATCGCGCGGGACATCGACTTGGCCACCTCGAGACGCGTTACCTCGCCGAAGCGTGCGCGGCGGAGCTCGAGCTCGACGGCCTCGAGCAGGTCGTCGGCCTCGTCCGACACGTCGAGGTCGGCGTCTCGCGTGACCCGGAAGAGCGACCACTCGCGCACGTTCATCCCCGGGAACAGGCGCGGCAGGTAGTGGGCGAGCACCTGCTCGAGCGCGACGAACCGCCCGCGCCGGCCGAGCGGGAGGAACCGTGGCAGGCCCTCCGGCACTTTGACCCGCGCGAACCGCTCTTCGCCGGTGTCGGGGTCTTCGACGAACAGGCCGAGGCTGACGGAGAGCGGCGAGATGTACGGGAACGGCTGGCCGGGCCCGACCGCGAGCGGTGTGAGGACCGGATAGATCTCCCGGTCGAAGCGCTCGTCGAGCTCTTGGCGCTCTCCGTCGTTCAGATCGTCGACGCCCGCCACGACGATCCCTTCCTCGGCGAGAGCGGGGCGGAGCTCGTCGGCCCAGAGGTGCGCCTGCCTGCCATAGAGCTCGAGCACGCGGCTCCGAGCCTCGGCGAGCGTCTGCCGCGGCGTGCGGCCGTCGGGCGAGCGGGCGCTCAGGCCGGCGGCCGTCTGTCCCATCAGGCCGGCGACGCGCACCATGAAGAACTCGTCGAGCATCTCGGCGAAGACTTTGAGGAAGAAGACGCGCTCGAGGAGCGGCAGGCCCGGATCGGCGGCGAGATCGAGCAGGCGCGCGTCGTAGTCGAGGAACGAGAGCTCGCGGTTGATCAGCCGTTCGGCGGCGCCGTTCGACCGTTTCCCCGAGCGGACAGGCGTGGCCATTGACCGAGGTTATCGGCGCAGGGCCGCAATGTCCGGATGGTTACCGGCCTGTTACCGGATGCGCGCACAAGCGCCGGCACGGCTTCGTCGGCGAGAGGCGAACCGCGGCTACTACGATGCACCGTCGTGACGATTGCCGACCTGCCAGCGGACGCTCTCGCCGTGCACGGCCTTAGGGTTGGCGGTCGCGTCCTCCGCAACCCGAGCACGTCGCAGCTCTATGCGGCTGCGCTCGACAGCGGCGAAGGCGTGCTCTCCGACTCCGGCGGCCTCGTCGTCGACACCGGCCGGTTCACCGGCCGCTCGCCGAAGGACAAGTTCATCGTCCGCGAGCCGGGCTCCGAGGATCGCATCGGCTGGGGCGACGTCAACCAGCCGATCTCGGAGGAGAACTTCGACGGCCTGCGCGGAAAGATCACGGCGAGCCTCGAGCAGTCGGACGTGTTCGTCATCGACGCGTGGTGCGGCGCCGACCCGAAGACGCGGCTCGCTGTCCGCGTCATCACGGCGCACCCGTACCACGCGCTCTTCGCGAAGACGATGTTCATCGACCCGACCGACGCGGAGCTCGAAGGATTCGAGCCGGATGTGCTCATCCTCCACGAACCCGAGGTCGAGGCGGATCCGGCGACCGACGGCACGCGCACCGAAGTGTTCGTCTGCCTCCACCCGACGCGCGGCGAGGTGATCATCGGCGGGACGTTCTACGGCGGCGAGATCAAGAAGTCGGCGTTTTCGATGATGAACGACCGGCTGCCGCTCGCCGGCATCGCGCCGATGCACTGCTCGGCGAACGTCTCGGAGGACGGCGCGGACGTCGCGATCTTCTTCGGTCTCTCCGGCACCGGCAAGACGACGCTTTCCGCCGATCCGGCCCGCAAGCTCATCGGCGACGACGAGCACGGCTGGAGCGACGACGGCGTCTTCAACTTCGAGGGCGGTTGCTACGCGAAGACGATCCGCCTCTCGGCCGACGCCGAGCCGGAGATCTGGAACGCCGTGCACAGCTTTGGCACGGTGCTCGAGAACGTCACGGTCGACGAGCGCGGCAACCTCGACCTCGACGACGACTCGAAGACCGAGAACACCCGCGCCGCGTACAAGCTCGAGAAGATCGCGAACATGCTCCCGGCGAAGCGCGCCGGCCATCCGTCGAACGTCATCTTCCTCACCGCGGACGCGTTCGGGATCCTTCCGCCGATCGCGCGTCTCAGCCGCGAACAGGCGCTCTTCTTCTTCCTTTCCGGTTTCACGGCGAAGCTCGCCGGCACCGAGATCGGCGTCACCGAGCCGCAGCCGACGTTCTCGACGTGCTTCGGCGCGCCGTTCCTGCCGCAGCCGTCGACGGTCTACGCGGAGCAGCTCGGCCGGAAGCTCGACGAGCACCGCTCGACGGTCTGGCTCATCAACACCGGCTGGACGGGCGGGCCGTTCGGCGAGGGCCACCGGATGCCGATCAAGGCGACGCGCGGTCTTCTTTCGGCCGTGCTCTCCGGTGATTTGCACGAGGTCGAGTTCCGTACGGATCCGGTCTTCGGCTTCGAGGTTCCGGTCACCGCGCCCGACGTCGACAACTCGCTGCTCGACCCGCGCTCGACGTGGGCCGACCCGGCGCGCTACGACGCGAAGGCGCGCGAGCTCGCGCAGATGTTCGTCGAGAACTTCGCGAAGAAGCACGCTGACGCGCCGGCCGAGATCGCGGCCGCCGGGCCGACGGTCTAGGGCGCCTGCTTCCACGTTTCGAGCGGATTGCCGCGCGCGTCGAGGGTGACGGCCTTCTCCACCTTCACATTGATCCCCTCCCACGCCGGCGGCGCCGACGGATCACGTGGGAAGACGGCGATGTAGAAGCCCTCGACCACCGGCACCGTCTTCGAGAGGATCTGCGGTCCGATCTTGAATGTGACCTGAGCGCTCGTGGCGTTGGTGTTGTCCGTGTATCCCTCGTTCACGTAGACGTCGTCGCGCGGACCGTGGGTTTCCCACCTGATGCTGCCGGCGTCCAGGCTGCCCGGCTCCCAGCAACCCTCTGAGATGTCACCGCCATGGGCACCTCGCGCCAGGTCGGCCTGATATGTCGAGAACGTGCACAGGCCGCCTCTGCTGCTGGGCGCGCCCCAGACGTCGAGAGGGCCGTCCGGCGTCTGTACCTGAACCAATCGAAGGCGTCCTGGACGGCGTCCCGTCCCGCCTCTTCGTCTCCTGCGATGGCGGTGGCAACCCGGGTGAAGTCACCGAGCCGCTCCCGGTACACGGTCGCGAGTTCGTCCAACATTGAACATACGACGCTACGGGAGGGCGGGTTTCTTTACTACGCGGAACGTGGCGACGAGCGACCAGTCGCCAACGCTGCGATCGCGCGCGCCACGAGCGCGAACAGCAGCGTGAAGACGAGCGCGACTGCGAGGAACGCCGCCTCCTTGCCGATATCCGTGTGCTGGAGAACCGCCGCACGGATCGCGACGCCCGCCGTCACGCCGACGAGCCACGTCGCCGCGAGCCGCGTGAGCGTCGGCCGGCGGTAGAGCCCGAAGACGAGGCCTGCGACGAGCCAGCCGCCGAGGATCGGCAGCACGTCGCGGGCGAGTCCTCCGGCGCTCACGTCTCCGTGATGCGAGAGGTTCCCGATGACGGCGAACACGACGATCGCCGCCGCGTCGGCTGCAGCGGCGAACCGCGGAGGAGGGAAGACGCGCACGCTCGTGTTGTACCTAGCGCCGCTTCGCTGCCGCTCTCGCCTTCCCCTCGCGGCCGCGCTGCTTCCACTTCGCCACTTCCTGCTTGCGCAGAAGAGCGTTGTGGCGGATCTCGATCGCCAAGAGCTCGCGCTGGAGCTTCCTCCAGCTCGCGAACCGGTCGGCGGGAAGCGCGCCCGTCTCGATAGCCGCGAGCACCGCGCAGCCTGGTTCGTGCTCGTGCGTGCAGTCGGCGAAGCGGCACTCCGCCGCGAGCTCCTCGACGTCGGAGAACGTCGCGTCGAGCGCTCCGGATCCGACGTCCCAGAGCTGCAGCTCGCGGATGCCGGGCGAGTCGAGGACGAGGCCGCCGCCCGGCAGGACGAGCAGCTGGCGGACGGTCGTCGTGTGCCGGCCTTCGTCGTCGTCCGCGCGGGTCTCGTTCGTCGCCATGACGTCCTCGCCGAGCCAGCGGTTGACGAGGGTCGACTTGCCGACGCCCGACGAGCCGAGCAGCACGGCGGTCTCGCCCGGCTGGATCCGCGCGCGGAGCGCTTCCGTGCCTTGACCGGTGAGTGAGGACACGACGTGAACCGGGACTCCGGGCGCGATCGCCTCGACCGCGGCGACGAGCTCCCACGGATCCTCCATGCGGTCGGCCTTCGTTAGCACGATCTCAGGCGTTGCACCGCTTTCCCAGATCGTGACGAGGTACCGCTCGATGCGGCGCGGCTCGAGATCGGGGCCGAGCGACGAGAGGACGAACGCGACGTCGACGTTCGCGGCGAGCGTCTGCGCCGTCGTTGCGAAACCGGCCGCGTTGCGGACGATTGCGCTGCGGCGCGGCAGGACGGAACGGATCAGACCGTCGCCGACGCCGACCCAGTCGCCGACGCCGACGTCGATGCCTTCGTGCACGAGCTTGCCGGGCAGGCTCAGGCGAACCTCGCCGGCTTCCATCCAGACGTCGAACGCCCCGCGGTGCGCGGCTGCGACGCGTCCCGGTTCGAGGCCGGGCTCTAGGTTTTCGGCGAGGTCGGGAGTCCACCCGAGCTCGCGTAAGTCGAACTGAGACAACGCAAAGCTCCTTCGTCAAGAGATTGGACGCCAAAACGCGCCCAAAAGACAGGAGCGCCGGCGCTAGGTCGGGAAGACCGAGGAGGCCACAGACACAGTCATTTGTACGAGCCTCCTTTCGCCGGGGTCGCGGAGATCGTACTCGATACCCTCGCTGGGTGGGAATTACGGTTTGCGATGTCGGGCCGCGCGACGGCCTTCAGAACGAGCCGGACACGTTCGCGCCGGCGGTGCGTGCGGAGCTCGTCGACCGGCTCGGCGCCGCGGGGCTTCCGCGGATCGAGGCCGTGAGCTTCGTGCGCGGCGACCGCGTGCCGCAGATGGCCGACGCCGAGGAGGTCGTGGCGCGCGTCCCGCGACGTGCGGGCGTCGAGCTCTCCGGGTTGGTCCTGAACGAGAAGGGCTGGGAACGTTTCGCGGCTGCGGGGCTCGACCGCGTCAACGTGACGTTCGCGGCGACAGAGACGTTCAATCACCGGAACGGCAACGCGACGCTCGCGGAGGCGGTCGCGCGGACGGAGGCGATCCTTGCCGCGGCGGGGGACACGCCGGCGACGGTGACGCTCTCGTGCGCGTTCGGCTGTCCGTTCGAAGGGCCGGTCGATTCGGGCGTCGTGGCGGAGATCGTCGCGCCGTTCGCCGGTCGCGCCGAAGTCGTTCTTGCGGACACGATCGGCGTCGCGACGCCGTCGGCGGTGCGCTCGCTCGTCGAGCAGACCGGTGCGGCCGGCTTCCACGGCCACAACACGCGCAATACCGGCTATGCGAACTGTCTCGCCGCGCTCGAAGCCGGCGCGACCGTCCTCGACACCTCTGTCGGCGGCCTCGGCGGCTGCCCGTTCTCGCCGCGCGCAACCGGCAACGTCGCGACGGAGGATCTCGTCTGGCTCGTCGAACGCGAGGGCGTCTCGACCGGAGTCGACATCGACGCGCTCGTCGCGATCTCGCAGTGGCTCGAGGGAGTGCTCGGGCGCCAGCTGGAGGGCTACGTCTACCGCGCCTCGCCCTGGCCCGCAGAGCCAGGTCTTTCCTAGTAACACTTTGTTACTAGCTAGTAGCTAGGTCATCCGCCGGGCGTGATGGAAAGCGCGATTGCGATCGCTCGACCGGGCCGTTGCGGTCAGTGTCCTACTTAGTGACAAAGTGTTACTTGCGAGAATTGGGCGGCGCGGGGGACTGCCGAGGAGCTCTCAGTGCCCCAGTGTCGGCGGCGCGCTCGAGTAGCGCGGGCGCTCGCCGTCGAAGCGGAGCGGAAGGGATACGGTCGTCCCGTTGCCGAGCTGCTGAAGGATCCCGAGCGCCTCGGTTTGCGGGTGCGCAAGCGCTTCGCCGAGGTCGCGAACCGGAGATACGGGCACGCCGGCGGCGGTGAGTCGCTCCTCCCAGTCCGCGCTCGTCGCGGTGCGCAGAACAGCCGCGATCGTCTCGAAGAGCTCCGTCCGATGCGCGACGCGATCCGGGTTCGTGCGGAAGCGTTCGTCGTCCGCCAATCCGAGCGCGCCGCGCAGCCGCTCCCAGAGCGCGTCGCTGCCGGCGGAGATCATCACGGCGCCGTCGCTCGTCGGAAACAGCTCGTACGGCGCGATGAGCGGGAACGCCGAGCCGTACCGCCCCGGCACGTCGCCGCTCGATTCGTACGCGGCGACGTGGGGCGACATCGCGTAGAGCGCCGACTCGTACAGCGACGTGTCGATCGTGCAACCCGCGCCGGTTCGCTCGCGTTCGAGCAGCGCGGCAAGGATCCCGATCGCCGCCCACTGTCCCGTCGCGAAGTCGATGAGCGAGATGCCGACTCGCACCGGCGGGCCGTCGGGCTCGCCGGTGACGCTCATGATCCCGGCTGCGGCCTGCATGAGCGGGTCGTATCCCGGCCGGTCGGAGAGCGGCCCGCCGCGACCGTACGCGCCGATGGTGCAGTGGATCAAGCGGGGATTGCGTTCGCGCAGGTCGTCCGCAGCGAGACCGAGCTCCTCGGCGAGTCCCGGCCGGAGACTGAGGACGAGGACATCCGCTGCGGCGACGAGCTCGAGCAGCTTCTCGCGTTCCTCGCGGAGCTCGAGCACGACGGACCGCTTGCCGGCGTTCGCCGCGAAGAAGAGCGCGCCCATTCTGTCCCGGCCGGCGCCATCGGCGTCGGGGTGTACCGGCCGCGCGTCGTCGGCTTCGCCGTCGACGCTTGCAGCAATGAACGGCGGCCCCCAGGCGCGCGCGTGGTCGCCCTCCGGCGGTTCGACCTTCACGACCTCCGCGCCGAGCGCACCGAGCAGCTGCGTGCACGTCGGCCCGGCGAGCGACGCCGTGATGTCCACGATCCGGATCCCGTCGAGTGGCTTCATGCCTTCAGCGAGTACATGAGCGACGGACGTTCCGTCATCACGATCTCCCGCTCGAACGTTTCGCCGATCTTCTCGGCGACGCGGATCGACCGCATGTTGCCGGGACGGATGAGGGAGATGAGCCGCGTCAACCCGCGCTCGGCGACTGCCCATTCGCGCAGCGCGAGCGCCGCCTCCGTCGCGTAGCCGCGCCCCCAACTCTCACGCGCGACCATCCAGCCGAGCTCGATCTCCGCGCGGTCGCCCGCGTCGGCGAGATTCGCGACTGTCCAGCCCTCGCTGTCCCAGACGAGAAAGCCGCTACGCCCGACGACGCGTCCGGTCTCGCGGCTCTCCATGGCGAAGAGCCCCATGCCGTTCGCGTTCCAGCGCTCGAGCGAGCGCTCGATTACTTGCGCGACCTCCTCCCGGGTCGCGGTGCTGCCGTCGCCGAGGTAGCGCATCACCTCCGGATCGGCGTACGCGACCGCGAAGTCGTCGACGTCCTCCAGTCGCGGCGGCCGGAGGATGAGGCGTTCGGTCTCGATCACGGCTGAGGATGCTCCCAGAGCACGGCCGCTCCCGTGTCGAAAAGCGTGACGGTCTCGCCAGGCGTGCAGCCGAGCCGCGCGGCGACGCGTTGCGAACGCGTGTTGGCCGGCGCAATGACCGAGATGAGCCGCTCGACGCCGACGCTACGCGCCCAGTCGCGCGCCGCGCGCGCTGCCTCCGTCGCATAGCCGTTGCCCCAGTGCTCGCGGATGAGCGCCCAGCCGAGCTCCGGCTGCGCGTGCTCGCCGGCGTTCGCGTACGAGGTCGGCGTCCACGTGCTCGTGTCCCAGATGTGCAGCCCCGCGCGGCCGACGACGACGCCGTCTTCGCGCCGCTCCGCTATCAGCGGGCCGACACCGTTCGCCTCCCAGCGCTTCAGCCATTGCCGCACCGGAAACTCGGGATCGCCGGACGTATCGGGATGGACGCCGCCGATGAACTCCATCGCCGTCGGATCGTTGAAGAGCGCGGCGAACGGCACTGCATCCGAGAGCTTCGGCATCCGCAGGACGAGCCGCTCCGTCTCGAGCATGACATCGCTCACAGCGGCAGCAGGATCGACCGTTCGAACTCGATGACGACCTCGTCGCGCTGGTTCAAGCCGCGCGTGCGGACGGTGACGATCCCGAAGCCGGAGCGCGACTTCGACTCGCGCTTCGCGAGCACCTCGGTCTCGGCGCGGATCGTGTCGCCCGCGAAGACGGGCGCGAGGAGGAGTACCTCGCGCCAACCGAGATTCACGCCGTGCTCCGAGACGGCCTCGACCGAGAGCCCGGTCACGAGCGCGAGCGTGAACGTCGAGTCGACGAGCGGTCGCCCCCATTCGGTTGTCGCGGCGTACTCCGCGTCGAAGTGGATCGGGTTCGTGTTCATGGTCTGCATCGCGTGGAAGACGGCGTCGGCCTCGAGCACCGTTCGTCCGAACCGGCTGCGGTAGACGGCGCCAACCTCGAGTTCCCCGTAGCCCGGCATCAGAAGAAGAGGGTCTTGATGAGGAAGGCGACCGCGATGAGGATGAAGAGGATGATCGCGATGATCCCGAACCCGATCGCGGTGCCGGTGAGCGCGAGCTTCGTCGGAACCTTCGGCTGGCCACCTTTCTCGTCGAACGCCGAATCGAGCTGCCGCTCGACGTACGCGGTGATCCGATCCTCAAAGCGCGCGGCCATCTCCTCCTGCCGCGTCTTCGCGGACGTCTGCGGCTTCAGCCGCTTGACGGACACGGGACGCCCGTCGACCGTGAGCTCGTAGATGTGCTCGTGTTGGATGTCCTTCAGATCCTGCTGCCCGAGGTCGTGGACGACGACGCCGTCGGGGAGCTGGTTCCCGAGCAGCGCGCGTGTCGTCTCGGAGATGAGGATCTGCCCGCCGTTGCCGGCGGCGGAGATCCGCGCCGCGCGGACGACGTCGAGGCCGAGATAGCCCTCCTCTCCCATGTGCGGCTCGCCGGTGTGGAGTCCCATGCGCACGCGCACCTCTTTCCCCTCCGGCCAGTCGTGGGTGCGGAGCGCGCGTTGCGCGTCGACCGCTGCTCCGACCGCGTCTCGCGCGCGCGGGAAGGAGAAGAAGAACGCGTCTCCCTGCGTGTCGATCTCGGTGCCGCCGCGCGCGCCGAACGTCTCGCGCACGAGGCGCCGGTGGTCGGACGAGACGGTTCCGTACGCCTCGTCCCCGAGCTCCTGCAGCAGGCGCGTCGAGCCCTCGATGTCGGTGAAGACGAATGTGACGGTGCCGCCGGGGAGGGAGCTCATCGCGCCCTACGCTAACGCCGTGACGACCATCGCATCGCGTGTGTGGAGCGGGTACGAGGACATCCCGGCGATCCAGCGGTTCGCCGCCGAGCAGCGCAGGCTCGTCGGCGACCTGGCGCAATGGCACGTCGGCGATGTCGCCTGGGGATTCCGGCAGCACGAGGGTCGCGAGAGCGAGTGGACGGTTCGGCTCTGGGAGGAAGACGGCGACGTCGTCGCGTGGTCGTGGCTGAAGGGCGAGAAGGGTGGGCTCGAGTTCGAGATCCGGCCGGACCGGCTCGAGCTTCTCGACGACGTCCTCGACGAGCCGCGCGCCGAGATCGTCGCCTGTCGCGAGGACGATGCTCCGGTGCGGGAAGCGCTCGCGGCGCGCGGTTTCGATCGCCGCCGCTGGGCGATCCACGTCAATGTGCGCGAGCTCCTCGAACCTCCCGACCAGACGCCGCTCCCCGAAGGCTTCCGCCTCCGCACGGTGACGGACGACGATCTCGCGGAGCGCGTCGCCATACACCGTGACGTCTGGGCTCCGTCCCGCGTCACCGAGTCGAGCTACGCGAACGTGATGGCGACCTGGCCGTATCGGAGATCGCTCGACTGCACCGTCGAGGCGCCTGACGGCTGTTTCGCCGCGTACGTCCTCGCGTGGCCCGACGACGAGAACGGCGTCGGCTTGTTCGAGCCGGTCGGCACGCGCGAGGAGTTCCGCCGTCAAGGGCTAGGCGCTGCGGTCTGCACGTTCGCGCTCCGCCGCCTGTGGGAGGAGGGAATGCGCCGCGCCGTCGTCGGGTGCGCGACCGATCCCGCATGGGCGCTCTACGAGTCGGTCGGCTTCGAGCGCGCGTACACGATCGTCGGCTACGGCCGGTGAACCGCATCGCGCAGGGGACGGGGGAGCCCGGCGTAACCTTTCTCGCCCCGCGGCGCTCTTTATCGGTGCACATGGCAACCGCAACGTCCCGGCCGGAGATCGAGCGCGCGTATCGCGAGTCGGCGACGCAGCTCTGGCGCGGCGTCTACGCGTACACCGGCGGACGGGCGGACATCGCCGACGACGCTGTGGCAGAGGCGTTTGCGCGTGCGATCGAGAGCGCCGCGCAGATCCGGTCGCTCGTGCCGTGGCTCTACCGTGTCGCGTTCCGTCACGCGGCGTCGCGACTGCGGGAAGCGAAGCGCGCGGCGGCGGTCGATGACGTCCCGGAAGCCTTCGGCGCCGCGCAGGGCGCGACAGCGTCGCTCGGAGTGCTCGAGCTCCTGACTCCGCAGCAGCGGGCCGTCGTCTTTCTCTTCTACTACGCCGACTTCTCGGTGGCCGACATCGCTCGCGCCACGTCGTCGAGCCGCGTCGCCGTCCGAGTCCAGCTCCACCGCGCACGGGAGGCGCTCCGTCGGCATTACGGCAGCGCCGACGGTATGCGCGCGTGGACACCAACAGGAGGAACCGATGAGCACGAACTGGTCTGAGGAGCTCCGTCCGCTCGACGCGGTCGGCCCGACGCGCGATCTGTGGGAAGACGCGCTCGTGCGCGCCGGTTCCGCGGCGCCTTCTCGTGCCTGGAGGCGCCGCACCGTCGTCGCGCTCGCGGTGCTTGCGTTCGCCGGCATAGCGTCGGCGTTCGCCTATCGCCTGCTCAGCCCGTCGCCAGGCTTCACCGCCGGACTCTCCGGCCTCGAGAGCCTCCCGACGGTGCCCTGGCCGGCGAGCATGCCGGAGGGATCGCTTCCCATGCTTGCTTCGGGAATCGGTCTCACTCCGAGCGAAGCCAAGCAACGCCTTCGCCTCGTCCAGAGCGGGTTGTCATTCGGCACTGAGGGCGACCTGAGCCTCTATGCGTTCCCGGGGGAGGACGGCAGCGCATGCGTGTTCGTCGCTCCCGGAGTCGGCGGGATCTGTCTGCCTACCTGGAATGTGCAAAACCCCGCCTTCGAAGGCATCGCGTGGGCCGCCTGGCCGGGCGACGGCCCGCCCTCATCCTCCGGTCCGCTCGTCGTGTTCGGGCTCGTGGCTGACAGCGTGCGGTCGGTTGAGGCCGACGTCGGCGGAACGACGAGGAGTGTCCCGATCGTCGACAACTCGTTCTTCGCGGGCTACGACTCGATCCCGGACACGGCCTCGATCAAGCTCGTCATCACGTATGACGATGGGACGACGAGGACCCAGCATCAGTCGAACCCGTACGCCGACAATGGTCCGACGACGATCCTTCCGCCGCACGGACCTGCCGGCTAAAGCCGGCCGCGAACGGCCATGATCCGGGCATGGCCAACCGCCTCGCGCAGGAGACGAGCCCGTACCTCCTCCAGCACGCCGAGAATCCGGTCGACTGGCGGGCGTGGGGGGACGAGGCGTTCGCGCAGGCCCGCGCCGACGGCAAGCCGCTGCTCGTCTCGATCGGCTACTCGTCGTGCCACTGGTGCCACGTGATGGAGCGCGAATCGTTCGACGATCTCGGCACCGCGGCGGTCATGAACGAGCTCTTCGTCTGCGTCAAGGTCGACCGCGAGGAGCGGCCCGACGTCGACTCGGTGTACATGGACGCGGTCGTCTCGCTCACCGGGCAGGGCGGTTGGCCGCTCACGGTTTTCCTCACGCCCGACGGTGAGCCGTTCTTCGGCGGCACGTACTTCCCGCCGGAGCCGCGTCACGGGCTGCCGGCGTTCCGGCAGGTCCTGCGCGCGGTCGCGGACGCGTACCGCGAGCAGCCGGAGCACGTCGCCGCGCAGGCGGAGGCGCTCGTCGGCGCGCTGCGGCAGTCGGCGGAACGCGAGCCCTCGCGCGAGCCGCTCCACGACGGACTGCTCGCCGAAGCCGAGGAGGTTCTCCTCCGGCAGCTCGATCCGCGTTCGGGCGGCTTCGGGCGCGCGCCGAAGTTCCCGCCGGCGTCGGCGCTCGAGTTCCTGTTGCGGCGCGGGTCGCTCGACGCGGTGCGGCTCACGCTCGACGGGATGGCGGCGGGCGGGATGTACGACGTCGTCGGTGGCGGCTTCCACCGGTACTCCGTCGACCCCGATTGGCTCGTCCCGCACTTCGAGAAGATGCTGTACGACAACGCGCTGCTCGTCCCGCCGTACCTTCACGCGTGGCTCGCCACCGGGGAGGAGCGCTACCGCGACGTGGCCGAGCGCACGCTCGAGTACATGGTGCGCGAGCTCCGTCTTGAGAGCGGCGGATTCGCGTCGGCGCAGGACGCGGACACCGACGGCGTCGAGGGACTGACGTACACGTGGACGGAGGAGGAAGGCGTTCCCGCAGACCTGCTCCGCCCGTTCGAGCACGGCCGCGCCGTTCTGCGCGGCGAGCTCGACGACGAGACGCGCGCGCGGCTCCTCGCGATCCGCGAGCGCCGGCCACAGCCGTTCCGCGACGACAAGGTCATTGCGTCGTGGAACGGGCTCGCGCTCGCCGCACTCGCCGAGGGCGGACGTGTCCTTCCAAGTAACACTTTGTTACAAGCGGCTGTAGCGCTCGGAGAGCTCCTCGACGCCGAGCCGCTGTGGCGGACGACCCGCGACGGCCGCGCGAAGTTCCCCGCGTACCTCGACGACTACGCGAACGTCGCACACGGCTTCTACGAGCTCCACGTCGCGACCGGCGATCTGCGCTGGCTCCACGCGAGCCGACGCGCCGCGCTCCGTGCCGTCGAGCTTTTCGGAGACGCCCGTCGCGGCGGCTTCTTCCTCTCGCCGGCCGACGGCGAGCAGCTCGTCGCGCGCCAGAAGTCGCTCGAGGACAACCCGATCCCGTCGGGCAACTCGATGCTCGCGTTCGTGCTCCTGCGACTCGCGCGTATATGGGGAGACGACGAGCTCGAGCGGCAGGCGGTCGATGCGCTGCGGTTCGTGGGCGACTACCTCACGCGTGCGCCGTCGGCGTTCGGCTGGGCGCTGTGCGCGCTCGACCTCCACCTCTCGCCGCCGCGCGAGCTCGCCATCGCCGGCGGGCCGGACACGGACGTCGCTCGCGCCGCGCTCGCCGGCTTCGACCCGAACGTCGTCGTCGCCTTCGGCCCGGCGGATGACGCCCCGCTTCTCGCGGGCAAGGATCTCGTCGACGGCAAGCCCGCCGTCTACGCATGCGAGCGCTTCGCCTGCCGCGCGCCCGTCACGGATCCGGCCGAGCTCTAAACGACCCGGGAAACACCAGGGGGAGCCGAAGCTCCCCCTGGAGACAACAGATGCGGCCGGCTCAGCTTCCGCTGGTCTTAACGCCGCCGAACGACTTCCAGTCGTGCGCGCTTCCGCTCCACTTCTCGAGGATGAGCTGCTCCATCGGGAACGTCCGCGACGAGGACGTCTTGACGGTCATGCCCGGATAGACGAACGGGTTCTTGTTCGACGACGACTCGTTGAGCGTCCGCAGCGCATGCATGAGGCTCGTGCGCGTCGGGTTCGAACCGGCGTGCTTGAGCGCATCGACGAACGTCCACGCGCTCGCGAGCCCGTAGATGAGGTTGCTGTCGCCGATGTCGAACTCGTGCTTGAGGGTGCCGTTGCCCGTCGCGTAGATGATGTCGTGCGCGAGCTTCATCGCCGAGTCGTTCGGCGTGACGGTGTTGCTCTTGATGTAGCTCGACGAGATGACGCCGTTCGGAGCCGCCCCGTTCTGCTCGGCGGAGAGCAGGAAGATCCGGTTCGCCGAGACGTTGTTGAGGACGGTCAGCGGGTGCCAGCTCGGGACATGCGGGATCGTGGCGAGGGCCGCGATCGAGGCCGCCGGAGTCGAGAAGAACACGACGGTGTCGGCTCCGTGAGCCGCGAGGGCGCCGACGTGCGCACCGACGACGCTGCTCGAGTCGGTGTAGTTGTACGACTCCTTGTCGACGATCTGGCTCTTGTGGCTGCCGAGAGCCTTCGTGAATGCGTCGAGGTAGTTCTGGCCGTACGCGTCGTTCTGGTACAGGATCCCGATCTTCGCGTGCGGCTTGTTCGCGAGGATGTACTTCGCGTAGATCTTCGCCTCGCCCGGGTAATCCGGCTGCCAGCCCATCGTCCACGGCTTCGGCTTCGAGCAGTACGGCTTCGCGCGGAACGCGGAACCGGTCGCCGTGCAGGTTCCCCAGTACGCGTCGCCACTGGCGAGCAGGACCTGCGGGACCTTCTTGTTGTTCAGGTAGTTCCACGTGGCGAGCCCGGGCGCAGTTCCGAGGCTGCCGACGATGGCGAAGACCTTGTCCGTCTCGACGAGATGCTTCACGGCCGGAACGGTCTTGGCCGGGTTGTACTGGTCGTCCTTGACGATGTCCGTGATCGTCCGGCCGTTGACGCCGCCGTGGGCGTTGACCCAGCCGTAGTACGCCTGCTCCGCACCGGCGATCGTCGCGTAGAGCGACGCCGGGCCGCTGAGCGGGAACGTGCCGCCGATCTTGACGTTATGCGCCGTCACTCCCGGCGTCGATTGGCTCGCTGCTCCGGCGGTGCTCGCCACGGCAATAGCCGCGACGACGACGCAAAGCAGCGCTCCGAGCCTCTTGCGATTGATACTCACGCGCCCCTCCTCCGATCTGAATGGATGCAAAACAACGTGCCCCTAGCTACTAAGACGAACGTTTGGGCAGTTTGACTGTGTTTGACTCGCGATTCAAGCCCTGCGGAGCAGACGGAGCCGCGCGAGCAGGCCGGCGAAGCCGCTGGGAGCCACGAGCATCACGACGATGACGGCCGCTCCGTAGATGACGTCCTGGTGTCCGCCGAGGTGGGGGATGCTCGTCGAGATGTTCGGCAACAGCCCGACGAACGCAGCGCCTACGAGAACACCCCAGAGCGATCCGAGGCCGGCGACGGCGGCTCCGATCAGGAGCGTGAGCGACAGGGCGACGTTGAACTCGTCGGGCTGGGCGAAGCCGTTGTTCGCCATGACGAAGATCGCTCCCGCGGCGCCGCAGTAGGCCGCCGAGATCCCGAAGGCGAGCGTCTTGTACAGCCCGCGCTCCACTCCCGATGCGACCGCGGCGATCTCGCTGTCGCGCACGGCGCGGAACGCGCGGCCGACGCGGCCGCGCAGGATCAGCCAGGCGAGAACGAGGAGGACTGCGGCGAACGACCACGCGACGCCGAAGATCCACTTGTTGGTCAGCACCGCCGGTCCGGGGAGCGACCAGCGGGGGATATGAACCCCGAATAGCGACCAGCCGAAGAGGTGATCCGTTTTCGACGACGCCTGCACGCCGAGGCTCCCGCCGAGATACGTCGAGTACTGGAGCGGCAGCTGGGTCACCGAGATCGCGAGCGCGAACGTCGCGAGCGCGAGATAGGCGCCGGAGAGTCGCAGCGCCAGCAGTCCGAACGCGAGGCCGGCCGCGAAGCAGAGCGCAAACGCGATCAGCGTCCCGTAGACGAGATTCATCTGATGGTCGCGGGACAGGATCGCGAGCGTGTAGCCGCCGATCGCCATGAATGCGCCGTGGCCGATCGAGATCTGGCCCGTGTATCCCGTGAGGATGTTCAGGCCGAGCACGGCGATGAAGTAGATCCCGACTTCGCCGACGAGGAACGTGTTGTAGTCGCTGATGATGAACGGAAGGAGCACGAGGACGCCGGCTACCGCGACGACCGAGACGAGAGCCGGAATGCTCCGCTTCATACTCGCGCCACCTGTCGGCGGCCGAAGAGGCCGTTCGGTTTGACGACGAGGATCGCGAGGATGAGCGCGAAGGCAAACGGCAGCTGCAGCTGCGAGCTGATCTGCGGGGTATAGCCGATCATCAGCGCTTGAAGGACGCCGATCGCCACGCCTCCGACGATCGCGCCGATCGGGCTCTCGAGCCCGCCGAGCGCCGCGGCGGCAAACGCGTAGACGAGAACCTGCTGCATGAAGGTCGGTAGGAGGAAGATCCCCGTCGTCGGCTCCGCCATCAGGCCGGCCACCGCTCCGAGCAGCGCCGCGAGCCCCCAGCCGATCGCGAGCATGGCGTCGACCCGAACGCCGGCGAGTGATGCCGCCGCCGGGCGCAGCGCCGCCGCCCGCATCGCAAGGCCGAGCTTCGTGAACCGGAACAGAGCCCAGACGAAAGCGAGGCTCGCGAGGACGACGCCAGTCATCCCGACGTACAGATGCTGGATCTCGACGCCGCCGACGTTCCACGAGCCGTTTCCGAACGGCTGCGGAAGCGACTTGAACTCGCCGCCCCAGACCCAGTCGACGACGCCGTCGATGAGGATGAACAGGCCGACCGTGACGATGACCGTCGCGATGACAGAGCGGTGCTGCACGGGGCGAATCACCGCCACCTGCAAGCCCATCCCCAGCAGGAACGCGATCGCGAGCGTCACGAAGAACGCGCCCCAGTACGGGAGTCCCCACTGGATCAGCTGCCACGCGACGAACGTCGTGAACATCGCGAGCTCGCCCTGGGCGAAGTTGATGACGTGCGTCGCCTGGTAGATGAGGACGAGCGCGAGCGCAAGGGCGCCGTAGGCCATCCCGGTCGCGACTCCCTGCACCGTGAACGTCGCGAACTGCGTGCTCGTGAGGCAGCCGACGAGGAGGAAGATCGCGCCCGCGAGAAGGATCGCGAGAATCACGAACCGCTCGACGCCGACTGTCTTCAGTCTCTCCACGTCAATACCCGAGGTAGCTCGCGCGGATTGCGTCGTTGGCCCGAAGCTCGTCGCTCGTTCCCGAGAGCACGATCTTCCCCGTCTCGAGCACGTAGCCCGTCTGCGCCGCCTGCAGCGCGATGTGCGCGTTCTGCTCGACGAGGAGGACGGTGAGGCCTTCCTTCTCGTTGAGCTCGCGGACGATGCGGAAGATCTCTGCGACGAGGAGGGGAGCAAGGCCGAGCGAGGGCTCGTCGAGGAGCATGAGCTTCGGCCGCTGGATGAACGCACGCGCGAGCGCGAGCATCTGCTGCTCGCCGCCGCTCAGCGTCCCGGCCTGCTGGCGGCGCCGTTCGGCGAGCGCGGGGAAGTACGTCATCACGCGGTTGACGTCGGCCTGGATCGAGCCGCGGCGTGTGTAGGCGCCGAGGCGAAGGTTCTCCCAGACGGTGAGCTCCGCGAATGTTCCGCGGCCTTCGGGGACGTGGGCGATGCCGCGCCGCGCGGTTCCGGCCGGGCCCGTGCGGCCGAGCGCCTTACCGGCGAACACGATTCGGCCCGACCGCCGGACGGTTCCGGAGATCGCGCGGAGCGTCGTCGTCTTCCCGGCGCCGTTCGGGCCGAGAACGGCGACGATCGCTCCCTCCTCGACCGCGAGCGAGATCTTGTGCAGGACGTGGATCGGCCCGTAGCGCGCTTCGACGTCCTCAAGCTCGAGCAGGGCGCTCACGCGGCGAGCTCCCCGCCGAGGTACGCCTCGATCACCGCCGGGTCGCGCTGCACGTCGGCTGGGACGCCCGACGCGATCGTCTTCCCGAAGTTGAGGACGTGCACGTGGTCGCAGAGCTGCATCACGAGCCGCATGTGGTGCTCGACGAGCAGGACGGTCAGCTTGCGCTCGTCGCGGATCCGCCGGATGAGGCCGCTGAGCGCCTCCACTTCCTCGTGGTTCAACCCGCCGGCGGGCTCGTCGAGGAGCAGGAGGCGCGGCTTCGCGGCGAGCGCCCGCGCGAGCTCGACGCGCTTCAACGTCCCGAAGGGCAGCCCGGCCGCCGGACGATTCGCGTGCTCGGCGATGCCGACGTAGTCGAGCGTCTCGAGAGCTTCGCGGCGCAGCGTGCTCCCGCGGGCGAAGCGGGAGGCGGCGTGCGCCCCGACGAGGACGTTCTCGAGGACGGTCATGTTCGGGAAGAGCTCGAGGTTCTGGAACGTGCGCGCGATGCCGCGGTGCACGACGCGGCTTGGGCGCGTTCGGCGCATCGACTTTCCCGCGAAGACGACGTCGCCCGAATCGAGCCGGTACAGCCGCGTGATGACGTTGAACGCCGTCGTCTTGCCCGCTCCGTTCGGTCCGATGAGACCGACGATCTCGCCTTCGGGAACGTCGAACGAGACGTCGTCGAGCGCGGCGACACCGCCAAACCGCAGCCGCGCGTGCTCGACCCTCAACATTCAGTAAGCACCGTGCATCAGTCGGCTGCCTGCAGCGATTTGCCGCCGGCGGCCTGCATCCCGGCGATCATCCCGGGCGGCGAAGCGCCGTCGGGGAAGCGCGCGAGGAGCTCGCCGAGGAGCGCGTCCGAGTCCCAGCCTTCGGGCGCGTCGAACAGCTCGCCGGCGCTCCAGCCCTTGAGTGCGTTCACGGCACCGCCCCAGACGTGGAACACCTGGCCGGTGATCGCCTGCGCCTCGTCGGCGCAAAGCGCGACGACGACGGTGGAGATGTTCGACGGGTCGAGCGGGTCGAACCCCTCCTCGGGCGCGCTCATCTGGAACGTCTCCTCGGTCATGCGCGTGCGCGCGTTCGGCGCGAGGCAGTTGACCGTGACGCCGTAGCGCTGGAGCTCCTGCGCGACGATGACCGTGAACCCGGCGATGCCCGCCTTCGCGGCGCCGTAGTTCGCCTGGCCGACGTTGCCGAAGACGCCCGACGGGCTCGCGGTGCAGATGACGCGGCCGCGCACCTCCTCGCCCGCCTTCGACTGCTCGCGCCAGTACGCGGCGGCGCGCTGCGTCGGTGCGAAGTGACCCTTGAGGTGGACGGCGATGACCGCGTCCCACTCGTCCTCGGTCATGTTCACGAGCATCCGGTCGCGGAGGATCCCGGCGTTGTTGACGAGGATGTCGAGGCGGCCGAACTCGTCGATCGCCTGTTGCACCATGCGGCCGGCGCCCGCGAAGTCGGCGACGTTGTCGCCGTTCGTGACGGCTTCTCCACCGGCGGCCTTGATCTCTTCGACGACTTGCTGCGCCGGCGTTGCATCGGCGCCTTCTCCTGCGAGCCCGCCGCCGAGGTCGTTGACGACGACCTTCGCGCCGGCCGCCGCGAGGGCGAGGGAGTGAGAGCGACCGATGCCGCGCCCGGCACCGGTGACAATTGCGACTTTTCCTGTGAGGTCTGGCATGGCGGGAATCTAGAGGTTGCAGCTCACCCGCGTGCAAATGCCGTGATCGCGGACGCGTCAGTCGGATCGCCGTCGAGCGCCTTCAGAGCGTCGATGTATTCCGCACGGAGGTCGTCGGACGCGTGCCCGCTCGCCTCACGCCACGTGAAACGCGGCCTGCCGAGCGCCTCGACCAACAGATCGGCGGCGAGCCGCGAGAAGCGGCCGTTTCCGTTCGGGAACGGATGAATCCACACGAGCTCGTGGTGAAAGCGTGCTGCGATTTCGTCGGCCTCATACGTCTCGTGCTCAATCCAGAACCGGACATCGGCAAGCAGCTTGGCGAGATCCTCACGGATACGCCCCTTCGGCACTCCGAGGTTCTTGTCCGAGTCGCGATACCGGCCGGCCCATCGCCACACGTCGCCGAACATCAGCCCGTGTAAGCGTCGAAGGAAGCGTTCGGTGAGAACCGCGTCGACCGTCGGTGGGCGTCGGGCCAGCCGAGAGATCGCGCTCGTGATGTTGTCCTGCTCTGCGAGGTCGAGATCGCGCTGGCGGCTGATCCATGAGGGGATCAGCCCGTCGAGCTCCTCCGGCGCGACCGGTGTTTGGCCATCGTGGGTGCCGGCGAGATGGTTCAATCAGTCGCGCCAGAGAGCGCGCGAGTCCGCGATCTCGCGGGCGAGATCGTCGATGAGGAGGTCTCGATCGGAACGCTCGGACAGTTGATCCTCGAGCCGCATGGTGTGCTCGATTCGACCGAGCCGCTCTTCGGCAAGGCGGCGTGCTCGATCGTTGACGACGTCGTCGAGCGGCCGGCGTGGCACGAGGCTGTAGTACACGTCGCATTCGAGTGCAGCCGCGATCTCCCGGAGCTTCGAGAGCGTGATCGCTCCGGTCGATTCGGCTTGCTCGGTTTGGAGGACGGCTTGGCGGGTCACACCGAGTCGCCTTGCGAGGTCTTCTCGGCTCATTCCGAGAGCCTCTCGAATGGCTCGAACCCAGCCGCGGGGCGGCGGAGGGTTGTTGGCAGCCTCGGTCCGAACTGCGAGAAATTTCGCGTCGAGAGCGCGGCGGGCAGTCGTGGACTGGCGGCTCATAACAAGTAATAGCTTACCGCCACTCCTCTGTATGTCAAGCTATAGATTGTCCAATCTCAATGCTTCGGGAAAGCTATGTCTTGTCATAACGGTCGATATAGCGCGGTGAGTCGACAGCGAGGCGGCGCACGATCTCGCCTCTCACGTGCGCGAGCGTGCCGGCCGGAACGTCTCCCGCGCGGACACGCGCCGCAAGCTCGCGTTGCGCGGCGGCGTCCTCCGGCGGCAGCTTGTCGAGTTCCCGATAGACGATCCCGAGCGCGTTTAGCGCGACGAGCATCCGGAAGCGCTGCCGGTGATCGTCGAGCGTGGGGAGGATCTCGCCGGCGAGGAACTCCTGAATCGCCTCGGCGAGCTCTTGCGCTGTCGGCCGTTCGCTCACGTGACGCCCTGCGCTTCGAGGAGGTGGCAGATCTCGTATTCGACCTCGGCGCCGAGCCGGCCGAGGATCGCGAGCTCTACGCTCCGCTCCTGGCCGGTGAGGTGGCGGCGCGCCTGCGTGACGCAGCCGATCGCCCACGCGACGTTGCCGGCGACCTCCCAGTAGTCGAGCTCCTCCGGGCGGATCTCGAGCCCGGTCAGCTCGTTGTAGCGCTCGAGGTACGGCCCGACCTCGCCGATGCCGCCGTAGCGGAGGTCGTCTTTGCCGAAGCGCCACGCGCGGACGAGTCCGAACGCGAGATCGCGCGCCGGGTCGTCGAGATGCGCGAACTCCCAGTCGAGGACGCCGACGAGGCCGTGCTCGTCGACGGCGACGTTGCCGATGCGGAAGTCGCCGTGGACGATGACCGGCTCGCGCGGCGCCGGCTTGTTCTCCCGCAGCCACCAGAGGCCGAGCTCGATCGCGGGACGCGGCTCGCCGGTCTCGTCGAGCTCTTCGACGAGTCGGTCCATCGACGTCTCCTGCAGGAAGGGCAGGCGTTCGGGCGGGATCGCGTGAATCTTCGCGAGTTCCTCCGCGAGCTCGACTGTGAGGCTTGGCGGCACGGGCTCCATCCGCACGATGCGGCGGCCGATCGTCTCGCCGTGAATCCGTTCCATGACGAACGCCTCGCGGCCGTCGAGATCGGCGATGTACCGGATCGGCGGCGGCACCTTCACGCCGGCCTTGTACGCCGCTTCGATCACGGCGAACTCGTCGGCGAGCGAGAGCGTGTGCCGGTGGATGACGCCGCCGCCCGCGCGGCGCACGAGGAGCTTCTCTCCGCCGGCGTCGACGGCCCACGCCTCCTTCGACGCGCCTCCCGCGAGCATGACCGGTTCAGAGATCGGGCCGAGGATCGTTTCGAGCGCTTCGCGCATCCGTGCGATCATCGCCGGTATGGCAACGAAGCGCGAACAAGTGCGGGCGTTCATGGAGGAGCACGTCTATCCGAATGAGCGCGCGCTCACGGCCGAAGACGCGGCCGCCGACACGCTCATCGCTGAGCTCCAGCAGAAGGCGAAGGACGCCGGCCTGTGGGCGCCGCACCTGCCGCCCGAGGCGGGCGGCTCCGGCGCCGGCTTCCTCGAGTACGCCGACCTCAACGAGGAGATCGGCCGCAGCTTCATCGCGCAGCTCGTCTTCGGGTGCCAGGCGCCCGACGCCGGCAACGGCGAGATCCTCCACCTGTACGGCACCGACGAGCAGCGCAAGACCTTCCTCGAGCCCCTCGTCGCCGGGGAGGTGCGCTCGTTCTTCGGCATGACGGAGCCGGAGGTCGCGGGCTCCGACCCGACGCTGCTGCGCGGCAAGGCGGTGCGCGACGGCGACGAGTGGGTGATCGACGCGCACAAGTGGTTCTCCTCCGGTGCCGACGGCGCGGCGTTCGGCGTCGTGATGGTCGTCACCGAGCCGGACGCAGAGCCGCACAAGCGCGCGTCGATGATCCTCGTCCCAACCGACACGCCGGGCTACGAGCTCGTGCGGCGGATTCCGGTCATGGGTCACGAGGGCCGCGGTTGGGGGACGCATTGCGAGACGCGGTTCACCGGTGTGCGCGTGCCGCTCGCGAACACGCTCGGCGAGCCGGGCGACGGCTTCAAGATCGCGCAGAAGCGCCTCGGGCCGGGCCGTATCCACCACGTCATGCGCTGGCTCGGGCAGATGCAGCGCGCGTTCGAGCTCATGTGCACGTACGCGCTCGACCGCGAGGCGCACGGCGGCCCGCTCGCCGACAAGCAGACCGTGCAGAACTGGATCGCGGAGAGCGCCGCCGAGATCCAGGCGTGCCGGCTCATGACGATGCAAGCCGCGCAGCGCATCGACGACGGCGACGAGGCGCGCGTCGAGGTCTCGCTCATCAAGTTCTACGCGGCTCGCGTGCTCCAGGACGTCGTCGACCGCGCGCTCCAGACGCACGGCGGCCTCGGCATGACCGAAGACACGCCGCTCGCCCTCATGTGGCGGATGGCGCGCGGCGGTCGGATCTACGACGGTCCGGACGAGGTGCACAAGTCGGTCGTCGCGCGGCGCATCCTCAAGGCATTCTCCGAAGGCGAAGGCTGGCACTTCACGTAGCGCCTCAGCTGTCTCAAACGAAGGAGGCTCGATGGTCACGGCAACGCGGTCGGCAGAGCTCGAGGAATTTGCGCGGGAGGGACGCCGGCGTTTCGGGGCAGGCGATCTGCAGTGGTTCGGCGAGACGACCGCGCAGGGAGAGGTCGGTTCGTTCGGCACCGCTGCGGAGGAGCAGGTGCGTGGACGAGACGCAGTACTCGCGCTGATGGAAGAGATCGTGCCGGCGACCGGCGACGTCGGATCGAGCGGCTCCGAGGCGGACGACGAGCCGGAGGACGAGATCGAGGCATACGAGGCGGGCGACACCGGCTGGATCGTGACGCACGGCCGCTTCACTCTCGACGACGGTTCCTCCGTAGGTAACCGGGTGGTAAACGTCGTCGTGCGGGATCCGGACGGCGGCGGTTGGAAGAGCGTGCTCGTGGTGTCGCAGATACTCGTTGCGAACGAGTTGCTCGAGCCCGGCTCGCCGCTGCTCACGCCCGCCGAGCGCTAGCCGGACGCGGTCGTGACGCTTCACGTAGCGCTCGAGGGAAGGCACGTGCGCCTCGAGCCGCTCGAGCCGCGCCACGAAGAGGAGCTCTGGGCGGTCGCGCAGGACCCGCGCACGTGGCGCTGGATGAAGGTGCGCGGCGACGAGAGCCGCGAGATGTTCCACGCGTGGTTCGCGTCGATCGACATGGGCTTCGCGCACTACTTCGACGGCGCGCCCGTCGGCCACACGAGCTTCCTCAACCACCGCCCGGCCGACCGCTCGGTCGAGATCGGCAACACGTGGCTCCATCCGTCGGCGTGGGGGACGGGGGCGAACACCGAGGCGAAGTACCTCCTCATGCGCCATGCGTTCGAGAGCGAGGGTCTGCTCCGCGTCGAGTTCAAGACGGACGCGAAGAACGAGCGCTCACGTCCGGCGCTCGAGAAGATCGGCGCGACGTTCGAGGGAATCCACCGCAAGCACATGCTCGTCCGCGGCGGCGAGCGGCGCGACTCGGCGTGGTACGCCGTTATCGACGACGATTGGCCGGCGGCGAAAGCGCTTCTCGAGCAATCTCTGCGCGGCTAGGCGGCGCCATGAGAGGCGGCGCTCCCGGCCCGCGCCTCGTGCCCGCGCGGTGAATCGTGCGGTCGGAGCCGGCGATGAGACCTCCGACGGCGATCGCCGACGCGCTCCCGAGCGCGAGCACGATGCCCCAACTCAGCGAGAACGAGATCGACGACGTCGCGGCGGCCGGCCGCAAGAGCATCCGGAAGAGCACGACGAGCGCGGCCATCCCGCCGAGGAGCGCAATCTGACTGCCGGTCGCGTACAGCAATCCGCGGAGGTTGGCGAGACGAAGAAGCGACGCGAGGAGCGCGATGCCGGCGAGGACGAGGAGGATCGTGCTCACGTGGCCCATCGTCTGATGCGCGCTCACGGTGAAGAGCTGGCGCCCGGTGAGCGATTCGAACTGCGCTCCCACCGTGTGTGCCTGGGCCTGCAGCGTCGCGTTCCCGTACCGCTCGGCCACGGCGGCGAGTTGCTGTTGCGCGGTGGTCGCGCCTGTCGCGGTGATGCTCACCCCGTACCAGGGCTGGAACACGGAGATCGCGAGCACGGCTGCTCCGAGTGCGGAGATCAGAAGGCCGACGGGCGCGTGATCGTGGTCCATCTCCTTGTCTGGATCGGCTCGTGTGGAGCTGATCTTGAGTGTGGGCTAACTCGTTCGGCGCACGATCTGCGTGCAGCGGGAGCTTGCGACGAGCTCGCCGTTCTGGTGCAGTTCCGCGGCGCAGAAGACGACGCGCCGGTTCCGCTGTACGACCCAGCCGGTCGCGCGCAACACGCCGGGCCGTGCCGAACGGTGGAACTCCGCCCGGAGGTCGGCGGTGAGGAAGTCCTCGTTCTCCTCCATCAGCGTCCAGCACGCGCCGCCCATCGCCGTGTCGAGCAGCGTCGTGACCATCCCGCCGTGGACGATCGGGCCGGTCGGCGAGTGGAAGCAGAACGTGTCGGGAGCGTCCCACTCGATGACGGAGCGGCCGCCCCCCTGCTCGACGCCGCGGTAGCCGAGCGTGTTCCAGATGTGCGGTTCGGGCGGCGGGTTCTCCGCCCACGGCGCGCGAGTCCGGGAGTCGCTCACCGCGGTCCCGGCACGCCGCGGAACTCGAACGGGACGACGCGGTTTGGCTGGATCACCCAGGCGCGTCCCGTCTCCGAATCGTTGAGCACCTGCATCGCCGCCTCTGCGACGAACGCCGGCTCCATGAGCGGCACGTCGAGGATGCCGCGCAGCTCGTCGGTGACGATGTTCGTGTCGGCGAAGCCGGGGCAGATCGCGTTGATGCGGATCCCGCGCGCGGCGAGGCCCGGCGCCGACGCGCGCACCCAGCCGATGACCGCGGCCTTCGTCGCGCTGTAGGACGGATCGTGCGGCATGTCGGTCAGGCCGGCGAGCGAGGCGGTGGCGACGATCGAGCCGCCGTTCGGCATGAGTCTCGCCCCGAGCTCGCGCGTTCCGAAGATCACTCCTTCGAGGTTCGCTCGGAGGATGCGCTGCCATTCGGCGTCCGGCAGTTCGGCGACGTCCGAGTATCCGATCCCGAGCCCGGCGTTGAGGAACGCCGCGTCGAACTCGCCGTCGAGGCCGCGCCACGCGTCCGGGTCGCCGACGTCGAAGTCGGGCAGATCGAGGACGAGCGGATCGTCGAGCAGCGCGCAGATCGCGGAGCCGATGCCGCCGCGGCCTCCCGTCACGAGCGCTTTCACGGGAGCAGGACGACCTTGCCGACGCTGCCGCGCGACTCGAGGAGCTCGTGCGCCTGTTCAACCTCCGCGAGCGGGAACTCGGCGCCGACGAGCGGCTTGATCTTCCCGGCGCTCCACAGCTCGAGCAGCTCGCGCGTGCACGCCGCGACGACGTCGGGCGCGTGCCGCATGAGCCGGCCGAGGTACACGCCCTGGATGCCGACGTTGCGGCCGACGAGGTTCGCCGGCTGTATCTCGGGCCACATCCCGGCTGCGAAGCCGATGGCCACGATCTGGCCGAGCGGCTTGAGCCGCGCGATCGCCGCCTCGAACAGGCCGCCGCCGATCGGATCGACCACGACGTCGACCTTGAGCTCCTCGGGGATCTCGTCGTACAGATACGCCTCCTCGGCGCCGAGCTCGCGGCAGAGGTCGAGCTTCTCTTGCGAGCCGGCCGCCGCGATCACGCGCGCGCCGAGCGCTCGCGCGACCTGGATCGTCGCGGTGCCGACGCCGCCCGCCGCCGCGTGCACGAGCACCGTCGCGCCGTCGCGCAGCACGACCTGCCGGCTCAGCGGGACGTACACGGTGAGGAACGTCAGGAGGAACGACGCTCCCTCGGCAAACGACGCGTTGTCCGGCAACGGCACAAGCGCGGCGCGATGCACCGCCGCCAGCTCGGCGTAACAGCCGCTGCCCGGGAGCGCCATCACGCGCGTCCCGTCCTCGAGCTCGCCGGCCAGCTCGGCGCCGATGATCGCCGGGAACTCCGGCAGCTGCGGGTACTGGCCGCGCCGGATGAGGACGTCGGCGAAGTTCAGCGCGGCGGCGCGCACGCGGACGAGGGCTTGTCCGTCGCTCACTTCCGGATCGGGGACGTCCTCGATGGTGAAGTCGCCGCCGACGCCGCTGAGCACCGCCGCCTTCACGCGGTGAACATCTCGCGCAGCTCGATCTTGCGGAACTTGCCGACGCTCGTCTTCGGGATCGCGTCGATGAACTCGAAGCGCTCGGGCAGCCACCACTTGGCGAACTGCGGCGCGAGGAACTCGCGCAGCTCCTCGCTCGTCGCCGTCGCGCCGTCCTTCAGCACGACCGCCGCGAGCGGCCGCTCGGCCCACTTGTCGTCGGGGATCGCGATCACGGCCGCCTCGGCCACGGCCGGATGCGCCATGAGTGCGTTCTCGAGCTCGACCGACGAGATCCACTCGCCGCCCGACTTGATCACGTCCTTCGAGCGGTCCTTGATCTGGATGTAGCCGCGCGGGTCGATCGAGACGATGTCGCCCGTTTTGAACCAGCCGTCGTCCGCCCAGCGATCCGCGCTCTCGGGCGCGTCGAGGTAGGACGCGGCGACCCACGGCCCGCGCACCTCGAGCTCGCCCATCGCCTCGCCGTCCCACGGCACGTCGTCGTCGCCGGCGCGCGCGCGGATCTCGACGAGCGGGAGCGGGATACCGGCCATCGCCTGGAAGTCCCAGCGCGTCTCCTCGTCGGCCTCCATCAGGTCGGGCGGCAGGCACGCGGTCGAGGCGACCGGCGACGTCTCGGTCATGCCCCAGCCCTGCACGATCTTCAGCCCGTGCCGCGACTCGAACGCGGCGATCATCGCGCGCGGCACGGCCGAGCCGCCTACGAGCATCGCCTTCATCGCCGAGAGATCCCATTTGCCGGGCTCGGCGTCGAGCCGGGCGAGGATGCCCATCCAGATCGTCGGCACGCCCGCCGCCCACGAGACCTTCTCCTGCTCCATGTCCTCGAGCAGCGAGTCGGGGTCGAGGTGCGGGCCGGGGTAGACGAGCTTCGCGCCCTGCATGCTCGCGAGGTACGGGTAGCCCCACGCGTTCGCGTGGAACATCGGCACGACCGGCAGCACCGCGTCGTCGACGCCGAAGCCCATGCCGAGCGGGTTGTTCGCGCCGACGCCGAGAGCGTGGAGGACGGACGAGCGGTGCGAGTAGACGACGCCGCGCGGGCGGCCCGTCGTTCCGGACGTGAAGCACATCGCCGCGGCCTCGTTCTCGTCGAGCAGCGGGTCTTCCCACTCGTCGGATGTGGCGGTCGCGAGCAGATCCTCGTACGAGTCCTCGACGACGAAGACGTGCTCGATCGGCGTCTCCGCCTTGAAGCTCTCGAGCAGCGGCAGCAGCGCGCGATCGACGATGACGGCCTTGTCGTTCGCGTGCGTCGCGATGTACGCGAGGTCGCTCGGGTGGAGGCGGAGGTTCAGCGTGTGGAGGACGAACCCGCCGCACGGGATCCCGAAGTACGCCTCGTGGTGCTGATGGTGGTTCCAGCAGAGCGTCGCCACGCGATCGCCGCGCTCGAGCCCGGCCTTCTTGAGCGCCGCGGCGAGCTGCTGCGAACGGCGCATCGTCTCGCCGTACGTCGTCCGGTGGAAGCTCTTGTCCGGCATCCGCGTGACGATCTCGCCGTCGGGGAAGAACTGCTCCGCGCGCCGCAGCAAGTGCATCAGCGTGAGCGGGAAGTCCATCATCAGTCCGTCCATGCGGCGCATTCTCCTATGCGGGACGGATCGGCGTGGGTTGTACTCGTTCTCAGGACTCCGCGGAGCGGGTGCGCGCGGAGCACGAAGTTGGTGCGAACTTGTCACACATTGCCCTTGACGGAACGACGCATCTACTAGGCGGTGTCGGACACCACTTCCGTGACCCGTCTCTAGGCGGTGTCGGACACCGTTTTCCCGCCGTCTCCGCAGGGATCTACGCTGATGTGGTTGAGGAGGCGGAGCGCAGTGAGCCCGGACGCTGGCGTTTGACCGAAGTCCCAAATGAGGAGGCATCCCGATGGCGTACGACCCGCAGTCGACGGAAGGTCTGACGGAGCACGGGCAGGAGCGGATCGCGGAGCTTCGGAGCGATCACCTGTTCACAAGTGATCTGTCGGTGAACGAGTTTTCGCTGGTGCAGGAGGCAGGGTTTGAGCCGCTTGGTTTCGTCGTCGGCTCGTGCATCTACCACATCGGTTTCCAGCAGTCCCGCTACAACCAAAGCCAGGAGATGGAAGTGCTGTCTCAGGCGATGTACAGCGCGCGTGAGCTGGCGATGACGCGCATGGAGGAAGAGGCGGATCAGCTAGGAGCCGATGGAGTCGTGGGCGTCAGGCTCGACATCGGGCGCTATGACTGGGGTCCCGACCTGGCCGAGTTCATCGCCGTCGGCACCGCAATCAAGCACAGCGGCGGCGTCGTGCACCGTGCCCCAAACGGCCGCCCGTTCACGAGCGACCTATCCGGTCAGGACTTCTGGACGCTGCTGAAGACTGGCCATCGGCCGCTCGGCATGGTGATGGGGTCGTGCGTCTATCACGTCGCTCATCAATCGATGTGGAAGGCGATGAAAAACGTCGGCCAGAACGTCGAGATGCAGAACTTCACCCAAGCGCTCTACGACGCCCGCGAGCTCGCTATGGAACGAATGCAGGCCGAGGCGAAACAACTGCAAGCAGACGGGATCGTCGGCGTCCAACTCGTCGAGAAGAGCCACGGATGGGGCAGCCACGTCATCGAGTTCTTCGCCGTCGGGACTGCCGTCACCCCGGTCGAAGGCGCACAGTCAGCACTCAACCCGGGAGTGGTGCTCGGACTCAACTAGACGGAAGCTCGCTTGGGTGCGCGGCTAAGGCTTCTCGCCTGACCGTTTCGCGAATCTGTACTACTACTAGGGCTAGGCGAGTAGCGCGTCCACGAGCTCGAGCCGTAGCGCCGACGGGCGCGTACCGAAGCCTTCGAGCCAGATCGCTCGCTTGTTGAAGCGGTGCAGCGGGTGCTCCCACCGGAGGCCCGTGCCGCCGTGGATCTGGATCGAGCGCTCACACGCGGCGACCGAGCGGCGATCCGACGGCAAGGAGCCGCCCCGTTGGGCGGCTCCTGCATCGCTCCCGTCGAGCCGACCGAACTGTCCTAAGAGACGATCCCCGGCGTCTCGTAGATGTACTGGATGTTCGGCTCGCGACTCGTTGCGTTCGCGCGGGTGTCCGACGCCGTGACGAGCCGCGTGTCCCAGACGCCGAGGCCGACGAAGTGCATCTCCTTGACCAGGACTTTCCCGATGCTCGGGTAGACGTCGAGAACCCAGGCCACGTGTCCGACGCTTCCGGCTCCCGCCGCCCACGGCTGGTAGACCGCGATCGACCCGGCGCTCGGGGTGGTTCCGACGGTCCAGCCCTTGCTCCGCGCGCTGTCGGCCCAATACCTGGCGTCGCCGCGGAAATCGACGTATTGACCGTAGATGTTCCAGTCGTGGAACAGCTGATCGGCGCCATACGTGCACTGTCCCCACGGAAAGATGTCCGTCGTGGCATGGGTGAGGTGGCCGGCGGCGGCGGTCTTCGTCATCGTCGCCCAGACCGGCGCGCCCGAGGTCGAATAGAGGACGATGTTGCCGTCGGTCTGCACGCAGAGCTTGTCCCCGGGAAAGGTCGGGCGAGGCTGGTTGGCGAGGAAGCCAAACGTCGCCCAGAGAGGCTTGGCCGAGCCCGAGTAGACCACGAGATTGCCGTCGGCACTCGACTGGAGCGCGAGATATGCGCCCGCGTGTCCGCCCGTCTGGGACTGCCAGACCGGGTGCCACGCGCTGTCGTGTCCGAGCTCGTACTCGACGAGGTTGCCGTCGGTCTGCATGGCGAGCTCGTAGTAGGAGTGGCCCTGGACCGCGGGCGACATGATGACGTCGCCCCCGTGGAGGATGCCGCCAGCGAAACATCCCGTTGTCGTTGCCGCCTGGGCTGCAGTCGGCAGGACCGAGAGGAGGGCGGCGGCCGAGACGGCGCACACGGCAACGGTGAGGGCGAACATGTGCTTCACGCGATACGGAATTGTCTGATGCATGTCTGCTCCTTTGGTCTTTCCGGAGCATCTGGTGGCTCCGTTGTTGTCCCTTCGGACGCTAGGCCTGCGCCGGATCGCTGTCGTTCGCGCCGCTGACGGTGTGAATGTCAAGCTCGCGACAGACGATCCGGCGTCGAGTCCTCTAGCCGATGTAGCCCCGTTGGAGGGCGGCGTGCGTGATCGACTTCCCGCCACAGTGGTGGTGGCCCGGCAGGCCGATGCCGTCCTTCGCCTCGCTGTCCTTCGAGCACGTGTCCCACTGGTAGTAGTAGGCCTGTGCGGTCGAGAAGGTGACCGCGAAGCTTTCCCGGTACCGGTGGCCGCGGCGGTGCTGGCGCCCCGTTTTGACGAGTCGCACGCGCGAGGGCGGCGTCGTCTGGGAGCCGTAGTGCACGCCGAAGTAGTAGTAGACCCGCTTCGCGCCTTCCCGTTTCGCGACCCCCGCCGGGTAGACGACGGTGGCCGAGAACCGCAACCGGCAGGTGTAGCCGCCGGCACACCGTCCGCTCGTGTGGCTGATCCAGTTCGGGGACACGTACACCGTGATCACCCGGCTCTGCGACGTCGTGTCCGAGACGAGCTCGACGAAGTACCGCGTGGCGACCGTCGGTTTGACGGTGAACGAATACGAACCTCCGTCGACGGTCTGCGTCTGGCCCACCGTCGCGGGCGCGGCCGTGAACGGGAACGTGCTCGCCTCCAACTGCACATCCGTTCCCGCCTGCCCGTCTCCGGTTTCCCCCGAGATCTGGGCCGTCTTGCCGTAGGTCGCCCAGACGAGTCCGCCCACGGGCTTGTTGGAGGTCTGGGCGCCGATCGAGATCGCCGTCTTGGCCGATCGCGCTGCGCCGGAAGCCGGCAGGACCGCGCCCGCGCCGAGCGCGAGGACTACGAGCAACAAGATCCGCATAAGAGTCGCTCCTCTCCGATTTGGACGCCCGCCCTGCGCGGTCGTCTTCCGAAATCGACGGTAGAAGGCGGCTGTTGCGGTGTCGTTCGCGCGCCTGACGTTGCGAATGTCACGGTCGTGACAGAAGATGGCGGCGTGGAGTGGCCATTGCTGGCTGACTTGCCGCCTGACGAGGTGCGCGAAGTGCTGCAGGTGGCGCGTCGGCGACGCTTCTCCCGCGGTGAGGTCGTCTTCCACCGGGACGACCCCGGCGACTCTCTCCATCTGATCGTCAAGGGCCGTTTCGCGATCCGGGTCATGACGCCGCGCGGTGAGACCGCGACGATCGCGGTGCGGGCACCCGGCGAGAGCTTCGGCGAGATGGCGCTCGTGTCGGGAACCGAGCGCCGGTCGGCGAGCGTCGCGGCCCTCGAGGAGGCAGAGACGTTCGCGATCTACCGCGACGAATTCGAACGGCTGCGAGCGCGCCACGTCGGCGTCGACCGGGTGCTGATCCGCTTCCTCGCGAACGAGCTGCGCGTGCAGAACGAGCGACTGCTCGAGGCGCTCTACGTCCCCGTCGAGCGGCGCGTGCTGCGTCGCCTCGTCGAGCTCGTCCGCATCTATCCCGCCGAGGACGGCGAGCCGCTCATTCCGCTCACCCAGGAAGTGCTGGCCGAGCTCGCAGGCACGTCGCGCGCAACCGTCAACCGCGTGCTGAACGACGAGGAGCGCCGGGGCACGGTTTCCCTCGAGCGCGGAAAGACGCGCGTGCTCGATCCCGCGGCACTCGCGCAACGCGCGCGCTAGCCGAGGTTAGAACCGTCCAGGAGCTCGAGTGCGAGCTCCATGCTCGGCGCGGCGATCTCCTTCTCGAGGACGGACACGCGCTCCGGCCCGACTCGCGTGCGGGCGAGTGAGATCAAGGGCTCGAGCCGTTCGACGAGCATCGGATCGTCGACGATGCCCGCGTCGGCGGCGACCGCGCGATGGATCGCGTCCAACTGCACAGAGAGCTCGTCGCGGTCGAGCCCGGCGACGGCGGCCGAAAGGCTGAGCAGCACCTCCTCGCCGCCGCGCTTGTCGCCGGCCGCGATGCAGAGGAGCAGGCATTCCCGGCTCAGCTCCACCGCTTCGGTGTAGCGCTTCTCCATGACGGCGAGGTGAGCGAGGTTGCCGATGGCCAGTGTCATGCGGAACGTGTCGCGGAGCTCGCGCGCGATCGCGAGGGCTTCCTCGAGGAACGCCGCGGCGTGAGCGGCATCACCGCGGGTCAGTGCCTCCCAGCCGACGTTGTTGAGGCTGTCGGAGGTCGCGATCACGTCTCCGATCTCCCGCTTGAGCGCAACCACGTCTTCCGTCAGCCGGCCGTCCCGGTCATCCGAGCGTGCGCCGGAGAGTCGGAGCAGGACCTCCGATCGCTCCCACTTGTCTGTCAGCTGGGAGAGGAGCGCGCGGCTTCTCTCGAGTGGCGCCAGCCCCAGCGTGGGGTTGCCGCGTTCTTCGGCGACCCAGACCAGGTGGGCGCATGCCTGGGCCTCGAGGAACACCTCTCCGGCGGATCGGGCCGCGTCCGCGGCCTCTGCGAGAGCGACCTCGGCGGGTGCCATATCGCCCTGGAAGAACGCGAGTCCCCCGGCCACCAAGCAGCCGCGCGCACGAGCCTCGTCGTCGAGTTGCCCGGTGGCGAGCGCGCGTTCGAGCCAGCGTCGCCCTTCCCTCGAAGCGCCTCGTGCGTGCCAGTAGCGGCCGAGGGGAGCGGCGATCCCGAGCGCCCGGGCGCCCGCACCCCGCTCGAGCGCGCGCGCCATCGCCTCGCGGAGGTTCGGCAGCTCCTGCTCGACGAGGTCGAGCCACATGGCCCCGTCCGGGCCGCGGAGCCCCAACTCTCCAGCTGCAGCGAATCGCTCGAAGAATGCCCCGTGGCGCTCGATCACGTCTTCGAGACGGCCGTCGAGGAGCTGATCGGTGCCGTACTCACGGATGGTCTCGAGCATCCAGAAGCGGTCGCCGTCGTGCCGCAGCAGGCTCTTGTCGACGAGCGAGGCGAGCGTGTCGATGTCTCCGCCGCAGACGCCCTCGACGGCTTCCAGTGTCGCTCCGCCGGCGAACACCGCGAAGTGGCACGCGAGATCTCGCTCCTCCGGCGACAGGCCGTCGAACGACCACTCGATCGTCGCCCGCAGCGTCTGCTGCCGCGGATCGGCGTCGCGGGCGCCGCGGAGTAGGTCGAGGCGGTCGGAGAGTCGTTCGAGGATCTGATCGGGACGGAGCACGGTGGTGCGAGCGGCCGCGAGCTCGATCGCGAGCGGCAGGTTGTCGAGACGGCTACAGAGTTCCGCCACTGCGTCGTTCCCGTCGAACGCGGGATCGAGCGCGGCCGCGCGGGCGCTGAACAGGGCGAGGCCGTCGACCGGAGTGAGCTGCGGGACGCGGTAGACCTGTTCGCCGGAGAGCTGGAGTCGCTCACGACTCGTCACGACGACGGTCGGCCCGTCGAGGTCACGCAGAGTCGCGATCGCGGCCGCGGCGTCGGGGAGCAAGTGCTCCGCGTTGTCGAGCACGAGCAGCATTCGCTTGCCGCCGAGCGTCTCGGCAAGCACGTCCTCGAGCGGCCGGTCCGGCTGTTCGAGGACGTCGAGCGTGCGGGCGGCGTGCCGGAGAACGGTTCCCGGATCGCGGAGCTCGGCGAGGGCAACCCACCAGGCCCCGTCGGGGAAATCGTCTGCGGTCTCAGCCGCGGCCTGGAGCGCGAGGCGCGTCTTTCCCGTTCCGCCGGGGCCTGTCAGGGTGAGGAGGCGGGCGCCTGCCCGTAGCTGGCCGACGACGTCGGCGAGCTCGCGCTCGCGTCCGAGGAACTCCGTCGGGGAGACCGGCAGATTCGTCCGCTGCAGCGTCCGCGGTTGGGGAAAGTCGCCGGCTCCGAGCTGAAAGAGGCGCTGCGGCGCGGAGAGGTCCTTGAGCCGAAACTCCCCCAAGTCTCGGACCGGGAAGCCGTCGTCCAGCAGGCCGCGCGTGGCTCGACTGAGGAGGACTTGACCGCCGTGGGCGGCAGACATGATCCGCGCCGCTCGGTGCACGTCGAGGCCGAGGTACTTCGATCCGTCGACGAGCGGCTCGCCGGTGTGCATGCCGACCCGGATCCGGATCGGGCCGCCGTCCAACGCAGCGAGCGCCTCCTGGACGGCGAGTGCGGCTTCGCTCGCCGTCGGAAAGGCGTAGAAGAACTCGTCGCCTTCGGCGTGTACCTCGTAGCCGGCGTGTCGCCCGAACGCGTCGCGCACCGCGGCGTGATGCTCGGTCAGCACGGTGCGGTACGCGTCCGGCCCGATGCGGTCGAGCAGCCGAGTCGAGCCCTCGATGTCCGTGAACACGAGCGTGACCGTTCCCGACGGCTGCGGCGTCGCCGACACAACCGAGATCATGACGCGATCAGGCCAGCAGGGTGTCTGCGATTTCGAGACGCAGCGCCGACGGGCGCGTGCCGAAGCCTTCGAGCCAGATGGCGCGCTTGTAGAAGCGGTGCAGGGGGTGCTCCCACGTGAAGCCTGTGCCGCCGTGGATCTGGATCGAGCGCTCGCACGCGGCGACGGCCGCCTCGGTCGCGAACGCCTTCGCGGCGGCGGCTGCGAGAGCGGCGCGCTCGTCCTCCTCCGCGACGCACCACGCGGCCCAGTACGCGAGCGAGCGCGCGAGCTCGACGTCGGTGTACGTCTGCGCAAGTGGGTCGGAGACAGCCTGGTACGTGCCGATCGGCTTGCCGAACTGCTCGCGCGTCGAGGCGTGCTCGATGCCGAGGTCGAGCGCGCGCTGCGCAATGCCGACCGCCTCCGCTGCCATCGCGGCGCGCAGCTTCGGCGTCTCGTTCGGCGGCGTCACGAGCGGGCGCGTCGGATCGACGGTCGCATGCTCGTCGCCGCTGAGTCCCGTGACGTGCTGGAGGAACGGGCCGGGATAGAGCGCGTAGCCGAGCTCCTCGAGGAGAAGCGCTTCCTCGACGAAGCCGAGATCCGCCGCTGCGACGTCGGTCCAGCCGAGCTCCTCGAGCTCCGACCAGCGGTCGTCTTGCGCGTCCCAGTCGCGGTCGAGCGGGAACTTGTCCGCGAGCCACGCGCGCGCCGACGACTTGAGCTCCTGCTGATCCTCGTTGAGCGCGAAATCCATTACCTAGACCTCGGGAGGCCGAGGACGCGCTCGGCGATGATGTTGCGGAGGACCTCCGAGGTGCCCGCCTCGATCGTGTTTCCGCGCGAGCGGAGCTGCTGGTGGTTCCACCAGCCGTCGTCGACGATCCCGTCCGGCCCGCGCAGCTCGCGCGCGAGCTTCGTCAGGCGCTGGTTCGCCTCCGACCAGCGGAGCTTCACGCCGGAGCCTTCCGGCCCCGGGATGCCCGTGCGTTCGAGCGTCCCGAGCGCGCGGTAGTTCGTGTAGCGGAGCGCCTGCAGCTCGATCCACTCCTGCGCGACGGCCTCGCGCACGCTCTCGCGCGGCTTCCGGTCGCGCGCCTCCTGGAGCAGCCGCCCGACCATCGCGTCGAACGTCGCGGTCAGCGCGAACCCGAGCGTGCCGCGCTCGTGGAGGAGCGTCGTCATCGCCACGGCCCAGCCGTCGCCCTCGTCGCCGAGCCGGTTCTCGACCGGCACCTCGACATCGCTGAAGAAGATCTCGTTGAACTCCGCCTCGCCGGTGATCTGGCGCAGCGGCCGCACCTCAACGCCGGGCGCGTGCATGTCGACGATGAGGTATGTGAGGTTCCGGTAGCGCTGCCCGTCGGGGGCCGACTGCGTCACGAGGATGCAGAAGTCGGCGATGTGCGCGAACGACGACCAGACCTTCTGGCCGTTCACGATGTAGACGTCGCCCTTGCGCTCGGCGCGCGTGCGCGCGGCGGCGAGGTCGGAGCCTGCATCCGGCTCCGAGAAGCCCTGGCACCAGATCTCGTCGGCGGCGAGGAGCGGCTGGAGGTAGCGCGCCTTCTGCTCGTCGGTGCCGTGCGCGATGATCGTCGGCCCCGCCATGCCGAGCCCGATCACGCCGACGTGGGGCGGAGCCTGCGCCGCGGCGAGCTCCTCGTAGAGGATCGCCTGGAAGCTGTACGGCGCGCCGGCGCCTCCGAACTCCTTCGGCCACGTCAGTCCCGCGTAGCCCGCGTCGTAGAGTTGCTTGCTCCACTCCCGCATGAACGGATCGTCGAAGCGCTGCGCACCGCCGCGACCGCCGCGCTTGTCCTCGGGGAGGTTCGCGTCGATCCACGCGCGTACCTCGGCGCGAAACTGGGCTTGCTCGGGCGTGTCCCGCAGGTCCACGGTGGAGAGCCTAAGCGAGGAGCGCCGGGTCGAGCGCGCGCACCGACGTTCCGCCGCACAGCGCGAGCGTCAGGTCGACCTCCGCGAGCAGCTGCCGGCACACCGCCTCGACCCCTGCAGCGCCGCCGACGGCGAGGCCGTAGGCGTAGAGCCGCCCGAGGAGAACCGCGTTCGCGCCGAGCGCGAGCGCCTTGATCACGTCGGCGCCACGGCGAATTCCGCCGTCGACGAAGAGCGGATAGTCCGGCCCGACCGCCTCGCGCACCTCGACGAGCGCGTCGAGCGCCGCGACTGCGCCGTCCACCTGCCGGCCGCCGTGGTTCGAGACGCAGATCCCGTCGGCGCCGTGCTCGCGCGCGAGAAGCGCGTCGTCGCCGCGGAGCACGCCCTTCACGAGCAGCGGCAGCGACGTCTGCTCGCGCATCCACGCGAGGTCGTCCCACGTCAGGCCGAGGTTCGGGAACGTCGCGAGCATCATCGCGGCGGCCCCGAGCATGTCCTCCTCCGGCGGCGCCGAGAGCTTCGCCCGGAACACGGGATCGGAGAAGAACTGCGCGCAGCCTTCGCCGCGGATGAAGGGCAGGTACGCCTGCCGCAGGTCGCGCGGGCGCCAGCCGAGTGACGGCGTATCGAGTGTGACGACGATCGCGCCGTAGCCCGCCGCCTCGGCGCGCCGCACGAAGCTCGCCGCGACCTCGCGGTCGTTGATCCAGTACAGCTGGAACCAGCGCGGCGCATCTCCCATCGCCTCGGCGACGTCTTCGATCGTCGACGACGCGGCGCTCGAGAGGATGAACGGCACGCCCGCCGCAGCCGCGCCGCGCGCAGCGCCGACTTCCTTCTCGGAGTGCGCGATCGAGAGCACGCCGACCGGGCCGAGCCAGAACGGCGCGGCCGAGCGCGTGCCGAGCACCTCGACCGAGACGTCGCGCTCGGTGTTGCCGGCGAGCATCCGCGGGCGGAGCGTGTGCCGCTCGAACGCCGCGAGGTTGGAGCGCATCGTCGACTCGCCGCCGGCGCCGCCCGCGATGTAGCCGAACGCGCCGGGATCGAGCTTGGCCTCCGCGGCCGCTTCCCAGTCCTCAGGCCCGATCGGCCACTCGGCCTCGCCGGCGATGTAGATCGCGTTCTGGACGAGCGAGCCTTCGAAGGCGTTCACGCGCCGATTGTCTCAGGCGGCCGGGAACTGCTTCCAGTGACCCGTGCCGGAGACGACCTCGACCTCGCCGTCGACCCAGACGAGGGAGGTCTCGTCGTCCATGACATACGCCGTCGGGACGTCGATCTTCGCGAACCACTCGTGCGCTTCTTCCATCGTGTTCCCCCAGCCGCCCTCGCGCGGCTGGAGGTGCGGGAAGATCGCGAAGTCGACGAAGCCGAGCGCCGCGTTGCCGCCGCCAGGCGGATCCCACTGCTTGAAGTCGTCGCCGATGCGCGGCGTCATGACCATGCTTCCCGCGCTCACACCGACCCAGACCGCGTCGAGCGAAGGAAGCAGCTCGGCGAGGCCCGACTCGCGCAGGTGGTGCGCGAGGAAGAGCGTGTCGCCGCCGTTGACGAGGAGCACGTCGGTCTGCTCGAGCCACGGCAGCCACATGTCGCGGCCGAGGCTCGGGAAGGTGGCGGGCTCGATCAGGCCGAGCGATTTCCACGGGAGCGAGGTCATCGAGTCGTCGGCGACGAACGCCCAGGCGCGCGGCGGGCCGGCGTGCGGGTGCGCGTACGACGCGGTCGTGATGCCGAGCGCGTCGCACTCCTCGACCGGCTTCGGGAGGAGCTTGTCGAGCGCGCCGCGGATGCTCGCGTTCCGGATCCCGCCCGAGGTGAGGAGCAGCTTCACGCGAAGAGCTGCCAGTGCCCGGTGCCCGAGACGACCTCGACAGCGCCGTCGATCCACACGATCGCGGTGTCGTCGTCGATCGCATAGGCGGGGCAGTCGAGGCCGGCGAACCAGCGCTCGGCGTCGGCCATCGTGTTCTCCGGCAGGTCGGGATGGTCGAGGTGCGGGAAGATCGCGAAGTCGACGATGCCGAGCGCCTTGTCGCCGCCGCCCGGCGGCTCCCACACCTTGAAGTCGTCACCGATCCGCGGCGTCATGACCATGCTCCCGGCGCTGAAGCCGGCCCAGACGACGTCGAGCGTGGGGAGGACCTCCGCGAGCCCCGACTCGCGCATGTGGTGCGCGAGGTAGAGCGCGTCGCCGCCGTTCGCGAGGAGGACGTCCGCTGCTTCGACCGCGGCGACCCACGTGTCGCGCGGGAGCGTCGCGAGCGCGGCGACCTCGAGGAGCCCGACCGACTTCCAGCCGAGCTGCACGAGCGGGATGTTGTCCTGCTCGCCTGCGACGAACCGCCGCGCGCCCGCGAAGCTCGAGTGGCCGTACGACGCGGTCGGAATGCAGAGCGCGTCGCAGTCGGCGATCGGCTTCCCGAGGAGATCGACGAGCGCCGCGTCGATGGTCGCGTTCTTGATCCCGGCGGAGGTGAGGAGGAGCTTCACGCCGGCGCCGGCTCCACGACGAGGTCACCGTGCGGATCCATCACGACGTCGCGCCTTCGCTGCACCGGCAGGAGCGTCACGGTCCCGAGGATGATCGCAATGCCGAGCCACTGGCTCCACGTGAGGTGCTGGTTGTAGGCGTAGATGCCGGCGATGACCGCGACCGCGGGATACGTCAGCTCCGCGAGCGAGGCGAGCATCGCGGGCGTGCGCTCCAGTCCGAGGTAGTAGAGCCCGAGCGCGAGCAAGCCGGTCACGAGCGCGAGGTAGAGGATCAGGAGCGTGTCGTGCCGGTTCGAGTACGCGGGTTGATTCATCACGAGGAGTGCGATCGCGCTCGCGAGGAGGCCGAAGAAGAAGCGCAGCGAGAGCACGTGCTGGAACTCGATCTCGCGCGCGAGATAGCGGCCGAGCACCGTCCCGAGCGCCCATAGGATCGCGGCGCCGAGGGCTTCGACGATCACGACGAGGCCGCTCGCGGACACGACGGACGGGTGCGGAAAGTGGGCGAGCCAGACGCCGGCGAGCGCGGGCAACAGGAACCACGCGAACCGCGGCCGTGGCCGCTCGCCGAGAATCACCGCCGCCGCGAGGATGGCGACGAGCGGCTGTACCTGCTGGATCACGACCGGGGAGATGAAGTCGTCGTGGCCGATCAGCGCATCGGTGAAGAGGATCGTCGCGACCGCCGAGGCTCCGGCTCCGACGACGACGGCGGCGGCGACGAAGCGCGGGCCGGCGCGGAAGACGGCGCGCAGCGCGGGGAGGAGGAGCGGCAGCGTGCAGAGCACGAGGATTACGTGCTCCCCGAACACGATCGTCGTCGCCGACGTCGAGAACGACATGGTCTTCCGGATGATCGGATCCGTTCCCCACATCGCCGCCGCGACCGCGACGAGGGCAACTCCGGGGATGGCGGCGAGCTTCAGGCGCATTCGGTTGAGGCTAACGGCTGTCGGGGGGTCAACTCGGCTGGAGGAGTCCGACGAGATTCCCCGAGGGATCGACGGCCGCCCGGAATGGCGTCCATCTCGAGTTTGAAGCCCCGATGGTCGATAGAGAACGCGGCTGCATCGGCCACCTCGTCGACCACGCAAGGGACGTAAACAGGGATGTCGTCGGACATGATTCGAACCGTAGTACTGCGGCAGAGCGGACAACTTCCGCCAAAGGTCCGGAACGTCCGTCACACTGTTGCGATGCGTCGCGGCCTCGTATTGCTGGTCCTGGGCGTTCTCGGCGTGGTAGTCGGCGTCGCGTCCGCCCACGCGACCGGGGCTGTCACAACGACGACCACGGTCTCGACGACCGACACGACGAGCACCGACACGACGACGACGACCGACACGACGACGATCGCCGCAACCACGACGGACGCGACGACGACGACCGAGACGACCACGACAACCGACACGACGACGACGACCGACCCGACCACGACAACCGACACGACGACGCCCACGACAACGACATCCGCGGGCACGACCGCCACCCCGCCGTCGCTCGGAGCGCTCGCGATCTCCTCGCTGAGCTCCAAATGCGTGGGCGCCGGGGTCGCGGCCGTCGTCCGAGCCTCTCACCCCGTTCTCGCGCTCGGCACCCCGGCGTCGAGCCTCGGTGCGTCCGGGTACCCCGTTTCGGCGCCGGTCGTCCGTTTCGCCTCGTCCGCCGTGCACGGCTCGGGGTGTCGCTCGACCGAGGTCACGTTGCGGTCCGTCTCCCTCCTCCACGGTGCGATCTCAGCGCGGACTGTCGAGGCGACTCGCGGCGTGGGGAACGTGACGGGGTTGAAGGTCGACGGCGTCGCCGTCTCGCCGCCGCGCTCGGGCCAAGCAAAGGCCGTCGGGAATTGGGGGCGCTTGACGGTGAACGGCACCGTCGGTCGGTTGAAGGCCCCGCTTGTGCTCCGTCTTCTCCGCTCTCGTGACGGTCTGCCGGCGGGAACGACGATCGTGCTTGCGTTCTCGGCGTCGGCAAAACACCATCGGATTCACGCACGAGCGCTCGCGTACCCCAAAGCGGCCTTCCCGTTCAAGCTCGATGGCGAGTTGGCGCGGGGCGGCGCGCTGAAGAACCCTGTCGTCAAGATCGCGATGCGGTACATCGGCATTCCGTATGTGTGGGGCGGCGCGACCCCGAAGCAGGGCTTCGACTGTTCGGGTCTTGTCATGTATGTGTTCGCGCAGCTCGGTATCTCATTGCCGCACTTCGCGGCCTCGCAATACCGCTCCCCTGACGGATACTGGGTTCGGCCGACCCGCCTGAAGGCCGGCGACCTCGTCTTCTTCGTAGGCTCCGATGGCACGCGGAAGGCGCCTGGCCATGTTGGGATCTACGTCGGCGATGGGTATTTCATCGACGCGCCGCACACCGGTGCACGCGTACGCATCGACACCCTCGACGACCCTGGGTACGCCCAAATGTATGTCGGGGCGAGGCGGATTTTCGGTGTGTCGCTCCCCATCCGCCGTCGTTCGTCGAGTGCCTCCGTCCCTCCGGCGCCGAACCTTGCCTCGCTAAACCCGTTCGCCGGGAATCCGCTCCACTTGACCGCCGCGGCTCCGGGGTCGAGCCTCGGTTTCGCGACGATCAGCCCCGCGGGCAACGTTCTCGGTCTCTCCGCGGCGGGGGCCGACGCGTTGCGACACGCGTGGGACGTAAGTGCTCTTTGGATAGGAGCCGCGCTCGCGTTCCTGCTTCTCATTCGCGCCGCGGGAGCCGGCGCTCTTCGGCGGGCACGGAGCTTCAAGCGCAACGGAATCGACTCAGCCGGACTCGAACCGGAGTAGGTCGTCGACCGTCTCCCGCCGGCGGATCAAGCGCGCGTCGCCGCCGTGCACAAGGACGACTGCGGGGCGCGGCACGCCGTTGTATGTCGAACCGAGCGCCGTCGTGTACGCGCCCGTCGCCGGGACCGCGAGCACGTCGCCCGCGCGCGGCTCCGGTAATTCGACCGCGTCGATGAGGACGTCGCCCGACTCGCAGTGTTTGCCGGCGATCCGGTACTCGCCCGCGGGCGCTTCCTCCGCGCGGTTCGCGAGCAGCGCCTCGTAGCGCGCACCGTAGAGCTGCGGCCGCGGGTTGTCGCTCATGCCGCCGTCGATCGCCGCGTAGGTGACACCGCCGGAGCGCTTCACCGAGCCGACGGTGTAGAGCGTCACGCCGGCGCGGCCGACGAGCGACCGGCCCGGCTCGAGGATCGGCGTCACGCCCTCCGGCAGGCGCTCGACCAAAGGCCCGACGAACTCCGCCACCGACGGGATCTGCTCGTCGCGGTTGTGGCGCACACCGAGGCCGCCGCCGAGGTCGATGTACCGCGGCGTCCAGTCGGTGCCGCGGCAGAAGGTGAGGACGCGCTCGAGCGCGAGCAGGCTCTCGTCGACGCGCGCGAGTTGCGAGCCGATGTGAATGTGGAGGCCTTCCACCGCAATTCCGAGCGCGAGCGCGGCGCCGACCTCGCGCGGCGCGTCGTCCGGCGAGAGCCCGAACTTCGACTCCGCATGCGCCGTCTGGATCGAGCGGTGCGTGACCGCCTCGACGTCCGGCGTCATGCGCACCATCACGCGCTTCACGCCCGCCTTGGACGCCCGTTGCGCCTCGCCGGGCGTGTCGAGCACGACGAGCGCACCCGCCTCGGCCGCGGCGCGCAGCTCCTCGTCCGACTTGTTGTTCCCGTGAAAGACGAGCCGCTCGCCGGGAATCCCCGCCGCCTGCGCGAACGCGAGCTCGCCGAGCGTCGAGACGTCGGCGCCGACGCCGTCCTCCGCGAGCAGCCGCAGCAGCGCGACGTTCGCGAACGCCTTGGTGCCGTAGACGACGAGCGCGCCCGGAGCCGCCTCCTGATAGGCGCGCACCTGCTCGCGGATCGTCTCCTCGCAGTAGACGACGAGCGGCGTCCCGAACTCCGCCGCGAGCGCGCTCGCCCGCACACCGCCGAGCGACAGCTCGCCTTCGGCGACGTCTGCAGTGACCGGGAAGAGATCGAGCACGCTACGGAGTCTTGCTACGTGAGCGGTCGCACCGTCTGGACGCACTGGTCGTACGGCCAGTGGGCATCTGAGCTGTCCAAGTAGTCCGCGCTGCAGGCGAACGACCAAAGGCGCTTCGTATGGCGGTCGCGGATCCGAAGCGTGAAGCGACGCATGGGCCGGTAGTACGAATCGTCGAGCGAGGCGATCGTCGTTTGCGCGATGAGCCAACCCTCGTGCTTGTCGTGTACCCGCTCGTTCCACGTGATCGTGCACGTGCGGAAGACGCAAACGCCCTTCGTGCCGCGGACCCCCGTGAAGCTCAGTGCGTCCGTGTGGATCTTCGCCTGAAGCGCGAGGGGCCTCGGACGACCAGCGCCGCAGCCCGCGAGAACGAGTCCGGCCGCGACGACGGCGAGGATGAATGGCGCCTGTCGTTTCCGCTCGAGCACCCTGGTAGTATCGGCGCTCGATGAAGGGACTGCTTCTTAGCTAGACCAGGGAGACACGCGCGGAAACGCCGCGCCCGCCTCCCGCGACCTCTCTTCGGAGAGGTTTTTTCGTTCTAGGAGACATTTTGGACACGACACCGAGATACGAGCCGCACGAAATCGAGCAGAAATGGCAGCGCGTCTGGGAGGACGAGCGCGCCTTCAGCGTCCCGAACCCGGTCGAGGGCCAGCCGACCGCGGAGAAGCACTGGTACCAGCTCGAGATGCTCCCGTACCCGTCAGGCCCGAGCCTCCACATGGGCCATGTCCTCAACTACACGATGGGCGACGTCCAGACCCACGTGCGCCGCCGCAGCGGCTGGCACGTCGTGCGCCCGATGGGTTGGGACGCGTTCGGCCTGCCGGCCGAGAACGCCGCGATCAAGGAGGGCCGCCATCCGCGCGTCACGATCGAGGCGAACATCGAGACGATGCGCGCCCAGATGAAGCGTCTCGGCTGGGCGATCGACTGGGAGCGCGAGGTCGCCGCGCACCAGCCGACCTTCTATCGCTGGACGCAGTGGCTCTTCCAGCAGTTCGTCGCGCACGACCTCTGCTACCGGAAGGAGGGCCCGGTCAACTGGTGCCCGAACGACCAGACCGTCATCGCGAACGAATACGTCGTCGACGGCCATTGCGAGCGCTGCGGCGCCGAGGTCGAGATCCGGAACATGACGCAGTGGTTCATGCGCACGACCGCGTACGCAGACGAGCTCCTCGAGTATCCCGACGCCGAGTGGCCCGAGAAGACGACGGCGATCCAGCGCAACTGGATCGGCCGCTCCGAGGGCGCCGAAGTCCTGTTCAAGGTGGACGAGACGGGCGACGACATCGCCGTTTTCACGACGCGCCCCGACACGCTGTTCGGCGCGACGTTCTTCGTTCTCGCGCCGGAACACCCGTTCGTCGACGCGCACGCGAGCGACGAGGCGAAGGAGTACGCGCGCCGCGCCGGGGCGCGATCGGTCGAGGAGCGCTCCGCTGCGACGGAGAAGACCGGCGTCTTCACGGGACTCCACGCGGTCAATCCCGTCAACGGCGAGAAGATGCCGATCTGGGTCGCCGACTACGTGCTCATGGACTACGGGACGGGCGCGATCATGGCCGTTCCCGCGCACGACGAGCGCGACGGCGAGTTCGCGGAGACGTTCTCGCTGCCGGTCACGCAGGTCATCGACGAGGACGGGAAGCTCATCAACTCCGGTCGCTTCGACGGCATGCCCGCTGACGAAGCGAAGACGGCGATCGTCGCCGAGATCGGCGCGAAGGCGACGGTCAACTACCGCCTGCGCGACTGGAGCGTCTCGCGGCAGCGCTACTGGGGCTGCCCGATCCCGTTCATCCACTGCGAGAAATGCGGCGTCGTGCCGGTGCCCGAGAGCGACCTGCCGGTGATCCTCCCCGACATCGAGGACTACGCCCCGAAGGGCATGTCCCCGCTCGCCCAGAACGCGGAGTTCATGAACGTCACGTGCCCGTCGTGCGGCGGCGCGGCGCAGCGCGACCCCGACACGATGGACACGTTCGTCGACTCGTCGTGGTACTTCCTCCGCTACATCGACTCGCACAACAACGAAGCGCCGTTCGACCCGTTCGTCGTGAATTACTGGCTGCCGGTCTCGCAGTACATCGGCGGCATCGACCATTCGACCGGGCATCTCCTCTACTCGCGCTTCTTCGTGAAGGCGATGAACGACTGGGGGATGGTCGGCTTCCGCGAGCCGTTCGCGCGGCTCTTCCACCAGGGCTGGGTCACGCTCGGCGGCACGAAGATGTCGAAGACGAAGGGCAACGTCGAGGGGCCGGACGAGATCGTCGACCGCTACGGGGCCGACGCCGTGCGGCTGACGATCCTCTTCATGGGGCCGGCCGATCAGGACATGGAGTGGACGCCGGCCGGCGCCGACGGGATCGGTCGTTTCCTCCGCCGCGTGTGGCGGCTCGTGCACGAAGTCGCCGCGGTAGCTCCGGCGTCGGGCGAGGCTGGAGCGCTCACGCGGAAGGCGAACGAGACGATCGCGCGGGTGACCGACGACGTGCTCCGGCGGTACCAGTTCCACACGCCGATATCGGCGGTCATGGAGCTGTGCAACGAGATCTCCGCTGCGCCGGACGCGCCCGACGCGCGCTTCGCGACGGAGACGGCCGTGTCGCTCATCCAGCCGTACGCGCCGCACATCGCGGAGGAGCTGTGGGGCGTGCTCGGCCACGAGCGGCTGTGGGAGGCGCCTTGGCCGGAGGCAGACGAGTCGCAGCTCGTGCGCGCGAAGTTCGAGCTCGTCGTCCAGGTGAACGGAAAGGTGCGCGATCGCTTCGAGGCCGATGCGTCGCTCGGCGAGGAGGAGCTCGTCGCGCTCGCACGCGGCTCGGAACGAGTGGCCGCATTCCTCGACGGCGCCGAGCCGCGCAAGACGATCGTCGTCCCCGGCAAACTCGTCAACCTCGTCGTCTGATGCTGCGCGAGATCGCCGAATATCCGAACACGTTCGGGCCGCTGACCCAGGGCGACGAGCGCATCGACACGGGCCGCTACACGCTCTGCATGGGACCCGGTACGAGCTGGAACACCGTCCAGCGGCAGCGCTTCCCCGTCGACGAGGTCGACGAGGTGCTCGAGGAGGTGCGGTCGACCCTGCGCGAGCGCGGCCGCACGAAGACGCAGTGGGAAGTGGGAAGCTCAGCGCCTGAAGGCCTCGTCGATGCGCTGCTCGAGCGCGGGCTCGTGCCGGACAAGGATCCGTACGCGGTCGCGCTCGTGCTTACGGCGGAGCCTCCGGCGGGTCCGCCCGAGTTCACCGCGCGGCGCATCGAGACGCTCGAGGAGCTCGAGGCCGCGTATCGCGTCCAGTCGGAGGCGTTCGGCGCCACGCCGGAAGAGCTCGAGGAGGGATTGGCCGTCCTGCCGAGCCGCTTCGGCGACGTCTACCTCCGCCACGCCGTCTGGCTCGACGGCGAGATCGTCTGCACCGGCACCGCTGCGCCCACCGAGCACGGGCTGCTCCTCTACGGCGGCGCGACCGCCGACCGCGCCCGCGGCCGCGGCGCCTACCGCGCGCTCAACCGCGCGCGCTGGGACGACGCTGTGTCACTCGGGACGCCGGTGCTCATCACGCAGGGCGGCGCGATGTCCCGCCCGATCCTCGAACGCCTCGGCTTCGAGCGCGTCGGCGAGGTGCACATGCTCCTCGACGTCTTCGAATAGGCGTACGCTTCGACGAGTGCAAGGCCGGAACAAGCGGCTTGTCACCGTTGTTGTCGCTTGCGTGCTCCTCGCCGGGATCGTGATCGGAGCCGCGATGGCGCTCGACGCCCCAACGAGGACGCGCGCCGCACAGCCGCGTGTCGTGTCGTATTGGCGGAATGGCTCGCATCTGACCATGGGTTCGTTGCGGACGGATCCTCGACGCGGCTTCGTCCATCTGGTGAGCGGTGGGAAGTCCGTTGTCTTCACGACGCCGGAAGGCGTCGGCGCGCTGCGACTCAGCGCGTCCATCGGCAACGGCTGGAAGCTCCGCTCGAGTAGCGGAGACCTCGCGTTGCTCCACCCGGCCTTTGATTCAGACTTCGCACGGACACCGGCGTCCTTCGAATTCCTCGGGCGCCGGCTGAACCCCGCAAAGCTCGGACGGATCGGATCGCGCGGTGTTGCCGGGGCCATTGAATGGTGGGAGGGGAAGAAGCTGCGCCACCATCATTCAGTCGTCGTGCTCGTCGAGCAGACGCCGGGCCGTCAGGGGAGCTTCGGCAACGGCTGGAAGGTCGACGGCTATCTCCCCGGCTTCTCCACGCTACGACGCGCGGCCTGGCTAAACACCCACGTTCGCGGGAATGTGAGGGGAACGACACAGGAGTTGCGCCAACCGCTCTTCGGCCCGGACGGCCAGAGCTACTCGATCGACGTGAAGCGTGGGCGTGTCGTTCGGATCGGCAAGGGTCCGGTCGAGCGGTTCGAGGGCTACAAGCTCGGAGGCTGCACGAACTGGCCCGGCTCGAACGGCGCGTCGTATCGGGCCTGCGGGGGCTCGATCACCGTCCATCATGCGCAGGGCGCGGGAACCACGGTTTTCCGGCGGCCGGGCGACCCCAACACGGCGCCCTTCTTCAACGCGTGGACGTTCCTCCAACCCTCGCCCAACGGCCGGTGGCTCCTCCTCGAGGAGACGGCTGAAGCGTGCTCGACCTACTCATGGGTGGAGTTCATGCCGGCTCATGGGGGCCGTCTCGCCTCCATCTTTCCCGGGTCTCCCGTCTCGTCGTCGGCGCTCGGCTGGCTTCCGGACAACACGGCGCTCGTCGAGGGAGCACCCCAAGCGTGCGGCGGCAGCGGAGCGGAGGGGATCTACCAGGTTCGGCCGGGAACAGGCTCTCACCCGGCGTACCAGCTCGTCTTTCCCGACCTCGGGGATGCGACCACCTGGGGCTACTCGGGCTCCGGCTCGCGCTGAGAATTTCCCTTGCGGTCGCGTGTTGCAACGCGCACAATCGCCGTGTGAAGCACATCGTCGCCGCGGTCGGCCTGACGCTCGTGGTGCTGGCGTCTTCCGCGTGTGGCGGATCGGTCTCGCCGATAGCCGCGAGGCAACCCACGACGGTTCAGTTCCCGTTCGCTCTCGGTGCGCTGTCGGCGCAAGGCTCACGCGTCGCAGCTGCGCCGGCGGGGCACAACCCGCAAAACGGTGGCGCTCGGCAACCCCTGCACGCCGTCATCTGGGACGAAGCGACCGGAGGCGTCGAGAGTCTCAAGCTGCCGCACATCTGCGCGACTCCTTCCAGCCTCGCCCTCGCCGGCCCGGGAAAGGCCGTCGTCCTCTGCGACGACGGGTGCTGCGGTGGGAGCGAGCAGCTCGTCGCGGCCCTCGAGACCGGAGCGAGTCCCGTCGCGATCAAGCACGCGGAGCTTTACGACAACCACGGGGGCGGGCGGATCGACGGTCTCGCGGGCTCGGGAAACCTCATTGCCTTCGATCTCACCCGCTTGTCCGCCAGCGGGAAAGCGAAAGACGCGCTGCTCTACCTCGTCAGCGGCACACACGCCCACGCGATCGCGACCGGGGCGAACAAGATCGGCAAGCCTGTCGGCGTCGCGGGCGGGCGGATCCTCACCGAGCGGCAGCAGGTGTTCAGCGCGAAACAGACGTCGATATTCGGAACGCCGGGGCTGTACATGCGGGTCTTCAACGCCGATGGCCGCATCGTGTCGAACACGTTCGCGAACGGCGTCCCGCCGGACGTGCCGGTGTCGCCGGCGGCGTTCGACGGCAAGCGGACGTACAACGTCGACTTCTATGAGCACTGGCTCGTCGTCACCGCGCCCGATGGGAGCAACGGAGGAAGCCTCTGTGCCGTGGGGCCGGGCGTCACGCTCGGCGGCGTCAGCGGCGACTACCTCACCTACACGACCGCCGACGCTGTCCACGCGATCCGGGTGTCGACGTGCCATGACGCAGTCCTGAAGGCCGGCGGCGGCGTGCCGGCGGGGTCGGTCATCACGCCCGCGGGAGTCTTCTACGCGTTCAACTCGCGGACGCCGTTGGGTATGTCGAGCTCCGCGCTCGCGCACAACGCGTCGACGTTGACATTCGTGCCGATGGCGCAGCTGAAGCTCGACGTCCAGCACGGAACCAACCTCGGCTACTACCCGTAGCTTCGAGTTCAGCGCTCGCGCGGCTGCGGGCGGTCGACGTTCCAGTGCCGCCCGACCGACGCGAACCAGCGCACGCCGTCCTCGGCCTCGCGCGGCGAGAGGAGGAAGCGGGAGATCGCGCGCTGGCCTCCTTCGAAGTCGCCGTAGAGGACGTCGACGCTCATCCGCTGCGGCGCTTCGATCGCGGCGCGCGCCGCGCGGTAGCCCTCGCTCCGTGGGTCACGGAACGAGCCCTGCCAGAAGCCGGCGTCCCCCGGCGCGACGTAGATGTCGCGCGACAGGAGCGTGAAGTCGTCGAGCGGCGTGTGCTCGTTCACGCCGAGCTGAATCTCCGGATAGAGGTGCCAGCCGTGGAGGACGGCGATCCCCGTGCCGACGTTGCGGATGCCGATGATGAGGTACACCGCGTCGTCGGTCGCCTTGGCCGCGCCCTGTCCGCCGGGAGCGACGAGCCAGACGTCGTCCTGGAAACCGACCTTCTGCGGCGGATCGTCGACGCGTGATTGCACGAGGAGCGGGCGCTGCGCGGCGAGGAGCGACTGCTCGGCGACGCGCGCTGCGCGGTTCGCGGAACGCACCGACGCGACCGTCACACCGGCGAGGACGAGCGTGCCGCCGGCGGAGGCGAGCGCGGAGATCGTGACCCAGTCGGCCATCGCGTGACCCTATCTCCGGGGAGTCTCGACGGACACGTGACGCTTCTCCCGCGACGCTGGAGGCATGGAATTTCGGCTTTCGGCTCTCTCGCGCAGGCAGCTCCTCGGTGGTGCTGTGGCGGTCGCCGTCGTGCTCGTCCTTGCGCTGCGGCAGTTCGGCGGCGGCGGAGCCGGTTCGCCGGCGGCGTCTAGCTACACGCCGTTGCCGGCGCGCGCGTCGACGAAGCCCGCGGCGGCGAAGCTCGTGGTCGTCGACGTCGCGGGAGACGTTCGGCGTCCGGGGCTCCAAAGCGTCCCGGCCGGCTCGCGCGTCCAGGACGCGATCGCCGCTGCCGGTGGCGCGACTCGTAAGGCACAGCTCGACGCGGTCAACCTCGCGGCGCCCGTCGCCGACGGGGAGCAGATCGTTGTCCCAGGTAGCGGCGCGGGCGGCGTCGCGGCGGCTTCCTCCCCTGCCGGATCCTCGCCGTCCGCGCCGCTCGATCTCAACTCCGCGACGCTCGAGCAGCTCGAGGCGCTGCCCGGGATCGGGCCGGTTACCGCGCAGAAGATCCTCGACTACCGGCAGCAGCACGGCGCGTTTCATGCGGTGTCGGAGCTCGAGGGCGTGCCCGGCATCGGGCCGGCGCACCTTGCGCAGCTCAAGGGACTCGTGATCCCGTGAGTTGAAGCTGCGGCTGCCGCATGTCGTCATGGGTGCCGCATGCGTCGGCTGCGCGCTTGCGAATGCGGCGCGCCCACCTGTCCTCACGCTCGCGCTCGCCGCGGGGGCCGCGGGCGTGGTCGCGTCAGTCCTCGCGGATCCGCGCGGACGAGTTGTTGCAGCGGCCGCGGCGGTTGCGCTCGGCGGCTGGGCGTGGGGAAGCGTCCGGCTCGCCGAGCTCGATCACAGCGCACTCGTCTCGCGCATCGGCACCGTCGAGCACGCGGTCGTCGAGATCAGCGAGCCGCCGAAAGCCGGCAGCTTCGACCAGCGCGCGCGAGGTGTCCTCCTGCGCTGGGGCACGCTGCACCCGCGTGAACCGGTGTATCTCGAGCTGCCACTCGGGCGCTCGCCGCCGCAAGGAGCAGACATCGCGCTGCTCGGGCAGCTTCGCGCCCCAACCGGACCGTCGAACGGCTTCGACGAGGCGACGTGGCTGCGGCGCCAGGGCATCCACGTCGTGCTGCGCGCGAAGGGGCCGTGGCGCGTCGTCGGCCGGCGTGGCGGGATCTACGGGCTTGGCGACGACGTCGAGCGCTGGCTCGCACGCGACACCGTTCGCGGTCTGAGCGGCGAACGGCGGGACGTCGTCGAGGCGATCGTCCTTGGGCGGTCGAGCCTCGTCGGGCAGTCGCTCCTCGCCGACTTCCGCGCGTCGGGTCTGTATCACTGCCTCGCGGTCGACGGGCTGAAGGTCTCGACGATTGCGCTGGCGGTGATCGGCATCGCGCTCCTTTTGGGTCTGAGCCGGATCGTCGCCGAGGTCGCAGCCCTCGCCGCTGTCGCCTCGTACGCGCTCGCGGTCGGACTCCATCCGTCCGTCGTGCGCGCCGGCATCGCTGCGGCGCTCGGCTCGCTCGCGTGGCTCGCGGCGCGGCAGCGCGACCGGTGGCAGGCGCTCCTCGTCGGCGCCGCCGTTCTTCTCGCGTGGAACCCGTACGCGCTGCTCGATGCCGGCTTCCAGCTGTCGTTCGCCGCCGTCGCCGCGATCTTCGTCGTTACGCCGCGCGTCGTTCGCGCGCTCGAGGGATACCCGGTCTCGCACTCGCTCGCGCAGCTGATTGGCGTCTCGATGGCGTGCGGCCTTGCGACCGCGCCGGTGACGTGGCTCCAGTTCCGCCAGATCTCACTCGTCACGGTTCCCGCCAACGTCATCGCCGTACCGGTCGTCGTGGAGGTGCTCGGGCTCGCGCTCCTGACCGCGGCGATCGCGCCGATAGCTCCGTCGGTCGCGTCGGCTCTCGCGTGGCTGAACGGCTGGGGCGCGTGGTTCGTCGCGGCGTGCGCGCGCGGGTTTGGGAGTCTGCCGGGAGCGCAGATCACGTCCGGCCGCTGGGCCGTCGTGCTCGGTCTGAGCGCGGTCGGGGCAGCAGCCTATGCTTGGAAGCGTGGCGAACGAACGCGCGCTGAAGCCGGTTTATCTCTTCACAGGGAGCGACCGCCCGAAGATCGCGCTCGCCATGCAACGGCTCCGGGCGCGCGTCGGTGAAGACGCGACCGAGAGTCTCCACGCGTCCGAGGCGTCCGGCGCGGATGCGGTCTCCGCCTGCAACTCGCTCGGACTCTTCGGTGGCGAGTCCCGCGCCGTCGTCGTCGACGGGGTCGAGGCGTGGAAAGCCGCCGACGTCAAGGAGATCGAGGCGTACCTCTCTTCGCCTGCTCCGGACACGCTCCTTGTGCTTGTCGCGGAAGCCGTCAAGAAAGACTCTGCGCTCGCCAAGGCCGTCGCGAAGACCGGCGACGTCATCGCATACGACGTCGGCAAGAAGGAGTTGCCGCAGTGGATCGGCGAGCAGTTCGCGCGGCTCGGCGCTACCGCCGACCGCGACGCCTGCCGCGCGCTCCTCGAGGCCGTCGGCGACGACGTCGGCACGCTGTCGTCCGAGATCCAGAAGATCGCGACGTGGGCGAACGGCGAGCCGATCACGCGGGCTGTCGTCGAAGAGCTCGCCGTCGGCGGCGCAGAGACGCCGATCTTTGCCGTCACCGACTCGTGGGGAAGCCGCGATGTCGCCGGCACACTTCGCGCGACGGAGTCACTGTTCGAGCGCTCGAGCAAGCCGCGCTCGGGAGAGCTGATGCGGGTGATCGGCTCGCTCGTGAGTCACGTCGGTCGCGTCCGGCGGATCGCCGCGCTCGCCGACGAGGGCGTGCGCTCGAGCGAGATCGCGTCGCGGCTCAAGGTGCATCCGTTCGTCGCGGAGAAGTCCGCGCGCCAGGCGCGCAACTTCTCGGCGGACGAGCTCGCGCAGGCGACGGTCAAGCTCGCCGAGCTCGACGCGGGTGCGAAAGGCGGCTCGCGGCTCCCAGCAGACCTTCAGCTCGAGCGGACGCTCGTCGAGATCACGCGTCCCGCGAAATAGAGAGAGCTGCGGCTACGCAGCAGGCTCGCCGGCGGCGAGCTTCGCGGCCTGCGACTTGCGGCGCGCGACGGTGTTCTTGTGGAGGACACCGCTCGAGACCGCGCGGTCGAGCCAGCGAACGAGCTCGCGGTGCGCCGCCTCCGTCGCCTCGGCGTCGCCCGACTCGGCCGCCTCGCGGAGCCGACGCATGAGCGTCTTGGCAGTGGAACGCCAGCGGAGGTTCTCCTGCCGCTGCCTCGCGGCCTGGCGAACGCGCTTCTCCTGTTGCTTGATGTTCGGCATCTCGTAAAAGCGCCCGCGACGCGCGGGCTGGGCGATGGTAGCAACCCCTCTCCTTATGCTGCCTTCCGTGGACGACGCCGAGCGGCAGCGGGAGGAACGGCGGCTGGAACGCGACCGGCGCCGGCGCGAGCGCGGGAAGCCGACGCACTTTGAGAACGCCCCGCAGCCGCAGGCCGAGCGCGATCGTGGCGTTCTCTCGGAGCTCGAGGCCGAAGCGTTCGACGCGGAGGGGCTCGCTACGCAGACGGGCATCGGCGTCCCCGCGCCGGCCGTCGCACAGGAGACGCCTGACACCGGGAAGGGGCTCGTTCGCTCGGGCGTCATCTTCGCGGTCGCGACAGGGCTGTCCCGCATCATCGGGCTCGCGCGCGAGATCGCGCAAAACATCGTTTTTGGAACCAAGGGCGGCCCGGTCAACGCGTTCGCGCTCGCGTTCCTGATCCCGAACACTGTGCGGGCGCTCGTCGCCGACTCGGCTCTCTCGGCCGCATTCGTGCCGATCTTCAGCGACCTCCTCGTGAAGGGAGAGGCCAAGCGCGCGTGGCGCGTCGCATCGTCGCTCTTCTGGTTGATGCTGCTCGGCCTCGGCGGCATCACCGCGCTCTTCGTCGTGATCGCGCCGTGGGTGATGGGGCTCTTCAACTACGGGCCGGGTCAGGCGTACGGCATGCTCGCCGCCAATCTGGCCCGCATCCTCTTCCCGATCGTCATCGTGCTCGGGCTGACGGGAATTGTCGTCGGGATTCTCAACAGCTACGACCACTTCACCGTTCCGGCGCTGACGCCGATCGCGTGGAACGCGATCATCCTGCTCGGGCTCGGCCTCGGCGTCCAGAACTCCGACCTGCAGTCGACCCGCCTCTACTACTACGCCGTCGCGATCCTCATCGCGACGATCGTCCAGTTCCTGCTGCCGTTGCCCTGGCTGCGCGGACGCGACGACCGGTTGCGGATGGTGATCGACATTCACGACCCGGCCGTGAAGAAGACGTTCGTCCTGATGCTGCCCGTGGCCATCGGCATCGGCCTGATCAACTTCAACGCACTGGTCGACCAGCTGTTCGCGTCGAACCTTCTCGACAAGACGCTGGCGCCCGCGTCGATCGTCGGGGCCTTCCGCCTCTACATGCTCCCGCAGGGCGTCTTCTCGGTTGCGGTGGCGACCGTCCTGTTTCCGCTCCTCTCCCGGCACGCCTCGCGGGAGGACTGGGATGCGTTCAAGCGCACTGTCGCCACCGGACTGCGGCTGATCTGCTTCCTTCTCATCCCGGCAAGCGCGGTTGCGGCGGTGCTGGCGACCCCGATCGTGCGCCTCCTCTATCAGCATGGCAAGTTCGATGCCTCCCAGACCAAGGTCGTGGCGCCCTGCCTCGCGGCGTTCGCGCTCGGCCTCACGTTCAACGGGACGATGCTCATGCTCAACCGCGGCTTCTTCTCCCTGCAGCAGCCGTGGATCCCGACCCTCGTCGCCCTCCTCAACCTCGGCGTCAACGCGGGGTTGGACGCCGTCTTCTATCGGTTCGGAATCTGGGGGATCCCGCTCTCCACCTCGATCGTGAACATCGCGGGGACGTGGGCGCTGATCGTCCTGTTCCGCCGGCGGCTCGGCAGTTTCGGGATGGAGGAGACCGCGCGAAGCTTCCTGTACGTCTGCGTCGCGTCGGCTGTGCTCGCGGCCGTCGCATGGTGGGTCTGGCATGGCCTCGACTCGGCGTTCGGGCAGTCGCTGGCGGCGCAGATCATCTCCCTCGGCGGAGCGTTCCTGCTCGGCGGCGCGGCCTTCTTCGGCGCGTGCCGGTTGCTCGGCGTGCGCGAGCTGGAGACGTTGTCGCGGCTCAGGCGCCGAGCTGCTTGACCGTCGCGGCGCGAACGGTTCAGACTCGGATCGACAACGACGAGGAGGTCGAAACGATGTCCGTGATCATGACAATGACTCTCCCGGGTGACGGGGCGGCGATCGAGCGGTACGCCGCGGAGAACCCGGATCAGATGAAGGGGATCCGCGATCACGCGGTGGAGCACGGCCTTATCGCGCACCGCTTCTACGCCACCGACGACAACCAGATCATGGTCGTCGACGAGTGGCCGGATGCCGAGAGCTTCCAATCATTCTTCGGTCACGCCGGGGCTGCGATCGGCGCGATGATGGCCGCGGTCGGCATCGAGGGCCAACCGGAGCCGAAGTTCTGGCGCGAGCTCGAGACGCACGACGCGTACGGCTGGAACGCGTAGCCACAAAGCCTTGAACTCACCCCGGCCCGACGCTCGGCGTCGGGCCGGGACCACGTCGACGGGATATTGCGACAGAATCGCGACGGTCTTGAGACGGTTCGGCCGATAGCGTCTACGCCGAGGGCGGAGGGGCAGCGACCCCACCCTGGGTGGGGAGTGCGGTTTGGCCCCGTCCCGACCGGTCGCGTCCGCGGAGGACAGCCCCCAGTACCATCGCCCGCGGGATGGAACAAGGCCGCATTCGCAACTTCTCGATCATCGCGCACATCGACCACGGCAAGTCGACGCTCGCGGATCGCATCCTCGAGGTGACCGAGGCGGTCGCCGCGCGCGACATGCGCGCTCAGCTCCTCGACTCGATGGACCTCGAGCGCGAACGCGGCATCACGATCAAGGCCCAGGCCGTCCGGGTCTCGTGGAAGGGCCACGAGCTCAACCTCATCGACACGCCCGGCCACGTCGACTTCACGTACGAAGTGTCCCGCTCGCTGCAGGCCTGCGAAGGCGCGCTTCTCGTCGTCGATGCCGCGCAAGGGATCGAGGCGCAGACGCTCGCGAACGCCTACCTCGCCATCGAGAACGGCCTCGAGATCGTCCCGGTCGTCAACAAGATCGATCTGCCGTCGGCGGACCCCGACGGCGCCTCGGTCGAAGTCGCCGATCTGCTCGGGGACGACCCCACGCACGTCGTCCGGATCTCGGCGAAGACCGGCCTCAACGTCGCCGACGTCCTCGACGCGATCGTCGAGCGCGTTCCGCCGCCTGCAGGCGAGTCGGATGCCGCGCCGCGGGCGCTCGTCTTCGACTCCTCGTACGACCAGTTCCGCGGAGTCGTCGCGTTCGTGCGGGTCGTCGACGGTGTGTTCAAGCGCCGCGACGCGCTCGCGACGATGGCCACCGACACGCGGTTCGACGCGGAGGAGCTCGGCTTCTTCTCGCCGACGATGACACCGGTCGAGCAGCTGAGCGCCGGCGAGGTCGGGTACGTGATCACCGGCCTGAAGGACGTCTCCTCGCTCCGCGTCGGCGACACGCTGACCACCGTCAAGCGTCGGGCCGTCGAGGCGCTGCCCGGGTACAAGGACGTCAAGCCGATGGTGTTCGCCGGGCTCTTCCCGACGGACTCCGACGACTATCCCGAACTGCGGGACGCGCTCGAGAAGCTGAAGCTCAACGACGCCGCGCTCTTCTACGAGCCGGAAACGTCGAAGGCGCTCGGTTTCGGCTTCCGCTCGGGCTTTCTCGGTCTGCTGCACATGGAGATCGTGCGCGAGCGGCTCGAGCGCGAGTTCGATCTCGACCTGCTCGTCACCGCGCCGAACGTCGAGTACCGCGTACGGGAGAAGAACGAATCGGAGTGGCGCGACGTCCACAATCCGGCCGAGTTCCCGAACGACGTCGAGGAGGTCGAGGAGCCGTACGTCAAAGCGTCGATCATCGTCCCGAAGGAATACGTCGGCGCGGTGATGGAGCTCAACAACGAGCGGCGCGGATCGTTCGACCACATGGAGTACCTCTCGCCCGAGCGCGTGCATCTGACGTACCAGTTGCCGCTCGCGGAGATCGTCCTCGACTACTACGACCAGCTGAAGTCGCGTTCGCGCGGGTACGCATCGTTCGACTACGACCTCGCGGGCTTCATGGCCGGCAATCTCGTCCGCGTCGACGTGCTTGTCGGCGGCGACACGGTCGACGCGCTGTCGCTGATCATCCACCGCGACTTCGCGTACGAGCGCGGAAAGCTGCTCGTCGAGAAGCTCCGCGAGGAGATCCCGCGCCAGATGTTCGACGTGCCGATTCAGGCCGCGATCGGCTCGCGCGTGATCGCGCGCGAGACGGTGAAAGCCCGGCGCAAGGACGTGCTCGCGAAGTGCTACGGCGGCGACATCTCGCGCAAACGCAAGCTCCTCGAGAAGCAGAAGAAGGGTAAGAAGCGGATGAAGCAGGTGGGGATGGTCGAGGTGCCGCAAGAGGCGTTCCTCGCCGTGCTCAACATCGGGCAGGGCGGCAAGAGCTCATGAGCCTCGAGATGCGCGCCGCGTGCGAACGGTGTGCGCAGCCGCTCGCGCTGGACGCCTCTGCGGTCATCTGCTCACACGAGTGCACCTTCTGCGCCGAGTGCGGTGAGGCGATGGCGCACATCTGCCCGACCTGCGGCGGCGAGCTCGTGCCGCGCCCACGGAGAGTCGCGGCATGAGCGGGCACGTTCGGCATCTCTACGTCCATCTGCCGTTCTGCTCCCACCGCTGCGCTTACTGCGACTTCGTCACCGTAGTCGGGCACGGGGGACAGCACGCCGCGTACGTCGATGCGCTCTTCCGTGAGTTGGAGCTCGAGCGCGCGAGTCTCGCGGACGGCGTCGAGACGATTTTCCTCGGAGGTGGCACTCCCACCTTCACCGCTCTTCCCGAGCTTCTTCGGTTGCTCGAGGCGTTGCCGCTCGCGGAGGAGGTGACGGTCGAGGCGAACCCCGAGACCGTCACGCCCGAGCTCGCGGCTGCGCTGCGGTCGGCGGGCGTCACGCGTGTGTCGGTCGGCGCACAGACGTTCCAGCCGGAACTTCTCCGTGTGCTCGAGCGCGCTGCCGGTCCGGACGACGTCCGGCGCGCCGTGCATCATCTCCGTGATGTCGGATTTGACAACATTTCTCTCGATCTCATCTACGGGATTCCCGGTCAGAGCGCCGCCGACCTCGCCGCCGACCTCGACGACGCACTCGCGCTCGAGCCGGAGCACCTCTCCTGTTACGAGCTCGAGGCAAAGCCGGGGACGCGCTTCACCCATGCCTGGGGAACCGAGCTGGAACGGCAGGCCGATGCGCTCGAGGACTACTTCGAGCGCGTTGTCGCTCGGCTGACCGGCGCCGGCTACCGCTGGTACGAGACGGCCAACTTCTGCCGCGTGGATGCGAGTGGGCGGGACCTCCGCTCGCGGCACAACCTGGCCTACTGGCTCGGACGCGACTACCTCGGACTCGGGATCGGCGCGGTCACGACAATCGAAGAGCGGCGCTGGCGGAACACGCCGAAGCTCGCGTCCTACCTCCAGGGCCGGTACGACCGGGAGGTCGAGCTGCTCGACGACGAGACGAAGGCGCGCGAACGCGTGATGCTCGGCTTGCGCCTCGACGAGCCACTCGCGCTCTCCGGGCTGCGTCCGGCGCTCGATCCAACGGGTCTCGCGCGGGCGGAGAAGCTCGGTCTCGCAGTCGACGGCGGAGACACACTCGAGCTCACGCGGCGCGGACGCTTCCTCGGCGGCGGTGTGACGGCCGAGATACTGGCCCAATAGGTCAGCAGAGGCGACGGCTAAAATTCACCTGCAAATGCCGGAAACCATGCAGCTGAGCGAACGCCAGGGAGCGATCCTGCGGCGAGTCGTCGAGGAGTTCGTCACGACGAAGCAGCCGGTCGGCTCGAAGGCGCTCGTCGAGCGGTCCGACCTCCGCGTGTCGCCGTCAACTGTCCGCGCCGAGCTCGCGGAGCTCGAGACGCTCGGCCTGCTGACGCATCCGCACACGTCGGCCGGGCGCGTCCCGACCGAGGCCGGCTACCGCTATTACGCCGACGAGCTGCTCGGGCATCTCGAGCCGCAGCCGGAGGCGTTCCCGCTCGACCTCACGACGACGAATACCGAGGTCGAGTCGGCGCTGCAGGCGACCACGGAGATGCTCTCGCAGGTCACGCGGCTTCTCGCGCTTGTCTCGGCGCCCCCGCTCGAGGCGACGCACGTCCGTCACGTCGAGGTGCTGCTCCTGCAGCCGCAGCTCGTGATGGTCGTCGTCATCACATCCGCCGGCGGCGTGTCGAAGCGTCTTTTCCACTTCGACGAGCCGGTCGACGCGGGACTCGCAGTTTGGGCAGGCGACTATCTCAATGAAGCCGTCTCCGGCCTCCAGCTCGGCACCGGCCTGCTCGCGCGCCGTTTCGAGGATCCGGGTCTCTCGCCGCGTGAGCATGCGTTCCTCAACGCGCTTCGCCCGGCGTTCACCGAGCTCGTCTCCGCCGAGCAGCGGCTCTACGTCGGCGGCGCCGCCGATCTACTCGGCGAGGTGCGCGCCGAGGAGCTCGACGCGTATCGCAGCTTGTTCGAGCTCGTAGAGCGCCGCGCCGACATGCTCGACGTCATCGGCCGGCCGAGCGCGTCGCAGCGTCCGTTCGTGCGGCTCGGCCACGAGCTTGCGCATCCGGGTCTCGCGGAGGTCGCTCTCGTCGGCGCGTGTTACGGCCTCGTCCACCGCGCGCTCGGCGCCGTGAGCCTCGTCGGGCCGGTGCGGATGGACTACGAGAAGGCGCTCGGCGCCGTTCGCTCGGCAGCGCTAGAGCTCTCCCGCTTCGTCGAGTCGATATACGACGAAGCCTGATGGCGACGACCGACCGCGACTACTACGAGCTGCTCGGCGTCTCGCGCACGGCCGGCGACGCCGAGATCAAGCAGGCGTTCCGCCGCCTCGCGCGCGAGCTCCATCCCGACGTCTCCGACGCGCCGGACGCCGAAGCGCGCTTCAAGGAGGTCGTCGAGGCGTACGAGGTGCTCTCGAAGAGCGAGACCCGCGCGCTGTACGACCGCTACGGCCACGCCGGGCTTCGCAGCGGCGGCTTCGAGCCGGGCCACGTCGACTTCGGGAACCTCGCCGATCTCTTCTCCGCCTTCTTCGGAGACGACGTCCTTTTCGGCGGCCGGCAGCGGCGCGGGCGGGGCGAGGATCTCGCCGCAGCTATCGAGATCGACCTCGTCGACGCCGCGCACGGCGTCTCGCGCGAAGTTCCGTTCGAGGTTGCCGTCACCTGCACGCACTGCGAGGGGAGCGGCGCCGAGCCGGGAAGCGCGATCTCGACCTGCCCGACGTGCGGCGGATCCGGTCGGCTCCAGCAGGTGACGCGCAGCGTCTTCGGGGAGTTCGTCCGGACGCAGGCGTGCCCCGACTGCGCCGGGTCGGGCAAGCGGATCGAGACGCTCTGCAGCGACTGTCACGGCGGCGGCCGCGTCGTCGAGGAGCGCACGCTCACCGTCAAGATCCCGGCCGGGATCCACGATGGGCAGCGCATCCGTCTCGGCGGCGAAGGCCACGCAGGCGTGGCCGGCGAGGCCGCCGGAGACGCGTATCTCGAAGTTCGTGTCCGGCCCGACGAACGGTTCGTCCGCGAGGGTGACGACGTCTACACGACAGTCGGCGTCACGATCACGCAAGCCGCGCTCGGCGCGACGGTCACGATTCCGACGCTCGACGGCGAGGAGGAGATCGAGCTCGGCGCCGGCACCCAACCGGGCGAGACGGTCGTGCTCCGCGGCCGCGGCATGCCCGTCCTCCACGGCTTCGGCCGCGGTGACGAGCGAATCCTCGTGAACGTCCTCGTGCCGCGGCAGCTCACCGACGAGCAGCGACGCCTGCTGCGTGAGTTCGACGAGCACTCGGACGAGCGCACGTACGACAAACCCGACGGCTTCTTCGGCAAGCTCAAGGGCGTGTTTCGCTGAGCTCTGAGGCGTGAAGCGCTACGTCATCGTCGGCGGAGAGCCGGAGCTTGTGCTTCTTCTCCACATCTTCCCCGAAGGCGTCGAGGAGCTCGACGGCGCGTTCGCGGTGTACGCCGACGAGCCGCCGATCGGCTTCGACGTCGTCGAGGTCGAGGACGTCAGCGAGGGGTGGGAGGACGAATGGCGCGCGTTCCATCACGGCGTCACCGTCGGCCGGTTGTGGGTCGGGCCGCCGTGGGAGGCGGCGCCCGACGGGACGGTTCCCGTCGTCGTCGATCCCGGCCGCGCGTTCGGGACCGGCGCCCATCCGACGACCCGTCTCTGCCTCGAGTTGCTGCAGGAGGTCGAGCCGACGAGCCTCGTCGATGTGGGATGCGGCTCCGGCGTCCTCTCCATCGCGGCGGCGAAGCTCGGGTTCACGCCCGTCGCGGCGCTCGACCTCGATGAGGTCGCGCTCGAAGTGACCGCCGAGAATGCCGTCGCGAACGGCGTCGAGGTCGAGCTCGTCAGTGCGCCGCCGGCCGCCGAGCTCGCGGTGATGAACATCGCGCTCGACGTCGTGGAGGGGATCCTCCCGAAGCTCGAGGTTCCGCGCGCGATCACGTCCGGCTACCTCGAACGCGACACGCCAAACGCGCCCGGCTGGATCGCGGTCGAGCGTCGTGTCGTCGACGGCTGGGCGGCGCATTTGCTGGAGCGTTCATGAGCTTCGACGTCGTCCGGCCCGACGATTGGAACTGGATCACGCGTCCGCATGAGCCCGGAGAGCCGGCGCGCCACGTCGCCGAGCTGAGCGACCAAGCGGGATTCGCGCATGTTCGCGGCAACATCTGGCGCTACGAGCCGGGCGCGAAGGGGATCCGCCACCGGCACGCAACGCAGGAGGAGACGTTCGTCGTGCTCGCGGGCGAGCTCACGCTGTACCTCGGCGAGCCACACGAGCGGGTCGATGTTCCGGCAGGCGGCGTCGTCCGCGTGGATCCCGGGACGGCGCTCCAGTCCGCGAATCACGGCGATGCGGAGCTCGTCGTCTACGCGTATGGCTACCCGCCCGAGGCCGAGAGCGCGGAACGCCTCGAGTCGGCGATCTAGATCGGGTTCAACTCAGCCACGGGACACGTGCGTTCGCTGTTGGCACGAAGTTGCGACCTCGGCGACACAGTTCGCGGTGCATCCTTCTTCTGCCCCGTGGGTGGGTGGGGGTTCGGGATGGAAAAGACGGAGTGTCCGCGCGGGCAGCGATGCGGAGCAGTGCGTTCAGTGCGCGGGCGAACGCTCTACGATCCCGCGCATGACGACGTTCGCCGTCCGCTTCCTCGGCTGCAAGGTCTCGCACGTCGACGCCCACGCGGTGCGCGAGCGGCTGCTCGCGGATGGGCACACCGAAAGCGATCTCGGCGCCGACATCGCGGTCGTCAACACCTGTTGCGTCACGAATGAGGCCGTCGCGAAGTCGCGCAAGGAAGCCTCGCGCGCCGCGCGCACGCATCGTCGCGTCTACGTCACCGGTTGCGGCGCGAACCTTGCCGGCGACGCATTCGCCGGTCTCCCCGAGAACGTCATGGTCGTCGCGCAAGGGAGTGAGCTGACGCCGGACGTCGTCGCGGGCGACGTCGGCGCGATCGGCTGCGTCCAGGCCGACGCGCGCCTCGACCGCGTGCGCGCCTTCGTCAAGGTGCAGGACGGCTGCTCGTTCTCGTGCAAGTTCTGCGTCATCCCGCTCGTGCGCGGCGCCTCCCGTAGCCGCGCGGCCGACGCGGTGCTCGGCGAGATCCGCCGCCGGGTCGAGCAGGGGCATCGCGAGGTCGTCCTCACCGGGATCAACCTCGGCTGCTACCGCGACCGCGCCGCCGGATACGACCTGCCGAGGCTCGTGCGCGAGGCGGGGGAGACGTCCGGCCTCGAGCGCCTGCGGCTCTCCTCGATCGAGATCAACCACGTGAACGACGAGCTCATCGCGGCGCTGCGCGAGACGCCGAACGCGAGCCGCCATCTCCACGTCCCGCTCCAGTCGGGTGACGACGGCGTACTGCGCGACATGGGACGGCGCTACTCGGTCGCGACCTACCTCCGCCGCCTCGAGCCGCTACGCGGCGAGTTCAACCTCACGAGCGACGTCATCGTCGGCTTCCCGACCGAGGACGAGCGCGCGTTCGAGCAGACGCTGCGCACCATGGCCGACGCCGGGCTCACGAAGGTGCACGTGTTCCCGTACTCGCCGCGCCCCGGCACCGTCACGGCCGAGGACGACCCAGTTTCCCCCGCAGCGAAGAAGGAGCGCGGCGCGCGTTTGCGCGCGGCCTCGCACGACGCGTGCCTCGCACACTGGCGCTCGAAGCTCGGTACCGAGGACGCGGTGCTCGTCGATCGCCCGGGCCGCGGCTACGGCGACGACTACTCGCCGTGGCTCGTCCCCGAAGCCGCTCCCGTCGGCGAGCTCGTCCGCGTCCGCGCTGCCGGTGTCTCGGACGAGGGAGTGCTCGCCGCGGCATGAACGACGACTGTCTCTTCTGCATGCTCTACCGCGAAGGCGACCACGTCGCCGCGACCGACGGCTTCGTTGCGATCCGCGATATCAACCCGCAGGCGCCGGTTCACCTCCTCGTGCTCCCGGAACGGCACATCGACACGTTCCGCCAGATCGACGAATTCCCGGCGGACGAAACGAAGCGCATGCTCGAGTTCATCGCGGACGTTGCAGCGCGCGAGGGCTTGACGGATTACCGTGTGACCGTCAATGTCGGCCCGACCGCAGGGCAGACGGTCTTCCACCTCCACTGGCACGTCATGGGCGGTTCGGCATGAGCTTGATCGAAGAAATCGACGACGAGATCAAGGACGCCATGAAGGCGCGCGACAGCGAGCGCCGCGACGCGCTGCGTCTCATCCTCGATGCGCTCAAGAAGTCGGAGAAGGAGCTGCAGCGGCCGCTCTCCGAGGAGGAGGAGCTGCAAGTCATGCAGCGGGAGCGGAAGAAGCGCGTGGAGGCCGCGGAGGCGTTCCGCGAAGGAGGTCGCGACGAGCAGGCCGATTCCGAGGAGCGCGAGCTCGAGATCCTCGAGGAGTTCATGCCGGAGCCGCTCAGCGAGTCCGAGATCGAGGACATCATCGACGACGTCATCGCCGAGGTCGGCGCGACGAGCATGGCCCAGCTCGGCCGCGTGATGGCAGACGTCATGCCGCAGATCGCGGGTCGCGCGGACGGCTCCCAGGTGAGCCAGATCGTCCGCGAGAAGCTCGCGTAACCGACCGACGCGTAGATCTTCGCGGCTGCGGGCACTCTCGGCTTCATGACCGACGAGACACGTGGGGGAATCGCCGGAGCCGTCGCGGCAACGGTCTGGACGTTTTGCGATCCGCTCCTGAAGCGCGTGTTCGGGACGCCGTACGCGGACAGCGAGGTGCTCGGGCCGTTCATCACGATGGGCCGCCTCGAGCCGCTCGCGAATGCCGTGACACACGCCGCCGGCGGCTTCACGTTCGGATGGCTGTTCGCGCGCTTCGGCGGACGCGGGGTGAAGAACGGCGTCGCGGCGGCTGTCGCCGAGAACACTGCGTTCTGGCCGGCGACGGCAGTCCTCGACAGGATCCATCCGAAGCGGAAGGACGGCGAATGGCCGCCGCTCCTCACGAATCCACGGGCGTTCGCGCAGGCGACGACCGGGCACGCGCTCTTCGGCGTTCTCCTCGGAGTCCTGAGTCGCCGCGTGTGAAGACCGTTCTCGTCGCCGGCGCCACCGGACACGTCGGCATGGCGCTCGTCGACGCGCTCCGCACGCGTGGTCACGACGTTCGCGCACTCTCGCGGAGCGGCGGCGACGGCGTCGTCGAGGGCGATGTCAGCGACCGCAAGGCGATGCTTGCCGCGCTCGAGGGCGTCGAGGCGGCGTACTACCTCGTCCACTCGCTCGAAGCGGCGGGCGACTTCGGCGACGCGGAAACCCACGCAGCTGGAGTCTTCGCGACTGCCGCACGCGAGCGCGGCGTCGAGCGGATCGTCTATCTCGGCGGCATCGTCCACGGAACCGACTTGTCCGCTCATCTCGAGAGCCGGCGCGCGGTCGGAGAGATCCTCCGCTCGAGCGCCGTGCCGGCGATCGAGTTCCGCGCGTCGATCGTCGTGGGCGCGGGAAGCGCGTCGTTCGAGCTCGTGCGTGACCTCGTCGAGCGGCTCCCGCTGCTCGTCGGGCCGGACTGGCTCGACAACCCGGCCCAGCCGATCGCGCTCGAGGACGTCGTCGCGTACCTCGTCGAGGCGCTCGAACTGCCGCTCACCGACAGCGTCGTCTACGAGATCGGAGGCGCCGATCGCGTCACCTACCGCGCACTCGTCGACGAGGTTGCGCGACAAACGGGAGGGACGCCGACCGCGGCGGTCGTTCCGGTTCCGTCTCCGCCCGTCTCTGCGTCGGACCTGCCCTCGGCGCTCACGCAGCTGATCCCGGAGCGCGCTCGCCTCGCAGCGAACCTCATCGAGAGCCTCCGCTACGACACCGCAGTCTCCGACGACGCCGCGCTCGCGGATTTCAGAGTGCGCCCAAAGGGCATCGAAGACGCCGTGCGCGAAGCACTCGCCTAGAACACGCACTCAGCACGGAGCAGCGGGAGACCGCGCTCTCCCGCTGCGGAGTTCCGCCAGACAGCGAGCGAAGCGTCAGCTTCGCGAGCTACGGGACGCGGCGGAAGCCGTCGATCGAGCCGAACCCGTAGATGCTCTCGGTGCGGACGACGGCGCCGGTGTGCGGCGCGTCGACCATCTCGCCGCCGCCGAGGTAGATCCCGACGTGCTCGAGACCGTTGAAGAAGACGAGGTCGCCCGGCTGCGCGCTCGCTTGCGAGATCGGCTGGGTCACGTCCCACTGCGAGACGGTGTAGTGCGGGAGCGAGATATGGAGCTGCGAGTAGACGTACATCACGAGCCCGGAGCAGTCGAATCCGCTCGGGCTCGCGCCGCCCCAGACGTACGGGACGCCGAGATACTGGAGCGCGATTTGTGCGGCGGCGGGGTGTCCGGCGCCGTTACCGAGGACCGGCGGGAGCGTCGGAACGCCGCCGCCTCCCTGCGCCTCGTGCGCTGCTGAGGCCGCGGCAGCCGCTGCAGCCGCTTGCTCGGCACGGAGCCGTGCCTCTGCCGCCGCCCTCTGCGCCGCTTCGCGCGCCGCTTCCTGCACCTGGAGCTGGTGGATCGACGAGTGGATCGATGCCAGCAGGCTCTGCTGCCGCGCGAGTGCGGATTGGATCTGCTGCTTCTCCGAGGCAAGGTGTTGCACGGCGCTCGCGCGCTTCGCGCGCAGCTCCTTCAAGTTGTCCTGCCGCGTCTGGACGGCCTGCTCGAACTTGAGCGCCTCCCGGCCGAGCGCCGAGTCCTGCTGTGACATCGTCGCCGCCGCCTCGGCCCGGTCGACGAGCTGCGAGAGGTTCTGAGCACCGGCGATGACGTCGAGCGTGCTCGGCGACCCGCTCACGTAGAGGGAGTAGATCCGCGCCATGATCCGCAGCTGCGCGGCGTGGAAGTTCTCGCGCGCGAACTTGAGCTTCTGCGTGTTGGCGGCGAGGCTGTCCTTGACCTGCTGGAGCTCGACCTGCGCGCCGTCGTAGCGCTGAATCGCGGCCTCGAGGTTCACGCCGATCTGCTGCACCTCGGCGCGCACCGCGCGAGCGTGCGCCTGCGCTGCCCGGATCCCCGGCGTCGAGTGAGCGCCCGCACTCGCCGCGACGACGAGGGCGAAGACGAGAGCAACGAGGATGAGGAGACCGTGGCGACGCATGAGAAAAGTCGTGCGTGAAGCGATCCGAAGGCGGGAACGGTAGCTGACCGTCCGGCTGAAGCCAACTTCGCGCCATCTGGAACGAGTCCTTTCGGCGCCTACACTGGGCTTGTGCAAACGGTTCTCGACGTTTCAAACGACGTCGCCGCGGAGCTTGCAGGCATCGGCGACGGGATACTCGACGCCCTGCGGGAGCGGCTCGCCGTCACCGTCAACCTACGCGGAAACCGGCTGACGCTGAGCGGCGACGAGACGAGAGTCGCCGAGGCGCAGGCGGTCGTCGAGGAGCTCGTCGAGCTCGTCGAGGGCGGCCAGGAGATCGGTGCGGGAACGGTCGACGCGATCGTCGGCGCGCTCGACCAGGCCGAGGACGTGCGCGAGATCTTCGAGGACGTCGTCTGGTCGCACCGCGGCAAAAAGATCACGCCGAAAACGGTCACGCAGAAGCGCTACGTCGACGCGATCCGCAACCGCACCGTCACGTTCGGGATCGGCCCGGCCGGCACCGGCAAGACGTACCTCGCGATTGCGCTCGCGGTCGCCGCCCTGGCGGAGCGGCAGGTCGGGCGCATCATCCTCACGCGTCCCGCCGTCGAGGCCGGCGAACGGCTCGGCTTCCTCCCGGGCGACGTCCTCGCCAAGGTCGACCCGTACATGCGCCCGCTTTTCGACGCGCTCTACGACACGATGGATCCGGAGAAGCTCAACACGTTCATGGAGCGCGGCACGATCGAGGTCGCGCCGCTCGCATTCATGCGCGGCCGGACCCTGAACGACAGCTTCGTGATCCTCGACGAGGCGCAGAACACGTCTCCCGAGCAGATGCAGATGTTCCTCACGCGGCTCGGCTTCGGTTCGAAGATGGTCGTGACCGGCGACATCACGCAGATCGACCTGCCGCGCGAGCAGGCGTCCGGGCTGATCCAGGTGCAGCAGATCCTCTCCGCGGTCGACGGGATCGAGTTCGTCGAGTTCGGCCACGAGGACGTCGTGCGGCACAAGCTCGTGCAGCGCATCGTCGAGGCGTACAAGAAGCACGCCGAGTCGACCGGGACCCAGCGCTCGCGGTGATCGAGGTCGACGTCGACAACCGCTCCGGCGAGGCGGTCGACGAGGCGGGAGCGGTGGCGCTCGCGCAGCGCGTCCTCGCCGGTGAGGGAGTCGAGTCGGGAGAGCTCGGCCTTGCGTTCGTCGGGCCGGAGGAGAGCCGCGAGCTGAAGAGCCGGCATCTCGGTATCGACGAGGCGACCGACGCGCTCGCGTTTCCGATGGACGGTCTCGACGAGGTGCCGGACGAACTGCCGCGTCAGCTCGGCGACGTCGTCATCTGCCCGCATGTGGTGGGCGAGGATTGGCGGAAGCCGCTCGTGCACGCGCTGCTCCATCTCGTCGGGTACGACCACGGATCCGAGATGGAAGCCCGCGAGGAGCTCTACGCGTGAGCCGCCCCGCGCCGGGCAAAGCGCCGTCGCTCATCGACAGCTTCAACTACGCGTTCGAGGGGATCATCCACGTCCTCCGCACACAGCGGAACTTCCGTCTCCATTTCCTCGCCGCGATCCTCGTCTTTGCCGCCGCGATCGCGCTCGGCGTCTCGCGCCTGCAGCTGATCGCGCTCGTGCTCGCGATCGCGTTCGTCCTCATCGCCGAGATGCTCAACACGGCGATCGAGGGCGTGATCGACGTCTCGACGACGAGCTTCGACCCGAACGCGAAGCTCGCAAAGGACATCGCGGCCGGCGCCGTCCTCATCGCCTCGATCGCCGCGCTCGGCGTCGCCTACCTCGTCTTCGAGGACGCCGCCGGCACGCGCGGGACGCACGTGCTCGACCGCGTTCGCAACGCGCCGGCGACGCTTACGCTCGTCGTTCTCCTGCTCGTCGTCCTCCTCGTAATCGCGACGAAGGCGTGGACGGGGAGAGGCACTCCGCTGCGCGGCGGACTGCCGTCCGGCCATGCGGCGCTCGCCTTCGCGGCGTGGATCGCGGTGACGTACCTCGTCGGCGACCACCACCGCTTCATCGTCTCCTCGCTCGCCCTGATCATGGCGCTGCTCGTCGCGCAGACCCGCATCGAGTCGGGCATCCACTCGATGGCCGAGGTCGTCTACGGCGGAGCCGTCGGCGCGCTCGTCGCCCTCGCGATCTTCCAGGCGCTCTCGTGAAGCTCCTCATCTGGGACTTCGACGGGACGCTCGCGCACCGGCGCGGCGAGACGGGCTGGAGTCTCCTGCTCGAGGAGGCGCTCGACGCGGAGGAGCCCGGGCACGGGCACACGGCCGAGGTCATGCGGCCGTACCTGCGCGATGGGTTTCCGTGGCACCGGCCCGACGAGCCGCACCTCGAGCTGTGCGGCGACGCTGACGCCTGGTGGGACAGTGTTCTGCCGCGGCTCGCGCTCGCGTACGAGGCCTGCGGCTATCCGCCCGCGCGTGCGCTCGAGCTCGCTGCCGCGGCCCGTCGTCTGTACGTCGACCCCGCCGGGTGGAGCCTCTTCGAGGACACCGTGCCCGCGCTCGAGCGGCTCGGCGAGGACGGCTGGACGCACGCGATTCTCTCCAACCACGTGCCCGAGCTCGGCGCGATCGTCGCGGGCCTCGGCCTCGACCGTTACGTCGCCGCGGTCTCGTGCTCGGCCGACACCGGCTACGAGAAACCGCACCCGTTGGCGTACGCGTCCGTGCTCGACGGTTTCGACCCGACCGAGGTGTGGATGATCGGCGACAACGTCGTCGCGGACGTCCTCGGCGCCGAGGCGATTGGTATCCCGGCGGTGCTCGTGCGCCGGTCGGATCCGCGCGCCGCGCGCTTCTCCGCCACTCTTGCAGGCGTGGACGAGTTTCTCGCGGAGGAGGTAGCGGTGTGAAGAATCTCGTGGAGGAGCAGAAGGAGTACTACGCCGCGCGCGCGCCGGAGTACGACGACTGGTGGTATCGCCGCGGTCGTTACGAGCTCGAGCCGGACGCGCTCGCGCGCTGGTGGGAGGACGTCGCCGAGGCGGACGCGGCGCTCGAGGCTTTCGCGCCGCGCGGGTCGGTGCTCGAGCTCGCGGCGGGGACGGGGATCTGGACGCGGAAGCTCGTCCGGATGGCCGAGCGCGTCGTTGCGGTCGACGCGAACGCCGAGACGCTCGCGCTCAACACCGACGAGGCCGAGCACGTCGTCGCCGACCTGTTTGCGTGGCAGCCGGAGGAGACGTTCGACGTCGCCTTCTTCTCCTTCTGGCTCTCGCACGTGCCCGACGAGCGGCTCGACGATTTCTGGAGTCTCGTCCGCTCGGCCCTCGTGCCCGGCGGCCGCGTCTTTCTCGTCGACAACAACGTCCAGGGCGACCCGGTGCACAAGGGGCGCGAGCGCGTCGACGACGGCGTCGAGCGGCGGCGCATCGCCGACGGCCGCGAGTGGGACATCGTCAAGCACTACCGCACGCCCGCCGACTTCCCGCACCTCGATCTCCACGTGACGACGAACGGGCACTTCATCTACGGAGGCGGCACGCCGTGACGGGCGAGGAGCTGCTCGCGCAGGCCGACGCGGCGGCGAAGAACGCGTACGCGCCGTACTCGAACTACTTCGTCGGCGCCGCGGCGCTCGCGCGCGACGGCCGCGTGTTCGCGGGCGGGAACGTCGAGAGCGCGGCGTATCCGCTCGGGATCTGCGCGGAGCGGTCGGCGATCGCGAAGGCGGCGGGCGAGGGGCTGCGGCCGGGCGACCTCGAGGCGATCGCGATCAACGCGTCGCCGTGCGGCGGCTGCCGGCAATGGATCCACGAGTGGCGCTTCGACCGCGTCTACTTCCGCCGCGCGGACGGTTCGGTCGCGGAGTACGCGGCCGACGATCTTCTCCCGGACACATGGGATCTTCCGGAACAGTGAGCGTGAGACCGGTCGAGCCGGCGGACCATGAGCGGCTACGCGACCTGACCTTCGAGTCGAAGGCGCATTGGGGCTACGAGCGCGCCTACGTGCGCGACTGGGCCGACGGGCTTACGTTCGCCGGCGACGAGGAACGCTGGGCCGCTGAGGTGGATGGCGAGCTCGTCGCATGGGCGGGACTCGTTCCACCCGTCGACGGGATCGCCGTTCTCGACGATCTCTGGGTCGATCCCCGGTGGATGGGTCGCGGGCTCGGCAGCCGGCTCTTTCGGCGCGCAGCCGATCGTGCTCAGGAGCTGGGCGCGCAGCGGCTCGAGTGGGGCGCCGAGCCGAACGCGCTGGGCTTCTACGAAAAGATGGGCGGCCGCTTCCTCCGCAAGCACGTCACCGAGTGGGGCCGAGAAGGCGACTGGTACGGGATGGAGCTGTGAGGTCCGGTTTCGTAGCCGTTGCCGGCCGGCCGAACGTCGGCAAGTCGACGCTCGTGAACGCGCTCTGCGGCGGGAAGGTTGCGATCGTCTCCGACAAGCCGCAGACGACGCGGCGGCGGATCTTCGGGATCGTGAACGGGCCCGATCAAGGCGACGCTGCCTGGCAGCTCGTTCTCGCCGATCTCCCGGGCTTCCAGCGGCCGCTCGACGAGCTGACCGAGCGGATGCAGAAGACAGTCGACGCCTCGTTCGAGGAGATCGAAGCCGTGCTCTTCGTCCTCTCAGCGCGCGAGCGGATCGGCGCCGGCGACCGCTTCGTCGCGTCGCGCGTCTTCGGGCTCGGCGTTCCCGTGATCATTGTGCTCAACAAGGTCGACCGGCTGAAGGCGTCGCACATCGCCGAGCAGATGGCCAGCGCGGCAAGGCTTGCCGCCGGGCCGAAGGCTCTCGCTGCCGGCAACCGATTCAAGCCCGACCACCACGCGGCGGACTGGGTCGAGAACTTCCGCTCGCTCCATCCCGTCAGCGCGAAGACCGGCGACGGCATCCGGGAGTTGCGTGACGAGCTCGTCAGCCTGCTTCCCGAAGGCCCGCTCTACTTCCCGGAGGAGCAGCGGAGCGACCTGTCCGTCGAGATGCAGATAGCAGAGCTCGTCCGCGAGAAGGCGCTCTGGCTGACGAAGGACGAGGTGCCGCACGCGATCTCCGTCGAGGTCGAGTCGATCGAGGAGAAGACCGTGACCGCGTCGATTCTCGTCGAGACGGACTCGCAGAAGCTCATCATGGTCGGCAAGGGCGGAACGATGGTCAAGGACATCGGCGTGCGCGCGCGGCCCGAGATCGAGGAGCTGCTCGGCCACTCGGTCTTCCTCGAGCTGCGCGTCAAGGTGCGCCCGAAGTGGCGCCGCGACGCTGCGACGCTCGAGCGTCTCGGGTTGTAGGAAGAGTCAGGGAGCGCCGAATGAAGGCGAGGATTGTTTTCGGGCCAGTGCTCGCGAATGTCACTTGAGGGAAAGCTGGACGAAGCCGACAATCAAGCTATGAAGCACGCCGTCTCGCTTTCTGCACTCCTAGCCGTCTCGCTCAGCGTCGCTGCGTGCGGCGGGGCGAGCGCCGCCCAAGATGCGGGGTACTTCGATAGCCACTTTGCGAATCCGCGCGTGCATTCCTGTCTGACGCGAGGCAAGCACGTGTTCGGCGAGAAGCAGACGGGCGCAGCGATGCAGGGCGGGTACTGGACCGAGCCCGCGTTACACGGCGTCGTCCTCTGTATGCAGCGGCGGCTCGCCGGCAAGTAAGCGCCGTCGCTCAAAACAGTTCGCCAATCGCTCCTACGAGCTACAACTTGGCCCGCCGTGGGCCGTGAGCCACGTCTTCAGCGCGCGGATCCGGCCGGAGGCCTCCGCGAGCCGGGCGCGAAGCGCAGCCGACCCGGGCGCGTCGTGGAAGAGCGTCGCGTAGCCCTGCTCCGCCGCGGACTCGGCTCCCCAGATCAGCAGGTCGGACCCTGCAAGCATTGCCTTTGTCGCCGCATCAGGGATCCGGGAAGGGGCCGGTGCGGTCAGCGAGTCGGTGACCGTGACGCCCTTGAAGCCGAGCTGCTCGCGGAGGATTCCGTTGATGATCTTCGACGAGAACGCCGCCGGGTTGCGTGCGGCATCGAGATGCGGATAGATCGCCGTGTTGACCATCACGAGCTTGACTCCGGCCTTGATGGCGGTCTGGAACGGGAGGAAGTCCGCTTCGATTTTCGCCGCGGAAGCCTTGATGGTGATCTCGCCGTTGTCGGTGTTTCCGCCGGCGAGGCCGAGCCCGGGGAAATGCTTCGTGGTGGCCGCGATGCCGTTCTGCTGGAGTCCGCGGACGAACGCCTTCCCCATCGACGCGTTCCATTTTCGCTTATGCGAAAACGCGCGCGAGCCGAGGAAGTTGTTCGCCGCGTGTGGCGTGTCGACGACCGGCGCGAAGTCGATGTCGATGCCGGACTGCGCGAGCGCTCCGGCGGTGGCCGCCGCCTGCGCGTGGGCGTCTGTCGGGCTCTTCATGTCTGCGGGCGCCTCGGTTGGCGGCGCCCATGCGAGGCGCTTCACGATCCCGCCCTCCTGGTCGAGCGCGATGAGGAGCGGCTCGCCGCGCGTGCACGCGGCGTGCTGGAGCTGCGTCGTGATGTGCTTGACCTTCGAGCGCGTGAGCCAGTCGTTGCCGAGGAAGAGGACTCCGGCCATCTTCCCGCGCTTGATGCGCGTGAGGAACCGGCGGGTCGGCGGCGCCGTGAGCGTCCCCATTACGACCTCGGCCTCGTTGTTGAAACCGAGCGCCTGTCGCGTGCGCGCTGCGCTCGTGGCCGGCGCGGATCCGGCGCCGAGGCAGGCCGTCAGGGTCGCGAGCAATGCGATGGCGGCTCCGGTCGCGATCCCCCTTCTCGGCATGCGCGGAGAGTAGCGAGCAAATCGGCGAGATTAGACTCCGCGTATGGCGCAGGCTCCCGCACTGCCTCACGGGTTCGAACTGCCGCTCGAGGCCCGCCTCCCGCGAATCGGCGCGGTCGACGCTGTCGCGCTCGAGGAGCGCGCCGCGTCGCTCGCGAAGCGGTCGATCAAGAAGGACGCGAAGGTCTGGGCGCTGCTTCTCGCGATCCGCACCACCGACCTCACAACGCTCGAGGGCGCGGACACGCCGGGCAAGGCGTCGGCGGTCGCCTCGAAGGCGCGGCGGCCGGATCCGTCGGATCCTTCGGTTCCCGCGTGCGCCGCCGTGTGCGTCTATCCGAACCTGATCCCGGCCGTGCGTGAACGGCTCGGCGACAGCGGCGTGAAAGTCGCCGCGGTCGCGACCGGGTTCCCGTCGGGCCAGTATCCGACGGCGATCAAGGTCGCCGACGTTCGGTCTGCGGTCGAGCTCGGCGCTGACGAGATCGACATGGTCATCGACCGCGGCGCGTTTCTCTCCGGCCGGTACGCGAAGGTCTACGACGAGATCGTGCAGGTGAAGGAAGCGTGCGGCGGCGCGCATCTGAAGGTCATCCTCGAGACGGGCGAGCTCGGGACGTACGACAACGTGCGGCGGGCGACGCTGCTCGCGATCGCGGCGGGCGCCGACTTCGTGAAGACGTCGACCGGGAAGATCAACCCAGCCGCGACGCTGCCGGTCGCGCTCTGCATGCTCGAGGCCGTGCGCGACGTCTACGAGGAGACCGGCCGGCGCGTCGGGTTTAAAGCCGCCGGCGGGATCCGCCAGGCGAAGCAGGCGATCCAGCACTTAGTCCTCGTGCACGAGACGCTCGGGCCCGACTGGCTTACTCCCGACCTGTACCGGCTCGGCGCGTCGTCGCTCCTTAACGACATCCTCATGCAACTCCGCTTCCAGCGCACCGGCGCGTACCAGAGCGGCGACTACTTCACCCTCGATTGAAGACGGCGACTGAAAGAGACACGCTTTCGTGACGAAATTGGCACCCGCGCGCGACTGTTCCACCCGTAACCTCGCCCCCTCCCATAAGGGTGGGGAGTGGGTTTGGGGAGGAGCTGTGAGACGTGGCTGAAGTCGACACGACTCCCAGCGGCGTCGCGGTACCAAGCGACTGGACGTACGCCGCCGCCCCCGAGTCGACGGACATCGTCCGGATCGCGGAGCGGTACGGGCACTACGTCGGCGGCGAGTGGCTCGACGCGAGCGAGACGTACGAGACGATCTCCCCGCGCGACGAGGCGCCGCTCGCCTCGATCGGCCAGGCCACGGCGGCCGAGGTCGAGGGAGCCGTCGCCGCGGCCCGCAACGCGTACGCGGACGGCTGGTCGTCGCTGCCCGGCTCCGAGCGCGCGAAGTATCTCTTCCGCATCGCGCGCATCCTCCAGGAGCGCGCCCGCGAGTTCGCGGTGCTCGAGTCGCTCAACGGCGGCAAGCCGATCAAGGAGTCCCGCGACGTCGACCTCCCGCTCGCGGCGGCGCACTTCTTCTACTACGCGGGCTGGGCCGACAAGCTCGAGTACGCGTTCCCGAACCGCAAGCCGCGCCCCGTCGGCGTCGCGGGCCAGATCATCCCGTGGAACTTCCCGCTGCTCATGCTCGCGTGGAAGGTCGCGCCGGCGCTCGCCTGCGGCAACACGGTCGTGCTCAAGCCGGCGGAGACGACTCCGCTCACGGCACTCCTGTTCTGCGACGTCCTCCGTCAGGCCGAGCTTCCCGCCGGGGTCGTCAACATCGTCACCGGCGACGGCCGCACCGGCGCAGCACTCGTGGAAAGCTCCGACGTCGACAAGATCGCCTTCACCGGCTCCACCGAGGTCGGCAAGGCGATCCAGCGCCGGCTCGCGGGCAGCGGGAAGAAGCTCACGCTCGAGCTCGGCGGTAAGGCCGCGAACATCGTCTTCGACGACGCCGCGCTCGACCAGGCCGTGGAGGGGATCGTCAACGGCATCTACTTCAACCAGGGTCACGTCTGCTGCGCCGGGTCGCGGCTGTTCGTGCAGGAGTCGATCTACGAGCCGCTCGTCGAGAAGCTCAAGCGGCGCCTCACGACCCTCCGCGTCGGCGATCCGCTCGACAAGAACACCGACGTCGGCGCGATCAATTCGGCGATGCAGCTCGCGAAGATCAAAGAACTCGTCGCGTCGGGCGAGGAGGAAGGTGCGGAGATCTACCAACCGCCCTGCGTTCTCCCGGAGAAGGGCTACTGGTTCGCGCCGACCGTCTTCACGAACGTCGCGCAGAGCCACCGCATCGCGCAGGAGGAGATCTTCGGCCCCGTCCTCTCCGTCCTCACGTTCCGCACGCCCGACGAAGCGGTCGAGAAGGCGAACAACACGCCGTACGGCCTCAGCGCCGGCGTCTGGACGGAGAAGGGCTCGCGCATCCTGTGGATGGCGCAGCGCCTTCGCGCCGGCGTCGTATGGGCGAACACGTTCAACCGCTTCGACCCGGCATCGCCGTTCGGCGGCTACAAGGAGTCCGGCTTCGGCCGCGAGGGCGGACGCCACGGGCTCGAGCCGTATCTGAGGTTCGACGAATGAAGCTGTTCGGAGACCGGCAAACGAAGACGTTCAACGACGAGTTCCAGCTCGAGCAGCAGCCGGACGGGAGCTTCGGTGCTTGCTACTTCTGCGGCGCGAGCGTGCGTGAGGGCGCCGACTTTGCCGTCCTCGCCGTCGAGCGGATCGACCCGAGCGGCGACCCGATCCACAGCGTTTGTCACAGCGCTTGCGTCGAGCGGGCGAGGAGGATCTGACCGATGGCCGGCCGGCTCCCAGTCAAGAAGACGTACAAGCTCTTCATCGGCGGGGCGTTCCCGCGCAGCGAGTCGGGGCGCACGTACGAGGCGGAGGGGCAGAACGTCGCGCGCGCTTCGCGCAAGGACGCTCGCGATGCGGTCAAGGCCGCACGCGGCGCGCAGCCCGGCTGGGCCGCCGCGACCGCATACAACCGCGGTCAGGTCATCTACCGCCTCGCAGAGATGGTCGAGTCGCGCGCCGACGAGCTCGCCGGGCTCTGCTCCGGCCGCGGCGAGGTCGACGCGGCAATCGACAGGATCGTCTGGTACGCCGGCTGGGCCGACAAGCTCCCGCAGGTGCTCGGCGGCGCGAACCCCGTGGCCGGTCCGTACTTCAACTTCACCGTTCCGGAGCCGACGGGCGTCGTCGCAGTGCTGGCGCCCGAGGAGCCGCCGCTGCTCGGTCTCGTCTCGCGGATCCTGCCGCCGCTCACCGGCGGCAACGCCGTCGTCGCCGTCGCATCCGAGACGCGTCCGCTCGCGGCGATCGAGCTTGCGGAGGCGATCGCGACGAGCGACGTCCCCGGCGGCGTCGTCAATCTCCTCACCGGCTCGGCCGCCGAGCTAGGGCCGTGGCTCGCCTCGCACATGGACGTCAACGCGATCGACGTCGCGGGCGCGAACGGAGACGCCGCCGAGCTCGAGCGCGCCGCGGCGGAGAACGTCAAGCGCGTCGTTCACGGCCGCGCCGACGTGCAGAGCCCGTGGGAGATCGCCGCGTTCCTCGAGCAGAAGACCGTCTGGCACCCGATGGGCCAGTGAGCGTAGGCTCGTCGGAGCGGAAGAATTGTGACCGACGGAGCAACCGCAGCCGCCGAAGTCCAGGCGCTCCTCCGCGTCCTCGCGACCGGTCGCGACGTCGCCGAGCTCGGAGCGGCGTACGGCGAGACGGCGGCGGTTATGGCAGAGACTGCCCAGTCCGTCGTCACCGTCGAGGTCGATCCGGAACGCATCCCCGTCGCGCGCGAACGGCTCGCCGGGCTCGCGAACGTCGAGCTCCTCGAGGGGGACGCGTACGAGCTCCTGTCCGGCCGCGGCCCGTTCGATCTCGTCTTCGCCGACGGTGGGATCCGGCAGCACGGCCCCGGCGCCTGGGAGACGGTCGTCGGCATTACCGCGATTGGCGGCCTGATCGTCAAGGACGACATGACGCCGGGACGCGCCGTCGAGGGGGACGAGATCCGCGAGTTCCTCCATCGCGATCCGCGGCTCGCCGCGAGCGAGATCCTCGTCACGCCGGAGCTCGCCGTCATCGTTGCGGCGCGGCTTCGCTGACGGGTTGCTCCTTCAGACGTCCTTAGTCTCGCCCCGTAATCTTGAGCGTCCGGCGAGCACGAACTCGGTCGCCTCTTCGCATCGAGTCGAGCCAGCCGAACAGCGCCGCCGAGGTCTGCATTCCGCCGCCGTCGAAGAGACGGAGTCGGAGCGGCTTCATCGCAACCTCACGCCCGCGATCGCAGAGAACGCCGACACGCGCGGCTTCTTCCGGTGATCTTCAACCCGCCGAACACGTGGGAGTTCAAGCTCAAGCTCAAGCCGCTCCTCGTCTACGGCCTCGCGACCAGGGTTGTCGCGGCGCTGGCGGTCATGTCGATCGCCGCACCCGTTCATCTACTTGCAGTTCTGACCGCGCGCGGCTCTTGTCCTCAACCCGTGCGCGGCTCTTGTCGTCAACCCGCTCCTCGCCCCGAACGGCCACGTCTTTCCTAGTAACACTTTGTTACTAGCGAGGTCCGTACGCCGCTTGGATCCACGGGTTGGGCGCATTTGGCCGATCGTTCGACCTTGTAACAAAGTGTTACTTGGGACGGTCTGGCGAGTGAGCCGCTAGCTGTAGTTCCTAGGGACGTTGGTTCATCCGGGCCGCCTTGGAGGCTGAGGGCTGTCAAAGGCTTCTCAACTCCAAGGAGGCGACCCGGATGGATCTGCACGCTAACGCTGCTCTCAGCTGGAGCGGTCGGCGCG
>DASXLJ010000015.1:0-22452 GCA_036496305.1 Gaiellaceae bacterium | reverse complement strand
GCTTTCGCTTGCGGTCGATGCGGCCGTAGACGATGCCCTTCTTGTCGATCTCGAGCTCGAGCCACGAGCCGCGACTCGGCATGAGGTTCGCGATGAAGACCTGCTTCGTCGCGTCCTTCGGCTCCATCAAGTAGGCACCCGGCGAGCGGACGAGCTGCGTCACGATGACGCGCTCGGTGCCGTTGATGATGAAGGTGCCGTGCTCCGTCATCATCGGGAAGTCCCCCATGAAGACGGTCTGCTCGCGGATCTCGCCCGTGTCCTTGTTCACGAAGCGGACGGTCATCGAGAGCGGAGCCTGGTAGCTCAGATCCTTCTCCCGGCACTCGCGAATAGACGCGGCCGGCTCCCCGAACTTGTAGGAGCCGAACTCGACGGCGAGCGAGCCGGTGTAGTCCTCGATCGGCGAGATGTCGTCGATCGTCTCCCGCAGTCCCTCGTCGAGGAACCACTGGAACGAAGCCTTCTGAATATCAATGAGGTTCGGCAGGTCGAGAACATGCTCGAGCCGGCTGAACGACTTACGAGCGCGGGGCGAAACGACCATCGTGGTCAAGAAGAACAGCCTCCCTTGGGACGTGCGAGATTCGGCAAGTAATCGGCGGCAGAACGAGAGAGCGGGACGCGCCGCAGGGGTAAACGTGGCGCAACCAGCCAGGGTACCGGACAGACCCCTCCCACCGCAAGCCGAAGCCTCGGCGGAAGCCGGTATTGGGCAAGAACTGTAGCGCCGCTTGCCCAGCTGAGCAAGCGGCGCTACATGCAGAGCGAACTACTTGAGCTCGACCGTGGCGCCAGCCTCTTCGAGCTGCGCCTTGATCGAGTCGGCCTCGTCCTGGGCGACGCCCTCCTTGACCGGCTTCGGAGCCGAGTCGACGAGGTCCTTCGCCTCCTTGAGGCCCAGGCCGGTGATGGCGCGGACGACCTTGATCACCTGGATCTTCTGGCCGCCGGCCTCGGTGAGAACGACATCGAACGACGTCTTCTCCTCGGCCGCCTCGCCGCCGCCACCCGCGGGAGCACCCGCAGCGGCAACCGCCATCGGAGCGGCGGCGGTGATGCCCCACTCCTCTTCGATCTTGTTCTTCAGTTCGACTAGCTCGAGTACGGTCATCTTCCCGAGCTCGTCGAAGATGGTGTCAACTGCCATTAGGCGTTCTCCTCTTCGGTTTCGGCGGCCGGCTCGGGAGCCTCCGCACTCTCTGCAACAACTTCCTCGGCCTCAGCGGCCGGTTCCTCCGCCTCGGCGGCGGGCTCTTCCTCGGCAGCCGGCTCTTCGTCCACTGCAGGCGCCTCGGCTTCGGCACCGGGCTCTTCGGCTTCCGCAGCCGGCACCGGTGCAGCCTCCTCGGCCGCGGGAGCGGGAGCGTCCTTCTCGAGCTGCTCGATCCTCGCGTCGATGAGCCCGACGAGGTTCTGGAGCGGCGCGTTGAGAAGCGCGGCGAAAGCGCTGAGCGGCGCGACGATCGCGCCGAGCACCTGCCCGCGGAGCACGTCAGCCGGCGGCAGCGTCGCGAGGCTCTCGACCTCGTCCGCCGTCATCGCGCGGCCGGACATCACGCCGCCGCGGATCTCGAGGACTTTCGTGTCTTTCGCGGACTCGGAGAGCGCCGTCGCGGCCGCGACCATGTCGCCGTCGGCGTCAAGGAACGCAATCGCGGTCGGGCCTTCGAGGAGCGCCAGCAGCGCGTCGGCCCCCGCAGCCTCGGCCGCGCGGCGCGTCAGCGTGTTCTTCGTCACGGTGAACCTCGCACCGCTCGCGATGAGCTTCGTGCGGAGATCGTCGATCTGCGGCATCGTCAGGCCGCGGTAGTCGGCCACGAGTAGCGTGTCCGCGGCCTTCAGGCGCGCGGTCAGCTCTTCGACGACAGTCTCTTTTTGTTCCTTCTTCATCTCACCTCGGCGGGTCTTCCGTCCCCCCAGCACTTAAATGTGCGGAGCGAGGACTGCCAGCGGTCTCAGGCGGGGCGGCTACTAGGCGGGGACTGTAGCCGTCTCCTGCGGTTGTTCGTCAATTTCCTCGACGATGCCGCGGGTCTTCTGCGGATCGAGGCGAATGCCCGGGCCCATCGTGCTCGTGAGCGTGATCTGCCGGATGTAGCGGCCCTTCGCGGCAGACGGCTTCGCGCGAATGATCTCGTCGAGCACGGTCACGTAGTTCTCGACGAGCGCGCGCTGCTCGAAGCTCTTCTTGCCGATCACGACGTGCACGTTCGCGCCGCGGTCGGTGCGGTACTCGAGCTTGCCGGCCTTCGCCTCGGAGACGGCCTTCGCGACGTCCATCGTCACGGTGCCCGTCTTCGGGTTCGGCATGAGGCCGCGCGGGCCGAGGACGCGGCCGAGGCGGCCGACGTTCCCCATCTGGTCCGGCGTGGCGATCGCAACATCGAAATCCGTGAAGCCCTCCTCGATGCGCTTCGCGAGATCGGCGGAGCCGACGACGTCGGCGCCGGCCTCTTCGGCCTCGCGCGCCTTGTCGCCCTCGGCGAAGACGGCGACGCGGACGTCCTTGCCGCTGCCGTGCGGAAGCATGAGTGTGCCGCGGAGCTGCTCGTCGGCGTGGCGGACGTTGAGACCGAGGCGGAAGTGCACCTCGACCGTCTCGTCGAACTTCGCGGCGGCCATCTCCTTGAGGAGCTTGAAGCCCTCGGCGGGCGCGTAGACCTGCTCGCGCTCGAAGAGCGCGCGGGAGCTGCGATAACGCTTGCCGTGCGCAGCCATCAGCCGTCCACCTCCACGCCCATCGAGCGGGCGGTGCCCGCGATGATCAGAGCGGCCTGCTCGACGTCGCGGGCGTTGAGGTCGGGCATCTTCGTCTCGGCGATCTGGAGCACCTGTGCGCGGGTGAGGCGCCCGACCTTGTTGCGGTTCGGCTCGCCCGAGCCCTTGTCGAGCCGCAGCGCCTCCTTGATGAGGACGGCCGCCGGCGGCGTCTTCGTGATGTACGTGAACGAGCGGTCCTCGTAGACCGTGATCTCGACCGGGGTGATCCGCCCGTTCTGGTCGGCCGTCTGGGCGTTGAACGCCTTGCAGAACTCCATGATGTTCACGCCGTGCTGGCCGAGCGCAGGACCGACCGGCGGCGCCGGGTTGGCCTGCCCGCCGGGGATCTGGAGCTTGATCAGTGTCAAAACCTTCTTAGCCATCTACCTCAGTCCAGTTTCTTGACGTTTTCGAATCCGACCTCGACCGGCACCTGCCGCTCGAAGATATTGACCATCACCTGAAGCTTCTGCGCGTCGGCGTTGACGTCGGTGATCTCGCCGTCGAAGTCCGCGAGCGGGCCGGACGTGATCTTGACCGACTCACCGAGCTGGAACTCGACCTGGGCGCGCGACGCGAGAGCCGCGGGCGACGCCGTGTGGAGGATCCGGTCGACCTCGGGCTGCGACAGCGGCGCGGGAGTCGCGCCGGCGCCGACGAAGCCGGTCACGCCCGGCGTGTTCTTCACGACCGTCCACGCGTCGGCGTTCATGTCCATGTTCACGAGCACGTAGCCGGGGAGCGTCCGCTTCTCGGCCTGCACCTTCTGGCCGTCCTTCGTCTCGATGACCTGCTCGGTCGGGACGACGACACGGCGGAACCGGGTGCGCTGGTTCATCGATTCGATCCGGTGCTCGAGATTGGCCTTGACCTTCTTCTCGTGGCCGGAGTACGTGTTGATCACATACCACTTGAACATTGTTCGGTTACCCCATCACTCCATTACCTGAGCAGGACGTGTTGGACGACATAGCCCCAGACCCGGTCGTTCACGTACAGGAACGTGCCGACGAGGAGGCAGGCGACGATGACGACCGCGGTGCCGCTGATGACCTTCTGCTGCGTCGGCCACTCGACCTTCTTCAGCTCGGCCCACGCCTCGCGCATGAAACGAACGCCCCAGATCCCGCGCTTTTCCTCGGCCTGGCGGTCGGGGGTCGGCGCTGCTTCGACAGCAGCAGCCTCTACGGGCTTTTCGGGAGCAGGCTTGCGCGGCGCCGGACGAAGCGGCGGGGTGCCGGCCTTCTCGGCGCGGCGCTGGCGGCGCTGCTGACGATCGGTGCGCGCCACTCGTGCCTACCTGGTCTCCCGGTGGACGGTGTGCCCACCGCACCAGCGGCAGTACTTCTTGAACTCGACGCGGTCCGGCGTGTTCCGCTTGGACTTGTTCGTCTGATAGTTGCGGCGCTTGCAGTCGGTACAAGCGAGCGTGATTGCGACTCTGACTCCGGTTGCCATTTCTCTTTCTCAGATCTGTTTATGGGACGCTGTAGTAGCGCCGGGTGGGCTCGAACCACCGACCTCTGCATTATGAGTGCAGCGCTCTAACCAGCTGAGCTACGGCGCCTCGGGCGCGCGCAGTGTAGCGGAGTAGCGTAACCGCCGAGCGGCGCTCGCCGTTGATGAAACTGTGACGGGAGAGGCCGCGATCGGAGTGACCGGCGGGACGGGAGACGTCGTCGAGACCGACATCCCGAACCGCCTCGACCGGCTCCCGTGGAGCCGCTGGCACTGGGTCGTCATCATCGCGCTCGGAGTCACGTGGATCCTCGACGGGCTCGAAGTCACGCTCGTCGGGTCGATCGCCGCCGTCCTCACGCAGTCGGACACTCTGCATTTCTCCACGGCGCAGGCGACCGCCGCCGGGAGCTTCTATCTCGCGGGCGCCGTCGTCGGTGCGCTCCTCTTCGGCTACCTCACCGACCGCTTCGGCCGGAAGAAGCTCTTCATGGTCACGCTCGGCGTCTATCTCGTCTTCACCGTCGCGACCGCGCTCGCCTGGGGCTTCTGGTCGTTCATGCTCTTCCGGTTCCTCGCCGGAGCGGGAATCGGCGGCGAGTACTCGGCGATCAACTCGGCCATCGACGAGCTGATCCCTGCGCGGGTGCGTGGGCGCGTCGCCCTCGCGATCAACAGCTCCTGGTGGATCGGCACGGCGGTCGCCGCGGGACTTACCGTCGTACTGCTCAACACGTTCTCCGCCAACGTCGGCTGGCGCCTCGGCTTCGGGCTCGGCGCGGTTCTTGCGATCGGCATCCTCTTCATCCGCAATACCGTCCCCGAATCGCCGCGCTGGCTCTTGACCCACGGCCGCGCCGACGAGGCGGAGAAGGTTGCGTGTGAAATCGAGGACGAGGTGCGGAAGACGCATCCGAACCTCCCGGAGCCCGAAGGTGACCCGCTCCGGGTGGAACAGCGCGAGTCGATCGGCTTCGTCGCCCTCGCGAAACACGTGATGACCGAATACCCCGAGCGCGGCGTGCTCGGCTTCGCGCTCATGGCCTCGCAGGCGGTGCTCTACAACGCGACGCTCTTCGGGATGGCCACCGTGATGACGACGTTTTTCCACGCCTCGGCGGCGAATGCGCCGCTCTACATCATCCCGTTCGCGATCGGCAACCTTCTCGGCCCGTGGCTCCTCGGGCCGCTCTTCGACAGCGTGGGCCGGAAAATCATGATTTCCGGCACGTATCTCGTCTCCGGCGTGATCTTGCTCGTGACGGCGTGGTTGTTCCACAGCGGGGCGCTCTCCGCAACGACGCTCACGCTCTGCTGGTCGACGTGCTTCTTCTTCGCCTCGGCCGGCGCGTCGGCGGCGTACTTGACGGTCAGCGAGATCTTCCCGATGGAGACGCGGGCGATGGCGATTGCGCTCTTCTACGCGTGCGGCACCGGTATCGCGATCGCCGCGCCGTGGACGTTCGGGAAGATGATCGAGACCGGCTCAGTCAGCTGGGTGACGATCGCGTTCGTCATCGGCGGCGTGATGATGATGATCGGCGGCGTCGTCGAAATACTCCTCGGCGTCGAGGCAGCGGGTCTCTCGCTCGAGAAGGTCGCGAAGCCGCTCAGCGCGGTGCGTGCGCAGTCGAAGCCGGCTACCGCGACTGCGGGCTCGAGCTGAGCCAGACCGCGGCGAAGAGGCACGCGAGCATCGCCGCGAGTGGCGCGAGCGAGCAGGCGACGAAGAGCGCGTCGAGCACAGCCCCACGCTGAAGCAATCGCGCCGCGAGCGCAATGGGCCGTTCGGCCTACGAGCGGCGCAGGACGAGCGCGGCGGCGACGGATCCGGCGACGGCAGCGGTCACCGCGACTTTCGCGACGCGCCGCCGCACCGACGGCTTCGGCTTGACGCCGTAGTAGAAGCGCTCGGGCTTCGGGCCTGGCGGCCCGCCGGCGCCGTGCTCGTGCGCGAGCTTCAGCACCTGCGCGACGTGGAGAGCCTGGCGCCCGGTCTCGCCCTCCTCGATCTGCGTCTTGCACGAGAACCCGTCGGCGACGACGATCGTCTCGGCGTCGAGCTCGCGCACCTTCGGGAGAAGCCCCTGCTCGCCGCACTGCATCGAGACCTCGTGGTGGCCCGCCTCGAATCCCCACGAGCCGGCAAGCCCGCAGCAGCCGGCGTTCAACGTCTCGACGTCGACGCCCATCTTCTTCAGGAGCTCGACCTCGGGGTCGATGCCGCCGGTCGCCTTGTGGTGGCAGTGACCCCAGACGAATGCCTTGCGCGCGAGCGGCGGCAGCTCGATGTCGAACTCCTCGAAGAACTCCGCGAAGTGGAAGACACAGGTCTCGAGGCGCTTCGCGTCTTCGTCGTTCGGGATGAGCTTGCCGAGCTCGTCCTTGAAGACCGCGACGCAGCTCGGCTCGAGGCCGACGATGGGAATGCCCTCGCGGTACCACTCCTGCAGCTGTTCGAGGTTGCGGCGGAGGTAGCGCTCGGCGAGGTCGAGGAAGCCGTAGTCGTACAGCGGCCGTCCGCAGCAGACGTGTCCCTCCGGCATGACGACCTGCCAGCCCGCCGCTTCGATCGCTTCGACCGCGGCGACGCCGACGTCGGTGTGCATGTGGTTGTTGAACGTGTCGGGATAGAGGACGACCTTCCGGCCGGTCGGGTTCGCGCTGCCGCCGCGCTGCTTGAACCACTGCTGCAGCGTCATCGGAGCGAACGTCGGCACCGCGCGCTTCTGCGTCATCCCCGCCGCGAGCTTGAACGCCTGCGCGAGCGGCGGCGTCTGGCTGACGAAGTTGACGGCGCCGGGCGCGCGCGAGGCGACGCGCGAGACCTTGTCGATCAGCCCGAACGCGTATGCGTGCCGCGGCCGCAGCCGGTGCTTCCAGCGGTGGTAGAGGAACTCCGACTTGTAGGTCGGCATGTCGACGTTGACCGGGCAGTCGTTCGTGCAGCCCTTGCATGAGAGGCAGAGGTCGAGCGCCTCCATCACCTCGTCCGACTGCCAGCCGTCGGTGATGACCTCGCCGCGCAGCATCTCGAAGAGGAGCCTCGTGCGGCCGCGCGTCGAGTGCATCTCCTCGCGCGTCGCCATGAACGACGGGCACATGACGTCGACACCGCCCGGCGTGCGGCATTTCCCGACGCCAACGCAGCGCACGGCCGCGTGCGCGAAGTCGCCGTGGTCGGTCGCGTACGAGAACTTCACCTTCGGATGCCACGGGTCGTAGTCGGCGCCGAGGCGGAGGTTCTCGTCGACGCGGTACGGCTGGACGACCTTGCCGGGATTCATCTTCCAGTCGGGATCCCAGATCGCCTTGAACTCCTCGAAGGCGCCGATCAGCTGCTCGCCGTACATCTTCGGGAGGAACTCCGCCTTCGACTGGCCGTCGCCGTGCTCGCCCGACAGCGTCCCGCCGAGTGAGAGCACGAGGTCGCTCGCCTCGTCGAGCCAGCTGCGGAACTTGTCGATGCCCGGCTTCGTGACGAGGTCGAAGTTCCAGCGCGCGTGGACGCAGCCCTGGCCGTAGTGGCCGTAGAGGGAGCTCTCGTAGCCGTAGCGCTCGCCGAGCTTCGCGAGCCGGCGGAGGTACTCGCCGAGACGCTCCGGCGGAACGGCCGAGTCTTCCCAGCCCTCGTACGTGTCGGGCTTGCCCGGAATGAACGCCGTCGCGCCGAGGCCGGCCTCGCGCACCTCCCAGATGTGCTGCTCGGCGGAGTCGTCGTCGTAGAGCTTCATCCCTGACGGCGGCTGGCCGTCGCGCTCGAGGTCGCGCATGAGGGCGCGCGCCTTCTCGTCGGCCTCGTCCTTCGTGTCGCCGCCGAACTCGACGAAGAGCCAGCCGCCGCCGCCGGGCAGCTGCGACCGCTCGTGCTTGTGGATGCCGAGGACGGTCATGTCCTGGATGAGCGTGTCGTCCATCCCTTCGATCGAGATGGGCTGATGGTCGCGCGCGATCATCACGTGGTCGGCGGTGCGGTACTTGTCGGGGTACGCGACGACGAGGAGCGATACGCACTTCGGCTTCGCGATCAGCTCGAGGGTCGCCTCGAGGACCGTGACGCACGTGGACTCCGTGCCGACGAGCGAGCGCGCGACTTCGAAGCCGTTCTCCGGCAGCAGCTCGTCGAGGTTGTAGCCCGAGACGCGGCGCGGGATCTGCGGGTAGCGCGCGCGGATCTCGTCGGCGTTCGCGTCGGCGAGCGCGTGGAGGCGCGCGGCGATCTCGTCGGGAGTGCCGACGCCGCCCGGCCCGATCCTTAACCGCTCGCCGCGGTACGTGAGCACCTCGAGCTCGACGAGGTTGTCGGCCATCCGCGGGCCTGGACCGTGGAACTCCGACTGCACCGAGTGGCGGCCGCAGGAGTTGTTGCCGAGCATCCCGCCGATCGTGCAGTACGCGTGCGTGGACGGATCCGGCCCGAACGTGAGGCCGTACTTCTCCGCCGCGACGCCGCGCAGGTCGTCGAGCACGCAGCCGGGCTGGACGCGCGCGAGGCGGCGGTCGGGATCGATCTCGAGGATGTGGTGGAGGTACATCGAGAAGTCGATGAGGACGGCGGTGTTGCATCCCTGGCCGGCGAGGCTCGTGCCGCCGCCGCGGAGGACGATCGGCGCGTCGTGCTCGCGGCAGACGCGGTGGATCTCGACGAGCTCGTCGACGTGGCGCGGGACGACGACGCCGATCGGCGGCATCCGGTAGTTCGACGCGTCGGTCGCGTAGAGAGCGCGCGCGCCGGTGTCGAAGCGCACCTCTCCCTCGATCGCCGCGCGCAGGTCGGCGGCGAGCGAGCGGCGGTCGATCTCCTCGACGCCGGCCATGCCGCCGCGGAACCGCGTGTCGATGCGCTTCGGGATCGAGATGCTCACGACTCTCGCAGCTCGTATCCGTGGCCGAGCCGGGACCGATCGGGCGTCAGCTCGCCGTTCTCCGGCGCGAGGACGCCGTCGAAGAGCTTCCGGTCGGCGCGGACGTGGTCGTGGAACCACTCGATGTGCCGCGCGTTCGGGATCGCGCACATGACGTGCGCCGAGAGCTGCGGCGCGCAGTGGGCCGAGACGTCGAGGTTGTGCGTGTGGGCGGCCGCAGCCATCTCGAGGAAACCGGTGACGCCGCCGCAGCGCGTGACGTCGAGCTGGAGGCAGTCGACGGCGCGCGCCTCGATGAGGTTGAGCGCGTCGCGTCGCACGAATGCGTACTCGCCGGCGGCGATGTCGAGGCCGGCCGGACCGCGTTCGCGGATCAAGCGAAGCCCCGTCATGTCGGCCGACGAGACCGGTTCCTCGAACCAGGTCACTCCCCACTCCTTCGCGTACCGGTCGGCCCACGCGAGCGCCTCCTGCCGCGAGAACGCGCCGTTCGCGTCGACGTACAGCTCCGGCTCGTCGCCGATCTCCTCCCGCACCGCGTCGAGCCGGCGCGCGTCGTCGGCGGGGTTCCGACCGACCTTGAGCTTCACGCGCGGGATGCCCTGCGCGACCCAGCCGCCGAGCTGCTCGCGCAGCCGGTCGAGCGCGTAGTTGCAGAAGCCGCCGGAGCCGTAGACGGGCACCGACTCCCGCGTCCGGCCGATCGCGTCGACGAGCGGCAGGCCGAGGAGCCGCGCGCGGAGATCCCAGAGCGCGAGGTCGACTGCAGCGACCGCCATCGCGCCGATGCCCGGGCGTCCGGCGTTGCGCAGCGCGCGGCCCATGTCCTCCCACGTCTCGCGCACGACGAGCGGGTCGCTGCCGCGGACGACGTCCGCGAGCAGGTCCTCGATCAGCGTCGCGACGGCGCGCGGGCCGTAGGTCCAGCCGAGCCCGACCTCGCCGCCCGCGCGCAGCTCGACCGCGACGACCGTCGTCGAGCTCCACTCGAGCGTCCCGTCTGCCTCCTTGCCGTCAGGCCCGTCGACGGGGATCTCGTGGGTGGAGACGGCGAGAGTCTCAACGACCCCGGTTTCTACGGCCGCAACGATTCCTTGAACTCCGCGAGCTTGCCCTTTGCGGACTTGACCATCATCCCGACGCTGTCCTCGTCGCCGTGCGCGAGCGCCTTCGTCATCTTCCGCGCCATGTCGAGCCGGATGTGCGGCGGCAGCGGCGGGAACTCGCGGTTCGTCACGACCTCGAGCACGACCGGCCGGTCGGAGTTCGCGAACGCCTCGCGCCATGCGCCGGCGACCTCGCTGTCGCGCTCGCACCGGATTCCCTTGAAACCGAGCAGCTGCGCGTAGCTCGCGTACGGGAAGTCGGGGATCTGCTGCGTCGCCGGGTTGCGCGGGTCGCCGGTCAGAACGCGTTGCTCCCACGTCACCTGGTTCAGATCCTGGTTGTTGAACACGCAGAAGACGAGCGGTGCGCTCCCCTTCAGGTGCGTGTCCCAGTAGCGCTTGACGGTGATGAGTTCGTTCATCCCGTTCATCTGGAATGCCCCGTCGCCGACGATTGCGACGACCGGGCGCTCCGGATACGCGAACTTCGCGGCGATCGCGTACGGCGTGCCCGGCCCCATCGTCGCGAGGTTGCCGGAGAGGGACGCCTTCATCCCCTTGCGGAGCTTGAGGTCGCGCGCGAACCAGTTCGTCGACGAGCCGGAGTCGGCGCACACGATCGCGCCGTCGGGTAGCGCGTCGGAGAGCTCCCAGAGGACGCGCGACGGGTTCATCGGCTCCATCTCCTCGTGCGAGGTGTCCTCGAGGATCCGCCACCATTCAGCGACGTTCTTCTCGATCTCCCCGCGCCAGCTGCGGTCGTCCTTCCGCTCGAGCAGCGGCAGCAGCGCCTCGAGCGTCTCCTTCGCGTCGCCGATGAGCTGGACGTCGGTCGGGTAGCGGATCCCGATCATGCGCGCGTCGTGGTCGATCTCGACGCACTTGGCCTGGCCCTCCTTCGGCAGCCACTCCGCGTACGGGAACGACGTGCCGACCATGAACAGGCAGTCGCAACTCTCCATCATCTCGTAGCTCGGCTTCGAGCCGAGAAGCCCGATCGGGCCGGTCACCCACGGGATGTCGTCGGGGAGTACGGCCTTGCCGAGCAGCGCCTTCGCCACGCCGGCGCCAAGCGTCTCGGCCGTCTCCACCACTTGGTCGGCGGCTTCAATCGCTCCCTGGCCGATGAGCATCGCGACCTTGCTCGACGAGTTGAGAATCTCGGCGGCGCGGTCGAGGTCGGACTCCTTCGGCAGGATCCGCGGCCGCGAGTAGCCGACCGACGAATAGACGACGCCGTGGACGCGCGGCGGTGACTCGACGGCCGCCTCCTCCTGCACGTCGGCCGGGAAGACGAGTGTCGCGACGCCGCGCCGGTCGAGCGCCGTGCGAATGCCACGGTCGATGAGGTGACGCGCCTGCGCCGGTATCGCGCACGTCTCGACGTAGGTGGACACGTCCTTGAAGAGCGTCTGGAGGTCGACCTCCTGCTGGTAGCTCGCGCCGATCGCCATCTGGTTCTGCTGCCCGACGATCGCGAGCACCGGGACGTGGTCGAGCTTCGCGTCGTAGAGGCCGTTCAGCAGATGGATCGCGCCGGGGCCGGAGGTCGCGATGCAGACGCCGATCTCGCCGGTGAACTTCGCATGCGCGCACGCCATGAACGCGGCCATCTCCTCATGGCGCGTCTGGATGAACTCCGGGTCGTTGTCGACGCGATCGAACGCGCCGAGGAAACCGTTGATCCCGTCGCCCGGAAAGCCGTAGACGCGATGAACGCCCCACTCGCGCAGGCGCTCGAGCACGAAGTCGACGACAAGCTCGGCCACGGACTCTTTGTGACCGAACGACAAGATGACAAACTCCTCCCATGCGCAAGCTCGCCGGTGCACTCGCGTTGGTCTCCGTTGTGCTCGCGAGCTCGGCGTGCGGAGCTGCCCATTCGCGGACCGGCCCGCCCACCCGAAGCACGACCACGACCGCGACGACCCAGCCCGGACGCGCGCACCCTGCGCGAGCACACTTGCCGCCGCTCCTACCACTCAGGTCGGGGCTCGCGAACGTGATCATCGCCCCTCGTCAAACGGGCACCGGCGACACATCCTTTGGACCGTTCACCGTGCGCGGCAACTTCATGTTCTACGCCGCATGTACCGGACATGGGAGCATGTCGGTTGTCGTCCCGCAGATCGAGAGGAGCGGGGGCATCCAGTGCGGCGGCGATCCGCAGGGCTCGCAGATCTCAGGCCTCACCGCTCACGGCGCCCGGCTCCACGTCCACGCAGCTCCCGGGGCGAAATGGGAGATCGAGATCGGCGAGTGCGTGAAGCACCGTCACGCTGCGAGGACGTCGCGCGCGAGCTGCGAGACGACGTAGAGCGTCGCGCTACGAGTTCGCGGCGATGAAGTCGAGCGTGCGCTGCCAGGCCTGGTCGGACGCCGCCTGGAAGTCCTCCTGCTTGCGGTCGAAGAAGCTGTGCGGCGCTCCTTCGAACTCGACCAGTTCGTAGTCCTTGCCGGCGGCGCTCAGCGCCTCCTCGAACTCGACGTTGTCGGAGTGCGGAATCCCCTGGTCGTCGCCGCCCTGGAGCGCGAGGATCGGAGCGTCGAGCTTCGGGACGAGGTCGATCATCCGGCTCGGCCGGCCGTAGAAGCCGACGGCGCCGGCGATGCCGTGGCCCGACGCAGCCGCGGCCCACGAGCCGCTGCCGCCGTAACAGAAACCGACGGTGAAGATCGGGTCGGCGCCCATCGAGCTCAGGTGCGCGACGCAGGTGCCGACGTCCGTCTGGACCTCATCCATCGTCAACTGCTGGACGAGGGGCATGTAGTCCCAGTCGTTCGGACGCTTCTCGATGCCGGCCGTTCGCCCGAAGTAGTCGAACGCAAGCGCGACGATGCCGCGCTCGGCGAAGCGGAGCGCGAGCTCCTCGTAGAAGCTGTAGAGGCCGCGAACGTCGGGGAGGATGACGACGCCCGCGCCGAGCTCCTCCTCGGGAATCGCGAGAAAGGCGCCGAAGCGGTTGCCGTCGGGCGCATCGAGCACGAGATCCTCGTGCGAGATCGCGGCGCCGGAGATCGACGGGATCGGTGGGGCGGAGTCGTCGTCGAAGCACATCGCTCCGGGAGCCTAAAGGAGCCGGGCCGCATGCGGCGTACCTTGCGGGCGTGGGTGACGAGTCGCACCGCGATGCGATGAACGACGCGATCCGCGCGCAGCGCGAACGGGGCAACGTCCCGAGGTCGATGCTGCCGCCCGAGGACGAGCCGGCTCCCGCCCCGGAGCCCATGACGCCACAACCGGAGCCGGAGCCCGCGCCGGAGCCGGAGCCCGCGCCGGAGCCGGAACCGGAGCCCGCCGCGAAGAAGGGCTTCATGTCTCGCCTCCTCGGCCGGTGACGATTCGCACCCGCGGCGCCGTATCTCCCTGTGAAGCGAGTCCTGCTCATCGCCGCGCCGACCGCAGTCGCCGATTGGCTGCGTGACTTCCCTCCCCACGCCGCGGCGATGAGCGACTCGTTCGGCGTCGCGCGACGAATCTGCGCAAAGGTCGCGAAACCCGACCGTAACCGCGTCAGCTTCTCGCGCGTTTAACGCCCCGAGATGGCGAAATCCCGCTGGCGCCGCTACGCGCAATACACCGCTGCCGTCGTGATCGTTCTGATCGGCGCCTACGCCATCGGCGACGCGGTCGCCGGGCCGGTCTTCTTCTACCCGTGCAGCCTCAACGGCCTCGAGGCTCACGGCGCGTCGCAAGGGAGCGTCCTCTACTACTCGAACGGCCGGCAGCTCGGGACGCTCGGCGCGACGAGCAACCGCCTGCCGGTCGGGCTCAACCACATCAGCCCTCTGATGCAGAAGGCGATCGTCGACACCGAGGACCGGCGCTTCTACTCGAACGACGGAATCGACTTCATCGGGATTCTCCGCTCGCTCAAGGCCGACGTCTTCGCCGGCGGCACCGTCCAGGGCGGCTCGACGATCGAACAGCAGCTCGTCCGCAACATCTATCTCAGCCCGCAGCAGACGCTCACCCGAAAGCTCACCGAGGCGTGCCTCGCCGTGCAGCTCGACCGCAAGTGGAGCAAGGACCGGATCCTCACCGAGTACCTCAACGACATCTACTTCGGCCATGAGGCGTACGGGATCGAGGCGGCCTCGCGCACGTACTTCAGCGAGCGCGCGAGCAAGCTCACGCTCGACCAGGCGGCGCTCATTGCCGGACTGCCGCAGGCGCCGTCGACGTACGACCCGATCACATCGCCGGCAGCGGCGAGGGAGCGACGAGACGAGGTGCTGCAGGCGATGCTCTCGGCCGGCGACATCTCGGAGGCGACGTACCGCGCCGCGACCGCGCGCCCACTCGGACTCCATCCGGCGCAGGTGCAGGGCTCGGCCGCCGGGACGTATCTCGCCGACTACATCACCTCGCAGCTCGTCTCCGAATACGGCGCCGGCCGCGTGCGCCAGGGCGGGCTGAAGGTGTACACGACACTCTCGGCGACGGCGCAGGCACAGGCGACGCAGTCCGTCCTCAAGACGCTCGACCGCCGTGGAGATCCGGCAGGGTCCGTCGTCTCGATCGATCCGGGAACCGGCGACATCCGCGCGATGGCGGCCGCCCAAGCCGGCACGCAAGTCTCGTTCGACATCCCCGCCGACGCGCAGAGGCAGGCGGGCTCGACGTTCAAGATGTTCGTCCTCACCGAGGCGGTCATCCGCGGGATCAACCCGTTTGCGACGCAGTACCTCTCCGCGCCGTTCACCGGGCCGAGTGGCTGGCATGTTGCGACGTACGAGCACACATATTCGGGCCGGATCCCGATCTCACGGGCGACGCTCCTTTCCGACAACACCGTCTATGCCCGGCTCACGCTCGACCTCGGACCGAAATCCATCGCCGACCTCGCGAACAGCATGGGCGTCCAGTCGAAGCTCCAACCGGTGCCGTCGATCGGCCTTGGCGTCAACGGGATCAGCCCGCTCGATCTCGCGACGGCGTACGCGACGCTCGCCTCGGGCGGCATCGCGCACCGGCCGACGATCCTCGACAAGGTCATCTTCCCCGACGGGCACACGGAGAACGCGACGAAGCCGAAGGGCCACCGCGTGGTCGACGCGAAAGTCGCGGCCGTCGTGACTAAGGTCCTCGCGGCGAACGTCGAGATGGGAACGGGCACCGCGGCCGCGCTCTACGGCCGGCCCGCGGCGGGCAAGACCGGGACGACCGACAGCGAGGCGGATGCGTGGTTCGCCGGCTGGGTGCCGCAGCTCGCGACCGTCGTCTGGATCGGGCACCCGAACGGCGAGAAGCCGATGGGCACGGTGCACGGCATCCCGTCGGTCACCGGCGGGACGTTCCCCGCGATGATCTGGCACACGTACATGACCCTCGCGATGAACGGGCAGCACGTCGAGCAGTTCGCGAGCCTCAGCAGCCCCAAGTTCGAGCGCTGGTGCGGCCGCTACCAGTTCGCGCTGACGTGGCGGAACGCCCGCCCGAGCGACTCGTGCACGACGAAGCCGAAGAAGAAGCAGCACACGACGACGGACAAGAAGAAGCCGCACAAAAAGACGACGACGACCGTCACCGTGACGACGCCCCAACCGCCGAAGCACCCCAAGCCGCCCAAGCACCACAAGCCGCCGCCTCCTCCGCCTACGACGACGACCGCCACCACCACGACGACCCAGACAACGACGACCCAGACGACGACTACGACGAAGGAACCAGGCGGCCCCTAGCCCGCCGCTCGCTGCGGTCAGCCGCCGCGGAGTCGCGTCCTCATGCAAGAGAGGAATGCAGCCGGTGACTCTTCATGGAGGACAGCCGTCTCGGATGCGATCTCCGATACCCCTGTGGTTGTGCGCGCGGGGAACGTGACGATGTGCCCCGCGCGGCCGAAGCAAGGCCGAAAGCGCGGGTCGGACGAGTGGGCAGTGATGAAGGCCCACTGCTTCGTCGTGAACGCGGGACCGGGCACCCGGAACCAGATCACAGCCGCCCAGGCTCCGACCGCAACCAGTGCAGTAGCGATGATGCCTAGCGCGATCAACCAGCGCCGCCGCATTACACCGCGTTATAGCGCGGTCAGCCGCGACTGTCGGCTTTTAGTTAGTTAGTGCGCGATGAGCTGGTACATGCGGAACATCGGCAGGTACATCGAGATGACGATGACGCCGACGATCGCGCCGACCATGATCATCATGAGCGGCTCGATGATCGTCGTGAGCGAGTTGACCGCCGCGTCGACCTCGTCCTCGTAGAAGTCGGCGATCTTGTCGAGCATCTTCTGTAGCTCGCCGGACTCCTCGCCGATCCTCATCATCTGAGCGACCATCGGCGGGAACACGGCGTTCTCGGCGAGCGGCTGCGAGAGCCCCTCACCGGCGTGGATGCTCTCGCGGACGGTGACGAGCGCGCTCTCGACGACCCAGTTGCCGGCCGCGCTTCCCGTGATCTCGAGCGCCTTGATGATGTCGACACCGGCCGCGACGAGCGTCGCGAGCGTGCGGGAGAAGCGCGCCATCGTCACCTTGCGCGTCGTGTCGCCGATCTTCATCGGGATGCGCAGGATGAACACGTCCCACTTCCTCCGCCCCGACTCGGTGCCCTTCCACCAGCGCAACATGAACGGCGCCGCGACGAGGAGCGGGATGATGATGTACCAGTAGCCGCGCAGCGTGTTCGACGCGAAGATGACGATCTTCGTGAGGAACGGCAGGTTGCCGTGAAGCTGGGCGAAGATCTTCACGAAGATCGGGATGAGGAACAGCAGCATCGCGATCAAGACGCACGTCGCGAAGACCATGACGAGCGCCGGATAGATCATCGCGCCCTTGACGCGACGGCGGATCGCCTCCTGCTTCTCGATCTGGACCGCGACGCGGTCGAGGACGATGTCGAGGATCCCGGCCGCCTCGCCTGCCTCGACCATCGCGATGTAGAGGCGCGAGAAGACCTTCGGATGCCGCGCCATCGCCTCCGAGAGGATGAGCCCGGCCTCGACGTCGTACCGCAGCTGCGTCACGACATCGGCGAGCATCACGTCGCTCGTCTGATCCTCGAGCACGACGAGCGCCTGCACGACGCTCAGGCCGGCCTCGATCATCGTCGCGAACTGGCGGGAGAAGATCTGGAGCGACTTCGGCTTTACGCGCTTGCCGAGCGAGATCCGCTTCTCGACCATCGAGTCGCCGGTGTTCAGCTCGGAGATCTTGTCCGCGAGCAGGCCGCGGCGCTGAAGCTGATCGCGCGCCGACGAGAGGTCGTTGGCGGCGATCACGCCGTCGACGGAGAGGCCGCTCGCGTTGATCGCGGTGTAGGCGTAGGAGGTCATGAGCCCTGGTCGTGGATCGGCGTCGTCGATGGCTGGACCGTCATCGGGGCGGCAGTCCCGAGCGGCTCGAGGATGAGCGTGTACGTCCATCCACCGGTTTGCTGGAGCGTCAGCGGCCGCTTGGCGTGAAGCGTGAACTGCTGCTGCGTGCCGACCACGCCGATCACCGCGGTCTTCGCCGTCGCCTTGACGAGGCGGAAGAGCTTGACGTCGCTCAGGCCGGGCGCCTGCCCGAACTCCGCGCCGAGCGCGAGAGCGAGCTTCTTGCCGTTGATCGAGATGACGGCGCCGGTCAGCGGCGCGGTCGGGGGCTTCGGCGTGGAGCCGCCTCCGCCGCCGCTCGTCTTCCCACCGCTCGTCTTGCCGCTGCTCTTGCTGCTCGTGCTGCTGCTCGAGCCCGACGACGACGACGACGCGCCGCTCGGGTTCGGGCCGTGGTCGTGGAACGGATCCTTGCGCCCGAGCGCGGTGAACGAGCGCAGGGCGACGACCGGGATGCCGGCGACTCCAGGCGTGATGGTTGCGTCGGTAGGCGTGCCGGGGGCGGCCGGGGTGGAGCTCGCGGACGCCGGCGCGCTCGTCGGCGGGGCGGCGGTGACCTTCTTGCCACCGAGGCCCGACATCGTCGAATACGCGTAGTAGAGAGCCGGGAGCATGAGAACGCCGAGCACGATGAGCAGCTTCTTCTGCTTCGCAGCCTTCTTCTTCGCTCTGTCTTGTGCGGCTTTCGGCGCCATGGTCGCTCCTAGCCTCCCGTCGTGGTGGTCGTCGTGTCGGTCGGGCTCGCCGGAGGCGTCGCACCGCCGGTGACGCCGTAGTAGTAGGCCGCGATCGAGACCGTCGCGGGCGCCTCGTCCTTGTCCGCGCCGGGAGTCATCGCGACCGAGGTGACGCCGAACGCCGGGCCGTTCGCGACCGGGCATCCGTTCGGGTCGGAGACGAGCGACCGCAGGTTGTGGAGGAAGCGCGTCACGCTGAAGTAGCTGCCGTTGAGGCTGAGATTGACCGGCACGACGGTGTAATTGAGAGCCGTGGCCTGCGCCGCCTGCGGCGAAATGCTGATCACGGTCACGCCGGACGACTTCGCGACCCGGTTGAGCTCGAAGAGGAGATTCGTCTGATCCGCCCGAGACGGAAGCGCCGTGTCGAGCTTGTACAGGCACGACGTGTTGATCGGCGGCTGCTTCACCGGGCCGTGGGAGCCAGAGCCCGGGCCCTGGCCGAGGCTCGTGTCGAGCTGGTTCTGCGCGAGCAGCGCGCTTGCCGCGGCGGTCGCCGCGTCATGGCGCTGCGGCGAGACGAGCATCATCCAGCCGGCGACGATGAGCAGGACGTTGATCCCCGCGAAGATCGCAATGAGGCGGATCTGGCGTTTCGAGAGCGACATCCCTAGCCTCCGGAGGTGGTGGTCGTCGTGTCGGTTGCCGGCGGCGGCACGGTCAGCGCCGCGGGAAGGGCCATCTCCGCCGTCACCTGGAAGGTCTGGATGCTCGATCCGCTGTTCGCGGTGCTGCTGACGAGCGTGACGTCCGAGACATGCGGGACGCGGGCGAGCGTCGCGAGGAAGACGCCGACGTCGTCCGAGGAGAACGCGTAGCCGCCGAGCGTGATCGTCCCGACCGTCCCGCCGGCCGTTGCGCCGGCTCCGCCGACGCTCACGGTGGTGAGGCTGACCTTGTCGGGAACGACGTACTCGAGCTGCTGGAGGAACACGTCCCACGAGACGCGGGTCGCGAGCGCGGCGTCGAGCGCAACGTGCCACGGCGCCTGTTGCGAGAGCACGACGGGAACCTGGAGCTGGGCGGTCGACGCCGAAGGCGTGGACGGCTGCTGGCTCTTCGCCTGCGCGAGCTCGGCCTGCACGAGAGCCAACCGCTGCCGCTCCGAGGCGGCGTGGCCCTTCTCGAGGAAGTAGCCGCCGGCCAGCACCACCGCAATGACCACGGTGATCACCACGCCGATGACGACCGAGAGGTCGATCCCGAGCTTCTCGTCATTGCCCGGCTGGTAGGGAAGAAGATTTACGGCACGCATCGTCGTCCGGCTCCTCTAGTCCTCGATCCCAAGGCCGACTGCGATGGCGAGCGAACCGATCTCGCTCTCGTCGACAGGCCCGGTCACCTCGAGCCGCGCAAGCGGGTCGCCGAGCCGAACCGGGACACCGAGCAGCCGCTCGAGCGCTTCCGGAAGGCCGGCGAGCTTCGCGCCGCCACCGGTGAGGATGATCTCGCCGATGGCGAGACTCCCGGGCTGCGACTGGTAGTAGGTGAGGGAGGAAACGAGCTCGCGGACGAGCGACTCGATCCCGCGGTTCAGCACGTCGACGGCGGTGGCCGCCTCCTCCGGGCTGAGACCCTCGGGCGCGTCGCCACCGGCGAGAGAAAGGCTGCGCTTGACGGACTCGACCTCGACTTCGCTCGTTCCAAGCGCACGGGCGAGCGCTGCGTTGAGCTCCGCGCCGCCCCACGCGAGGACGCGCGAGAACTCGCAGTGACGGCCGTCGGAGACCGCGAGGGTCGTGCGGTCGTACCCGATCGAAACGGCGACGACGGCGGACTCGTCGCGCTGCGCCGGCGGTGCAAGCGCCCGGAGCAGAGCGAACGCCTCGAGGTCGATCCCCGAGAGCGTCAGACCCGCACGGCGGCACGCATCGACGTAGCGGTCGACGAGATCGCGATGCGCGACGACGAGCAAGACGCGCCGCAGAGTCTGGCCTCCATCCTCCGCCTGCCTCTCGTCGAGGACGCGGTAGTCGAGCACCGCCTCGTCGAGCGGGATCGGCAATGCCTCCTGGGCGCGGAAGCGAATCGCATTGAGGAACTGCGTCTCGTTGTCGATCGCCGGAAGCTCGATGCTCCGCACACCGATGCGGCTGCTCGAGACGCCGAGCCGCACGCCGTGGCGCGGCAAGTCATTCTCCTCGAAGAAGGTGCGCAGCGCATCCGCGAGCGCTTGCGTGTCGCGGAGCTCGCCGCCGCTGACGATGCCGCTCGCAAGCGGAACGCGGGCGATCCGCTCGAGCTTGGCGCTGCCGTTGTTCGCGATGCACGCGGCCGCGATCTGCGAGCCGCCGATCTTCAACCCGACAACGCGCTCGATCTTCCCGTGCCGCCGCGACTGCTTCGACGCCTTCGGCAGCGAGAGCTTGGGAGCAGAAAGGCTCGGGAGCGACGGACGCGAGCGCTTGGCCTTCGGCTCGGTCACGGTGCTCGCGCTCTCCGCGCTCGCGCTTTCCGTGTTCGCGCTTTCCGTGTTCGCGCCTTCCGTGTTCTGGGCCTTCGGCTTGCGCCGCAGCCGGATCTCCTTCTTCATGAAGGACGTGCCGCCGTCCTTCTTCGGCTCGCTCGCGGCGACCGGCGCGCTCTCGGTCTTCTCGGCCTTCGGCTTGCGCCGCAGCCGGATCTCCTTCTTCATGAGGGACGTGCCGCTCATGACGAGGCCACCCGCAGTCCGCCGTTGCCGTTGCTGTGCCCGCCGGCGCCAACCATGGGCGGAGCCATCGGTGCACCACCGCCGCCGCCGGAGCCGATCACCATGCCGGCGCGCTCGAGGACACCGAGAAGCTGCTCGAGCCGCGTCGTCCGCGCGAGCGCCTCTTCGTAGTCGACGACCTGGCGGAGCACGAGGTCGGCGAGGGCCTGCTCCATCGTCTGCATCCCGCGCGACGAGCTCGTCTGCATCACGGTGTAGAGCTGCTCGACCTTCGCCTGGCGGACGAGATTCCGCACGGCGTCGTCCGGCAGGAGGATCTCGAGCGCGGCGACACGACCGGCACCGTCGGCGGTCGGCAGCAAAGCCTGCGTGACGACCCCCTGCAGCGAGTTCGCGATCATGATCCGCACCTGCTGCTGCTGGGACGGCGGGAAGACGTCGATGACGCGGTCGATCGTCGACGACGCGGTCTGCGTGTGCAGCGTGCCGAAGACGAGGTGACCGGTTTCCGCCGCGGTGAGCGCCGTCGAGATCGTCTCGAGGTCGCGCATCTCGCCGACGAGCAGGACGTCGGGATCCTGGCGGAGCGCGGCGCGCAGACCTTCGGCGAACGACCGAGCGTCGGTGCCGATCTCGCGCTGGTTGACGATGCACTTGTTGTGGCGGTGGAGAAACTCGATCGGATCCTCGATCGTGAGGATGTGGTCGTTGCGCGTCTTGTTGATCTCGTCGACAATCGCGGCGAGCGTCGTCGACTTACCCGAGCCGGTCGGCCCGGTGACGAGGACGAGTCCGCGCGGCTTCTCGGCGAGTGAGTGCAGCACCGGCGGGAGGCCGAGTTCCTCGAGCGTCTGGATCCGCCCGGGGACGAGGCGGAACGCCGCCCCGACCGAGCCGCGCTGGAAGAAGGCGTTGACCCGGAAGCGCGCGATGCCCGGCAAGGAATAGGCGAAGTCGATCTGCCGGTCGAGCTCGAGCTGCTTCTGCTGCTCCGACGTGAGGATGGAATAGATCGCCTGCCTCGTCGTCTCCGGATCGAGCACCGGGGCGTCGGAGGACGGCGCGAGGCTCCCGCGGACGCGGAAAGCGGGCGCCGAGCCGACCGTCAGATGGAGGTCGGAAGCATTGAGCGCGAGCATCTGCTCGAGCAGGGCGTCGATGGAGGATCCGTCCGACATCGAGGGGGGTATCGGCAGCCCCCCGGCAGTCCTTGAGCGGTTGGTGCGAGCGGCTACGGCCGGCGCTCGGCCTACCCCTTTAGAGGGCTAATGCCCGAGGCCCGCCTCCACCGATAACGGGACGGAAACCCAACCATCCCCATCCCCACGCGGAAGGAGACCAGCATCATGTTCGATCGCATCAAGACGCGGCTTGCTTCGGAGGAGGGCTTCACCCTCATCGAGCTTTTGGTCGTCATCGTCATTCTCGGCATCCTCGTCGCCATCGCGGTGCCTGCCTATCTCAGCTTCAAGGGCAGCGCGCAGACGGCAGCGGCGAAGTCGAACGTCCGCTCGGCCATCCCGGCCGCGGAGCAGCTCAACGTGCAGA
>DASXLJ010000014.1:0-11653 GCA_036496305.1 Gaiellaceae bacterium | reverse complement strand
GCACGCGATCGCGGACGCGCTCGCCTCGGGCGTGGCGACGACGGGCGTCACCGTCCACTACGTCGACGAGGGCCTCGACACGGGCGAGGTGATCCGGCAGGAGGAGGTGCCGGTCGAGCCGCGCGAGACCCTCGAAGATCGGATCCACGCGGTCGAGCACCGGCTGCTGCCCGAGGTCGTGGGAGAACTGTGCGCGCGCTGATCTCGGTCTATGACAAAGCCGGCTTGGACGAGTTCGCGCGCGGGCTCGCCGAGCTCGGCTGGACGCTCGTCTCGTCGGGCGGCACTGCCGCGCATCTCGAGAGCCTCGGCCTCGCGGTCACAAAGGTCGAAGACCTGACCGACTCGCCGGAGATGCTCGGCGGCCGCGTGAAGACGCTCCACCCGCGCATCCACGCCGGCATCCTCGCCCGCCGCGACGAGGCCGGCGACATGACGACGCTCGCCGAGAACGCGATCGAGCCGTTCGACCTCGTCTGCGTCAACCTCTATCCGTTCGAGGACGTCGCCGCGCGCAAGGGCGTGACCGAGGCGGATGCGGTGGAGATGATCGACGTCGGCGGCCCGTCGATGCTGCGTGCCGCGGCGAAGAACTTCGCCCACGTCGCTCCGCTCTGCAGTCCCGAGCAATACGAGCCGGTGCTCGAGGAGCTGCGCGCGAACGGCGAGGTCTCGCAGGAGACGCGCCGCCGGCTCGCCGCCGACGCCTTCTCGCACAGCGCGGCGTACGAGGCGGCGATCGCGACGTGGTTCAACGGGCGCGAGGCGTTCCCCGACCGGCTCGTCGTCTCGCTCGAGAAGACGCAGGATCTGACGTACGGCGAGAACCCGCATCAGCGCGCCGCGTACTACGCCGAGCGCGGCTCGCGTCGGCATCTCCTCTCCCGCGTCGAGCAGCTGCACGGAAAGGAGCTCTCGTTCAACAACCTCAACGATCTCTCCGGCGCGCGCTCGATCGCGCGCGAGTTCGCGCTCCCGGCCTGCGTGATCGTCAAGCACGCGAACCCGTGCGGCGTCGCCGTCGGCGCGACGCTCGAGGAGGCGTACGACAAGGCGCTCGCGTCCGATCCGGTCAGCGCGTACGGCGGCGTTGTCGTCCTCAATCGCGAGGTCGACACGGAGCTCGGGGAGAAGCTCGCGGAACAGTTCGTCGAAGTCCTCTTCGCGCCCGGCTACACCGGTAACGCCCTCGCTGCGCTGCAGCAGAAGAAGAACACGCGCATCCTCGTCGACAACGAGCGCCGCATCGAGGAGCCCGGCGAACGGAGCTACAAGCGCGTGCTCGGCGGCATGCTCGTGCAGGACTCCGACGCGCAGATCGAGGATCGCGACGGCTGGGACGTCGTCGCCGGCGACGTGACCGAGCAGCAGTGGGGCGACATCGTCTTCGCGTGGCGCGTGTGCAAGCACGTCTCCTCGAACGCGATCGTCCTCGCGAAAGACCTCGCAACGATCGGGATCGGCGCCGGCCAGATGAGCCGCGTCGACGCCGTGCGCATCGCCGTCGAGAAGGCCGCGGAGTTCGGCCACGACCCGAAGGGCTCGGCGCTCGCATCCGACGCGTTCTTCCCGTTCGCCGACGGCCCGCAGCTCGGGCTCGACGCCGGCGTGACGGCCATCGTCCAGCCGGGCGGCTCCCGGCGCGACGACGAGGTGATCTCCGCAGTGACGGCCGCCGGCGCGGCGATGGTCTTCACGAAGACCCGCCACTTCCGCCACTAGATGTCTCACGCCGAGCTCGTTCCCGCAGACGAGGCGGCTGCCGTCTTTTGCTCGGATGACGTCGACGATCTCGAACCGCTCCGGCCCCGACCGCTCGGCGCTACCGTCGGCGTATGGCGGGTGAGAGCCGGCGGGAGCTCCGCCGTACTGAAGCTGCTGCGCGTGGACGCGAGCCCGAACCCGAACTGGGCGTCCTCCGCCGATCCGATGCATCCGCGGTGGTGGCTCCGCGAGCCGTCAGTGCTGCGAGACGGAGTCGCCGACCGGTTCGAGCCGGAGCTGCATCCTCCGCGCCTGCTCCACACCGCGGAGCGCCCGGACGGCGCGCTTGCCCTCTGGCTCGAGGATCTCGGACCGCCGGCGAGCTGGACCGTCGAAGGGATCGCCGACGTCGCCCGGCGACTTGGACGAGCTCAGGCGCGAATCGCAAAGGACGGGCTCCCGGCGGACCTGGCGCGAGGCTTCCTGCGTGCGTACCTCGAGCCTCGACAGGTGCATCTCGCCGAGCCCATCGCCTCGCTCCGCACAGTGATCCTCGATCAGCTCGACAGCGCGCCGCACACGCTGTGCCACTTCGATCTCCATCCGGCCAACGTCTTTCCGTCGGAAGAGAGGACGGTCGTCATCGACTGGGCGTACACCGGTGCAGGCCCGCTCGGAAGCGATGCCGGCGTGCTCGCCTCGGACGCAATCGCCGACGAGATCGTCCCCGCGCACGAAGCCGAGCGGCTGGTGAGCGCAGTCTGGGAGGCGTATAGGGACGGGCTCGACGACGACGAGCTCGCGACTGCGGCCGAACGGGTCTACGCGGTCGGGACGGCAGTCCGCTACTCGTGGCTTCCAGCGTGGCTCGCCGGAACGTACGGCCCACCGATCGCGGAAACGCGCCGTGCCTCGGTCGTAGCGGCGCACGGCGCCTTCCTCGAGCGCGCGCTTGCCTTTCTCTAGCTCTAGGCCTTCACAAAAACCCGTCATTTCCGCCATTGACTCCGCCCACGCCGCAGGCGTAGCTTTGCGTTCAGGTTTGTGTCAGTCCAGTTAACAGGGGAGGCGGAAATGAACGGTGCGGCAAGCGGGACCTCACGGCGTGCGTTTCTCGGGCGGGCGGCAGGCGCGGCGGTCGCGGTCGGCGCCGCCGGAGTCGGAGCGGGAGCGATAACCGGCAGCGCTGCGGCGGCGGACCAGCGCACGTACACCGCGGGTCGTTTTGCACTCGACATCGACGGTGTCAACGTCGGCCTCGTCGCCGGTGTGGACGGCGGCGATCGCTGCGGAAATGTCGTCGACGACCCGCCGACGTCCGGCGACATCGTCCAGCGCAAGCACCTCGCCGGGGTCAAGTACGAGGACTTCACGGTCCAGGTCGGCAGCGCGATGGGCAAGCCGATGTACGACTGGATCAAGGCCTCGTTCGACAAGGGTTACGTGCGGAAGAGCGGGGCGATCTCGGCCGGCGACTTCAACTACAAGGAGAAGCACCGCAGCGAGGCGAGCACGATGTCGATCTCGTCGATCACGTGTCCGCCTCTCGACCGCTCGTCGACGGAGCCTGTCTACCTCCCCGTCGACATCTCGTGTCCCAAGGTGACCACCGTCAAGCCGTCCGGAGCGGACATCCGCGGGTCGCTCGGTTCGAAGCAGAAGGCCTGGCTCCCGTCGAACTTCGTGTTCGTTGTCGGCGGCGCGGACACGAGCCGGGTCGCGAGCATCGACTCGTTCACGTGGAAGTGCACGGTCGCGTCGGACGGGTCGGTCCTGTGCGACGTGAGCGATATCGGCGTCACGTTCCCCCAGGCGGACGTGTCGTCGTGGAGGCAGTGGTACCAGAGCATGCTCAGCGGCGCCGACGACGAGCGCGACGGCGCGCTCACGCTCATCGGAGCCCAGGGCGGCGTGGTCTGCACGTTCTCCTTCGAGAACCTCGGCCTCTACCGGCTCCTTCCCACCGTCAACAAGCGCGTGAAGGCGGAGATGTACTGCGAACGCGCGAGTTGGGACCTCGCGAAGGGCAAGGGAAGTTGATCTAGGCTGACGCGCGATGGCGGCGCGCGAATATCCGACGATCCTCGACCTCGTCGGCAACACTCCAATCGTGCGGCTCGACCGGCTCTCGCCGGCGGGCCGCGCGCGGATCCTCGCGAAGCTCGAGTACCTCAATCCCGGCGGCTCGGTCAAGGATCGGATCGGCCTCTCGATGATCGAGGCCGCCGAGCGCGACGGCTTGCTCAAGCCCGGCGGCACGATCGTCGAGCCGACCTCCGGCAACACCGGCGTCGGTCTCGCGCTCGCGGCTGCGCAGAAGGGTTACCGGCTCGTCTTCGTCATGCCCGACAAGATGAGCCAGGAAAAGATCTCGATGCTGCGCGCGTACGGCGCCGAGGTCGTGATCACGCCGACCGCGGTCGACCACGAGTCGCCGGAGTCGTACTACTCCGTCTCGTCGCGGCTCGCCGAGGAGATCCCGGGCGGCTTCAAGCCCGACCAGTACTCGAACATGGCGAACCCGCAGTCGCACTACGACGTGACGGCGCCCGAGATCTGGGAGCAGACCGGCGGCGAACTCGACGCGATCGTCATCTCCGTCGGCACCGGCGGGACGATCTCCGGCGTCGGCCGCTGGTTCCACGAGAAGGCGCCGCACATCAAGATCATCGGCGTCGATCCCGAGGGCTCGATCTACACCGCCGCCGACGAGTCCGAGCTCCATCCGTATCTCGTCGAAGGCATCGGCAAGGACACGTGGCCCGAGACGATCGACCTGAAGGTCGTCGACGAGTGGATCCGTGTCTCCGACCGCGATTCGTTCCTAACCGCGCGGCGCCTCGCGCGCGAGGAAGGCATCCTCGCCGGCGGCTCGGCCGGATCGACGGTGTGGGCGGCGATGCAGGTCGCGGAGCGGCTTCCGGACGGCGCGACCGTCCTCTGCATGATCCCCGACTCGGGTCGCTCGTACATGTCGAAGTTCTACGACGACAACTGGATGCTCGAGCACGGCTTCGTCGAGCGCGCAACCACGCTGCCGACCGTCGACGCGGTGCTGAACGGCAAGCACGCCGGCGGCGACGTGCCCGAGCTCGTCACGATCGCCGCGCACGCGAAGGTCGGCGAAGGGATCGACACGATGCGGCGCTACGGGATCTCGCAGCTGCCGGTCGTGCGCAACGGCGAGTGCGAGTCGCTCGCCGACGTGATCGGCTCCCTGCAGGATCGCGCGCTCCTCGAGCGCGTCTTCGCCAACGCCGACGCCGTGCACGAGGACGTCGCGTCGGCGATGCAGCCTCCGCTCGCGGCGGTCGAGGCGTCGGCGACGCTCGACGAGGTGTTCGCAACGCTCACGGGCCGAATGAACGCCGTCGTCGTCGCGCGCGAGGGAAAGCCGGTCGGCGTGCTCACGCGCTCCGACCTCCTCGACTTCCTCGCGCACCAGCGGTGACCCTCCGCGTCGTCGGTGCAGGGCTCCCGCGCACGGGCACGCGCTCGCTGAGGACGGCGCTCGAACAGCTGCTCGGAGGCACCTGCTACCACATGTCCGAAGTCTTCGAGCGGCCCGAGGACGTCGACGCCTGGCGTGCAGCGACCCGCGGCGAGACTCCCGACTGGCGAACGTTCCCGAGCGCGTGCGTCGCCGCCGTCGACTGGCCGGCGTCGATCTTCTGGAAGGAGCTCGCGGACGCGCATCCCGACGCGCTGATCGTTCTCTCGACGCGCCGCGACGCGACGCAGTGGTGGGAGAGCTGCGACGCAACGATCCTCCCGTTCGCACGCGGCGATCGGCCGATGGACGACGAGAACTGGCTCGCGATGTTCCGCGAGCAGCTCGAGCGCGAGATCGGCGAGAACTGGGACGATGCGGCGACCGCGCAGGCGTACTACGAGCGGTGGAACGAGACGGTGCGGCGCGACGCGCCATCCGGCCGGTTCGTCGATTGGCAGGCGACCGACGGCTGGGAGCCGCTGTGCACGGCGCTCGGCGTGCCCGTGCCGGACGAGCCGTTCCCGCACACGAACACGCGCGAGGAGTGGAACCGCGCGACCTAGCGCGCTACCGTCCTCCCATGATCGCGTGCGTGGAGTGCGGGTTCGAGAACGCCGCGGGGCGCAAGTTCTGCGGCGAATGCGGCACCGCGCTCGCCGTGGGCTGCCCGTCGTGCGGCGCCGCGAACGAGCCCGGCATGCGCTTCTGCGGCGAATGCGGCACAGCGCTCGCAACCGGCGCCGTCGCGCCGGCTCCCGCAGCGGCGCCGACGGCCGAACGCCGTCTCGTCTCGGTTCTGTTCGCCGACCTCGTCGGCTCCACCCCACTCGCCGAATCGCGCGACCCGGAGGAAGTGCGCGAGCTCCTCTCCCGCTACTTCGATCGCTGCCGACGGTTGATCGAGATCTACGGCGGCACGGTCGAGAAGTTCATCGGCGACGCGGTGATGGCCGTCTGGGGGACGCCGGTGGCGCAGGAAGACGACGCGGAACGCGCCGTCCGCACGGCGCTCGACCTCGTTGACGCAGTAAGAGCTCTCGGCGAGGAGGTCGGAGTCGACCTGCGGGCGCGAGCGGGCGTGCTGACGGGCGAGGCGGCGGTGACGCTCAACGCGCAGACGGAGGGCATGGTCGCCGGGGATCTCGTCAACACGGCCGCGCGAATCCAGTCCGCTGCCGAGCCCGGCACCGTTCTCGTCGGCGAGTCGACGAAGCGCGCGAGCGCCGCGATCTCCTACGAGGACGCCGGCTCGTTCGAGCTCAAGGGGAAGAGCGAGTCGACCACGCTTTTCCGGGCCGTCCGCGTCACGTCGAAGCGAGGCGGCGCGCAGCGCGCAGGCGAGCTCGAGCCGCCGTTTGTCGGCCGGCTCCGCGAGCTGAACCTCGTGAAAGACCTCTTCCACGCGACGGCGGAGGAGCGGAAGGCGCACCTCGTCTCGGTGATCGGGATCGGCGGGATCGGCAAGTCGCGGCTCGCGTGGGAGTTCGAGAAGTACATGGACGGTCTCGCCGACACCGTGTGGTGGCACCGCGGCCGCTGCCTCGCGTACGGCGACGGCGTCGCGTACTGGGCGCTCGGCGAGATGGTGCGGATGCGGGCGCTCATCTCCGAGGAGGACTCGACCGAGGAGGCGCTCGCGAAGCTCCACGCAATGCTCGACGAGTGGATGCCCGACGCCGAGGAGCGCGCGTGGGTGAAGCCTCGCCTCGAGCAGCTCCTCTGCCTCTGCGAGCCCGAGCCGGAGGAGCGCCAGAATCTCTTCTCCGCCTGGCGGCTGTTCTTCGAGCGCCTCGCCGCGCGCGGCCCCGTCGTGCTCGTCTTCGAGGATCTCCAGTGGGCCGACACGAGCCTCCTCGACTTCATCGAGCACCTCCTCGACTGGTCGCGGGCGCACCCGATCTTCGTCCTCGCGCTCGCGCGGCCCGAGCTCGCGCAGAAGCGCCCCGGCTTCGGCGCCGGCGGCACGACCCTGCCGCTCGATCCGCTTTCGGAGGCCGCGATGGGAGAGCTGCTCGACGGCTTCGTCCCCGGGCTGCCCGACGACCTGCGCACGCAGATCCTCGAGCGCGCCGAGGGCGTGCCCCTCTACGCGGTGGAGACCGTGCGCATGCTCCTCGACCGCGACCTCCTCGCGCGTGACGGCGACGTCTACCGCCCCACCGGGCCGATCGAGGCGCTCGACGTTCCCGAGACGCTCCATGCGCTCATCGCCGCGCGGCTCGACGGGCTGTCGCCGGGCGAGAGGAGCGCCCTGCAGGACGCGGCCGTGCTCGGCAAGAGCTTCACGAAGCCGGGGCTCGCCGCGCTCTCCGGGCGGGACGATGCGACGCTCGACGCGCTGCTGACGTCTCTCGTGCGCAAGGAGGTGCTCTCGGTGCAGGCCGATCCGCGCTCTCCGGAACGCGGCCAGTACTCCTTCCTCCAGGACCTGCTGAAGCGGATTGCGTACGACACGCTCTCGAAGACGGAGCGGAAGGCGCGCCACATCGCGGCGGCAGAGCACCTCGAGCGGACCGTCGCCGCGACAGAGGCGGAGCTTGTCGAAGTCGTCGCCGCTCACTACCTCGACGCATACGAGGCGGCGCCCGAAGCCGACGACGCCGCGGCGCTGCGCGCGAAAGCCGGTGACCGCCTTGCGCTCGCCGGAGAACGGGCGGCGTCGCTTGCCGCGAGCGAGGAGGCGCAGCGCTACTTCGAGAAGGCGGCCGGACTCGCAGAGGGCGCGCTCGTGCGGGCGCGGCTCCTCGAGCAAGCCGGGGACGCGGCGCAGGCAGCCGGCGACTTCGATACCTCGATTCGGTTGCTCCGCGAGGCGGTCGAGCTCTACTCCGGGGGCGAGGAGACGCACGCGGCGGCGCGCGTGTCTGCGCTGCTCGGGCTGTGTATGTGGCGGCAGGGGGACATCCGGAGCGCTGTCGAGCTTCTTGCGGAGGCGCTTGCCGTGCTCGCCGACGACGAGCCCGACGCTGAGGTTGCGGAGCTCGTCGAGATGTATGCGCGGCTGACGTACTTCCTCGGTGAGCCCGACCTCGCGCGAGAACGAGTCGATCGAGCCCTCGAGATCGCCGAAGCACTCCCGGCTCCGCAGGTCCTTGCCGACGCCCTCAACACGAAGAACCTCCTCCTCGGCTCGAGCGGCCGCTACGAGGAGGCCAGCGCGCTTCTCGAGCGTGCGGTCGAACTCGGACGCAAGCACGAGATGGGCAACACCCTTTTGCGGGCGATCAACAACAGCTGCGTCACGCTTTCGTGGTTCAACCGATTCACGGAATTGCGGGGTCTCGCGGAGGAGGGAGCCGAGATCTCCCGTCGCCGCGGCCAGCGCGAGCACGAGCAGCAGTTCCTCAGCTTCTTGACACTCGGCGCCTGGATGCTCGGCGAGTGGGAGATATGCGACGAGCTCGTCGAACGTTTCTCTGCAACAAGCCCGTACACGGTGCTGTTCCGCGCCAACGCCATCATCTACCCCGCGGTGGGTCGCGGCCGGGTCGACGACTGCCGCGACGCCTTGGCGACGCTCGAGCCGTTCAAGGCGAGCGACGACGCCCAGGTCTCAGCCGGGATCATGCGCGTCGAGGGCATCGTCCTCCACGCGGAAGGCCGATTCGCCGAGGCCGCCGCGATGCAGCGGGAGGTGCAGGCGGTCGACGCCCGGATCCACACCGGTGTCGACTCGTTCAGCTGGGCATATGAGCTGAATTCGCTCGCCGACGCGGGCGATGCCGAGTCCCTCGAAGACCGGCTCGCTGTCCGCGACGGGCTGTCCGGCGTCGAGCGGGCGCCGTACATCGAGGCGACGTACGCCCGGTTCCGCGGCAGGTTGCTCGCGCTGCGCGGCGACTCGGCGGGCGCCGTGGAGGAGCTCGAGGCGGCGGCGCGGCGGTTCGCGGCGGAAGGGATGGCCTTCTTCGAAGCAGCGACACGCGTCGAGCTAGCCGAAGCCGGCGGGCCTGCGGTTCCCACCGACGCGCGCGCAACGCTCGAACGCCTCGACGCGAAGCCGTGGCTCGCGCGGGCCGACGCCGGCGAGCGCGCGGTAACCGTCTAGCCCGCGGCTAGTCTCCTCGCATGGCCGTCGACCGTCTCGAATCGCTGCTCCACGACGCGTTCCCCGACGCGGCGGAGCTTTCGGTCGAGGATCGCACCGGCGGCGGCGACCATTTCCAGGTGACCGTCGCGAGCCCGCGCTTCGCGGGACTGTCGCTCCTCGAACAGCACCGGCTCGTGAACGACGCGCTCGCCGAGCCGCTCCGCGACGGCACCATCCACGAGCTTCGAATCAAAACGAAAGGAACGGCATGACAGAGCTTGCTGATCGGATCAAGGACACCATCGAGAACGAGCCGGTCGTGCTCTTCATGAAGGGCACGCCGCAGTTCGTGATGTGCGGCAACTCGGGCCGCGCGCTCGAGGCGCTGCGCGCGCAGGGTGCTCCGGTCACGGCGGTCGACATCATGCGCGACCCGACGATCCGGCAGGAGCTCCAGGAGCTGTCCGGCTGGCCGACGATCCCGCAGGTGTTCGTGAAGGGCGAGCTCGTCGGAGGCGCCGACATCACGCAGGAGCTCGCCGAGAGCGGAGAGTTGAAGCAGCTGCTCGAGGACAAGCTCGGCGCGGGCTACGCCGACGGCGCCGAGGAGCGCGTCGTCGACGTCCTCAGCGGCAGCGCCGCGTAGCGTCGCGGAAGCAGACGCCGAGCAAACGCTGCACCCGGCTGACGAACGCGTACCTTCCGTAGCGGTGGTCGATGAGCGGCGCGCCGCGGCTGAAAGAGACCGGGTTGCAGCTGCTCGAATCCTCCGACGGAACGGTCGCGGTTGCGAGCGTTCGTCCCCCCGCGCCGCGAAAAAACGAAGTTCAGCTGCGTCGAGAGATTGATCATGCAGCTCACGACGACACCGGACGGAGCGACGTTGAGCCCGTCGAACCACTGGACGATCTGCGCGACCTTCGCCCGATCCGTGACGCGCTGATCGACTCCTCCGCCGCGGATGTCGATCTCCCGTACTCCGCGCGGCACTTTTTCCTGCGGCGAACGCGGATAGATCCAGGCCGCCGCGGCTTCTTCCTTGACGACGGTCCAGCCATGCCTCGCGGCCGGGGCGTACGAGAGCTCGTACATGCGCTGCATCGGCCAGCTGTGGGCCGGCTCACGGTCGAAGCCGAGCGAGTTGAGCGAGCCGGTGTGATTCTCGAAACCCGGTACGGGATTCGCCTTGACATATCGCGCGATCACGCCAAGGGGCTTGGGGATGAGCACGGCGCGATGGACGTACGCGAACTGCGTGAGGACCGATACGCCGAGATTCGAGGTGCGAAGCGAAGGCGGCACGGGAGTCGGGTGTGCACCGGCGGGTAGCGGGATCCGCCGGATGAGGTTGTTGGCCTTCAACGTCGCGTGGTGCTCGCGGAACGCGGCGATCGCGCGAACGCTCGCGTGCATCTGCGCCGGACGGACCTCCGAGATATTCCGTGCTCCGGCGCAAGCGCTGAGAAGCACAGCCGCGAAGAGGAGCAGGAGCACGCGCTTCATTCCGTCCCTTATACGCCGCGAACGCGTCGAGTGTCACTTAGATTCCGGAACATGCGCGAGCTTCGCCCCGGCGTGTGGCACTGGACCGCACCACATCCCGACTGGAACGACGAGCAGTGGTGGCCCGAGGTCGTCTCCTCCTACGCGATCGAGCTCAACGGCGATTTCGTCCTCTTCGACCCGCTCGCAGTTCCCGACGAGTTGCGCGAGCGCGCGACGGCGGTCGTCCTCACGGCGCCGTACCACGAGCGCAACGCGCGCGAGCTCGGCCTGCCGATCCACACGCCGCCCGCCGACACGTGGGAGGACTGGGTGGAGAAGTTCGGCGTCGACCCCGACCAGGTGCGCGGGATCGAGAGCGACGATCTCGCGTGGCTCCGCGCCGGCGAGGGCGAGGGCGAGTTCCTCGCGCCGGGCAAGTGGCCGTTCGGGATCTTTGCCTACGCCGGCCGCGAGGACAACGACCTCGTCCTCTGGATCCCCGCGCGCAACGTCATCGTGAGCGGCGACTCGCTGTCGGACTTCGGTAACGGGCTCGGCATCCAGCTGGGCGGCCGGAAGCACAAGACCCGCGACGAGATCGCCGCGGAGCTCAGACCTCTCCTCGATCTGCCCGTCGAGCTCGTCCTGCCCGCGCACGGGGAGCCCGCCGACCGCGCTGCGCTCGAGCGCGCTCTCGCATAAACGTGGAGGGCGCGGTTTCCCGCGCCCTCGAGTAACAAGGAGGGCGCGGTTTCCCGCGCCCTCCGTGCCCAGCAAGTGCCTGGTGGGTTTAGGTGGCAGCGACGCCGACTGCGAGCAGGCAGGTGCCCGGCTGCATGGTGGCGCTGACGTACCCGGTCTGCAGAGCCGAGCCGGGGGTGCCGCCGACGTAGTCATACGTCGTGGTGCCGCCGTCCTCGGAGTCCTCGATGCAGTAGCCG